>NZ_JBXWQH010000008.1:0-198183 GCF_059612275.1 Ruegeria sp. CDSA034
GTCTTGCCGTGGTCAACGTGGCCAATCGTGCCGATGTTGACGTGCGGCTTATTACGCTCAAACTTTTCCTTTGCCATGATGGCCTCCTTTTTCGGTAATTAAGGGAGCCCCTGAACAGAGCTCCCTCAAATCTTCGCTTATGCGTATTTCGCCTGGATCTCGTCCGAGATGTTCTGCGGAACCGGATCGTAGTGATCGAACTGCATGGTGAACTGGGCACGGCCCGACGACATCGAACGCAGTGTGTTGATGTAGCCGAACATGTTGGCCAGCGGAACGAACGCGTCGATCGCGATGGCGTTGCCACGGTTTTCCTGACCGGAAACCTGTCCCCGACGTGATGTCAGGTCGCCGATGATGCCGCCGGTGTATTCTTCCGGGGTGATCACTTCGACCTTCATGATCGGCTCAAGCAGTTTTGCACCGGCTTTGCGCATGCCTTCACGCATACCCATACGAGCCGCGATTTCAAACGCCAGAACCGAGGAGTCCACGTCGTGGTATTTACCTTCGATCAGGGCAACTTTGAAGTCGATCACGGGGAAGCCAGCCAGCGGGCCGCTATCCATGACGGATCTGATGCCTTTTTCGACACCCGGGATATATTCCTTGGGTACCGAACCACCAACAACGCGGGATTCGAACGAATAGCCTTCACCCGGTTCTGTCGGAGAGATAATCATCTTCACCTCGGCGAACTGACCCGAACCACCCGACTGTTTCTTGTGGGTGTAAACGATCTCGGCTTCGTGACCGATGGTTTCGCGATAGGCCACCTGCGGCGCACCAATGTTCGCTTCAACCTTGAATTCACGCTTGAGACGGTCAATCAGGATGTCCAGGTGAAGTTCGCCCATGCCCTTCATGATGGTCTGACCGCTTTCAATGTCAGTTTCCACACGGAAGGACGGGTCTTCTGCAGCCAAACGGCCCAGACCCTGGCTCATCTTTTCCTGGTCAGCCTTGGTTTTCGGCTCAACCGCAATCTCGATCACCGGATCGGGGAAGGTCATCGTTTCCAGAACCACCGGATCGCCGGTCGAACACAGAGTGTCGCCCGTGGTGGTGTCTTTCAGACCTGCCAGCGCGATAATGTCGCCTGCGAATGCTTCCGTGATTTCCTCACGATCATTCGAGTGCATCATCATCATCCGGCCGATACGCTCTTTCTTACCCTTGGTCGAGTTCAGAAGCGTGTCGCCCTTGGCCAGAGTACCCGAGTAGATGCGGGTAAAGGTCAGCGAGCCAACAAAGGGGTCGTTCATGATTTTGAATGCCAGGCCCGAGAACGCCATGTCATCATCCGCGCGGCGGGCAATGTTACGGGTTTCTTCTTCGTCACCGGGTTTGAAGCCCATGTAATCGACAACGTCCAGCGGGCTGGGCAGATAGTCGATCACAGCATTCAACAGCGGCTGAACGCCTTTGTTCTTGAACGCCGAACCACCCAGAACCGGAACAAACGCGATTTCCAGAGTACCTTTGCGCAGCAGGGCGCGCAGGGTCGGAACGTCGGGCTCATTGCCTTCCAGGTATTCCATCATCGCGTCGTCGTCCATTTCGACGGCCGCTTCGACCATTTTACCGCGCCATTCGTCAGCCATGTCTTTCAGGCTGTCACGGATCGGTGCTTTGACCCAGCTTGCGCCCAGGTCTTCGCCCTGCCAAAGCCATTCTTCCATGGTGACCAGGTCGATCAGGCCTTCCAGCTCGGTTTCTGCGCCGATCGGAATACCAACCGGAACAGCACGTGCGCCGGTACGGTCTTCGATCATTGCAACGCAGTTGAAGAAGTCTGCGCCGATCTTGTCCATCTTGTTGACGAACACCATACGCGGAACCTTGTAGCGGTCAGCCTGACGCCACACGGTTTCGGTCTGGGGCTCAACACCAGCGTTTGCGTCCAGAACGCAAACGGCACCGTCGAGAACCGCCAGCGAACGCTCAACTTCAATGGTGAAGTCAACGTGGCCGGGGGTGTCGATGATGTTCAGGCGGTGCTTGGGCGAGTCAGCAGTTTCACCGTCTTCGGTGCGTTCCCAAAACGTGGTGGTCGCAGCCGAAGTGATGGTGATGCCGCGTTCCTGCTCCTGCTCCATCCAGTCCATGGTGGCTGCACCATCGTGCACCTCACCGATGTTGTGGGATTTGCCGGTGTAATACAGGATGCGTTCCGAACAGGTCGTTTTACCTGCATCGATATGCGCCATAATACCGAAGTTACGGTAATGGTTGAGTGTATATTCGCGTGCCATTTTGATAAGCCTCTGGAATTACCAACGGTAGTGGCTGAAGGCTTTGTTCGCCTCGGCCATCTTGTGGGTGTCTTCGCGCTTTTTCACGGCAGTACCGCGGGACTGTACGGCGTCCAGCAGTTCGCCCGCAAGGCGCTCTTCCATGGTGTTTTCGTTACGGCCACGCGCAGCAGTGATCAGCCAGCGGATGGCCAGTGCTTCGCGGCGCTCGGGGCGCACTTCGACCGGAACCTGATAGGTTGCACCACCAACCCGGCGCGAACGAACCTCGACCGACGGTTTGATGTTGTCGAGCGCTTCGTGGAACACTTCGACAGGAGCGCGCTTGATCTTGCCTTCAACGCGGTCAAAAGCGTTGTAAACGATGCGCTCTGCGACCGACTTTTTGCCGTCGATCATCAGGTTGTTCATGAATTTGGTCAGTACCTTGTCGCCAAATTTGGCGTCAGGCAGGACTTCGCGTTTTTCGGCGGCGTGACGACGTGACATATCAGCCTCTCCTTCTTACTTGGGACGCTTCGCGCCGTATTTCGAACGACGTTGCTTACGGTCTTTGACGCCCTGGGTATCCAGAACACCACGCAGGATGTGGTAACGGACACCGGGAAGGTCTTTTACACGGCCGCCACGGATCAGAACAACCGAGTGTTCCTGCAGGTTGTGGCTTTCACCGGGGATGTACGAGATGACCTCGAACCCGTTGGTCAGGCGCACTTTGGCAACCTTACGCATAGCCGAGTTCGGCTTTTTCGGTGTGGTCGTATACACACGAGTACAGACGCCGCGTTTCTGCGGGCACTGCTCCAGGTGCATGGACTTCGAGCGTTTTACTTTGGGCTGACGCGGCTTGCGGATCAGCTGTTGAATAGTTGGCATTCCGGTTTCTTCCCCGTTTTGCAACACACATGACATGCACGCGCATTGCGTGCGGCTAAACTTGCTGCGTTCGTGCGTCCACAAGCGCAAAACCCGCGAGCGTTCCCATTCCGAGGTGAACGTCGCGGTTTGTTATCAGAGGGCGCGAACGATAAAAGTGTCCGGGCCTTGACCAGTTCATTACTGGAATCGGTTGTGGGGCGGCCCCCGGCACCGAGATGACGCGCGTATATGGGGAGTCGGCCCGAGTGTCAACAGCACATACCCGACAAGCCGATTGACGGCGTTTTACCAAGACTTAGCTGCAGCTTCCAGTGCTACTCGCCCGTTGCCGGCAATTGCGGATTTCTGCATAGTGGCCGCGAAACTTTTCGATGGACGAAACATGCAAGTCATTGGCCTGTGCCGCTTTTCCTACCCCGCGATCGGCGGTTATCAGGTAGAACACGAAACTGTCGAAAAGCGTCGTCAATACCTGTATAACCCAGAGCGGCTGGAAGAACGGTTTCGACTGTTCGAAACCACCACCCTGCCCGGTTTTCGGGAACAGACAGACGAGGACTTTGAGCTGGCGGTGCTAGTCGGTGAATGCCTTCCCAAAAAGTCCATGGACCGGCTGTATGATCTCACCTCGGGCATCAGGCAGATCCGCATCGTCAAGCGCACACCAGCTCGGCATCGCCCTGTCGTCAAAGAGGTTCTGCACAGCGCCCGCACCGCCCCGGATCAGCCATGTCTCCAGTTCCGGCATGATGACGATGATGCCGTCTCGGTCGACTTTGTCGAACGCCTGCGCCTTGCGGCGATTGACGCCAAAGGACTGACCCGGAAAAGCCGGACGGTCGGGCTGGATTTCAACAGCGGGTTTCTGGCGCGGTTTGGACCGGATGGCACGCAAGCCCTCCCAGTGTTCCGATCCCTTTTGGGCGTTGGGTTGGGGATGTATATTGCCGGCGGCTGCAAACACACGATCATGAGTTTCACGCACCATAAGATCGGTCGTTTCATGCCCGTGATCAGCTATCCCGACGCGCCCATGTGGGTGCGTACGCTGAACAACTTCAACGACTCCCCCCATGCCCGCGCCAGCAAGACCGAGCTGTCCCCACTGACACCGGAACAAGAAGGCGAGTTCATTGCGCGATTTGCCATTGAACAGGACAGGGTGCGGCGGGCTCACTCGGCAGGTTGAGACTGACGTTCCCGGAACAGCGTGAAAAGCCCCGCACCCACGACCAGAACAGCGCCCAACATCGTGATCGTATCAGGCCAATCGCCAAAAATGATCCAACCCAGCCCCAAAGCCCAGATCAGGCTGGAATAACGGAACGGCGCGATAAAACCGACGTCGCCTTCGCGCATGACCATGACGCTGCAAAGATATCCGGTCAGAACAAAGACTGCAGCTGAGGCCACCATTATCCCTGCACCCAGTGTAACCGGCTCCCACCCTGTGACTGCAGTTGCGATCCCTGCGGCCACTGTAATGGAAACCGACGTCGCCAATGTGACCGTCAAGGACGGAACATGGGTGGACATACGCCTTGTAATCAGGTCGCGCGCGGTGACGGATGCCACGGCAATCAGAGCGTAGGTCGCGTAAATACTGAACCCATCAGGCCCCGGCCGTACGATCAGCAACATTCCAGCAAATCCCATCCCGATCGCTAGAATGCGGCGCCAGCCGATATGTTCACCAAAGAACAAAACAGCCCCCAATGTCACCGTAAGTGGCAACGCCTGAAGAACGGCCGTTACATTTGCAAGCGGCATATGCAAAAGCGCTGTCAGAAAGAAGAATGTGGCCGACAACTCGGCCAGGCAGCGTGCAGCAACAAGCCATTTGTCGTGGCGCGGAAAGTTCAGGTGCAGTGCCCCAAGGTGACGCGCCATCAGAAACACCAATAACGTCGCCAAGAGTCCACGCATCGCAACCATCTGAAACAGCGGCAAGTCTGCCCCCGCAACTTTGATCAAAGCATCATTCACGGTAAAGGCGGCCATGCTGCCCATCATCAGCACCGCGCCCTTCACATTCGGGGTCATAGTGGCGGATTCCAATACTTTAAAGAAACTTGGCCCATTGGCCGTAAGCCCGTGAACGATGTCAATATGCAACGTCAGGCCTGCTGATCAGCCAGGCAATATCACCAACGTGTGGTCCATACCCGCAAGAGCTACGTCAATGAGCGGCGCGATCTCTGCCCAATTGCCACCGGCCAGACCTGCACCTATCATCGGATAGCCGATCCGCGATGCGGGGAATGCGCGTGCAATCTTCGAAAAACAACCCGAGATCGCCTCATATTCCACAAGCGGCCCCGGCCCCTCCCAATGAAACTGGGTATAGGCATTAACCACTACAAATTCGGTCGTGCCCCGCGTGATCTGGACCGAAGAAATCGTTCCGAGTTTTGATCGGGACCCAAGGTCCGTCTGCTTGTCGGCCTCAAGCGCATCAGGGAATTCCGCCACAATCGCCCGTGCTATCCCGGCCCCCATCGCATGGAAGCAATTGCAACCGTGAACGATGACATCAAACTCACCGTTCAGTGCAAGCTGTATCAAATCACCCTTGATTGTAGGCATCATGCATCCCTTGGTCAGTGGGTCGCTGTCTTCGAGACTATTCAGTTGTATCACGATTGGGCGAAAGCGCACCAAGGGCAAAGGAAAAGGCCCCGCGAAATCGCAGGGCCTTTCCTTATTTCTATGATGAGAAAGTTACTCGCGGCTTTCCGGTGTTTCCACCAGAACGTCCAGCTCGTCACCGACCATGTCGTCATCCATGACCGGCGCAGCCAAGGCAGCGGCCGCTTCGGCCTCTTCCCGGCGGGCTTCGATCACGACGTTGTCGCGGCCTTGCGCAACCTGGCGCACGGCCTGAGTGGCCCCACCGGTACCGGCTGGGATCAGACGGCCGACGATGACGTTCTCTTTCAGGCCAACCAGTTTGTCCTTCTTGCCCTGAACCGAAGCTTCGGTCAGCACGCGGGTGGTTTCCTGGAACGACGCCGCCGAGATGAACGAACGTGTCTGCAGCGAGGCTTTGGTGATCCCCAGAAGGATCGGTTCGCCCTGAGCTGGACGCCCGCCGCGGGCCAACGTCTTCTCGTTGGCTGCGTCGAACTCCTGCTTGTCGACATGTTCGCCTTTCAGCAGAGTGGTGTCGCCTGAGTCCAGGATCTCCCACTTCTGCAGCATCTGACGCACGATGACTTCGATGTGCTTGTCGTTGATTTTCACACCTTGCAGGCGATAGACGTCTTGCACCTCGTCGATCATGTAATCCGCCAGCGCTTCGACACCCATGATGGACAGGATGTCATGCGGAGCCGGGTTACCGTCCATCAGGTATTCACCCTTCTGGATGAAGTCCCCTTCGGCGACCGGGATGTGCTTGCCCTTGGGTACCATGTACTCGATGGTCTCCATGGACTCGTCAGCCGGTTCGATGCTGATACGGCGCTTGTTCTTGTAGTCGCGGCCAAAGCGCACGTAACCATCGGCTTCTGCGATGATCGCGTGATCTTTCGGACGACGGGCTTCGAACAGTTCGGCCACACGTGGCAGACCACCGGTGATGTCCTTGGTCTTGGCGCCTTCACGCGGGATACGCGCAACGACTTCACCAGCCTCGATTTTATCACCGTCTTCGATCGACAGGATCGCATCCACCGACATCGGATAGTGAACCGGGTTGCCCGCATCATTGCGGACCGGCTCGCCATCGTCACCAACCAGAATGATCTCGGGCTTCAGGTCGCTACCTTTGGGGGCGGCGCGCCAGTCGATCACGATCTTCTGGGTCATGCCGGTTGCATCGTCGGTCTCATCGCGGACAGCAATGCCCGAAACAAGGTCGACATACTTCGCGGTACCGGCTTTCTCGGCGATGATCGGCAGGGTGTAGGGATCCCACTCGTACAGCTTGTCGCCACGAGCCACCTTGGCGCCATCCTTGACGAACAGCTTAGAGCCATAGCCCAGCTTGTGGCTGGCACGTTCTTCACCGTGTTCGTCCTTGATCACCAGCTTCATGTTCCGGCCCATGACCAGGATTTCGCCTGCGGAATTGGCCAGAACCTGCGGGTTCTCGAACGAAACCACACCGTCTTGGCTGGCTTCTTGGAATGACTGCTGACCACCTTGGGCAACACCGCCGATGTGGAAGGTCCGCATCGTCAGCTGTGTGCCAGGTTCACCGATGGACTGGGCGGCGATGATGCCGACAGCCTCACCCGTGTTGACCCGCGTACCACGTGCAAGGTCACGACCATAGCAGGTGGCACATACACCTTCCTCGGACTCACAAGTCAGAGGCGAGCGGATGCGCATCGAAGCAACACCGGCCTCGTCAATGGTGTCGGCCATGCGTTCGTCAATCAGCTGACCCGCAGCGACCAGAACCTCTTCCGTACCCGGACGCAGAACGTCATCGGCAGAAACACGACCCAGCACACGTTCGGCCAGCGATGCAACAACCTCACCATCGTTGACCGCAGCTTCGGCGGTGATCGCACGTTCAGTACCACAGTCGATCTCACGAACGATGCAGTCCTGCGCCACGTCCACCAGACGACGGGTCAGGTAACCCGAGTTCGCCGTCTTCAGAGCGGTATCCGACAGACCCTTACGGGCACCGTGGGTCGAGTTGAAGTACTCGAGAACGGTCAGACCTTCTTTAAAGTTCGAGATAATCGGCGTCTCGATGATGTCACCGTTCGGCTTGGCCATCAGACCACGCATACCGCCCAGCTGTTTCATCTGAGTAACCGAGCCACGCGCACCCGAGTGGGCCATCATGTAGACCGAGTTTGGTTCTTGTTCGGAACCATCCTCTGCCCGATCCGAAGACGAGATCGTGCCCATCATCGCATCGGTGACGCGGTCGTTACACTTCGACCAGGCATCGACAACTTTGTTGTACTTTTCGCCCTGCGTGATCAGACCGTCCATGTACTGTTGTTCAAAGTCTTTTACCTGACTGCGGGTCTCATCAACGATGCCCCATTTGTCATCAGGGATGACCATGTCGTCCTTACCGAACGAGATGCCCGCCTTGAACGCTTCTTTGAAGCCCATCGACATGATCTGGTCACAGAAGATAACCGACTCTTTCTGACCGCAGTAGCGGTAGACGGTGTCGATTACCTGCTGCACTTCTTTCTTCCGCAGCAGACGGTTAACCAGCTCGAACGGGGCCTTGTTGTTCATCGGCAGCAAGGCACCCAGACGCAGACGGCCCGGAGTAGTCTCGAAACGCTTCTGAACTTCGTTGCCTTCGTCGTCGATCTGCGTGATCCGCGCGGTGATCTTGGTGTGCAGGTGCACTTCGCCGGAATCCAGCGCGTGCTGAACTTCGTCGATCGAACCAAACACCTTACCTTCGCCCGGCATGCCTTCGCGTTCCAGGGTCACATAGTACAGACCCAGGATCATATCCTGCGACGGAACGATGATCGGCGCACCGTTTGCAGGCGACAGAACGTTGTTCGTCGACATCATCAGAACACGGGCTTCCAGCTGGGCCTCAAGGCTCAGCGGGACGTGCACAGCCATCTGGTCACCGTCGAAGTCGGCGTTAAACGCCGAACAGACCAGCGGGTGCAGCTGGATGGCTTTACCTTCGATCAGAACCGGCTCAAACGCCTGAATGCCCAAACGGTGCAGCGTCGGCGCACGGTTCAGCATGACAGGGTGTTCGCGGATCACCTCGTCTAGGATATCCCACACTTCGGGACGCTCTTTCTCGACCAGTTTCTTCGCCTGCTTCACGGTCGAAGACAGACCCTTGGCTTCAAGGCGCGAGTAGATGAACGGCTTGAACAGCTCCAGCGCCATCTTCTTGGGCAGACCACACTGGTGCAGCTTGAGTTCCGGACCGGTCACGATGACCGAACGGCCCGAGAAGTCGACGCGCTTACCCAAAAGGTTCTGACGGAAGCGACCCTGCTTACCTTTCAGCATGTCCGACAGCGATTTCAGCGGACGCTTGTTGGCACCGGTAATCACGCGCCCACGACGGCCATTGTCGAACAGAGCGTCCACGGATTCCTGCAACATCCGCTTTTCGTTGCGGACGATGATGTCAGGTGCGCGCAGTTCGATCAGACGCTTCAGACGGTTGTTCCGGTTGATGACGCGGCGATACAGATCGTTCAGATCCGAAGTCGCGAAACGGCCACCATCCAGCGGAACCAGCGGACGCAGTTCCGGCGGAATGACCGGGATCACGGTCATCACCATCCACTCAGGCCGGTTGCCCGACTCGAGGAAAGATTCAACAACCTTCAGACGTTTGATGATCTTCTTGGGCTTCAGTTCACCAGTTGCTTCGGCCAGATCAGCGCGCAGCTGCTCGGCTTCGGCTTCCAGATCGATCTGAGCCAGCATTTCACGGATAGCTTCCGCACCGATGTTCGCCGTGAACGCGTCCATGCCATAGGCATCCTGCGCGTCCATGTACTCTTCTTCGGTCAGCATCTGGCCATAAGACAGGTCGGTCAGACCGGGCTCGATGACGACATAGTTTTCAAAGTACAGAACACGTTCCAGATCGCGCAGCGTCATGTCCAACATCAGACCGATGCGGGACGGCAGCGATTTCAGGAACCAGATGTGCGCAACGGGTGCTGCCAGTTCGATGTGGCCCATACGCTCGCGGCGGACTTTCTGCAGGGTGACTTCCACACCGCATTTCTCGCAGACAACGCCGCGATACTTCATCCGCTTATATTTGCCGCACAGACATTCGTAATCTTTGATCGGGCCAAAGATACGCGCGCAGAACAGACCGTCACGCTCGGGCTTGAACGTCCGGTAGTTGATGGTTTCGGGTTTCTTGATCTCGCCATAGGACCAAGACAGAATCCGCTCGGGCGACGCCAGGGAGACTTTGATCTCGTCAAAGACTTTCGGCGGCGTCAGCGGGTTGAACGGGTTATTGGTGATTTCCTGGTTCATTTTGCGTCCTTACAAATTGGGATGGGATGAGTGTGGGGCGTTGCCGCCCCTACTCTTCCTCCGCATCCAGGAGTTCCATATTCAGGCCGAGGCCACGGACTTCTTTAACCAGAACGTTGAACGATTCCGGTACGCCCGCTTCAAAGTTATCCTCGCCCTTGACGATCGACTCATAGACCTTGGTCCGACCGGCGACGTCATCCGATTTCACGGTGAGCATCTCCTGCAGGGTGTAGGCGGCGCCGTAAGCTTCCAGAGCCCAGACTTCCATCTCACCAAAGCGCTGACCACCGAACTGCGCCTTACCACCCAGCGGCTGCTGGGTTACCAGGCTGTACGGCCCGGTCGAACGCGCGTGGATTTTGTCATCCACAAGGTGGTGCAGTTTCAGCAGGTACTTGATGCCAACGGTGACCGGACGCGCGAATTGCTCACCGGTACGACCGTCGAACAGAACCGACTGACCGCTTTCCGAGAAGCCCGCACGCACCAGCGCGTCGTTGACGTCAGCCTCTTTGGCACCGTCAAAGACCGGGGTCGCGATCGGAACACCACGGGTCACGTTGCCCGCCGCCTCGATCAGGTGACCTTCGTCCATGCCGGCAATGCCTTCTTCATAGACATTCTCGCCATAGGCCAGCTTCATCGCTTCGCGAACCGGGGTCAGGTCGCCGGAACGGCGGTATTCACCCAGTGCCTCGTCGATGTTCAAACCCAAACCGCGTGCGGCCCAACCCATGTGGGTTTCAAGGATCTGACCAACGTTCATACGCGAAGGCACACCCAGTGGGTTCAGACAGAAATCAACCGGCGTACCATCGGCCAAGAACGGCATGTCTTCCATCGGAACAACTTTGGAGATCACACCTTTGTTCCCGTGACGGCCGGCCATCTTGTCGCCCGGCTGCAGCTTACGCTTCACGGCGATGAAGACTTTGACCATCTTCATCACACCCGGCGGCAGATCGTCACCACGACGGACTTTTTCGACCTTGTCTTCGAAACGGGCATCCAGAGCGCGCTTGAGCACTTCGTACTGCTCGTTCAGAGCCTCTACGATCTGCGCGTCCTTCTCGTCTTCCAACGCCAGCTGCCACCACTGACCACGGGTCAGCATGTCCAGCAGTTCCTCGGTGATCACCGATCCTGCCTTGACGCCTTTCGGGCCTTTGACAGCGGTTTTACCCAGGATCAGACCCTGCAGACGCGCATAGATGTTGCGGTCAAGGATCGCCAGCTCGTCATCCCGGTCACGGGCCAGACGTTCGACTTCCTCACGCTCGATCTGCAGCGCACGCTCGTCTTTTTCCACACCGTGACGGTTGAAGACGCGGACTTCCACGACCGTACCGTAATCACCCGGCTTCACGCGCAACGAGGTATCGCGCACGTCAGATGCTTTTTCACCAAAGATGGCGCGCAGCAGCTTTTCTTCCGGGGTCATCGGGCTTTCGCCCTTCGGAGTGATCTTGCCAACCAGAATATCGCCCGGCTCAACATCCGCACCGATGTAAACGATGCCAGCCTCGTCGAGGTTACGCAGCGCTTCTTCACCGACGTTCGGGATGTCGCGGGTGATCTCTTCCGGGCCCAGCTTCGTGTCACGGGCAGCGACTTCGAATTCCTCGATATGGACCGAGGTAAAGACGTCATCACGCGCAATACGTTCGCTGATCAGGATCGAGTCTTCGTAGTTGTAGCCATTCCACGGCATGAACGCGACGACCACGTTCTTACCCAGTGCCAGTTCACCGATATCGGTGGACGGACCATCGGCGACAACCTCGCCTTTCGTGACAGTGTCACCCACTTTCACCAGCGGACGCTGGTTGATGCAGGTGTTCTGGTTCGAACGCTGGAATTTGCGCAGACGGTAGATGTCCACACCCGCGTCGCCCAGTTCCAGATCTTCGGTAGCACGAATAACGATACGCTGGGCATCGACCTGGTCGATGATACCGGCACGTTTCGCCTGAATCGCAGCGCCCGAGTCGATGGCAACCTTTTCCTCGATACCGGTGCCGACCAGCGGCGCCTCGGCCCGCAGCAGCGGAACCGCCTGACGTTGCATGTTCGAGCCCATCAGAGCGCGGTTGGCGTCGTCATTTTCAAGGAACGGGATCAGCGATGCAGCAACCGATACCAACTGTTTCGGGCTGACGTCGATCAGGTCCACATTCTCGCGCGGGGCAAGGGTGTAGTCGCCGGACTGACGGGTCGAAACCAGATCGTTGATGAACTTGCCATCTGCATCCAGTGTCGCGTTCGCCTGCGCCACAGTGTGACGCATTTCTTCGGTCGCGGACATGTAGTGAACCTCATCGGTCACCTCGGCGTCTTTGACGACGCGGTACGGTGTTTCGATGAAGCCATACTTGTTAACGCGGGCAAAGGTGGCCAGCGAGTTGATCAGACCAATGTTCGGACCTTCAGGCGTTTCAATCGGGCACATCCGACCATAGTGGGTCGGGTGCACGTCACGCACCTCAAAGCCCGCACGCTCGCGCGTCAGACCACCGGGGCCAAGCGCCGAAAGGCGGCGTTTGTGGGTCACTTCCGACAGCGGGTTGGTCTGGTCCATGAACTGCGACAGCTGCGACGAGCCGAAGAATTCGCGAACAGCAGCAGCAGCCGGTTTCGCGTTGATCAGGTCCTGCGGCATGACAGTGTCGATCTCGACCGACGACATACGCTCTTTGATCGCGCGCTCCATGCGCAACAGGCCGACGCGGTACTGGTTTTCCATCAGTTCGCCGACCGAACGGACACGACGGTTACCAAGGTGGTCGATATCGTCGATGTCACCTTTGCCGTCGCGCAGTTCGACCAGCGCCTTGATGCAGGCCACGATGTCTTCGCGGCGCAGGGTGCGCAGGGTATCCGGCGCATCTAGAGCTAGACGCATGTTCATCTTCACGCGGCCAACGGCGGACAGGTCATAGCGCTCGCTGTCGAAGAACAACGTGTCGAACAGGGCCGAGGCCGCTTCGACGGTGGGCGGTTCACCCGGACGCATAACACGGTAGATATCCATCAGCGCGGTGTCCCGGCCCATGTTCTTATCTGCCGCCATGGTGTTGCGCATGTACGGACCGACGTTGATGTTGTCGATGTCCAGAACCGGAATCTCGGTGACGCCGGCATCGACCAGCTCTTTGACTGTGCCGCCGATCAGTTCGCCGTCCTTGTCATATTCCAGCGTCAGCTCATCACCGGCTTCGACATAGATCGCACCGGTTTCTTCGTTGATGACGTCTTTGGCGACGAATTTTCCAACGATGTGGTCGAATGGAACCAGCAGGTTGGTGACAGTGCCTTCGTCGATCAGTTTCTTGACAGCGCGCGGTGTGACCTTCTTGCCTGCTTCAGCAATCACTTCACCCGATTTCGCATCAATCAAATCATAAGTCGGACGGGTACCGCGCACACGTTCCGGGAAGAACGGAGCGATCCAACCCTTCTTCTTGTCCAGCTTATAGGACACGGTGTCGTAGTACGCATCCATGATCGCTTCCTGATCCAGACCCAACGCATACAGCAGGGTGGTCACAGGCAATTTGCGGCGACGGTCGATACGGGCGAACACGATGTCCTTGGCGTCGAACTCAAAGTCCAGCCAGCTGCCGCGATACGGGATGATGCGGCAAGCAAAGAGCAGTTTACCCGAAGAGTGGGTCTTGCCCTTGTCGTGGTCAAAGAACACGCCGGGCGAACGGTGCATCTGGGACACGATCACACGCTCGGTGCCGTTCACGATGAACGTACCGTTGGGCGTCATCAGGGGCATGTCGCCCATGAATACGTCCTGTTCTTTGATGTCTTTGACGGATTTGGCGCCGGTGTCCTCGTCGACATCGAACACGATCAGACGCAAAGTGACCTTCAGCGGAGCGCTGTAGGTCATGTCGCGCTGCATGCACTCTTCGACGTCATATTTGGGTTTTTCCAGATCGTATTTCACGAACTCCAGAACGGAGGTTTCGTTGAAATCCTTGATCGGGAAGACCGATTGGAACACGCCTTTGATGCCTTCGCCGTCTGTGGGCACATCTGCATCGCCGGAGCGCAGAAATAGATCATAAGAGGATTTCTGGACCTCAATGAGGTTCGGCATCTCCAGCACTTCGCGGATTTTGCCGTAATATTTACGAAGACGTTTCTGGCCAAGGAACGTTTGAGCCATGTCAGATGTCACCTTTCGATGTTCTCAGCGGACAAAGACACCGTCGGGCCCCGGTGCCTTGCACATTAGAGACGACACGCCCGGATCAATTCGTGGCCACCGTCCCGAATGGCAGCCTCCCGATCCGCGAACCGCGTCTTAGAAAACACCCCAATATTCAGAGGCCCTTTCTAAGACAGGTTCGGCTGGACCCGGATTTCTCCGGATCCAGCCAAATTCTGCGGCACATCAGCGATGCACCTGTCGAATGGCTTAGGCCAGCTCGACTTCGGCGCCAGCTGCTTCCAGCTTGCCTTTGACTTCTTCGGCTTCGTCTTTCGACACGCCTTCTTTGATCTTGCCGCCAGCTTCGACCAGTTCTTTGGCTTCTTTCAGGCCCAGACCGGTGATGCCGCGAACTTCTTTGATCACGTTGATTTTCGAAGCGCCGGCGTTCTTCAGAACGACGTCGAATTCGGTTTTTTCTTCCTCAGCTGCGCCACCGGCGTCGCCACCGGCTGCCATGACAACTGCGCCGCCTGCTGCGGGCTCGATGCCATATTCGTCTTTGAGGATGGTTTTCAGTTCTTGTGCTTCCAGCAGGGTCAGACCCACGATGCTTTCTGCGAGTGCTTTCAGATCAGCCATTTTATCAGCTCTTTCCGTTTACAGTGTGTGTTCCAACGTCAGGGTGGTTACCCTACGCAGATCATTCAGTGCCAACCGCTTACGCAGCTTCCGCCTTCTCTTCGATGGTGGAAAGGATGCTTGCGATGTTGCTTGCAGGTGCGCCAATTGCGCCAGCGATGTTCGAAGCAGGTGCGCCAAGCATGCCCGCGATAGTAGCAATAAGCTCCTCGCGCGAAGGCATTTTCGACACGGCTTCGACGCCGGCACGATCCAGAGCGTTCTCACCCATTGCACCGCCAAGAATTTCGAACTTTTGGTTCTCTTTGGCGTAGTCCTGGGCCACTTTGGCTGCTGCCACAGGGTCCTCGGAATAGGTCAGAACGGTCATACCCGTCAGCAGGTCGGCAATGCTTTCACATGGCTTTCCGTCGAGGGCGATTTTGGCGAGCCTGTTCTTGGCAACACGCACGGAGCCACCCGCGTCACGAGCACGTGCGCGAAGGTCCTGCATCTCGGCAACTGTCAGACCGGCGTAGTGCGAAACCACTACGACGCCAGAGCTTTCGAAGATTTGGCCGAGTTCCTCGACCACTTTCTCTTTCTGGGCTCTATCCACAGTTCTCTCCAAGTTTGGGGCGATATCTCACCCCGGCTCATATTAGCCGCAGCTTTCGCTCCGGCGTTCAGGTCCGTTGTTACGGGATTGGCCAAAATGCGCCCGAGGGTTGGACCCCCCAGAATTCTTTGGTCTTACCCGTCTCAGGCAGGGAATTAAGGGGCCGTATGGCACCACCCACCGTCTTGGACGAAACAAAATAAAGCGCACGACGAATCGCACGCTTTACTTCGTAGCCCTACTTAGGGCAGATGGGGCCGGTTTCCAAGGGGTAAATTGCGGTTTGCGCAGGTTCGCAACAGCATCTGTCGAAAACGATTTCCACCCCGTTTGGAGCTTAGCATGTATATAGGCGCGGATTTACGCAGCACAACGCGCAAACGCCAATTCAAGCAGCTCAAAGCATCGACTTTCCGTTGACACGGACATCGCACTGTTATCCTGTCCGGAGACTGGACAATAGCACTCAGGACTTGGCCCGTTGGCTGGAACGCTGCCCCTTTCAGACGAAGAAAATGCCCGCGTCGCCTTGTATATCGACGAGTTTTCAAACCAGTTCCTGAAAGTGCCCATCCGCCGCTATGAATGCATCTACCGATCGCATGCGTTCGACGACACGCGATCCGTCGTGATCCTGCATACCGCAGCGCAGGCCTTCGCCCTTAAGATCGACACGCAATCGCCAGACACCGGGCGATTGCGGAACGAATATGACCTGCTCGTCGAACTGTACCGATTTTTTGAGGGCAATGAGACTTCGCGCGTTGTCCGACCCGTTTACCTCTCGCCAGGTGGCGCTTTTCTGGTGACCGAATACATCAATCGGCCAACCGCCGTTGATCTGATCTACAACAGCAAAGACGATGATCAGGTCGCCCAGGTGTACCGTCGCGCGGGGTCGTGGCTGAACGATCTTCACAGTCGCAATCCGCCTGTTCGCTACGCCTTTCGCCCCAGGTGGATGACAGACAGCTTGAAAGAGCTGATGACGGCCGTTCCCAACAAAATCGCGAACCAAAGCCGGACGATGGTGAACCTGATGCTGTCCGAAGGGACCCGCCTGAAGGGCACCGAGGACCTGCGCGTGTTTTCACATGGCGATTATCACGGGCAGAACCTGATTGTGGGACAGGGGAAAACGATTGGTCTGGATTTCACCGAAGCTCGAGACAAGCTAGCGGTCTACGATATCGTCGATTTTCTAAAAGCGGATATCTTTCGAAATGGCGGCGCATCGGGTGTCGACCGAAGCGGTATCCTTAAAAGAAACAAAGACATGTTCTTTCGCCTTTACCGACATCCTGTCAATGTTGAAATCCTGGATTATTGTCTCCGCGGACGGCTATTGAAAGACTGGTTGGCCTTGTGGCGAAACGACCACGAATGCAGCGAATTCGAAAGAGACAAGCGGCAAAGACTGGGCGATCGCCTGCAGGTCGCGTTCCAACTCCGTTAAGCTGGATGAATGGTCAGCGTAAATGACGAGATTGTGAGCGACATCGCGCAAATCTTAGTTGACCGAACCATCCCAAGAAACGTTATCCCAAACCATAACCCACGCGGCGTTTGTCAGTTTAGGCCGACAATAACCGCCACACAGAAGGTAAGTCGCTTACATGGTTCTCCGCAGTTTTTTTGCTCAGGACAGCTCCAGCCTGGTCGCTACTTTTGTCCCGGATACAGCTGACTCGAACGATATCGTGGTCGGAGGCTCGATCATCAACAATTCGGACACACCGGATGGCACCATCTTTACCTACTCGGGCGGCACCGGCACCACCATCACACTGGATGACACTGCTGGCAGCCCTGACGTTTTCGACGATGACCTGCCAGCTGGCCACGTCATTACGGATGGTGGCGGTATAGTGACAAACGGCATGCAGGTAGAATCTGAGTCAATTATCACGGTGCGAGCCCTGGATGACGATCTCAACCCGACCGGGCCAGAAATCACCATCTATGTGTTTTCCCAAGGCGGCGTGACGCAGGACGTTTGGGGCTATGCGACATCTGCCCCGCTAGATACCGGAACGTCGTATGTCAAAACCGGTGGTTCAAATGCCGGGTCGTCGGCTTATGCTGACTATGTTACCTGCTTTGGGCCGGGAACCCTTATCGAAACTGCCGACGGTATCGTTGAGGTTCAAGACCTCACAAAAGGTCAACGCGTCTGGACACGGGACAGCGGATTTCAACCGATCCTCTGGATCGGAACGACCGAGGCTCATGGTCATGGGTCATTTGCTCCGGTGGTAATCGAGGCCGGCGCTATCGGGAACACGAAAGAGCTGGTGGTTTCGCAACAGCATCGAATTCTGATCGGCTCACCTGCCACTGACATGCTTTTTGGATCATCCGAAGTGTTCGTGGCCGCCAAGCACCTGTGTGGCCTGCCGGGGGTTTCGATCCGCCCGGCGGATCGCATTACCTACACCCACTTCATGTTCGACCGACACCACATTGTCCGATCCAACGGCGCGCTGACAGAAAGCTACTATTTCGGCGAAAATGCAAAATACGCGCTGTCGTCCCCGCAACGGTCGGAAATCCTGGCGCTATTCCCGTCGATCGAAGATGTCAGCGAAGCGTTTCGACGCACCGCGGCCCCAACAATCAGCGCGCGTGAGGCCGGTGTATTGCGCGCATATATCTAAGCCATAGAGGTCAGACGCGCGCAGTCTTAAACCGCAGCTTCCGCCTGGCGCAGGCCACTTGAATGCGGCCTTCACGCGGACAGCCTGATCATCTTTAAGTAAAAGATCCCGGGCGGTTCGCACCACCCGGGATTTCATCTTCGCAGTATTGCTATTGGGCTTATTCGCCCGATGCGGCGGCAACATCCAGAGTCACGCCAGGGCCCATGGTCGAGCTCAGCGCGATTTTCTTCATGTAGGTGCCTTTGGCGCCTGTCGGCTTGGCCTTGGCCACGGCCGAGATAAAGGCGCGGACGTTTTCGACCAGCTTGGCTTCGTCGAAGGACGCTTTGCCAACACCGGCGTGCACAACGCCGCCTTTTTCCGCCTTGAACTGAACTTCACCACCCTTGGCTGCTTCCACGGCCGCTTTCACGTCCATGGTCACGGTGCCAACTTTGGGGTTCGGCATCAGGTTGCGGGGGCCCAGAACTTTACCCAGACGACCGACGATCGGCATCATGTCAGGGGTGGCAATGCAGCGATCAAATTCGATGGTGCCGCCCTGAATGGTTTCCATCAGGTCCTCTGCGCCAATGATGTCCGCGCCTGCTTCTTTCGCTTCGTCAGCCTTGGGGCCACGAGCGAACACAGCAACGCGCATGGTTTTGCCGGTGCCATTTGGCAGGCCGACAACACCACGAACCATCTGGTCCGCGTGACGGGTGTCAACACCCAGATTCAGCGCGATCTCGATGGTTTCGTCGAATTTCGAGGTTGCATTGGCTTTGACCAGGGCAACTGCCTCGTCCACCGACAGGTTTTCCTTGCCAGCGACAGCTTCGCGCGCGGCGCGCGTACGTTTACCGAGTTTTGCCATCTTACTTCACCTCGATGCCCATAGAGCGGGCCGAGCCCAGGATGATCTGCATTGCGCCTTCGACGTCGTTGGCGTTCAGATCTTTCATTTTGGCTTCGGCGATTTCGCGAACCTGCTTCGAGGTCACGGTTGCCACGGTCTCACGACCTGGGTTTTCCGCGCCACGGGGACGGTTACGCTTGCCAACCGGCTTCAGACCAGCCGCTTTTTTCAGGTAGTAAGACGCGGGCGGCGTCTTGATGTCCATGGTGAAGGACTTGTCCTGATAATAGGTAATCACGGTCGGGCAAGGTGCGCCTTGCTCCATGTCTGCGGTCTTGGCGTTGAACGCCTTGCAGAATTCCATGATGTTGATGCCGCGCTGACCCAGCGCCGGACCAACTGGCGGCGACGGGTTCGCCTGACCTGCAGGAACCTGCAGTTTCATTGTACCAGCAAGCTTCTTGGCCATTTGGTTTTCCTTTCAACGTAGGCAGGACGCGTCCCACCCGGTTTATGTTGCGTGGTCCGATCCGGGATCGCGATCCCAGCAACCTCCCACGAGAGAATCTCGCCCGAAGACGATAGAGGCGGCATGTATAGGGGAATGGTGGGGTTGGCAAGTAGCTCGCACCTTATTTCCAAAAGGCGCGTTTGTGTCCTGGACGAGCCCCTGTGACAGTTGAAAACAGCAAAACAAAATAAATAAATTGAATACATAAGTTGCTTAAGAAACGCAGGCGGGTATCTTGGTACGGCTTGGACACAGAAGAGGTGGTCAGGGATGGCATCATCTCGACTGAACAAGGGGCTATTGGTCTGCATTCTTTCTGCTATGCTGCCGGGCTGCGGTAGCAAAGCGCAGGATCAGGGTACAGAGCCGAAGGCGGTCACCCAAACCGGCGGGTCCAACAGTTCTTCTTCATACTCTTCGACGGGAATTGATCCTGCCACCTATGCCGGTCAGTTTCAGATCAAATTGACTAAAGAAGTCCCGCTGCGCGATATTCCCGTTCCCTTCACGGTTTATGGTGGCCTCGAAGAAGCCAGCCCAACCCGATTGCAATTGCGGGCCTTTATGGATTTGCGCGGATTGCAGGAAAAAGCGCCTCAAATACTGACCGGTCCCCTGGAAGAAAGCTGTAAACGCCAGATCTATCTTGAGGTTCGCGAAGTCACCGCCATAGACGACACCATAAAGATCGAGGGTTCAGCCCGAGCGCAGTTTACGAGATGTAACCGCCATGAAGAGCCGGGCTTTCGGTATTTTGGGGCCACAGTGGACGCGGTGGCCGTCGCCAAGGCCGAGGTGAAGGGCCAATGCCTGACATTCAGCATCGAAGGCGTTGATCTAGATCCGCGCGGTTTTATTGGCGCTGTCTCCAATCTTTTCGGCCTGACCAACCGCATCAACGAAGCCGTCCTCGAAAAAGGCGGGGAATTTTTGACTGCGCACCCGGTCTGCCCGCCATTGCCCGCGGAGTTCACTGTACTCGACCCGATTTACGAGTCCGGGGGCACTCGGGAAATTGCGCCTGGCGGGATGGGTGCTGCCATTGTCGGGTCTGCCGATGTCAGCGCTGAGACAATTGTCGAAGTCCTTGGAGGATTGAAGGAGCTTGGCGTATTGGAGTTTGCTGAATGAGACTTTGGTTGATTTTTCCAGTCTTAATGGCAGTAGTTCTGGGAGCCCGAGCACCCGACGCGCAACAGGTAGATTTTGTCATCGACGCGACACTGCCAGTTCGTGATACGGAATTGCCTTATACGCTTGATCTGAACCTCTCCGCTGTTGCCCCTACCCGGATCGGTGTGGGTGCCCTTCTTGATCTGCGCGAAGTACAGAAAACTGTACCTGAGCGACTGGCGGAAAACGCAATAGTCGACAATTGCGGCCTGCAAGTCCGACTGGATGAATTCGGCTTTAAGGCTCAAGACGACGCGATCGATCTGGATGGGCAAGTGACCATCACAATCTTTGAATGCAGCCGAACCAGTGAGCGCGACTTTCAGCGGGGTGAACAAAAAAACTCTATCCAGGCAAACATGTCCACCGAAGCGACTGTAGAGTTGCGGGACAACTGTGCCTATTTCGAACTTATCGACCTCGTACTCACGGCTCCCGAAGCGCAGCGCGAAAAACTCCTTGAGGACGATACGCTCGAGTCCGTCAAGAAGCTGATGTTGGCTGCCGTAGACCTTGTTTTGAACGAAACCCCTTTGTGTCCGGTACTGCCGGCAGAGCTCGCGTCTCTTGATCCGGTTTATGACTCTGGTGGCCCACGAGAGATCGGAGAAGGTGGACTTGGTGTATTTTTGGACGGTTCGGTGGATGTCAGCCCGTCGACAATTCTGGACATCCTAACAGTTCTTCAACAACAAGAACTAATTCCCGGTCCGCCCTAGCTGCAAAGCTCTTACTTTCCGGTCGATTTCTTCTGCCTTTTGCCTGCGAACTTGAAAAGCTGATGCCATAAAAGCAAAAGCGCCGCGTTGCTCCTAGCATCGCGGCGCTCCAAAATTCGCTGAAGTGGGTTTTAGCCCTGCTTCGTAACCTGCGTAAAGTCCAGCTCGACCGGGGTTTCGCGACCAAAGATCGAAACCGAGACTTTCAGCTTCTGGGCTTCGTCGTCCACACCTTCGACCATACCGTCGAAATCCTCGAACGGGCCGTCGTTGACCTTGACCTTCTCGCCCACTTCGAACGAGATCATCAGTTTCGGCGCGTCTTCACCTTCCTGAACACGGTTGAGGATCTGGTTCACCTCGGCGTCGCGCATCGGCATCGGGCGGCCCTGCGGGCCCAAGAAGCCGGTAACCCGGTTGATCGAGTTGACCAAGTGATAGCCCTGATCCGACATTTCCATATGCACCAGCACGTAGCCGGGCATAAAGCGGCGTTCGGTCGTGACCTTCTTGCCCCGGCGCACTTCGATCACCTCTTCGGTGGGCACCAGTACTTCGTCGATATCGTCCTCAAGGCCTTGCTCAGCCACGGACGTGCGGATCTGCTCTGCGATCTTCTTTTCGAAGTTCGAAAGAACGCTGACCGAGTACCACCGTTTCGCCATGAACCTGTCGTCCTTGTTTGCCTTCGGTGCGTTCGGAATGCCGCAAGCACCGTCATTGAAATTCTGCCACGTCACCCGGAATAAAAAGCGGCGCACAGCCCGAATCGCCGCACGCCCATTCCGAATAGTACTGTGTCAACTACTCTGACATCCCGCGCTGTGCAAGGGGGCTGTGGCGTTTCCGCCCGGCCCAATCCGGTTTAACCGAATGCGCCCAGGATCAGTTGCAGACCGCCGCGAATACCCAGATCGACCAGCGCAAAGAACACAGCGGTCAGTGCCGCCATGATGAACACCATGACCGTGGTCAGCAGAACCTCGCGCCGGGTCGGCCAGACGACCTTCGAGACTTCGGCACGGACTTGCTGAATGAACTGGATCGGATTCATAGTTGCCATTTGGCTTGGTTCTCTCTGCTAGCGGATGGGCCGGACATAACCGGGCATTGCGGCAATTTCAAGAGTGGTCAGGACTTGGGCTTGTCATCCCATTCATCGCTGAGGATACGCCGCGCGTCACCCTCGGGATCATCATACTGGTTCGACCGCACCGTGTAGATAAACGCCACAAGGCCAACCCCGCCCAAAAACAGGGAAATCGGTATGAGATAGGCCAGAACTTCCATATCAACTACCTCAGGCGCAGGGCATTCAGGGACACGGTAATCGACGACGTCGACATCGCCAATGCCGCGATCAGTGGCGTGGCGAACCCGGCCACGGCCAAGGGTACCGCGATGATATTGTAAACCGTGGCGATGCGAAAGTTCTCGCGAATCCTTTTGGTCGCCTTCACTGCTGTGTCACAGGCATCTGCAATCGGGGACAAATCGTTGCCCAGTAATACGATATCCGACGCCACCCGCGCTGCGTCCAGCGCCGAGGCAGGTGAAATTGACACATGCGCCGCGGCAAGCGCGGCTGTATCGTTTAGCCCGTCACCAACCATCAGGACGTGGCGGCCCTGGTCGCTGAGCTCCTGTACATGGGTGGCTTTATCCTGAGGCAGCGCCTCGGCAATCCATGTTTCAATCCCAAGCTTGTCTGCCAGCGTTTGAACCGCGCCTCGTGTATCACCCGAGATGAGAACGACACTCTTTTCGCCGTCACGGAACGCCTGCACAGCCTCGGCCGCGCCCGGACGCAGAGAATCCGAGAACAGAAACGCAACCGGTGACTGCCCCGTGACCGCCAACCAAGCTGCCGTCTGATCACCTTCGGTCGCGCCGGTCCAACCGGCGCGCCCAAGGCGCACACGCTGATCACGGTAGGTTCCTTCGGTGCCATAACCCGGAACCTCGACCACATCCTCAAGTCTGGCAGGCTTGATCCCGGCATCTCTGGCGAACTTGGCAAGCGACACCGACAACGGATGCGAAGACGCCTCGGCCAGTGCCAGTGCAATCTCAAGATCCGCGCGGGAATGATCCTCAAGATTGGTCAATTCCGGAGTGCCGGATGTAAGTGTGCCGGTTTTATCAAAAACGACCGTATCAACCTCGGCCAGACGTTCCAGCGCAGTAGAATGTTTGATTAGCATCCCCTTGTGAAACAATCGCCCCGAGGCCGCCGTCGTCACAGCGGGCACAGCAAGCCCCAGCGCACAGGGGCAGGTGATGATCAGAACCGCCGCAGCGATGTTCAGCGCGGTTCGGATATCGCCGGAATAGATGTACCACCCAAGGAAACTGAGCGCGGACAGAATATGCACCCCCGGCGCGTATAGCTTGGCCGCCTTGTCAGCCAGCGACGTATAGCGCGATCGACCGGATTCTGCGATGGCCACCAGATCCGCCATACGGTGCAGTGACGTATCCTCACCGACCGCTGTGGTCCGGATCGTCAGCGGGCCCGTCAGGTTAACCTCACCCGCGCTGACGGCGAGACCGGCTTCGGCAAAGACCGGGAGGGTCTCGCCCGTCAACAATGACCGGTCGAGCTCCGACTTGCCCGATACAATCTCACCATCCACAGGCATACGCCCGCCGGGCCGAACTAGAATCAGATCACCAACCGCGAGGCTTGCGACGGACACCTCTTCTTCGGCCCCATAAACTAAGCGAATGGCACGCGGCACTTCCAGGGCCGTCAGTTCTTCGGCTGCTGATCGCGCTGCGGCGCGGGTGCGGTAGTCCAGATATCGGCCCGCGAGCAGGAAGAAAGTCAGCGTCAGTGCGGCGTCGAAATACGCATGCTCTCCGCTGAGCGCGGTTTCCCACAGCGACGTCATGAGCGCCAACAGAATGGCCAGCACAATCGGCACATCCATGTTCAATCGTTTGACGCGCAGCGCACTCCAGGCGTTGGCAAAGAAGGGCTGCGCGGAAAAGGCAATCGCTGGCAGAGCAATGGCCGCTGAAATCCAGTGAAACAGGTCCCGCGTCGCATCCGTAGCCCCTGACCAGACCGACACAGACAACAGCATCACGTTCATCGACGCGAAACCAGCCACCGCCAATCGCATCAGCAGATCACGCCCGGCCTTGTCGGATTGGGTTGCCGACAAAGCGCCCGGGTCCAGCTCATGCGCCTCGTACCCGGCGCGCTCCAAAACGGGGATCAGGTCAGCAGCGTGTGTCTCAGCGGCTGCTTTGACCATTGCACGCTTGAGCGTCAGATTGACCCGCGCGTCCTCGACACCCGGATGGGCGTTCAGCGCGCGTTCAACGTTCGCAATACAGGCCGAGCAGTGAATGCCGGGCAGGGATAGGGCAATCTGCACATCTTCAGGAACGGGGCGCGCTGGTTCCGCCGGTGCTGCGATGCAACCGGGGCATGCCGCCGTACCTGAGCTGAGCTGAGCGGTCATCCCCTACCCTTTCACATACAACGGAACCCGCTGCGCAAATTCGGCACCGCTGTTGTCTTTGGCCACCAGACGGATGTTCCAGTTTCCCTTGCCCAGCGCTGCGGGCGTGGAATAGGCGGTCCCGTCAAAAGTGAAATCCGGGGTGAAATCCTCTTTCACATGTGTCGCCCGGCCAACAACTGCCTGCAACTCGGCCACCTGGACCGGCGCGCCGGTTTGGTCGGTGATGTGCAGGATCAAAAGACCGCCATTGGTCTCAGCCCGGATTTCCCAACCCAAGGCCTGTTGCACCTTCAGGCGCTCGTTGAACTCCTGACTGGCGACGTAAGAGTTTTTGACCTCGAGCCCGGGAAAGGTTTTGACAGCTTTGTAGGCCAGCACGAGATTCACGGAAATGATCACCCCGAAAGCAGCGACAAAGATCGCTAGAAAGTGCTTTCCGGTAAATTGACGCTCGGCCATCTCAATTTCCTCGTCCATTGAACGTCGTGTCCTTGTAGGCGCGCTCACCGCTTTCAATATCCTCGATCCAGATCCGAACCGGTGTCGCGTCCGCCGCTGCCGGATCCGTGTCTTTGGAGGCGATAATATAGACCCGCTGCAATTGCGCAGTATCCGCCGTGACATTCACTGTATCAAGTGGCGTGCCTTCAATCACGATCCGCATCGCCGGATCACCGGACAGAGACAGCTTGAACAGCCGTTCTTCGCCATGTTTGTTCCGCACGCGCACGTCATAGGTATTGCGGATCGTGCCGTCCGACAGGGTGACAAAGGTCGGGTTGCGAACCGGGGCCACGGTAACTTCGATGTCGGACCGGATGAACAGGGCAAACAGCAGACCCAAGCCGACAAGTGACCAAAGGGCCGTGTACAGGATGGTCCGGGGCCGCAGGATATGTTTCCAGACATTCTTTGGCGGCTTACCTGCCCGCTCGTTGGCTTCGTCGCTCAGAGCCATATAGTCGATCAGACCACGCGGTTTGCCGATCTTGGCCATCATGTCGTCACAGGCGTCGATACACAGCGCACAGGTGATGCACTCCAATTGCTGTCCGTCGCGAATGTCGATCCCAACCGGGCAGACATTGACGCAGGCCATACAGTCGATGCAGTCCCCCAGTTCGGAATCCGCAGTTCGTTTGCCCTTGCCGCGCGGCTCACCACGCCATTCGCGGTACCCGACGACGAGCGTATCCTCGTCCATCATCGCCGCCTGGATCCGCGGCCATGGGCAGGCATAGATGCAAATCTGTTCGCGCGCGAAGCCACCGAACAGGAATGTCGTGCCCGTCAAAATCAGTATTGTCGTATAGGCAACCGGATGGGCGTTCCCGGTCACAAGGTCCCGCAGAAGTGTCGGCGCATCGGCGAAATAGAACACCCAGGCACCACCGGTCGCCAGACCGATCAAAAGCCAGGCACCCCATTTCGTCAGCCGCAACCGCGCTTTGCGAAAGTCTAGCTTTTCCTGCCGATGCAGACGCAACCGCGCGTTCCGATCCCCTTCAATCCAGCGTTCGACAAGGATGAACAAGTCAGTCCAAACCGTCTGCGGGCAGGCATATCCGCACCACACGCGCCCCAGCGCCGAGGTGAAAAGGAACAACCCCAACCCGGCCATGATCAACAGACCGGCAACAAAGTAGAATTCATGCGGCCAGATCTCGATCCAGAAGAAATAGAACCTGCGGTTGGCCAAATCCAGCAACACCGCCTGATCCGGTAGGCTGGGCCCCCGGTCCCATCTGATCCACGGGGTGATGTAATAGATCCCCAATGTGACCGCGAGAATGATCCACTTCAGATTGCGAAACGGCCCGGACACGCGACGCGGAAATATGGGTTCTCGTGCGGCGTATAGGCTGGGTGCGGGGTCGGAATCGCTCACGGGCTGGCTCCAGATGTGGCTATATCACGGTGTCTTGTTCCAGAACACAAAGGTAGCCACTTTGACATGGGTCAAAAGCGCATCGTGCAGACACCTTTTGTCACATCTTACCAGCTTGCCGCCTGAGCCATGCAATAAAAGTTTTTGCAGCCGGACGCAGAGGGAAATCGCCAGTAACAAGGTGATATCCGCTGTTTTCGGGCTCGCGAAACAGTTCGATGATTTGGCCCGACGTGATTTCTGCTTCGACAAAATGCCGCGCCGAAACGGTTACGCCCTGCCCCGCGCGCAACCCTTCCAAAAGCAGATTTCCGGGCAATGAGATTCGCCCTGCATTTGGCCCGTGCCCGACACCACGTCGGGCCAGCCAGTTGGTTGCCTCGGTGGTGCCAAACTCTTCAAGCCAGGGCAGTTCGCTGAGCTCGTCTGGCGTCCACGACGTTTTTTCCCCCACCAGATTGCGGGCCGCGACGATCACCATAGGGCTTTGCAGCAACATTTCCGTACGGACACCAGGCCATGTGCCCGCACCATAGCGGATGGCCACATCGACACCGCCGGGATCCAGGCTGACCAGTACAGGCGACGGATCAAGCGCCAATTGGATATCCGGGTGTTCGGCCTGAAATGCAGGCAGGCGGGGCATCAGCCATGACGCCGCAAAGGACGATGTCAATGATACGTGAACCGGACGATCCTGTTTGGATTGGGTCAGTTCGACCAAGGCATCGCCAATCGCACCGAACCCAAGATGCAGTGCGCGCGCCAACCTTTCACCTTCTGGCGTCAAGGTCATGGATTTGCCGATGCGGTCCAACAGCGCAATTTCGAGGTGCTTCTCAAGCGCGCGCAATTGCTGGCTGATGGCAGCGTGGCTGACATTCAGTGAGTTGCCCGCTTCCACCACATTCCGTGTCGCCGCAAAAGCGGAAAAAGCTCTGAGCGATGCGAGCGGCGGCATTTCCATCCAGTTCATATGTAAGCCCTGATTACATATAGAAATGCTAATTGAGTCGCATTTGCCGGCCTGGAAATCAATCCTGATGACAGAAGAAACAAAACTCAGGAGATGTCAGATGCTCTCAATTCTTGCAAAGTCATTCATGATCGCCACCCAGACACATGAGTTGGATGAACCAAAATCATCGGATCGATCTGACAGACAAAAGCAACGCTGGTTGCCGGAAAGTCATTGGTGGAGGCAGCACAAACGCGCCAGTTTTTCGCAATGCGACTAGCAAACCGAAGCCCGCGTCTGGACCGCCTCGCTGGTGATTTGTAAGGTAGAGAGGCAGCACCGGCTGTTCAGGAAACGCGCGAACAGATGGAACAGCCGGTGCCTAAACCTTCGGACGGCGAACCGTCCGAAGGTATTCTTTTGCGGTTACTGACCGCCACCCAACTGGTGAACATAGGCGGTGACAGCGCGGATTTGCGCTTCGGTCAGGCGGTTTTCCCACGGGGGCATCACACCAAAGCGGCTATACTGTACCGTTTCGGTCAAAGCCTCTTCGCTGCCACCATAAAGCCAGATCGCATCCGTAAGGTTCGGTGCACCTTGAGTGACGTCACCCTTGCCGTCTTCGCCATGGCAAACCGAGCAGTTGTCCTCAAAAACAACTTTGCCCGCCTGCGCGGCCGCATCATCGCTTTGCGCATTGGTCAGAGACATGACGTATTGCACGACTTGAGTGACTTCTTCTTTTTCGAGGATTTCACCAAAGGCTGGCATCTCGGAATAGCGCGCGTCGTCGCTTTCTTCATTCCGAATACCATAGGCAATGGTGGTCTCGATATCTTCCAGCGAACCACCCCAGAGCCATGCGTCATCCAGCAGGTTTGGGAAACCCGGAGCACCCTGCGCGCCCGAACCGTGGCACTGTGCGCACCATGTCCGGAATACCGCGCCGCCCGCGTTGACCGCATATTGCTGCAGCTCGGGATCTTTCGAGACATCCTCAAGCGAGGTTTCAACCAGTTTGGCGTTCCACGGCGCGTTGGCTTCTTCGAAAGAAACGATCTCTTCCTGCACCAATTCTCGCGATGACCAGCCAAGAACACCGGCGGTTGCGGACTGAACCAGCGGCCAGGCAGGATACATGATCGTATAGATCACGCCCCAGATAATGGTGACGTAAAAGGTCCACAGCCACCAGCGCGGCATCGGGTTGTCGAACTCTTCGATGCCATCCCAGGAGTGTCCGGTTGTGTTTGGATCGCCCGGCTGTTTTTCAGGTGTCTTGCTCATTGCCGCGCCTCCTTGGATGTGGCGGGTTTGTCGCCCCCATGGGGCGCAGCTGTTTCGTCACCCTTGAGGGGCGCAGGGGCATCTTCGTGCCGGAACGGGATGTTGGCGGTGTCCTTGTATTCTTTGCTGGCTCCGGGACGGAAAACCCAGATCACGATGCCAACAAAGAAGACAAACAGTACCAGCAGCATCCAGCTATCCGCGAATTGCCTCAGGATTGTGTATTCTTCCATCACACCCTCCTTCAGCGGCTCGGGTCTGGGGTGAAGGTCGAGAAATCGACCAGTGTTCCCAGCATCTGCAGATAAGCAACCAACGCATCGGCTTCGGTCAGTTCCGGCTGACCGTCGAAGTTTCGAATGCTGACCTTGTCGCCGTACCGTTCCAGAAGACCATCATAGTCGCTGTCCGGGTCGGCCTGCGCACGGAAGTCCGCCTGCGCGTTTGCCAGCATCTCTTCGGTATAGGGCGTGCCCACAACAGCATTCGCCGCCATGACGTCACCGATATACTTGCCGTCGATCTTGCGATGCTCGAGGAAGCCATATTTTGGCATCACCGATTCCGGCACCACAGACTGCGGATCACGCAAGTGATCCACGTGCCACTGGTCAGAATAGCGGCCACCAACGCGGGCCAGATCAGGTCCAGTACGCTTGGACCCCCATTGGAACGGGTGGTCGTACATCGACTCGGCCGCCAGCGAGTAGTGGCCATAGCGTTCGACCTCGTCCCGCATCGGGCGGATCATCTGGCTGTGGCAGGTATAGCAGCCTTCGCGGATGTAGATGTCACGCCCCGCCATTTCGAGAGGGGTGTAAGGGCGCATGCCCTCCACCTTCTCGATGGTGTTCTCAAGATAGAACAGCGGGGTGATCTGCACGATGCCACCGATGGTCACGACCAAAAAGCTGAAGATCAGCAGGAGGGTCGCGTTGGTCTCGAGGATCTTATGTTTGTCGAGAATTGCCATTGCTCCGGCCCTCCTATTCAGCCGGGACCGCGACGGTCAGGCTGGCCTCTTTGGCCGGCGCTTTCCGCACAGTCATCCACAGGTTGTAGCACATGATCACTGCACCGGCGACGAACATCACGCCACCCAGAGCACGCACCACATACATCGGGAACTTGGCAGCCACGGTGTCGGCAAACGAATTCACCAGGAACCCATTGGCATCCACTTCACGCCACATCAGGCCTTCCATGATACCGGTCACCCACATCGACGCGGCGTAAAGCACGATGCCGATAGTGGCGAGCCAGAAGTGCCAACTGACCATCTGCAGCGAATACAGACGCTCGCGCTTCCACAGGACCGGCACCAGGAAGTACAGCGCACCAAAGGTGATCATGCCGTTCCACCCCAGCGCGCCCGAGTGCACGTGACCAATGGTCCAGTCGGTATAGTGCGACAGCGAGTTCACGGCACGGATCGACATCATCGGCCCTTCGAACGTGGACATGCCGTAGAAGCCGACCGAGATCACCATCATGCGGATCACCGGGTCGGTACGCAGCTTGTCCCATGCGCCCGACAGGGTCATCAGGCCGTTGATCATGCCACCCCAGGACGGCATCCACAGGATGATCGAGAACACCATGCCCAGCGTCGACGCCCAATCCGGCAGCGCGGTATAATGCAGGTGGTGCGGACCGGCCCAAATATACAGGAAGATCAGAGCCCAGAAGTGGATGATCGACAGCTTGTATGAGAATACCGGACGCTCGGCCTGTTTTGGGATGAAGTAATACATCATGCCCAGGAAACCAGCGGTCAGGAAGAAGCCCACTGCGTTGTGGCCATACCACCACTGGATCATGGCGTCCTGTACGCCCGACCAGACGATGACCGATTTAGAACCCCAGATACTGACGGGGACGGTCATGTTATTTACCAGGTGCAGCATGGCGACTGTGACGATGAAAGCCAGATAGAACCAGTTTGCCACGTAGATGTGAGGTTCTTTCCGTTTGACGATCGTCCCCAGATAGACGGCCAGATAGGCCACCCAGACGATAGTCAGCCACAGGTCGACGTACCATTCGGGTTCAGCGTATTCCTTAGATTGGGTCCCACCCAGCACATAGCCGGTGGCGGCGAGCACGATGAACAGCTGATAGCCCCAAAATACAAACCATGCCAGATTTCCGCCCCATAGGCGCGCGGCGCTTGTGCGCTGTACGACATAAAACGATGTCGCGATTAGCGCGTTGCCGCCAAAGGCAAAAATCACCGCCGAGGTGTGCAGCGGGCGCAAACGGCCAAAGTTCAAATAACCTTGCGCCCACTCGAAGTTCAGCACCGGAAAGGCGAGCTGAAAGGCGATAAAGGTCCCCGCAAGGAACCCGACCACCCCCCAGAAGGCAGTTGCGATCACGCCATAGCGGATCACGTCATCCATGTACTCGGCCGAACGGTCGACGAGGATATCTGGCTCATCCGTATTTCTCAGCGTCCAGATGAACAAACCACCGGCGATCAGCATCACCAGAATTGCATGCACCTGATACGCCAAATCGCGTGCGTAATTGGTTCCGATCGCCGCGAATATCGCGATCAGACCAAGCACGATCAGCTTGATGTAATTTGACATATTGCGTCCCTTTGCCATGCTCCGCGCGATTCTTATTTGTCGCGGAACCCTTTTGACTGGCCGTTGTTTTGTCGGACAGCGGCCAATCTCGCTTTGATCTGTATCAAGACAATAGCCCGAAATCTGTGACAATCCTAAGCCTTAGACTGAGTTGCATGGCCGCATGCCACTTAGCCCTGAAGACAAGAGGTCAAAATGGCGTACAAATCTCTTCTCACAGTCGTAACGGACTCGGGACAATCACAATCAGCCTTGGCGCAAATGGTTGCACTGGCAAATGCACAGGATGCGCATGCTGAAGCGCTATGCCTTGGCGTCGATCGCAGCCAAGCGGGCTATTATTACGCAGGTGCAAATGCTCTGGTCCTGCAAGAAACGCTGAGCCGGGCCAACGCAGACGCCGACGAACTGCTGACGCAAACTCAGGATTACATGGGTAAATCCGGTATTCGCTGGTCTGCTGAAAGCGGGGTCGCTCAGATCGCTGATATTGGTCGCCACGTGGCGCATCGTGCCCGGTTCTCGGATCTGGTTGTCCTGTCTAAACCTTATGGCAAAGACCGCAGCGCCGAAGCCGAACCAATTGTCGAAGCCGCCATGTTCGAGGGTCACGCGCCAATTCTGGTCACACCCGACAATGCAGCGCCCTTTGAGCGCCCCGGTACTGTGCTGATCGGGTGGAATGAAAGTGTCGAAGCCATGCGCGCCATCCGATGCGCCCTGCCTTTCCTGACGCAAGCCGATCTGGTTCGGATTGTCGTCATCGACCCGCCGCGCCACGGCCCCGACCGTTCTGACCCCGGTGGACTGCTGTCTCAGATGCTGGCCCGTCACGGGGTCAAATGTGAGATTGATGTACTCAGCAAAACCATGACCCGTGTGTCAGACATCCTGAACAGGCACGCCGAAGATAGTGAGGCGGACATGATCGTTATGGGTGCATATGGCCATTCAAGGTTCCGCGAAGCCATTCTGGGTGGTGCAACCCGCAACATGCTGGAACAAGCCTCGGTCCCAGTGTTTCTGGCACACTGATCGGGCGTTTTTCCTATTCAAGGCCTTCCGTTCGAACGGATGGCCTAAACGCGTTTTATGAGACCAATCACAAACAACAGTATGACCGCGCCGATGGTTGCGAAGAGTATTGACGAAAACACGCCGCCGCCAACCGAAAAGCCCAGCGCCGGGAAAATCAGACCTGCAAGAAAGGCGCCCACGATCCCTACTATTATGTTTCCGATCAGGCCGAACCCGCGGCCTTCCATAATTTTTCCCGAAAGCCAACCGGCGATCGCACCGATGACCAGCATTGCCAAAATGCTACTGAATTCCATGCCTTACTCCTGCGCGGTTCATTCACGTATTCAGTAAATCACGGCTGCAGGCAGCAGGATAGGCTTAAACCAGAAAACCGCCATCGGAGTCGTCGCCGGCCTCATCCATCAGGCGCCGCATGTCGGGGATTGTCACGTGGCGTTTGCCTTCCAACTCGATAACCCCTTCTTTCTTCAGGGCCGAAATCTGGCGACTTACGGTTTCAAGGGTTAATCCCAGATAATCTGCCATAGCCTCACGCGTCAGCGGCAGGTCAAAGACAATCGGGCCAGGTTTTTGCTTGGGCGCAATTGAAGCATCCCGCCGGGCAATGATTGACAGCAGGCTTGCAATCTTCTCGCGCGCGGTTTTGCGCCCGAGAACCAACATCCATTCACGCGCCGCGTCCAGCTCATCCAGCGTCATCTGCAGCAGTCGATGGGCGATGTGCGGCGTGCTGCCCATCAGGGTTTCGAACGGTTTCTTGCGAAAACAGCACATGACCAAATCGGTTGTGGCCAACACGTCGTAGGGCGCTGTTTCCCGACCGGGTCGTCCAACAAAATCGCTGGGCAATAGCAGGCCGACCATTTGCGTCCGACCATCTTCCATCGTCTGGGTCAACGAGGCGATGCCCGACACGACAGAGCCCACAAAATTCATCTGATCTCCCGACCAGATAACCGTTTGGCCCGCCTCAAAGGTCCGGTAATATTTGATGCCTTCAAGCTCTTCCAATTCATCGACATCACAATGTGCACAGACGGCTCGGTGCCGAATGGGGCAGTCGGAACAGTTGGTATGGTCAAATTGCGCTTTTAACATCGTTCGCGGTTCCACTTGATCTCAGTCAAGGTTTCATAGACGGCCGTGGCTTAACGGTATCGGTATGATAGTGAAACCGCAATTGGCACAGCTTGGACTATTTGACGCGAAAGTCCCGCGTTACACAAGCTATCCCACCGCCCCACATTTCAGCAACGATGTCGGGCCAAGTCTTTTTGGCGACTGGATTTCCGGGATTAAGCCCGGCAGTTCCGTGTCACTGTACGTCCACGTCCCGTTCTGCCGCAGGCTGTGTTGGTTCTGCGCTTGCCGGACGCAAGGCACCCAGACCGACAACCCGGTGATCGCCTATGTGGATGTCCTCAAGGCCGAGCTGGACCTACTGGCCGCCCACCTTCCTGCGGGGGTAACCCTTTCGCGCCTGCATTGGGGCGGTGGTACACCCACCCTGCTGAACCCCGATCTGATGCGCGATCTGGCCGCCCGGATTCTTGAGATTGTTCCGTTGGGGCCGGATGCAGAGTTCTCGGTCGAAATCGACCCGAACGAGATTGACGAGGGTCGGCTCGATGCATTGGCCGAGGCTGGCATGAACCGTGCGTCTATCGGCGTGCAGGATTTCGACGACGAAATCCAGAAAACCATCGGACGCATCCAAAGTTACGACACCACCCGCAAGGCCATAGAAATGATCCGCGCGCGCGGCATCGCCAGCCTGAATGCCGATATTCTGTATGGTCTGCCGCACCAGACCAAGGCGCGGATGACTGAAAGCGTGCAGAAATTGCTGTCGCTCAGCCCGGACCGGGTGGCGTTGTACGGGTATGCGCATGTGCCGTGGATGGCCAAGCGGCAACAGCTGATCCCAACGGATGCCCTGCCAACGCCCGAAGACCGCCTGGATCTGTTCGATACGGCCCGGCGCCTGTTCCTGTGGGACAAGTATGCCGAAATCGGCATCGACCACTTTGCCACGCAGGATGACGGGCTGACGCACGCACTGAACACGGGAAGGCTAAAGCGCAACTTTCAGGGCTACACCGACGATCAGTCCGACGTTTTGATCGGGATTGGTGCGAGCTCGATCTCACGATTCCCGCAAGGATACGCCCAGAACGCACCCGCGACGTCGGCGCATACCAAAGCGATCCGCGAGGGCGGGTTCTCAATATCCCGTGGGCACTTGTTCAAAGGCCAAGACATCTTGCGCGCCCGATTGATTGAAGCGTTGATGTGCGATTTCCGGATAGATACCGCCGAGATTCTGCGCGACCACAACATCACCGCCGCGGAATTGCAGGAGATGTATCAGACTGCAAACGCAACCTTCGACGGGTTGCTAAGCGTTTCAGAAGACGGCCTGTTCATCCCGCCCGAGGCGCGCGCGCTGACCCGAATGGTCGCCCGCACCTTTGATGCCTATGATCTGAGCAAGGCGGGACACAGCTCGGCGATCTGATACCAACGCAGGACAGGACTTGACGCGGAGGGTGGGTTTTCCCCACACTTGTAGGGCGGGTGGAAATCCGCCCCGTGCCTGAGGCAGGCAGAGTACCAGACAGTATGTGCCGACGCGTTCGCGCTCGACCGCCTTTTTCGTGCAGCCGTTCTGCAACTTGAAAGAGGGACTGCATTCATGCGCGTTTTTTCTGTCCTCGGCCCCAGCCACTCGGGCAAAACAACACTGGTCGAGGCCATCAGCCGCCTTGATGGCCGGCCAACCACATTCGACGTTTCCGGAACCGTGCATTTGCACGGTTTTTCTTACTTGGACGAACCCTGGTGTGCCATCGACGTGAATGGTGGCAGCGACACCATGGCTTATGTAGGCCCTGCCATGGCGATCTCGGATGCTGCTGTCGTTGTCGTACCGCCCGACCCGGACGCCGCCGTGCTTTGCGCCCCTTATCTGCGGCTGGTCGAAGAGGCGGGTATTCCCTGCTTTCTGTTCATCAATCGCATGGACACCCCAAACGGACGTATCCGCGATATCATCGCCGCTCTGCAAACCTATTGCACACACCACATCGCATTGCGGCAGGTTCCAATCCGCGATGGCGAGGCGATCATCGGCGCGGTCGACCTGATCTCGGAACGGGCATGGAAGTATCAGGAAGGGCAACCCTCGGCCCTGATCGAACTTCCGCAGTCCGTTGAAGACCGGGAACAGGAAGCCCGAACCGAATTGTTGGAGACGCTTTCAGATTTCGATGATCATCTGCTGGAACAACTGATCGAGGACAAACAGCCGCCCAGCGCAGAAATCTATGATCTGGCCGCGCAGGTTCTGCAAAGCCATCAGTTGATCCCGGCCTGCCTGGGGTCTGCCAGCCACGGCAACGGGCTGACCCGTTTGATGAAAGCGCTGCGTCACGAAGCTCCAGAATTCAATATCGCCGCCGGGCGGGACGAAGCTGCCGAGGACGCGCGCGCAATTGCCGGGTTCGCGGATGTCAAAAAGCACATCGGAAAAATCATCGTGCTGCGCGGTCTGGGCAAGGGCGTCAAAGCGCATGAAGCCCTAGGCGGGGAAACGGTTGGCAACCTGACGACACTGGATGCCAAAACCCAAATTTCGGAATTGGAAGCTGGTCAGATCGGGCTGGCCGTGAAATCCGACCACCTCAACCCCGGCAACCTGTACGACAACACCGGAACTACACCGTTACCGGAATGGGCCGAGGCCCATCCGGCCGCCCACCGGCAAATTGTGTCGCCTGCACATGAGCGCGACGATGTACGCCTGTCAAACGCGTTATCCCGACTGGTCGAGATCGACCCCGGACTGCACCTGCAACACGATGAACTGAGCGGTCATGCGGTTCTGGGATCGCAGGGGCCTCAGCATATGCGCCGGGTCAGCGCCAAACTGGCCGAAGACTTCGGTATCGAGATTGAGACCCAGACGGTTGAGACGGCCTATCGCGAGACCATCCGCGCACCGATCGAACATCGTCATCGCCACCGCAAACAATCCGGCGGCGCAGGGCAATTTGCCGATGTGGTGATCTCGATCGCACCGACCCCACGTGGGGCCGGGTTCGAATTCGAAGAGATCGTCAAAGGGGGCGCTGTGCCCAGAAACTATATCCCATCGGTCGAACACGGGGCCAAGGATGCGCTGGTTCAAGGGCCTGAAGGGTTCCCGGTTGTGGATGTCAAAGTCACGCTCAGCGACGGCAAGCATCACAACGTCGACAGTTCTGACTATGCGTTCCGCACTGCGGGCAAGAACGCGGTGCGAGAGGCTTTGCCGCAGGCGAAACCGGTGGTCCTGCAACCCATCCTGAACGCCGAAATCCACTTGCCCTCGAATTTCGTGGGCGACCTGGTGCCTACGATCAGTTCGCTGCAGGGTCAGGTTCTGGGCTTTGAAGGCAATCCCAACGCGTCTGGATGGGAGATTTTCAATGCCCAACTGCCTGCTGTGGCCGAGGACGAGCTGCATCGAACCCTCGCCAGCGCGACACGCGGCACCGGGTGGGTAAAACTGCAATTCGATCATTACGAAGAGCTTCGCGGCCCGGTTCCAAAATCCGCGGCGCGCGAAACAGCGAATGCCTGAAAGCCCCGGGCGGGCTGGTTTCAGCCCGCCGCCGCTATCAGTTCGCGGGTATAGTCTGTCTGGGCGTTTTCAAAAAGGTCTTCGGCCGCGCCCATTTCGATGACGTCACCGTTTCGCATGACAATCACATTGTGGGACATCGCACGCACGACTTTTAGATCGTGGCTGATAAACAGGTAGGCCAGTCCGTATTTGCGCTGCAAATCGCGCAACAGGTCGACGATCTGAACCTGCACAGTCATATCCAAGGCGCTGGTCGGTTCATCCAGAACCAGCAACTTTGGCCTGAGGACCATGGCTCGTGCAATGGCAATACGCTGACGCTGCCCGCCCGAGAATTCGTGCGGATAGCGGTCCATCGCAGCCGGGTCCAAGCCCACTTCGGTCATCACTTCGGTCACCAGCTCCCGTGGCGAGCGGTGCGGGTCGACCTTGTGGATCGCCAGCCCCTCGGCAATGATCTGCTGGCAAGTCATCCGGGGACTGAGGCTTCCGAATGGGTCCTGAAACACAATCTGCATATCCTTGCGCAAGCGCCGCAACTCTCGCGTCGACCAGCGGCGTACATCCTGATCGCGGAAGGTTATCGCCCCTTCGGACGCAATCAACCGCATGATCGCTAGCGCCAGCGTTGTCTTACCCGAGCCGCTTTCGCCCACAATCCCTAAGGTTTCACCGGCGCGTACGCTGAGCGTTGCATCGTTCACCGCCTTCACATGGCCAACTGTGCGTTTCAGGAACCCGCGCTGGATCGGGAACCAGACCTTAAGGTGATCGGTGCGCGCTACTTCTTCGGCGTCGGGTGCCACAGGATCGGGGTGACCAGATGGTTCGGCCGCCAGCAGCTTGCGGGTGTAGGGGTGTTGGGGGTTGTCAAAGATCTCCTGGGTCGCGCCAGTTTCGACAACCTCGCCATCCTTCATCACACAGACCCGGTCGGCGATACGGCGCACGATCCCAAGGTCGTGGGTGATGAAAAGCATCCCCATATTCTCAGATTTCTGAAGCTCGGCCAGCAATTCGAGGATCTGCGCCTGAATGGTCACATCCAGGGCCGTTGTCGGCTCATCCGCGATCAGGATATCAGGCTTGTTGGCAAGTGCCAGGGCGATCATGACGCGCTGGCGTTGGCCACCTGACAATTGATGCGGATAGCTGTCCAGGCGCTCCTCGGGATCGCGGATGCCAACCTTGGTCAGCAGTTCGACGATCCGGGCCCGTGCAGCATCACCTGTCAGACCCTGGTGCAGGGCCAGTGACTCGGCCATTTGTTTCTGGATCGTGTGCAGCGGGTTGAGCGAGGTCATCGGCTCCTGAAAAATGAAGCTGATATCGTTACCGCGCACATCCATCAGGTGCTGGTCAGACGCGCCGATCATCTCCTGCCCTTCATAGGTGACCGAACCTTCGACAATCGCACTGTCACCCAGCAAAGACACTGTCGACAGCGCAGTGACTGATTTGCCGGATCCGGATTCACCCACCAGCGCAACCGTTTCACCCCGATCAACAGTAAAGGACACGCCCTTGACTGCTGCGCTCACCTGCCCGTCCTGACGGAACGAGACCTTGAGGTTGTTCACATCCAGCAGGCTCATGAAAAGGTCTTTCTGGGATCAAATGCATCGCGCACGCCTTCGAAGATGAAGACCAGTAGCGACAGCATGATGGCAAAGGTGAAAAAGGCGGTGAAGGCCAACCAGGGTGCCTGGAGGTTCTGCTTGGCCTGTAGGGTCAACTCACCCAAAGATGGGGCCGAAGATGGCAGGCCGAAGCCCAGAAAATCCAGCGAGGCCAGGCCGCCGATGGTACCCGTAACGATGAAGGGCATGAAGGTCAGCGTAGCGACCATCGCGTTGGGCAGCATGTGGCGGAACATGATTGTCATATTGCCCACACCCAGTGCCCGCGCAGCGCGCACATATTCCAGATTTCTCGCCCGCAGGAACTCGGCGCGCACAACGCCCACAAGCCCGGTCCAGCTGAACAAGATCATCAGCGCCACAAGCAGCCAGAAGCTTCGACCCAGAATGGCAAACATGATGATGATGACGTAAAGCGAAGGCGTCGCTGACCAGATCTCGATGATCCGTTGGAAGATCAGGTCCAGCCAGCCGCCAAAAAAGCCCTGAATGGCCCCGGCGAATATCCCAACCAGACTGGCCACACCCGTGACCATAAGCGTGAACAAAATCGACAGTCGGAAGCCATAAATTACACGGGCCAACACGTCGCGCTTGGTGTCATCCGTGCCCAGCAGGTTTTGCCCGTTGGGTGGCAGCGGCGCTGCACCGGGGCGATCAACGCTGGTGTTGAAGGAATACGGGATCAACGGCCAGACGGCCCAGCCACGCTCGTACCCTTCTGCCTGGAATGTACCGGCCTTGATTTCGTCGATAATCCCCTCGGGATCGTCAAAACAGTCTTCGATGCCACCGCTGTCGATCAAACACTGAACCTCGGGGTCGCGATAGATCGCCTCGGTCTGGAAATCACCGCCGAATTCGGTTTCCGCGTAGAAATTGAAGATCGGTGTGTAAAATTCACCCCGGTATTTTACGAGGATTGGTTTGTCATTGGCGATGAACTCGGCGAATAGCGATAGGCCGAAAAGGACGGAAAAGACCATCAGCGACCAGAATGCACGCCCATTACGGCGAAAATTGCGCCAGCGACGCTGGTTGAGAGGGGAAAGTGCCATTTACCCCTCCCGCTTTTCAAAATCGATGCGCGGGTCGACCAGCACATACATCAGGTCACTGATGATGCCGACAACCAACCCCATCAAGCCAAAGATGAACAAGGTTCCAAAGATCACCGGATAGTCGCGCGCCACTGCGGCCTCGAAACCCAGACGGCCCAGACCGTCGAGCGAGAAGATCGTCTCGATGATGATCGACCCCCCGAAGAACACACCGATGAAAACCGCAGGGAATCCGGCGATTACGATCAGCATCGCGTTGCGGAAAACATGGCCGTATAGAACCTGGCTTTCGCTCAGACCCTTGGCGCGGGCGGTCATGACATATTGTTTTTTGATCTCGTCCAGGAACGAGTTCTTGGTCAGCAGAGTCAGCGTCGCAAAGGCAGAAATCGTCAGCGCGATAATCGGCAGGGCAATGTGCCAGAAGTAGTCGACGATCTTGCCAAACAGGCTGAGGCTGTCCCAGTTATCCGAGGTCAGCCCCCGAAGCGGGAATATCTGCCAATAAGATCCCCCGGCAAACAGAACCAACAGCAGGATCGCAAACAGGAACCCAGGAATGGCATAGGCTACGATGATCGCGCCGCTGGTCCAGGTGTCGAATTGTGACCCGTCCTTAATCGCCTTGCGAATGCCCAGCGGGATCGACACCAGATACGCGATCAGCGTGGACCACAGACCCAGCGAGATTGACACCGGCATCTTCTCTAACACCAGATCGGTTACGCTGATCGACCGAAAATAGCTCTCACCAAAGTCCAGCGTCAGGTAATTGCCCATCATGTTGAGGAACCGCTCAACCGGAGGTTTGTCGAACCCGAATTCCTTTTCCAGCTCTTCGATAAACTCGGGCGGAAGGCCACGCGCACCAATGTAGCGGTCATTCGTGCCGCCGGTCTGTTGCTCGATGTCACTGCCGCCGCCGGCGATCCCTTCGAACACATCACCGCCACCTTCCAACTGGGCGATGATCTGTTCAATCGGACCGCCAGGAACGAACTGAACCAGCGTGAAGTTGACGATCATGATCCCAAGCAGGGTTGGGATGACCAGCAACAGTCGTCTAAGAATATATGCTCCCATGGGGGCGGATTACCTCAAGGCGCCGGAGGATTTCAACTCGGCTTCTTTCTCTTCGTTGATCCACCAGAGGTCTTCAACACCCAATGCGTAAGGCGGCAGATTTTCCGGGTATTCGTACATGTCCCAGTAGGCAACCCAGTGCTTGCCCAGATACCACGTGGGAACCATGATCCGCTTGGCGCGCAGGACGCGGTCCAATGCGCGGACATTTGCAAACAGCTCTTCGCTGTCTTCGGCAGAGGCAATGTTATCGATCAGCGGTTCGATATCCGGGCCATGCACACCCGACGGGTTGAAGACCGAGTAAGAGGCCGCTTCGGTTCCGAACTGCTGATACAACCCTGTCGACGGCTGCAACGACCTCGGGTACCCGCCAACAATCATGTCGAAATCACGGTCCCGGCGGCGCAAGGTGAACTGGGCGTTGTCCACGCGGTTGTAGCTCGCATCAATCCCCATTGCCCGCAAATTGGCGACGAAGGGTTGAATAAGCCTGTCCAGCGTTGGCTGGTCGGACAGAAATGCAACAGACAGCACTTCGCCCTTGTCGTTGCGACGAATGCCGTCATCCCCAACAAGCCAGCCAGCTTCGTCCAGCAGTTTCATCGCCTTGCGCAAGTTGCCACGGTCATTTTGACGGGCGGCCCGGGATTCATGCGCCGAGACCGGTTCCTCGGTCAGGATGGCAGGGTCCAGCGCGTCGCCCAATTCTTGCAACACCTCAAGCTCGCGCCCTTCGGGCAGACCGGTCGCCTCAAGATGCGTTCCTTCCCAGAACGAACTACGCTGCTGGAATAATCCATATTGCAGGCTCTCATTCGTCCATTCGAAATTATACGCCAGCTGGATAGCTTCGCGAACGCGGGGGTCCTGAAACTTTGGCCGGTCAAGGTTCATGATGAAGCCCGACGCTGACGGCACATTTCCGTCTGCCAGTTCAGCCCGCACGACAGAACCATTCGCAATTGCCGGGAAATCATAGGCCGTTGCCCAGCTTTTCGAGTTGTTTTCCTGCCGAAGGGTAAATGTGCCCGCCTTGAACCCCTCCATCGCAGCAATGGAATCGGCGAAATACTCAACGCGGATGGTGTCAAAGTTGTTGCGGCCCACATTGACGTTAACGTCGTTGCCCCAATAATCGGGGTTGCGCTTGTAGACGATGCGCCGGTTGATGTCATAATCATCCAGAACATATGGCCCCGAACCGATACCCGGATCCAGCCGCGACTTGTCCAATCGGCGGTTTTCAGGGTCTTCCTCGAACCATTTCTTAGAGAAAATCGACGTGGCCCCAACTTGAGAAATCCGGCCCCGGCGGGGGAAATCTGGCGAAAAGTAGAACTTTACACGATGGGTATCCAGCGCCTCGGCCTTGGGGATCCGTTGGCGAATTGCGTCGGCATAAGATTTCAGCCCTTGGTCCAGCAGCAGATTATGGGAAAACACCACATCCTCAGCTGTCACCGGTGTGCCATCGGAAAACCGCGCCTCGGGGCGAATGTTGAAGATCACCCAATCATAGCTTTCGGGATACTCCAGGCTTTCGGCTAGCAGGCCGTAATAGGCCGCAGGTTCATCATAGGACGGAACCAGCAGACTTTCGTAGTGATCTGCCGACCTCGCACCAGCCCGGCCCTGCCTGGTATAGGGATTAAAGCTGTCGAACGTGCCTTGCGCCGCATAGGAGAGTTCTCCACCACGTGGCGCATCCGGGTTCACATAGTCGAAATGCGCAAAACCGTCCGGATACTTCAAATCACCGAATTCCGAGAACCCGTGTGATTTGATGATCTTTTCCTCAGCAAAAAGCTGAGTTGCAGCGGCTGCACAGAGCAATGCCCCCAAAGCTAGAATGTGAACTAAGCGTCCGAAATCCCTTGTTCGCGCTAAAGCGGTAACTCGATTGGATTTCATGTGGTTCATCCCCTGCTCGTTGACGTCTTTAATATTGTTTGCGCCAGCTAAAAGACCAGCACTGCCAGTTTCAAGTTTAGAGTGCGTGAACACTTTGTGAAGATTTACTTAGACAAAAAATAAAGCCGCTGCACGGGGCAGCGGCTTTTGAATGCGTCAAAACTGAGCGAAAGATCAGTTGATGGTCTGCAGATAGGCAATCAGGTCGGCCCGTTCCTGCGGTTTTTTCAGACCCGCAAAGCTCATGGATGTACCTGAGATATAGGCACTGGGGCGGGTCAGGAACGCATCCAGCGCTTCGGGTGTCCAATTGCCGCCATGGGCTTGCATCGAAGCTGAGTAGCCAGTGAAACCTTTGGCTGAAGCAACCGGGCGATCCACGATTGCAAACAGGTAGGGGCCAGTGCCGTTGGCGCCGTCTTCCAGCTTGTGGCAGGCAGTACACTTGCGGAAAACCCGCGCGCCCTTGTCGGGGTCTGCGGCGGCCAGCATGTCTTCGAACACCACTTCTTCGCCGTCAGCGCTTTCACCGGAGCTTTCGGTTTCGATAATATACGAGGCCGTCTCACCATGCCCATCCGCATGGTAAAGCACTTCGGCACCCCATTTGGCCAAAAGCAGCACCAGGAAGGTGCCAAACAGGCCTGCTGCGGCCTTGGTAACTGTCATCGTGTCGAACATTGATCGCGAGTCCATTTCAGCTGTCTGCGGGGTGTCTAAGGCTTCCCCTTACAAGAGGCAAGGTATAGACACCGCGACTAAACGCCCAATTATCGAACTTGTTGCACGGAATCGACCAAATGACCAAACGTATTGCATTTCAGGGAGAACCCGGCGCCTACAGCCACGAGGCCTGCCGTAATGCCCGCCCCGATATGGAGGCCCTGCCCTGCCGGACTTTCGAAGATGTGATCGAATCGGTGCGCGCAGGTGAGGCTGAATTGGCAATGCTGCCGGTCGAAAACACCACGTATGGCCGGGTCGCCGATATCCACCGTTTGCTTCCCCACAGCGGGTTGCACATCATCGAAGAAGCGTTCGTGCGCGTTCACATCAACCTTCTTGCCGTTCCCGGGGCCAAAATCGAGGATGTCACCGAGGCACACTCGCACCTGGTTCTGCTACCGCAATGCGCCGGGTTTTTGAAAGAACACAACATCAAGGGACGTGTCAGCCCCGACAACGCGCGTGCGGCCCGCGAGGTCTCGGAACAAGGCGAGGTGCATTCAGCAGCATTGGCCAGCGAGTTGGCCGGCGAAATCTACGGCTTGAACGTTCTTGCCCGGCACATTGAAGACCGCGACAACAACACCACGCGCTTTCTGGTGATGTCACAGCAGGCCGACATGTCACGCCGCGGAGAACATGGCATGATCACCAGTTTTGTTTTTCAGGTGCGCAACATTCCGGCTGCGCTTTACAAGGCGATGGGTGGGTTTGCGACCAACGGCATCAACATGACCAAGTTGGAAAGCTACATGGTCGATGGGTCGTTCACTGCGACCCAGTTTTATGCCGATATCGTGGGCCACCCGGACGACCGGAACGTACAGCTGGCAATGGAAGAACTGGAACACTTCACCACGAATGTCGAGATTTTGGGCGTCTACCCAGCGGCTCAACCGCGCGGTTGAAGCGACCTCGGCTCAAATCACGGAAAAGCTTTTGCACTGGGCACCCTCGTGCTCCCGATAATCCACAAAGCCCATCGCCGAATAATAGGCCAATCCTTCGGCGTTTGTGGCCGAAATGGTCGCATCAATGGCCGGTAGGCCACTTTCCCGTGCCGCCAAGAGTGTTGCATGAAACAGGGCGCGACCGACACCGCGCCGGGCGGCCGACGGGCGAATATGCGTTCCAATGACGCCCCACCCGACCGGAGCACCATATGGGTTGTTTTCAACCGCCCATTTCAGTGATTGAAACCCCAGGACCTCTTCTCCCTGAACAGCGACGGAACATCTGATCCGGTCGGGGTCGGCCACGTAATGCTCGCGGGCAAAATCAACGTCGCAGCGCTTGTTACGCTTTCCGGCCGCTGCGATGTCCCGCAGCACCTCTGAGATACCTTGGGCATCCGTCAAAACCGCCTCACGAACAATAAAACTATCCATCTCGTTCTCACCAAAGCTTTGGATAATCAGCCGCCATGAATGTGACGTTGTTCCATTTCCCGAGCGAACTCGGTCAGGCGCAACTGAAACTGTCGGCGAAACCGGGATTGCCCAAGCCGGAGCGATTGTAACAGCAGCCGCGCAGGCAGGGATTTGGCCGACAGGGACATATCAACGCTTAGACGCGTGCGGCGCTGCGACAGGGCCAAAAGCTCCACCGTCGTGACCCCGTTCATCCCCTTGCTTGCCGCTTCGAACCGCATCAGCAAAGGCGGGTCGCATTCGGCCATCTGCACGGAAATCTGACGTGGCTTTCCGCGTAACCTGAATTCTGTCTCCCAACTGGTGCCCGGAACAACGCCCAATTCGCCCGAAATCCGCCGGACGTCGATCCCGCGCCGCATCGCGATCCGTTCGAATCGGTCAAAGTCGGCCACCATTTCGAACACCGAGTTGATGGGAGCTTCGATATCTTCGCGCACTGTAAACTGCATTGTGGTTCGGGGTTCTCTCGCTTTTCAGAACAGTATTTTGTCAGTCCAATGTATCCGCAAGCCAGTTTTGCAAAAGAAAATGCGCAATCGCTCCCTTGCGGGCTGGCAGCAAAACGGGGTGTTCGCCGGCAAAGGCCTGCATCATCTCGGATTTGGTAACCCACATCGCATCTTCGATTTCGACCGGGTCGATGGTGATGCCGCGCGACAACGCCTCACCCGCGCAGCCGAACATCAACGAGGCCGGAAACGGCCAGGGTTGGCTGGACAGGTAACGGACCTCACCTACGGGCACCCCGGCCTCTTCCATCACTTCCCGCCGGACCGCTGCCTCAAGCGTTTCACCCGGTTCAACAAACCCTGCCAACAGCGAATACATCCCTTCTGGCCAGCCGGGTGAACGTCCCATCAACACTGAATCACCTTGCGTAATCAACATGATGACGACCGGATCAGTACGCGGAAAGTGCTGCCCACCGCAGGACGGGCAACTGCGCTGCCACCCCGCCTGCGCAAGTTCGCTGGCTGCGCCACACCGGGCGCAAAATCGATGCGTTTCGTGCCATGCGGTCACCGCCTTGGCCGAAGCCGCCAGTTCGGCGTCACGCGTCGACAAACGGGTCATGATCCGGCGCAGTTCGGCAAAGACATGGCCGTGGGGCAAGTCCGGGTGCTGTTGCTCTGACTTGTCGATAAAGCCTCCGACACCGGACACGTCCAACCCATCAGCCGTCCAGTCCGAAATATCAAAGGCAAACACCGGCGCATCGTCCGACAGCCCCAAGAACACAGGCTGCTCGACAGAACCTCCCGGCCCGGTTTCGACCAGCTTATGTGACATGGCGATCAGTCCCAACTGATCCAGCGCCTCGCCCTGAACCAAAACCTTACCGCGCCACAAGAGCAGGCATTTTGCATTGGGATGCCCCCGCGCCCCCGCGACCGCATCAGCATCCCCGCGAATATGCGCCGCACGATCCAGCCCCGAGCTACCAAACGTCACATATTCCGCATTTTTCATAAGTTATCCTTAGACTTGTCCGCACAGGGCTGCCATGTCGGCCAATCAGTTGCAACGGTATTTCACCCCCAAAACCACAGGTCGCCATCGAATGAACACAGCTAAGCCTTGCAATTCACTGTGATTAATCTTTTTGTTGAAAATGACTAAGACAAAACTGCCAAAAGTAGAAATTTGAAACCTTCCCCTTCTCTGCATCCGCAGACCGTGCGGGTCCGAATACTGGCCACCACGGATCTTCATATGAACTTGAGGAGTTTTGATTACTATTCTGACACCCCTGAACCCACAATCGGCCTGACCCGAACCGCCAGCCTGATCCGTGAAGCCCGAACTGAGGCGCAGGCGGATGGCTCAACCGTGCTGCTTTTTGACAACGGCGATTCGCTGCAGGGAACTCCGGTTGGGGAGCTGGCCGCCGAGCAGGCCGATAAGCCTCATACGCTGATGCAGGCGTTTGGCGCGTTAGAGTATGATGCGATCGGGTTGGGAAATCATGATTTCGGGTTCGGTCAAGATATACTGGACAGCATCCTTTCGCAGGCCCCCTGTCCAGTGGTTTGCAGCAATGTTCATCGCCCGGGTGCCAACGAGGTCTGGCAGGATCAGGCAGTTCTAACCCGCCGGGTTGAGGTCGCGGGGCACCAAGCCTCGCTAACCGTCGGCGTCTTCTCGGTCGTTCCGCCGCAGACCCGGAATTGGGAATCTCATCGGCTGGGTAATGACGTCCGGATAGACGACATTCTGACCTGCGCGCGCACTAAAGTGTCAGAGCTTCGATCCCACGGCTGCGACGTGATCATCGCGCTTGCCCATACGGGGCTGGGGTCCGTCGACCCCGCGCCCGATCTTGAAAACGCGATAATCCCCCTTGCCGCGATTGAGGGCATTGACGCCATCATCGCCGGGCACACGCATCTGACCCTGCCGGGGAAGTCACACGCTGGGCTGGAACACGTCGATGCCACTGGCGGTATGGTGCATGGCACACCTGTTGTCATGCCGGGATCTGCCGGATCTCATCTTGGCGTGATTGATCTGACGCTGGTTGCCTCGGCAGAAAAGGGCTGGTCGGTCGCGGCTCATCGCACTGAACTGCGCCCAGTCTCAGGTGCTGACCCGGCGGCCGAAGACCCGCTGTTGGTGGCGCTGTTTTCAGATGTGCATTCCGCAACACGAAAACGGGCCGCGGAACCGATTGGGCATACGGATCAGAGCCTGCACAGCTATTTCAGCTTTTGCGCCAAGGATCGCGGGCTTGCGATGGTGGCCGCAGCACAGGCTTCGGCCGTGCGCCAGATCCTGAAGGGCACACCCCATAAAGCGACACCATTGCTGTCTGCCGTGGCACCTTCGAAGTTCGGTGGTCGCGCCGGGCCTCGCTTTTACTCGGACATTCCTGCGGGCGTCATGCGTATGCGGCACGTGGCTGATCTGAACATCTTTCCAAACGAACTTCGTTCGGTCGCGGTGACAGGAGAGCAAATCAGAGATTGGCTTGAAATGTCTGCGGGCGTATTCAATCAGGTGAAACCCGGCGTGCAAACTGAATTGGTCAATCCTGATCGAGCCGGACACAATTTCGATGTTCTGTTCGGGCTAAGCTACGTGATCGACCTGAGCGTTCCGCCTCGGTTCGATGCGGAAGGGCGACTGGTAAATCCGGCATACCAGCGCATCTCAGATCTTCGTTTCCAAGGCCACGCGGTGACGGCCGAACAACGCTTTGTCGTTGCACTGAACAATTATCGGGCCAGCGGCGGCGGGCATTTTCCGATCATACGGGACGCCGAAATCATCAACGTTCCGGCTTTGCCGATCCAACACGCGCTAAAGGATTACCTGACCGGTGCAATGCCCGCTGAATCGCTGGAACAGGGCCCCTGCCCATTCCGTTTTGCGCCCATGCCGGGATCCTCTGTCCTGTTGAAGACCGGCCAACAGGCACAACGTCACCTCGCAGACATCGCAGAGTTCAGCCCAACGCTGGCTGGAACGGATGCCGAAGGGTTTTTGCGCATTCAACTCTCACTGTGACGGGTTGTCATTTCTGCGTGTCTTCCCTATATCGATTTTCGAGAGGTTGGCGCGGGCGAGCGCCTCGCCAACCTGGTCAGGTCCGGAAGGAAGCAGCCACAACGAGCCCCGCTTGGGTCGATGTCCAACCTCTCACTTACTTGAATCGTTAGCCGCAGGAGGGCTTTTATGATTGTAGCAAAAACCCTTTGGGCAGAGCGTTTCTGAGGCCGACCCTCACACCTGCCTGAACACATTACCGCTGGATGCGCGACCGCCATCCAGACGGATAGCTGTACCTGAACACAGGCAGAACAATGTCTTTTACACTTTCGGACCTGGGATGGTCCTCACACTTTGCCGCCCAACATGCGGCCAATCCTACATGCGCTCCCTTTCGCATCACAGCCGTTCACCGTGATCGTCTGATCGGTGCAAACATCAACGGTGAAGCACCGCTGCTCACCCTAAACCAGCCGACGGGCGACTTTGCCGTCGGCGACTGGGTATTGGCGGATGATCAAAACCGGGTTCAACACCTGCTGGAGCGCCGCAGCCTTTTGAAACGCCGCGCCGCCGGAACTGGGGCCGAGGCCCAGTTGATCGCCGCCAATGTGGATGTGCTGTTCATCGTCAGTTCCTGCAATGCCGACTTCAATCTGGCCCGGCTGGAACGGTATTTGGCTTTGGCACATCAGGCCGGGTGCTATCCGGTCGTCATACTAACCAAGGCCGATACCTGTACCGATCCTAGTAATTTCTCCAAAGCAGCCGAGTCGCTGGCTCCGTTTTTGACCGTACTGGCAATCAATGCTTTGGATACCCTGGACGTGCAGCAAGTACTGTCCTGGTGCCCTCCTGGACAGACCGCTGCATTGGTTGGCTCATCCGGTGTCGGCAAGACAACATTGGTCAACGCCATGACTGGTCTGGATGAGGCAACGTCCGGTATTCGCGAGAACGACGCGCGCGGGCGGCACACGACAACTGCCCGCGCGTTGCATCCGATGCGGAACGGAGGCTGGTTGGTCGATACACCCGGCATGCGGGCTTTGCGGTTGCTGGATGCACAAGATGGCGTCGATGAGGTCTTTTCCGACATTCTGGAATTGGCCCAAACCTGCCGCTTTTCCGATTGTCAGCATCAGGCCGAGCCGGGATGCGCTGTGCAGGATGCGATTTCCATCGGATCCCTTGACACAGAGCGGCTAGAGCGTTGGCGAAAACTGCGGCGCGAAGATGAAAGGAACTCGGAAACCGTGGCGCAGTCTCGCGCGCGCGACAAGGCCTTTGGTAAAATGGTACGATCGGTGAAGCAGGACAAGAAATCCCGCAAAAAGCTGTAAGTACCGGCTCAGGCGATCAACCGGGGCCATATGGCCGCATTTCGGCGCGCAAATGCGCCGATGTGGCCAACCTCGGCCAATCCAAAGTCCTTCGGCGACAACTGATGCCGGCGGGCTTTGGGACCGTAAAGATCGGCCAAGCGCCAAACCGCGTTCGGCGGCACCACCTGATCATCGTCCATTGTGAACAGATCAACGGGTGTTTCCGACGCAGCCCAACGGGCGTCTGGAAGGCTTTTGCCGATATCCGGCACGTAGCTCAGCGCAGCGGTGCACCATTTGCGCCACTGCCAGTAGACACGTGCCGGAAGGTCCGAGCCGAACCCAAGTGCCTTGCCCGGCAGGTATCCCAATGCCTTAACCAGCAATGGCGGGTGGGCATACCAGAACATTGTCGCCAGTGCGCGATACGGCCAGGGGTGGTCGGATAACGTCACCAAACCTGAACAGACACAGATCATCCGGTCGATCTGCTCAATATCGGGCTGAATTGGCCCCAGCATTCCACCCACCGAATGGCCAATGCTCCACTGCTGGGCGGCGGGAAATCTGCGTCGCATTTCAGCGCGAGCAGCGGGCATGTCGATCAACGCCCAGTCAGCCATCGTGGCCTGCGAATCGCGCAGGCGCCCGTGTAGAGAGTGGCCAAAATCGCGATAGTCATAGGTCAGACAGGCCATACCCTGTTCTTCCACCAACCACCGCGCAAAATGCTGGTAATAGTCGCGCGGTACGCCTGTGGCTGCATGGACTACAACCGCCACATCAGGTGCCGAGGCAGGCATATACAGCCGTGCCGACAGTTCGGCCTCTCCGGCAGAAAACGTGAAGTCTTCGGTCAAAACGACCGGAGTGTTGTCCAACATGGTGCCCTCGCAAGCATCTGAACTATTCGGTTCACATATGGCATATCGGCGCTTTTGCGCGACTAGAGTCAACAGATTTTCAAAGTGACCAAGCGTCCACTTGAACGATGGAAAACAGCCCGCTTGACTCAAGCCACCTACAACCGCTAGCGATGAGGTGATGGTTCTCGTCCTTATATTGGGGCGGGATGAAAAGGGAACTCGGTGCGGTCCAGCCCGGCAAAGCCGGAACGGACCAAGGCCGCGACTGCCCCCGCAACTGTAAGCGGTAAGCAATGCCGAAATACCACTGGCCGAAAGGCTGGGAAGGTCGGCAAAGCAATGACCCGCAAGTCAGGAGACCTGCCATCAAAGTAAAAACCGAAACTCGGGCGGGGTGTCCGGGCAGGCCTTCAGTACGCTGAGTTCCCTGTTCCACGTCCCCCGCTCACCGCGCGGAGGGCGCATTATGATCTGGAAGACAACGACCCACGAATTCAACGCCACCCTGTGCCAGAAAACGGGGAAAACCTGCCCCGCATTGGCCCAAATGGCTCGGTCATTGGCCGAGGCGATGGCAACAGCACAACCAATGACGACCAGCGAATTTGAGGTGGACGGCTCCAGCGAACTGACCCATTGCGATGAGGGTTGCACCGCACGGTTTCGCGCCAGCCCGGCCCGGATCAGGGTCTATTGCGGGGCAAACACGGGCGACTCGGCCGACACGTTGGACGAATACGCCGATATGATGTTCAACCCTGACTTTTCCACTCTGCCTGCTGGTGTTTTGGCGGCCTTGCCTTGCGCCATGCTTCAGGCATCGTCCCTTGCACCGCGTCCATCGCATCAGGTTGTTCAACAAGCCACGGCCTGATCCTAGTTCACCGATCGCTCTGGGCCGGTTTCATGGCCCAAGCCATCTGCTCATCCGTTTCCACCGCACATGGTCGGGCCAAGCGCAGCCGGTTTAGCGCGTGGTTTGGATCTTCACCGCTTTCCACCATGAGCCTCAGCGCGACCATCCCCGACCGCCCACAACCGCCCCGGCAATGCACCAGCACGCGTCCACCGTCGGACAGAACCTGCCGGGCGGCTGCGCTGGCTTGGGGCCAAAGAGTTTCGATTGGCAGGGGCGGCGTGCCAAAATCCTCGACCGGAAGATGCACCCAGGTAGCGGACCTGCTTTGAACGTCTCGACCAAAACCGCCTGCGCCGATCTGCTGCATCTCGGCCTCGGTGGTCATTGAAATCACCAGATCGGGGTTCCAGTCCTGTATCACCCTCAAATCGTCCACATACCCACCGCCGCCGCCAGGCAAAGGGGACAGCGCCATGGTGCCTGAGCCAACAGGCAGCGCGTAGATTGCAAATTTTGCCAAAGCTTATACTCCTACTGCCACCGGCCCACCAAATTTTGACAGCCGGTTTATCCCGCTTACAGACGCGGTCCAAACCGAAATTCCACAAAGCCTGCTGTGGACGCGGGCGGCCCGGGTCTCTACGCTGCATTTCTGACACGAATCTGACAGAGCAGACATGACCGAAACGCCCAGCCCCGCCTATCAGGTTCTTGCCCGCAAGTACCGCCCTGAAACCTTTGCAGATCTGGTTGGACAGGACGCAATGGTGCGCACGCTGAAAAACGCGTTCGAAGCGGATCGGATCGCGCAGGCCTTTATCATGACCGGTATTCGCGGCACCGGCAAAACCACCACCGCCCGGATTATCGCCAAAGGTATGAACTGCATCGGTCCCGATGGTGAAGGCAAACCAACGACCGAACCTTGTGGTCAGTGCGAGCATTGCGTTGCCATCATGGAAGGACGCCATGTCGACGTGATGGAGATGGACGCCGCCAGCCGGACCGGTGTGAACGACATTCGCGAGATTATCGACAGTGTCCGATATCGTGCCGCCAGTGCGCGTTATAAGATTTACATCATCGACGAAGTTCACATGCTGTCGACCAGCGCCTTCAATGCGCTGCTCAAAACGCTCGAGGAACCGCCCGAGCATGTGAAGTTCATCTTTGCGACGACCGAAATTCGCAAGGTGCCGGTGACCGTACTGTCCCGCTGTCAGCGGTTCGACCTGCGCCGGATCGAACCTGAGGACATGATCGGTCTGCTCAACAAAATCGCCGCAGCGGAAAACGCACAGATCGCAGAAGACGCGCTGGCTTTGATCACACGCGCGGCCGAAGGATCTGCGCGCGATGCGACCTCGCTGTTGGATCAGGCGATCTCACATGGTGCAGGGGAAACAAGCGCCGATCAGGTTCGGGCAATGTTGGGCCTTGCAGATCGCGGGCGCGTTCTGGATCTGATGGACATGATTCTGCGTGGCGATGCGGCTGGGGCATTGACTGAGTTGAGCGGCCAGTATGCCGAAGGGGCCGATCCGCTGGCTGTTCTGCGCGATCTGGCCGAGATCACCCATTGGGTTTCCGTGGTCAAAATCACGCCCGATGCCGCCGATGACCCCACCGTTTCACCGGATGAACGCGCACGGGGTCAACAGATGGCCGAGGCGCTGCAGATGCGGGTGTTGACACGCATGTGGCAGATGTTGCTGAAAGCGCTGGAGGAGGTCTCTGCAGCACCCAACGCGATGATGGCCGCCGAAATGGCAATCATTCGTCTGACCCATGTGGCCGATTTGCCAAGCCCCGAAGAGCTTATCAAACGACTACAGGATGCGCCTCCACCCCCACCAAGCGGGGGACCTGGCGGTGGTGTGGCTGTGCCAACTCATGCACCTGCACAGGCGACGTCCTCTGCGCATCTCTCGGCGCAACGCGGGCCTGCAGGGGCGCCCACCGCAGCGCTTGCCCAGGACGTCCAGACCGCGCTGGCACACTATCCAACCTTCGAATACGTGGTCGAACTGATCCGCACGAACCGGGATGTAAAACTGTTGGTTGAGGTCGAAAACGGCGTGCGTCTCGTCTCGTATTCCCCGGGACGGATCGAGTTCACGCCGACGGACAAAGCGCCGACCGATCTGGCGCAAAGGCTTGGTTCGGCCTTGCAACGCTGGACCGGAAACCGATGGGCCGTCTCAATCGTGGCCGACGGGGACGCAGCAACAATCGCCGAGGTTCGCGACGCGGCTGATCTGGCGTTGAAAGCGCAGGCCGAACAACACCCGCTGGTTCAAGCCGTTCTGATGCAATTCCCCAAAGCGCGCATCAAGCGGATCGAAACCCCGGAGGAACGCGCCGCCAAGGTCGAAACCGAAGCCCTGCCTGAGGTCGAAGACGAATGGGATCCGTTCGAGGAGGATTGATCCGAACGACCAAAGCAGAAACACTCCCGCGCTGCCGGGCCCAACGGGAGGAAAGGTCTTGCCAAAGACCTTGACGACGGGCGGGAGAAGCTCTCCCCTTGTACCCCACCGGCAGCATCCGTATTTAGGCGGCAAACTGATTTGCAGGAGAAAAGCAATGCTCAAAGGACTCGGCGGTCTGGGCGATATGGCCAAGATGATGAAATCCGCACAGGATTTGCAGACCAAGATGACGGACATGCAGGAAGAGCTGAACAACCTGATGGTTGTAGGCGAATCCGGTGCAGGGCTGGTGAAGGCCACCGCCACAGCAAAAGGCGAGCTGAAGGGTCTGGACATCGATCCGTCGATTTTCAATGGCGACGATAAGGAAGTTGTCGAAGATCTGATTCTGGCCGCTATCAAGGACGCGCAAACCAAAGCGGCCGAGCGCTCTCAGGCAGAGATGGCAAGGCTGACCGAAAGCATGGGTCTGCCCGCAGACATCAAGCTGCCGTTCTGATAGACACTCCTGACGACCCAAAGGCCGGGCACAACTGCCCGGCCCTTTTGCAGGAGCGCACGCCGTGAGTTCGAACAGCGATATCGACAATCTGATCGACCTGATGGCCAAACTGCCGGGCCTCGGCCCCCGTTCGGCTCGCCGCGCGGTGCTGCACCTGATCCGAAAACGCACCCTGCTGCTGACGCCCCTGTCGGACGTAATGCAGCAGGTGGCCGCCACCGCCCGCGAATGCCTGAATTGCGGCAACGTGGGCACCACCGATATCTGCGACATCTGCGATAGCGAGGATCGCGCGATCGGAGAGTTGTGCGTGGTCGAAGACGTCGCCGACCTCTGGGCGATGGAACGCGCTGCAGTTTTCAAGGGTCGCTATCACGTTCTGGGCGGCACGCTGTCTGCCTTGGACGGCGTCGGACCGGACGAGCTTCGCATCCCCCGTCTAAAGGATCGGGTGATGGCCGAAGGGATCACCGAAGTCATTCTGGCGCTGAACGCGACCGTCGACGGCCAGACCACAGCCCATTACATTGCCGATCAGTTGGAGGGACAGGTCCGTCTGACTTCACTGGCGCAGGGTGTGCCGATTGGGGGCGAGTTGGACTATCTGGATGATGGGACGATTACCGCTGCGCTGCGGGCAAGGAAAGAACTGTAGGTAACCAAGCTACGGTCAGAGCGCACAGAGGTTTAACCTGAGCAAAGCTACTTTTAGTGCAATTCCACCCGAGACAGATAGAAGTCTGCCCATTTGCGGTCTCTTCCGGACAAGTAACTAATACACCTTGAGCTGCTAATGCGTCGCAGCCTTTTGTTGCGCGACCCAATAATATACACGTATTCAAAGCTGTTTAGGATGTTTCGAAAAGCCTGTTCGTCATGAGACGGCTTGTCTATCCTCCATCCTTCAAAACAAGCCAGATCAACGCGCTGCCAGAAGCTTTCGGGCAATTCACTCATCAATGCCTCGTCCAGCCCCTGTGTGTCGGATTTCCAAATCAGGCGTCGGTCACTGGCCTCGTCCCCCATGCATTTATCTAACAGCCCCTCAGTTATTCTTCTGATTTTGGCGACGATGACCTGATGCTCACGGCCGGCCACGGCGTCTCGATTGAAGGAAAAATTCCCACCATTTACGCTGTCTTTGTAAAATGCCAGTTCACCGTCTGATTGCCCTAAGCCAAAGTCGAAAACCGACACCATGGGCATCGCTTTGAGGTTGCGCTTCAGATGCTCCGTATTATCCGGGCTAGGTTCAAAACATGATGCTGATATTACCTGAGGGTAGTTGATCAAGACCTGCCGGGAAAAAAGACCGACATTCGCACCGATATCGATTAGGTGATAGGGTCCAGTTGGACAGGCTTGCCCGATAAACCTGGTTTCGTTGAAGCTCCATTCTTCATGCTGGGCGACATGTGGAAATATCGAGCCATCGGTAAGAAGGGAAATCTCATTGCCTCCTTCGAACTCACCGCGCAGGGGGCTGTTTTCTGACAATAAAAATTGAATTGAAGCGCATCTCTTGCGCAACAGTTTGGTCATTTCACGATTCATGAAATCGGTCTCCCGCCAGACACAACTACAGCTTAGGTCGCCAAATTAAACAAAAAACCTGCACCAACAAGTGCACACCGCTTGTCACACAAAACCTCTTGGTGTGATAAGATCTAGTAGGTATCTCAGACCTAATAACCTTCCTCACCGGGAATTGCCCTGTTTTGTCCGGAGCTTTCAATGACCCGTATTCTCGCCCTTGTCTTCGCCGCATTCACCGCATCATCCGCCCTGTCACAACAACTCATCGACAAAGGCTTTGTCGAAGGTTGGAACATCATGATGGACCCCGCGCTTGGCAACGGGTGCTTGATCCAGACGATCTATCAGGATCTCTCAGTCGTGCGGCTGGGCTATGACGCGCTGGACAATCGCGGGTATTTCGCCGTCTACAACAAGGCGTGGGGCGACATCAAACAGGGCGAGAGTTATCCGATCCGGTTCGATCTGGACGGCAAAAGCTATGACGCCACTGCCATCGGCTTCAATCAGCGCGATGTGCCAGGCGCAACCGTGTTTTTCACCGACCGCAGCTTCGTGAATGCGATTGCGCAGAACAAGACTATGACGGTTTACAACCCTGCGGGTGAGACGGTGATGGCGATTGATCTAAAAGGCACGGCCAAAGCGCTGGAATATGCCCGGGACTGCCAGAACAATAAGCTCTAACGAATCGGATCAAACAGGGCGTCTTTGGCGGTACAATCTCGGATCACGTCTCGCCCACAAGGCACGGGTTCAAGGTCGCGCGACAGGCACAGGCGGACCTCTTCTATATAGCCCTGCTTGCAGGTCACAGTGATCATGTCGCGCTCAAGGCCGGGGTTGGCTTTCAGAAAGGCTTCTTCCACGACCGATGCAGGTAATTTGACCGAGGCATCCAGCTTGCGGAATACCCGAGGACGCTCAACCGCCTCATACGCCTGCCGGGACAGCGCATAATAGTCGGACGCGCTGAGACCCGAGCAGGTGCCGTGCTTTTTCCACTGATGCCACGCCAGACCGGAACTACCCTGAATATCGGTCATTTTGCGGGAATTAGCGCGCGATGGCGGCGCCTCGGGCGTGCGGCAGAAGGCGGGCCAACCCTGATGGTACTGAGGCCACAGACCATGCAGGATCCAGCCATGGTCATGCCGGGTGTCGCATTGATCCGATCCGCGCGCGTCGCCTTCGCGGGCGCACCAGTTGGGCGACCAGCTAAGCGACAAGACATAGTAGTCAAACTCGCCCGCTTTTTCGCCATCGCCCAGCGCCGCCATTGCACCAAAAACCCACGAAACCAGCCCCAAAACAACCCAGCGCATTCGCCTCTTCCCTTCTTGCCTTGGCGCGACTATATACGGACCAAGTTCCCCGACAACGGAAACCTGCCCCAAAAAAGGGGCCGCCGAATTCCGGCGACGGGAAAGATGTATTTATAGGAGACGGGCTGATGGCAAAACCGCTTATGGCCAAGGCAACAGCCGTATGGCTGGTGGACAACACCACGATCAGCTTCAAGCAGATCGCGGATTTCGTAGGCATGCACGAGCTTGAGGTGCAGGGCATCGCAGACGGCGATGTGGCCGCTGGCGTGAAAGGCTTTGACCCCATCGCCAACAACCAGCTGACCCAGGACGAGATCGACACCGCGCAGAACAACCCGCTGCACAAGCTGAAGCTCAAGTTCAACCCCGCTGCAAGCGGCGAGGAAAAGCGTCGCGGTCCGCGCTATACCCCGCTATCCAAGCGTCAGGACCGTCCGAACTCGATCCTGTGGCTGGTCAAATTCCACCCAGAACTCAGCGACGGTCAGATCGCCAAGCTGGTGGGCACCACCAAGCCAACCATCCAGTCGATCCGTGAACGGACCCATTGGAACATCTCCAATATGCAGCCGATCGACCCCGTTGCGCTAGGTCTGTGCAAACAGTCCGAGCTGGACGCGATCGTGCAGAAGGCCGCAGCAAAGAAAGCTGCCGAAGGTGGCGTCATGAGCGATGACGAGCGCCGCAAGCTGGTCTCGACCGAACAGTCGCTGGAAATGGACGCGGCGCCGAAGATCCCGACTGCCATCGAAGGTCTGGAAACATTCTCGCTGTCGGACGAGCCTGCGGAAGAGAAAGAAGAAGAACCAATCCTCGACGCGGACAGCTTCTTCAACCTGCCCAAAGGCGGTGCCGACGACGAAGACGAAGACGATCCGCGCCCCTAAAGCACAGACAGCCCCGGCCTGAACGGACCGGGGCTTTTTTACGAGAAAACCATGCTGAACGTTCTTTCCAAACTATTTGGACCGCATCGCGCCGTTTCGATCTATGCCTTCCTGAAGACCTGGGGTTTGCCCGTGGCAGGCGGTGTTGGTCTTGTTGCCGTCGCTGCTGGTTTGCTGATCTTCAACGACAGCGGCGAGCACGAGCATGAGGCATTCATGACCGTCAACGTCTTGTCAGCGACACCCATCAACGGGGACCTCAAGAACGGCGTCATTGCTTCGGTCCGACTGCCGGACGGGTCTGCGACCTCGGTCACTTCGACCGACGCTCCGGTCTCACAAACCGTTGGCACCACGGCATGCATCGAAAAACGTGTGTACGTGGACAGTGGCGAGGCTCGGTATCGGTTCAAACTGCCGCGCCACTGCGAAGCAGGATAAGTAAAGCCGCCCGGTAAGAACACCGGGCGGCTTTGGTTTCAGATCATCTGGAACAGAATGCCAGCGGTGATGGCCCCAGTGATCCCCAGCCCCAGATAGGTCGCAAAGACCCGTGGTTTGACCAATGACCAGACCGCGGCCATTGCCGGGATCGAACTGACGGCACCCGCGACCATGAAGGACATCGCGGCCCCTGCGCTCATCCCTTGTTCCATCAGGCCAGCCAGCAGCGGCGGCGCGACGTAGGAGTTCAAGTAAGCGGGCATCCCGACCAACGCGGCAATGACAATGGGTACAACACCGTCACCGCCGACAACGCGCGCGATCAGATCGGCCGGCACATAGCTGACCAACAACGCCTCAAGCACATAGGCCAGAGCCAACCATTTAAGCAGGAACAAGCTGTTGTGAATGAACTCGGACCGGAAGCTCTGACGACGCTCGGGTACCTGCCAGAACTTCCAGACAGGTTTGTCCTCCTGTTTAGGTCCGCATCCGCAGCCAGCCGGTTTGTATTCGCGCAGAGGCTGGGCAAACGCGCCGCCTCGCATCAGGGCACGGACGGCAAAGCCTCCAAACAGACCCAATGCGACCGCTGCAATGGCCTTGCCGATTGCAAATGGCCAACCCAATGCGCCTGCCGTGATCAACAAGGTCGGTGGGTCAATCAGTGGCGAGCTGAGCCAGAACGCCATGACAGCCGACAATGGCGCACCAAGCGCCAGCAGACCAGCAATGAACGGAATGACTTCGCAAGAACAGAACGGTGCGAGGCCGCCGAAGACTGCGGCCAAAAAGATCATCCGCGTTTCGCGCCCCTCAAAGGCGCGCGCAACCATCACTTCGGCACCGGTCGCCTTGAGGTAAGACAGCAGCAAGACGGCGAACAGAATATACTGGCCGGTATGTGCAAGGGCTTTGCCCGCAAAGGTTACAACCTCTCCCCAATTGCCGGGGTCAAGGACGGCCACAAGCGCCAAAATGGCCACGATCACCGCCCATGGGGTTTTGATCAGATCAACGGCCACCTTTGCCGGTGCCTTTGGGTTTTGTGTCAGCTCAGCCATCGTTCGCAGCCTTTCCCACTTCGTCCGCGCAGCATTCGCTAAGAATGAACTGCGCGAGGTCTCTCAATTCTTCGTAATTTGCGCGGTTGATGGTGGCGCGCCCGATTTTCTCTTGCTCGACGACCCCGCCGGCCGCGAGGAACCGCAGGTGATGGGCCAATGTCGAAGGGGCAATGCCTGTGCGGTTCTGGATTTCCCCAACGGTCAACCCAGCCTCACCAGCCCGAACCAATGTCTTGAGAACCTTCAGTCGCGCTTCAGAGCCCATGGCCGAGAATCCTGCTGCAGCTGTTTCCCACATCTGATTTCTCCATTAAACTAGATTTCTAGTTATTTAGGTGAGTCGTTCTTTTTCGTCAAGCGTCTTGTTCACGAATTCTCGAAACGAGATTAAGTCCAGATTGCCCTCACCTTAAGTCCACCCTATAAGGCGCTATGGGAATATCGGTCGACACATTCTTTCTGGAATTGAACGGACAGGGCACACTGCAGGCGCAGATCCAACAGATGATTGCCGAAGGCATCTTGTCTGGCCGGTTTCACGTTGGGGAAAAGCTGCCCTCGTCTCGTAAACTGGCGGCGCATCTGGGTGTTAGCCGGATCACGGTGACACTGGCGTATACTGAACTACTGGCCAATGACTACCTGACTGCCAAAGGCCGGTCGGGGTATTTCGTGTCGCAAAACGCGCCCGTGCCACCCAAGTATTCGCCCGTGCAAAAACGCGATGAAAATGTCGACTGGGACACGGCCCTCGCACGCAGGTTCTCGGACGGGGACGTGCTGCCCAAGCCCAGTAATTGGCGCGATTACAAATACCCTTTCATCTATGGTCAGGCAGATCGGAAATTGTTCGACCACGCCAATTGGCGTCTCTGCGCGGTCCGTGCACTGGGTCACAGGGATTTTGCCTCCCTGACCGGGGACTACATGGATCAGGATGATCCGCTGCTGATCGAATTCATCGCCCGTCACACGTTGCCGCGCCGTGGAATCGCCGCCCGCCCCGAAGAGATCTTGATCACTATGGGCGCGCAAAACGCCCTGTGGCTGGCCTCACGCATCCTGTTGAACCGCAACCGCACTGCCGTGATTGAAGACCCTTGCTATTATGCACTGCGGGATTTGCTAAATCACTCCGACTGCAAAGTTTCACCACTGGCCGTTGACCGTGACGGACTGACTCCGGATGCGTTGCCGGATGAAACAGATGTAATTTTCACGACCCCCAGCCATCAAAGCCCAACGACCGCAACCATGCCCGTCGATCGCCGCCACGAGTTGCTGAAACGCGCCCGCGAACTGGACGCCATGGTGGTCGAGGACGATTACGAGTTTGAAATGGCCTTTCTGGGATCTCCCTCCCCGGCCCTCAAGTCAATGGATCGCGACGGACGGGTGATCTATGTAGGCAGCTTCTCGAAATCGCTGTTTCCCGGATTGCGCCTTGGCTACATTGTCGGATCCGAGCCTTTTATCCGCGAGGCCCGTGCTTTGCGTTCTTTGGTGCTGCGCCACCCGCCGGGCCATATCCAGCGCACCGCGGCCTATTTCCTGTCCCTAGGCCATTATGATGCTCAGATTCGACGTATGTCGAAGACCCTTGCCCGGCGACGCGAAGCGTTGGACAGCGCGGTCGAACAGTACGGGCTTACCGTTGCCGGACGCGGAATCATGGGCGGGTCGTCGCTTTGGATGTCGGCCCCCGATCGTGTGGACACGACCAAACTTGCCAAAAAGCTGCAGAGCCAGGGCGTGCACATCGAACCAGGCGCCTCGTTCTTCAATGGGTTGCACCAACCGCGCAACTTCTATCGCCTTGGATACTCGTCCATTGGCCGAGACCGCATCGGGCCGGGCGTGAAACTGATCGCGGATGCCATCCGTTCCGCCTAGCACGGCTCTGGACATATCCCGCCTAACATTCTGGCCCTAACGCCGCTTCGCCCCTTGCGCCAAAACCATATCAAAGGCGGGTGCTGTGCCCGAACCTTTCTTCAATTGTGCGGAGAACACTCAGATGAAAATGACCACTGAAGAGGCCTTTGTTAAGGTTCTGCAAATGCACGGTATCGAACATGCGTTCGGTATCATCGGTTCGGCCATGATGCCGATTTCGGATATCTTCCCGGCCGCAGGCATCAATTTCTGGGACTGCGCCCACGAAGGTTCGGGCGGCATGATGGCGGACGGCTACACCCGTGCCACCGGCAAGATGTCGATGATGATCGCGCAGAACGGCCCTGGCATCACCAACTTTGTGACTGCCGTTAAAACCGCATACTGGAACCACACCCCGGTTCTGCTGATCACTCCGCAGGCAGCCAACAAGACCATCGGCCAGGGTGGCTTCCAGGAAATGGAACAGATGCGCATGTTTGCGGACTGTGTTGCCTACCAGGAAGAACTGCGTGACCCCAGCCGTGTCGCTGAAGTTCTGAACCGCGTCATCCTGCAAGCCAAGCGTGCTTCGGCACCTGCTCAGATGAACATCCCGCGCGACATGTGGACTCAGGTCATCGACGTCGAACTGCCCAAGATCGTCGAATTCGCAGCGACCGCTGGTGGCAACGAAGCACTGGACGAAGCCGCAGCCCTGTTGTCCGACGCCAAATTCCCGGTCATCCTGAACGGTGCTGGCGTTGTTCTGTCCGGCGCGATCCCTGCATCCGCCGATCTGGCTGAACGTCTGACCGCACCGGTCTGCGTTGGCTATCAGCACAACGACGCCTTCCCCGGCTCGCACCCGCTGTTTGCCGGTCCGCTGGGCTATAACGGCTCGAAAGCCGGTATGGAACTGATCGCCAAAGCGGACGTTGTTCTGGCTCTGGGCACTCGTCTGAACCCGTTCTCGACCTTGCCTGGCTACGGCATCAACTACTGGCCGACCGATGCCAAGATCATTCAGGTTGACCTGAACCCTGATCGTATCGGCCTGACCAAAGATGTGACCGTTGGCATCGTCGGCGACGCCAAGAAAGTGGCCGAAGGTCTGCTGGAACGTCTGGGCGACAACGCCGGTGAAGCAGGTCGCGAAGACCGCAAGAACCTGATCGCCACCACCAAATCGGCTTGGGCGCAAGAACTGAGCTCGCTGACCCACGAGAACGACGATCCGGGCACCACCTGGAACGAGCGTGCACGGGCCGCTAAGCCCGACTGGATGAGCCCCCGCATGGCATGGCGCGCAATTCAAGCGGCGCTGCCGACCGAGGCAATCATCTCGTCCGATATCGGCAACAACTGCGCCATCGGTAACGCGTACCCGTCCTTCGAAGAAGGCCGCAAGTACCTGGCACCTGGCCTGTTTGGCCCCTGTGGTTACGGCCTGCCTGCCGTTGTTGGCGCGAAAATTGGTTGCCCGGACGTTCCGGTTGTCGGTTTCTCGGGTGACGGCGCATTTGGTATCGCTGTGAACGAATTGACCGCGATTGGCCGCGAAGAATGGCCCGCCGTGACCCAGATCGTTTTCCGCAACTACCAGTGGGGCGCTGAAAAGCGCAACTCGACCCTGTGGTTCGACGACAACTTTGTTGGCACCGAACTGGACCAACAGGTCTCCTATGCCGGTATCGCAACCGCATGTGGTCTGAAAGGCGTCGTTGCACGCACTCAGGACGAGCTGACCGCGGCCCTGAACCAGGCGATCATCGACCAGAAAAATGGCATCACCACTCTGATCGAAGCCATGATCAACCAGGAACTGGGCGATCCTTTCCGTCGCGACGCCATGAAAAAGCCGGTCCGTGTTGCCGGTATCGACGCGGCTGACATGAATACGTCGGCCGGGGCATAATCGCGTGAAGCCATTGCGCACAATTCTCGGAGCTGCCAGCAGCTCCGACAAGATCATCGCCCTCGCTGAGGGCGATGATCCACGTGTTGTTGAAGGTGCTTTGAAGGCCCGCAAGGAAGGTGTCGCGCGCATCATTCTGGTTGGCGACAAAGCCAAAGTAACTGCCCTGCTGGCCGAACAGGCTGGTCAGGATGTCGACGGCATCGAAATCCACGATCCATCGGACTCTCCCTATGCCGAAGCGTTTGCAGCTGAGCTTTTCGAGCGGCGCAAGCACAAGGGCATGACGCCTGAAAAGGCCGCTGAAGAAATCAAACACCGCCTGAACTATGCCGCGATGCTGGTTCATACCGGTAATGCCGACGGAACCGTCGGCGGAGCTGTTGAGACCACGTCGGCCACAGTGCGCGCCGCTTTGCAGATCATCGGCAAAGCGCCCGACGCGGCCATGGTTTCCAGCTTTTTCCTGATGCTCTACTGCCGCGATCACCACACGGTCCGCGGAGCGCACATCTTTGCCGATTGCGGCCTGGTCGTTGATCCGAACGAACAGGAACTGGCCGAAATCGCCCGGGCATCTGCCGCGTCTTTCAAGGCGCTGACGCATGAGACACCCCGCGTTGCGATGTTGTCCTTTTCCACCGGCGGCAGCGCCAATCATCCGAAGGTCACGAAGGTCAGTGAGGCCACGCAGATTGCAAAGTCGGCTGACCCCGATCTGTTGATCGACGGCGAGCTGCAGTTTGACGCCGCATTCGTCCCCGAGGTGGCTGCAAAGAAAGCCAAGGATTCGCCCCTGCGCGGCGAGGCAAATGTCTTTGTGTTCCCGAACCTCGACGCAGGCAACCTTGGCTACAAGATCGCGCAGCGTATTGGGGGTGCCGAAGCAATCGGCCCGGTCCTTCAGGGACTGGCGAAACCGGCCAACGACCTTTCACGCGGATGCTCCGCCGAGGACGTTCTGCACATGATCGCGGTTACGGCCGTGCAAGCAGAAACATCCAAAACCCGGACAGACGCCTCGTAAATCCGGCTAAAGCGAAATACTGTTCCGATTGATCTCTGCTCATGAGAATAATCGGATCAAAAGCCACAGGGACCAGAAATGAACCAGCCAATCATTAATACCTCTCCCAAGGTCTCTGACGAGGTCAGAAAAACAACGTGCTACATGTGCGCCTGCCGCTGCGGCATCAACGTGCACATGAAAGACGGCAAGGTCGCCTATATCGAGGGCAACCGCGATCACCCGGTTAACAAGGGCGTCCTGTGCGCCAAGGGCTCGGCTGGGATCATGCAGGTCAATGCACCCTCGCGTCTGCGCGCGCCACTGAAACGCGTCGGTCCACGTGGTTCGGGCAAGTTCGAAGAGATCAGCTGGGACGAGGCGCTGGACATCGCCGTTGGCTGGCTCAAGCCGATCCGCGAGGATAACCCCGAAAAACTGGCCTTCTTCACCGGTCGGGACCAAAGCCAAAGCTTTACCAGCTTTTGGGCGCAGAATTTCGGCACCTGTAACTATGCAGCACACGGTGGCTTCTGTTCCGTCAACATGGCTGCGGGCGGCATCTATACGATGGGCGGTGCGTTCTGGGAATTCGGCCAGCCTGACTGGGATCACACCAAGCTGTTCATGCTGTTCGGTGTTGCCGAAGATCACGACAGCAACCCAATCAAGATGGGCATCGGCAAGATCAAAGCCCGTGGCGCACGGGTGATCGGCGTCAACCCGATCCGCTCGGGCTACAACGCGGTGGCTGATGATTGGGTCGGGATCACTCCCGGCACTGATGGTTTGTTCATCCTGTCGATGATCCACGTGCTGATGAAGGCCGGCAAGATCGATCTGGACTATCTCAGCCGTTACACCAACGCGCCGGTTCTGGTCGACGCGTCCGAAGGCCCCACCAAGGGTCTGTTCCTGCGCGATGAGAATGGCAAGCCGCTGGTTGTTGATCGCAACAGGGGCGAGCTGACGGCGTTTGACAAACCGGGTGTCCGCCCCGACCTGTCGGCGACCTTTGAGAAGGATGGCGTCACCCACCGGCCCGTGTTCCATCTGATGGCTGAACGCTACCTCAGCGACGAATACGCGCCCGAGAACATCGCCGAGCAGTGCGGCATCCCCGCCACCCGTATCCGCGCCATCGCGGGCGAGTTGGCCCGCGTTGCTTTTGACGAGGCGTTCGAGCTGGAGCGCGAATGGACCGATTTCCGCGGCGAAAAACACACCAAGATGATCGGCCGCCCGGTTGCCATGCATTCGATGCGCGGTGTCTCGGCCCATGCCAATGGCTTCCAGACCTGCCGCGCACTGCACGTGTTGCAGATCATCCTCGGCACAGTCGAAGTCCCCGGTGGCTTCCGCTTCAAGCCGCCCTATCCCAAACCGGTTGAGGCGCACCCGAGACCGCACTGCAAGGTGACCCCGAATACGCCGCTCGACGGCCCGCATCTAGGCTTCGTTCAAGGGCCAGAGGATCTGGCGCTGAAGGCAGACGGCAGCCCGGCGCGGATCGACAAGGCGTTCACATGGGACAACCCGATGTCCAGCCACGGGCTGATGCATATGGTGATCTCGAACGCACATGCGGGCGATCCCTACAAGATCGACACGCTGTTCATGTACATGGCCAACATGTCCTGGAACTCATCCATGAACACCAAAGGTGTCATGGAAATGCTGACGGACAAGGATGAGAACGGCGATTATGTAATCCCTCATATCATCTACTCCGACGCCTATTCGTCGGAAATGGTGGCCTATGCCGACTTGATCCTGCCGGATACCACCTATCTAGAACGCCACGACTGTATCTCGCTGCTCGATCGCCCGATCTGCGAAGCAGACGCGGCAGCCGACGCAATCCGCTGGCCTGTGATTGAACCCGACCGGGACGTCAAAGGCTTCCAGTCAGCGCTTGTCGAACTGGCCAACCGCTTGGGCCTGCCGGGCTTCACCAATGAAGACGGCAGCGCCAAATGGACAGATTACGCCGACTATATCGTCAATCACGAGCGCAAGCCCGGCATCGGCCCACTTGCCGGTTTCCGTGGTGAAAACGGCGACAAGGAAGGCCGGGGTGAGGTCAACCCCGATCAGTTGAACCGCTATATCGAAAACGGCGGCTTCTACGTGGCCCATATCCCCGAGGGCGCGGATTACTACAAACCATGGAACGCAGCCTATCAGGATTGGGCTGTCGGCATGGGCATCTATGACAGCCCGCAGCCATACCTGTTCCAGCTGTATTCCGAGCCGATGCGCAAATTCCAGCTTGCCGCCGAAGGCCATGGCGAACGTCAGCCCCCGGAACACCTGCGGGAACGCATCAAAGAGACATTGGACCCGATGCCCATCTGGTACGAGACCGACCAGACCGGCAACGAAGGCTTTACTGTCAACGCTCTGACCCAGCGCCCCATGGCAATGTATCACAGCTGGGGAACCCAGAACGCATGGCTGCGCCAGTTGCACGGCCGCAACCCACTTTATGTTCCGACTAAGCTGATGCGCGAGAATGGCCTGAGCGACGGTGATTGGGCCAAGGTGACCTCGCCGCATGGCGAGATCACGGTGCCGGTCATGGAAATGGCGGCCCTGAACGAAAACACCGTCTGGACCTGGAACGCCATTGGCAAACGCAAAGGCGCATGGGCGCTGCAAGACGACGCGCCCGAGGCCACCAAGGGCTTCCTGCTGAACCACCTGATCCACGAACTGCTGCCGCCCAAGGGCGATGGTCTGCGGTGGGCAAACTCTGACCCGATCACCGGCCAGGCAGCCTGGTTCGACCTGAAAGTGAAGATCGAAAAAGCTGACCCACCAACGGATGCGGAAAGCCAACCGGAATTCCCACCGATTGAATCTCCGGTCGGAACTGGACCGAAGGATTTGGCATGGAAGGTAGGCAAATGACCCGGTCCCTGCGTCATCTGGCCAAAAATATCGCGGGGTCTGGGGCAGCACCCCAGTCCGCCCTCACCACAAAAGCGGAGGCAAGGTAGTCATGACCCAGCTCCCCACATCCACCGACCGCAAGATGGGTCTGGTCATCGACCTGGACACCTGCGTTGGCTGCCACGCCTGCGTCATCTCATGCAAAGGCTGGAACACGGAAAACTACGGCGCGCCGCTATCCGATCAGGACGCTTATGGTGCCAACCCGTCCGGCACTTTCCTGAACCGGGTGCATTCCTATGAGGTGCAACCGGCGGAAGGTCACGCCCAGCTGATCCACTTCCCCAAATCCTGCTTGCACTGCGAGGACGCGCCTTGCGTCACCGTTTGCCCCACAGGGGCCAGCTACAAGCGGGTCGAGGACGGCATCGTTCTGGTCAATGAAAGCGACTGCATCGGCTGTGGCCTGTGCGCGTGGTCTTGCCCCTACGGCGCACGTGAACTGGATCAGGCCGAAGGGGTGATGAAGAAATGCACCCTCTGCGTTGACCGTATCTACAACGAAAACCTGCCGGAAGTAGACCGTGTTCCGTCTTGCGTACGCACCTGTCCCGCAGGCGCGCGCCACTTCGGTGATCTGGGCGATGCGGACAGCGATGTCAGCAAACTGGTCGCCGAACGCGGTGGCATGGATCTGATGCCGGAAATGGGCACCAAACCAGTCAACAAATACCTGCCGCCACGGCCCAAGGATAACGTCGAAGATCAGATCGACATCCTGGCCCCGTTGCTGGCCCCGGTCGCTGAAGAGCCCAAAGGGTTCCTTAGTTGGCTGGACAAGACCTTGGAGAAGCTCTGATGCATCCAGCACCTTCCGTCATCATTTTCACCACCCTGTCGGGTCTTGGCTTTGGACTGTTGTTCTTTTTGAGCCTCGGTCTGCCAGACGTCTCTGGCTGGGTCGCTTTTGTCTTTTTCGCCATCGCCTACGCCCTGTCCGTTGGCGGCCTGATGGCGTCCACCTTTCACCTTGGCCACCCCGAGCGGGCCTGGAAAGCGTTTACGCAATGGAAGACCAGCTGGCTCAGTCGCGAAGGCTGGTGCGCGGTCATCGCTCTGATCGTCATGGGGCTTTATGCGATTGGCGTGATCTTCCTGGGCCAACGCTGGAGCCTTCTTGGCTGGATCGGTGCGCTGTTTTCGCTACTGACCGTATTCACCACGTCGATGATCTACACGCAGCTCAAAACCATTCCCCGCTGGAATATGAACCTGACTCCGGCCATGTTCCTCAGCTTCAGCCTGGCAGGCGGTGCACTGCTGGCCGGGCAGGTCCGAGTGGCGCTGCCGCTGCTGCTGATCGCGGCGCTGGTGCAGATATTGTATTGGAAAAAGGGCGACAAAGCTCTGGAGGAGTCCGGCACAGATCTGGGCACGGCAACCGGATTGGGCGATCGCGGCGCAGTGCGTGCATTTGAGCCTCCTCATACCGGCACCAACTATTTGCTGCGTGAATTCGTTCACGTCGTTGGCCGCAAGCATGCCGAAAAGCTGCGCATCATCTCGTTTGCGTTGGCGTTTGTTCTGCCGGTTATCCTGCTGCTGTTGCCATTCGGCCATTTCTTCGCGCTGCTGGCAGTGCTGTCCCATCTGGCCGGTGTTGCGACGTCACGCTGGCTGTTCTTCGCACAGGCCGAGCATGTCGTCGGACTGTATTACGGAAAACGGTAGGGGGCTCTGCCCCCGTCGCGGCAAGCCGCGACTCCCCCGGGATACTTTTGGCCAGATGAAGTCTGGATCCGGAACAAAAAAAGGCGGCGCTCGAGGTTCGAGGCCGCCTTTTTCTTTCTTGAATTCGCCTTAGATAAGGCCTGCGTGCTGAAGCGCCGCGTCGATCGCCGATTTGGTGCTGCTTTCCAGCCCGGACAGGGGCGAGCGGACTTCTTCGCTGCACAGGCCCAATTTGCTGAGCGCGTATTTGGCGCCTACAAGACCGGGCTCGATAAAGATCGCTTCGTGCAGGGGCATCAGGCGGTCCTGATACTCCAACGCTTTGGCATAGTCGCCGTTCAGCGTCGCCTGCTGGAATTCGGCACACAGTTTGGGCGCGACGTTCGCGGTAACCGAAATACAGCCCACACCGCCATGCGCGTTGAAACCAAGCGCCGTCGCGTCCTCGCCGGACAGCTGGCAAAAGTTTGGACCGCAGGAGGCGCGCTGTTGGCTGACGCGGGCCAGATCTCCGGTCGCGTCCTTTACACCCACAATGCGCGGCAGTTTCGCCAACTCGCCCATGGTTTCAGGGGTCATGTCGATTATTGATCGACCGGGAATGTTGTAGATGATGATCGGAATATCCGCGCAATCATGCAGCGCACGGAAATGCATCAGTAGACCCTTTTGCGTGGGCTTGTTGTAATATGGCGTCACGACCAGAGCTGCATCGGCGCCTACTTTCTGCGCGAATCGCACAAACCGGATGGCCTCAACAGTGTTGTTTGACCCAGCACCTGCGATCACAGGAACACGACCAGCCGAGGCTTTGACAACCTCGTCGACAACAGTTTCATGCTCTTCGTGGCTCAGCGTGGGGCTTTCGCCGGTGGTGCCAACGGGAACCAGCCCGGTGGAGCCTTCCTGAATCTGCCATTCCACCAAGTGTTTGAGCGTCTTCAGGTCCAACTCGCCGTTGCTAAACGGTGTGACGAGGGCTGGCATAGAGCCTTTGAACATGACACGCTCCTTAGGTGCAGTTTGTAATTTTTACGCCTCGGTTTGCCAGAAATCTGTCTTTCTTGAGTTGAACCCGACGGCGCAAGCTTTATCCTGAATGGCTGTATCCTTGGTTGGTTGGGAAATGCAAGGGATGACACGCTTTCTGGCGTTTTTGACGGTCGTAATTTTGATTTCGGGCACACATGTGCGAGCCGACGCCGCAGGTGATCTGCGGACCGGTATGAATGAAATGCGCAAGGGGGACTGGAATGAAGCCTTGCGTGTTTCTGGTGCGCGGGGTTCAGTGCCTCGGGACATCATTGTCTGGCACTGGCTGCGCGAAGGGTTTGGCAGTTCGGGTGACGTTCTGGTGTTTTTGGATCGTCGTCCAGACTGGCCTGGTCTGGCTTGGTTGCGGCGTAAAAGTGAGCCCGCCTTCACTGGCGCCGACCCGGATCGCGTTCTTAGATTCTATGCAAAACAGCCGCCGCAAACCGCTGAGGGCGCGTTGAACTATGCCGTCGCATTGAAGGCAAAGGGTCGTCAGGGAGATGCTGAGGCCGATATCGTCGCGGCCTGGCGGACGATGCCAATGGGCTCGGGTCTGCAAAAAGACTATCTTGAGAATTTTGGCAAGTTGCTGAAACCGCATCACGCCGCACGCCTGGACCGGATGCTATGGGACAACCATCTTGTCAGCGCAGGTCAGATGCTGCCGCTGGTCAGCGCCGATCAGCGCAAACTGGCTGAGGCGCGGATCGGTCTTCAGAAACGGCAACCCGGTGTCGACAGCAAGGTGGCGGCGGTTCCGAAATCGCTGGTCGATTCACCGGGCTTGGCTTTTGACAGATTCGTCTGGCGTGACAAGAAAGAGTTGGACGACAGCGCGATAGACTTGATGCTGGCGCGCTCTTCCGGCCCTGATGCGTTGGGAGAACCTGACAAATGGGCCGAAGGCCGTCGCCGGTTGGCCCGGCTTGAGATGCGAAATGGGGACCAGAACCGCGCCTATCAGATTGCTGCCAATCACCACATGACGCCGGAAATGGGCTATGGCTATGCCGATCTGGAGTGGTTTTCCGGGTTTCTGGCCTTGCGGAAGCTGAATGATCCGGCGACCGCGATCCGGCATTTCCAGAACTTCTCGGACGCGGTGAAATCGCCGATCTCGAAAGGACGCGCCGGGTATTGGTTGGGTCGTGCCTATGCGGCCCATGGTGACGCCGAAAAAGCCTATGACGCCTATGCAATGGGTGCAGATTATCAATCCTCTTTCTACGGCTTGCTGGCGGCGGAACAGATTGGGCGTCCTTTCGATAGTGAACTGGCCACCCCCCGCCGGGCGCCACACTGGAAGCAAGCTGAGTTCTCCAATTCAAGTGTACTGGAGGCGGGGCTACTGCTGCTGAAGGCTGACGAAGACACCCTATCTGAGCGGTTCCTGACTCATTTGGTGGAAGGGCTGGACCCGGTTCAGGCCAATCAGTTGGGCGATTTGGTGATCGAGTTGAAGCAGCCGCATCTGGCCGTGATGATCGCCAAACGCGCTGCAACAGTCGGCCTGGTTTTGCCAGCCGCCTATTACCCGGTGCATCCGGTTGCCGACATGGGTCTGCCCATGGCCAAGGAAATGACGCTGGCCATTGCCCGTCGGGAAAGCGAGTTTGACCCCGTTGTGATCAGTGGAGCCGGAGCGCGCGGGCTGATGCAGGTCATGCCGGCCACGGCAAAGCTTGTGGCCAAGGAATTGGGTATCCTAAGCGGCCACAAGACGATCAAGCTGACCTCGGATTGGCAATATAATGCCAAGTTGGGTGCCAATTACCTGTCCGGTCTGGCCGCTGATTTCAACGGAAACGTCGTGATGATGGCGGCCGGATATAACGCAGGTCCGCGCCGGCCGATGTCGTGGATGGATCGCTATGGCGACCCGCGCGCAGGTGAAATCGACGTGGTCGACTGGATTGAGGCGATCCCGTTCAGTGAAACCCGCAACTACGTGATGCGTGTGTCGGAAAGCCTACCGGTCTATCGCGCCCGCCTTGGCCAACCTGCCTTGCCGATCCCGTTCTCGCAGGAACTGGTCGGGTCAACGCTGGCGTCTTTCGCGCCATAGGGTGAACAGCCCGGCGGCGACAACCAGCGCTGCGCCTATGACCACTTCAGGGCGCAGCGTTTCACCAAAGACCGAGATTCCCAGGATCGCGCTCCAGACCAGGTGGAAATAGGCGAAGGGCTGCACCGCGCTGGCCTCGGCCATCTCATAGCATTTGATCAGCAACCAATGCCCCAGAACGCCACTCACGCATAGCAGCGCCATCCAAGCCCAATCCGTCTGGGCCATCGGCTCCCAGAACCACATTCCCACTAGCGTCATGGCGACGGCACCGCTGACGCCTGTCCAGAAAAAGCTGGTGGCGGAATTGTCCCGGCGGGATACGTAACGGGTCAGCAAACCGTAGACTGCAAACATGAAAGCCGAGATCAGCGGTACAATGGCCCAAGGGTTAAAGACACCCACGCCGGGCTGCAGGATGATCAGAACACCGATGCACCCAACGCCGATTGCGGCCCAGCGTCGCCAGCCGACCTGTTCGCCCAATACCGGCCCGCTGAGAGCGGCGATCAACAACGGGTAGCAGATGAATACGGCCATCGCGTCAATCAGGCCCAGAACAGTGAAACTGAACACAGCGACGCAGATCTCGGCCGCCAACAGCAGGCCACGAAATATCTGCAGCTTCAGCTGGCTTGTCTGGGTAGTGGCCTTCAATCCGCCGGGCGCACGTGCGGCCAAAGCGATGACAAAGGCGGCGAAGAACCAATAGCGGATCATTACGACCATGTATGTGTTGTATGTTCCCGCTAAATGGCGCGAAATACCGTCCTGCAGTGCAAAGACGATGGTCGCCCCGACCATCAACGCAATCCCGGCGCGCGTATTGTTCTGCTGTGTCATGATTTGACCGCACGGGTCATGTGGCGCTTACGGCCATAGCCGGGTGCGCGCGTAACAGTGAAACCGGCATCCTCAAGCCCCCTTCGCACGAACCCGGCGGCGGTGTATGTCGCCGCCGTTCCGCCAGTGGCCGTGTGGTCGGCGACTTGCTGCATCAGGTCTGCACCCCATAATTCGGGGTTTTTAGCCGGAGAGAACCCATCCAAAAACCACGCATCGGCGGCACCTTCCCACGTTTGTAGGGTTTGACGCGCATCGCCTTCAACAACCTCAAGCCGCAGGGTGCCCAAATCACATGTGCCACCCTCCCATTGCGAAAGGAACCGGTCAGACCAAGGCGCAAGTTCAGGAAAGGCCGCCAGCGCTCGGGACATGTCCGCGGGCCCCATCGGATAGGCCTCAAAACTGGTAAAGGACAGGGTCGTGGTCTGGCCCGATCTCTCCCATTCGGACCAGACGGTCAGCATGTTCAACCCGGTGCCAAAACCCAATTCAGCAATGTGGAAGCCAGGTGCGAACCGCGCAGGCAGCTCATTGCCCGCCAGAAACACATGCCGCGTCTCTTCCAGCCCGTTTTGCAACGAGAAATACGGATCGTCGAAACGATCCGAGACCGGGATCTGATCCTCAGTCCATGTCAGTTCAGCGCGCTGGTCTGCCATCGGGGAATCCTGTAGCTAAGCGGCGCGACACTGAACAAGGTAAAGGGGAATGGCAATGGTCGATGTGACGGTGCGCGGTGCAGGGATTTTCGGCCTGTCAATCGCCTGGACCTGCGCACGGCGAGGCGCAAAGGTGCAGATCGTCGACCCTTTTGGTCCCGGAGCCGGATCCAGCGGTGGCCTGGTTGGCGCACTGGCACCTCATGTGCCCGAAAACTGGAATGCCAAGAAGGCGTTTCAGTTCGACAGCCTGATCATGGCTGAACCGTTCTGGACTCAGGTCGAGGCCACAGGCGGCGTATCACCAGGATATGCGCGGCTGGGGCGGCTGCAACCCATCGCTGACACGCGAACGCTGGAACTTGCCCATGCCCGTGCGGGCACGGCGGTTGAACTGTGGCAGGGTCGCGCTGAATGGCGGGTCGTCGAAACAGCCGCGGTCTGTGCATGGTGTCCGCCCAGCCCGACAGGGTTTGTCATCCATGATACGCTGAGCGCCCGCATGCATCCGCGCCGGGCTTGTGCGGCCTTGGTTGCGGCATTGGCTGTGATGGGGGTTGAGGTCGTAGCTGACGCACCGGACCGTGGGCAGGTTGTCCATGCAACCGGGCTTGCCGGACTTCAGGAACTGAGCGAGGCGTTTGGCAAAACAGTCGGCAACGGCGTCAAGGGACAGGCGGCTCTGTTGCGGTTTGATGCGGGTAAGGTTCCACAACTATTTGCGGACGCGATCCACTTCATACCCCATGCGGACGGGACATTGGCGATTGGATCGACCTCTGAGCGTGACTATGACGACCCGACCAGCACGGATGCAGCTCTGGATGACGTTCTGGACCGGGCGATGCGGGCCGTTCCCGTCCTGCATGGCGCAGAGGTCATCGAACGATGGGCAGGTGTACGGCCGCGCAGCAAAAGCCGCGCACCGATGCTGGGCGCGCACCCGGTACACAAAGGTCAATTCATCGCCAATGGTGGCTTCAAGATCGGCTTTGGCATGGCCCCGAAAGTGGCCGCGGTCATGGCAGATCTGGTTCTTGAGAACCGGGACGCGATCCCGAGTGACTTCAGACCCGAAGCATCACTCTGATCGCGGGACAAACTCGGCGGACATGCATTGCCGCCCATCTGGTCCGCGCACCCACATCGCTTGGCCATTCCGGCACAAGGTCGCCGTCTCAGAGTGCATTAGCGGCGATGACGCGCGAAATGAAAACTGAGCCAAGGGACCTGCCAGATCCTCGGCAAACAGCATCAATAATTGTGCCAGCAAAGGGCCATGAACGACCAGGCCGTCATAGCCTTCGACATCCCGCGCGTAGTCCAAATCGTAATGGATACGGTGCCCATTGAAGGTCAGCGCCGAGTATCGGAACAAAAACGTGCTGTCGAAAGTGACGTCTCGCCTGTCGGTTTCATCGGTACGGGCCATAGGTGGCTTGGGCTTGATGTCAGTACCCGAAGGGTCAGGCCGATAAACTAGATCCTGCCATTCGCTCAGACACAATTGACCGTCCTGAGAAATCTCGTGTCGCAGGGTAACAAACCCCAGCGGTCCCGTCCGTCCGGTTTTTGTCGCCGCACTTTCAAGAACAGACCGGCGCACGGCTTTTGAGCCCGCGACCAGCGGCGCGTGAAACTGCAACCGTCCCCCGGCCCACATCCGACGTTGCAAGCCCATATCGGGGATCAGACCGCCCCCAACCTTTGGATGCCCGTCCCGCCCCAAACTGGCAGGCGGCTGAGGGGACCAGAAATACAGCTGGTGAAAGAACGGCGGCAGGTGATCGCCCGCATCGAATTTCTTATGGGAACCAAGCGCCGCCAGCAGCGCAGAGGCGCGGGCCGGATCCATCACATCGGTCTGTATTTCGTCAGTCATGGCGGCAGACTATGCAGACGGACCAGACCCGGCAAGCAACCTCTCGATCTTAGAACCCGGACTCAGCACGTAGTTTCTGCATGAGTGTCCGCAGAGAACTTTCGTAACGGTCGCTCAGCAATTTCCCCTGCTCGTCAAACTCGTTCGAACTGCTGGCGAGATGAATCTCTGGCCCCTGCAAGATACGAGGCTGGAACGGAACCATATAGCCGCGCAGAACCATCTGCGCCCGCTCGCCACCTGCGCGTCCTGCGGCGGCTGACATCACGGCAACCGGTTTGTCGGCCCAGGGGCGGCCATCGGTTCGACTGACCCAGTCCAAAGCGTTTTTCAGAACACCCGACGGGCCTTTGTTGTATTCCGGAGTGGAAATGATCACGGCATCAGCCTGCGCGATCTGATCGGACAAGGTTTGCACTGCGGCAGGAATGCCCTCGCCATCCTCAAGATCACCATCATAAAGCGGCAGGTTCAGATCGGCTTCGATATGTGTCCCCGGCTCGAACAGCCGGGCCGCTTCGCGCAGCAATTTGCGGTTGGTCGCGCTTTGGCGCAATGAGCCGGACAGGCTCAGAAGTATGGGGTCAGACATTGGGAAACTCCGGTTCGGGTGTTTCCCAATAGCTAGCGTAACTTTCGCACGCACCAAAGACCGGATGACGCGCAGTCAATGTGCGAAAAATGGGCACCCGAAAGTGCCCATGTCATTATGTGTTTCCGTTCGGAATGATCTCGATGTCGACCCGGCGGTTCTGGGCCTTCCCCTCGGGCGTCAGGTTAGAGGCAATCGGGCGGTTTTCGCCCTGGCCGATGGTCGAGATGCGTGCACCGCTTACGCCATTTGCCTGAAGAATATCCGCGACGGACCGCGCACGGCGTTCGGACAGGCCCTGATTATACGCAGCATCGCCGTCACTGTCGGTATTGCCGATGACCTGCACGTTCGAGTTGGGGTAGTTCACCAAATTCTGCCCCACCCGGACCAGATCGGCCCTTAATGCCGGACGCACGGTCGAGCTGTCAGTGTCGAAGGTGATATCATTCGGTACGGTCACAATAAGCCGGTCGCCCGCGTTGGTAACGATGATGCCTTGGTTGGCAAGTTGCTGACGCAGTTCCGCTGCTTGTTTATCCAGTTGGTTGCCTATCAGGCCGCCTCCTGCTGCACCGATTGCTCCGCCGGCCACGGCCCCCAAAAGTGGATCAGATCCATTGGCAATCGCGCCGACACCTGCGCCGATCAGACCGCCAAGGAGTGCACCCTGCTTGGCGTTCTGGTTCGGGTCCGAGGGCAGGTTCAACGTGCCGGGGTCCGTACAGGCCCCCAAAAACATGGCCGAACACAGCCCTGCAGCAAGAACACTCTTGGAAATCGTCATGAAATCACCTTCTGCTCAGGGGTCCGTTCACCGGACCCGCTTTGTTTGGCGCAGTATATCGCGTTACCTCAACATAGGCTCAAGCAACAATCGGGTGAAGTCGGCAAATTACCGCCGTTCAACAGGATCCAATTGGTTCTGGTCTTGCCAGATAGCCCGCAGAGGCTCCCCCTGCCCGCAGAAATGATCGTCTGTCACGTCGCAGGCCCAAATGCGATCCGTACGAAAATGGCGAAACCCATTCCTCAGCTCGCACCACGCCGCCAACATCGTGCATTCGATGTGGTAGATCAGGGCGACGGGTCTGACGACCCGCTCGGTTCGCTCACCTTCGGCGTTCACATAGGTGATGCGAATTTTGCGTTCAGAGCGGATGGCCTCGCGATAGTTTACGACAGGCACGCACCCCTTGGCCGGATCGTCCATCGGCGCACCCCATGGGGCGACCTGCAGCCAATCCGCAGGCGCGCGCAAAGCGTCGATCTTGCGGCAAACACGGTCCGCAGCTTGTTGCAGGGTGCTATCCCCGGTGCGCGCCAGCATCGACAACCCGACCCACAGCGCCTCGACCTCTTCAGCGTCGAAATTCAAGGGTGGCAGGTCATATCCCCGCCGCATCAAGTATCCCACGCCGGCTTCACCCTCGATCGGGGTTCGCTGTGCCTGCAAAGCGGCGATATCGCGATAGACGGTACGCGCTGACACTTCCAGCTTTTCTGCCAGTGCCTCCGCCGTCACAGGCATTTCGGCCGAACGCAGGATCTGGATGATTTCAAAAAGGCGGGTTGAGCGGCGCATAAGGTTCTCCGGACGGTCTGCTGACATCCTAGCACACCCCACTGACAGGGTGGTGTCAGGAGTGATCTGCGATCTTTGGAAAACAAACCAAAGGAGGTCGACCATGCCATACCTCGACAATCACGTGATGATGACATTGAAACTGGACCGCTGGGCGCAGGATCACACTTTGCGCGCGTTCGAGATCGAACGTGAAATTATGACTGCCCGTCAGCCCTGCGCACCGCGCAAACGGACCAAACGGTTCTCGCTAGGCAACCTCAAGATGCTGTGGACAAGCACGGCCTGAGGTCAGAAATCAGCTGGGGCGCGGAATTTCATCGAAACTCCGCCCTCGGGGCTTTTCAGGCGCAATTCCTCAGAGTGCAACATCAGACGCGGGAATTCGCGCGCTTCGCCCTCGGCGTAGAATGGATCGCCCAGAATAGGGTGGCCCAGCGCCAGCATATGAACGCGCAGCTGATGCGACCTGCCCGTTTTTGGGAACAATCGGACGCGCGTCGTCTCGCCCTCGTACTTTACAAATCGCCAGTCAGTGACAGCAGGCTTGCCAGTCTCATGACAGACCATCTGAAGCGGTCGGTTTGGCCAATCTACAATCAACGGTAAATCAACGGTTCCGGTTTTTTGCTCGATCCGACCCCAAACGCGCGCAACATACGTTTTTCGGGTCTGGCGTTTCTCAAATTGCATGCTCAGATGCCGCTGTGCGTGCGGCGACTGGGCAAACACCATGACTCCTGACGTATCCCGATCCAGCCGGTGCACCAACAAAGCCTGCGGAAACACCGCCTGTACGCGGGTCAGCAGGCAATCGGCCAGATGCGCACCGCGCCCCGGCACGGACAACAACCCCGAGGGCTTGTTCACCACGATCAGCTGCGCATCCTCGTGCAGCACTTCCAACGGCGTATTCGGGGGATCATAGGTCTCGCTCATGCGCGCCTGCCTATCGCACGGCGTAGGTTCCCGCAACGTCGGCCTTGCCTGAACGGATCGGTTCAGCAACTCTCAGACTTAAAGCGGAGGAGAACCCATGCACCCCACAATCGCGCGCATGCAAGACGTTGTCGCCAAGGGCGATGAAACCCTGATCCACGAATTGCTGGCTGAAGACGTACGGTTTTCCCCGCCAACTTACTACAGCACCTGGACCGGACGCGAACCGGTGGCGGCTGTTTTAGGACATGTGGGACAGGTGTTTTCCGACTTCCGCTATCGCCGGATTATGGGGGAAGGCAAAGATTGGGCGCTGGAGTTTCAATGCAAGGTCGGGGATCTGGACGCGGTCGGCGTCGATCTGATCACCTTGAATGACGACGGTTTGATCGAAAACTTCGAAGTGGTCATGCGCCCTTACAAGACCATTGGTGCCCTGCGCGAGGCGATGATGGCTCGGGTTATGACGGACCCCCGATTCCTCGAATACAAAAACGCGCTCAGCTAACCATGACTGCCCCGATTGCCGCCGATCAGATATTGCGTGTCCCGCTACTGCCGGTTCTGGCTGCACAAGCGATTTCCGTGCGTCGTAACGCTCAGCTGCTGCCGGAACCGTCCGGCCCGCGCCAAGGGCGCGAAGGGCGCGGCCCCCGGCTGCGGCTGCTCATCGCTGGTGACAGCTCGGCCGCGGGTGTGGGGGCGGGGCGACAGCAGCAGGCGCTGTCCGGGTTTCTGGTTGCGCGGTTGGCCCGCCACTACAGCGTGGAGTGGCGGCTGGAGGCGACGACGGGCCACACAACACAGGATACGCTGGAACGATTGAACCGCCTTGAAGGCAGCTATGACGCCGCCGTGACAGCCTTGGGAGTCAACGACGTCACGCGTGGAGTATCCCGGCAAAAGTTCACGGCTTTGCAGACCCAACTTCTGGATCATCTGACGAGCAACCTGGGTGTTCGACGTGTCGTGGTTACTGCCGTGCCACAAATGAACCGTTTTCCGGCCCTGCCCCAGCCGCTGGCCTGGGCACTGGGGCGACAGGCGGCCCGGCTGGATCGGGGTTTGCAAAAGGCCGCTGCGACATTCCCGCAAGCCCGGCACCTTTCATTGGAGTTTCCGGATGACCCGGCGCTGGCTGCTCCGGACGGATATCACCCAAGCCCCAAAGCCTATCGCTTGTGGGCAGAGGCCGCGGCCGACTTATTGCATCAGCGCTGACCCCGCATCTGACGGATCATCGGGATCGTATAGACCACCAAAGCCGCCCAGATCAGCGGGAAGGCGATCATACGGCCCCGATCGATCTGTTCCCCGAACACGGTAATCGCAGTGATAAAGATCATCGTTGGCGCGATGTATTGCAGGATACCCATTGTGGACAACCGCACCAATTTTGCCCCGTTGGCATAGACCAGCAGCGGAACAGCGGTGACAATGCCGGCACAGGCCAGCAGCATGGTGTCCCCAGCGGCAGCGCCAAAGTGGCCGGTTCCTTTTGCCCCTAACCAGGTGATGTAGACCAAGGCTGGGATCAGCAGGATCAGAACCTCAAGCAGAAAACCCTGATTGGGACCGATGGGCAGCGAGCGTTTGAAGAAAGCATAAAAACCCCAACTGACCGTCAGGGCCAGTGCAGCCCACGGCAGCCGACCCGCTTCGACGATCAATACCAGCACACCCAAAGCAGCTAACCCCACCGCCGCCAATTGCGTACGATTCAAAGGCTCACGTAACAGGATTGCCCCTAGCGCAATGCTGAACAGCGGGTTGATGTAATAGCCCAACGCTGCGTCCAACGCGTTACCGCTGGCAATCGCCCAGACGTAAATGGCCCAATTCACCGAGATCAAAGCCGCTGTCAGACAGGCCATGCCCAGCATTTTCGGGTTTTGTAAGGCAGCCTTCAAATCCCCGGTTCGCCCTAGCGCCACCAGCAACAGCCCGGCCACAGGCACCGACCATACAATCCGATGCGCCACGATCTCGACCGGCCCGATATGCGCCAGAGCTTTCATGTAAAGCGGCAGGAAACCCCATAGAACGTAGGCGGTCACCGCCAGAGCCAATCCTTTTGGCGTGTCCTCATTCTGGGGTGGTGTTGCGACGTCCGCCATCATGGATCTCCGGGTGATACCGTTTGTCTATACGGCTGTTCCGGAGGGTTTGGAAACTGCGAAAACCGTGAACGGTCGCATCAAGAAAATTGATATGTACCAAGAAAACGGGGCGCTAAGGCGCCCCGTGTGTCGAACCTTGGCGCTAAACTTTAACGCGCTCGGATTTTGGGTCGTACATCGGCTTGAGCGAAGCCTCGGCTTTGACTTTGACGCCGCACACATCGATCTCGTAGGTCGAGGCCAAAACGTCAGCGGCCTTTTCGCCTTCGCAGGGCACATAACCCAGACCGATCGCACCGCCCAGCGTGTGGCCATAGTTGCCTGAGGACAGATAGCCCACATACTCGCCATCCCGGATGATCGGCTCGTTATGGAACAACAGCGGTTCCGGATCGGTCAGCTTGAACTGAACCAGGCGGTTACGCGGTCCGCTTTCCTTGCGCGCAATCACCGCCTCACGCCCGATGAAATCGCTGCCCTTGTCGACCTTGACCGCAAAACCAAGACCGGCGTCGACCACATGGTCCTCACAAGTGATGTCGTGGCCGAAGTGGCGGAAGCCTTTTTCGATCCGGGCGCTATCCATCATATGCATGCCGCATAGTGTTAGCCCCATGTCCTGTCCGGCCTCGTGCAGGGTTTCGAACACATGTCCCGCCATGTCGGACGAGACATAGATTTCCCAGCCAAGCTCACCGACATAGGTCACGCGGTGGGCACGGGCCAGACCCATGCCAACCTCGATGTCCTGCGCGGTGCCAAACGGATTGGTCGCGTTGGTGAAATCGTTGGGCGAGACCTTTTCAAGCAGCGTACGCGCATTTGGACCCATAATGGCCAGAACACCCTCACCCGCAGTAACATCAGTGACGACGACGTTGAAGTTGCCCGCATGGCGCTGCATCCAGCTCTGGTCAGCCAAACGGGTCGCTGCGGGGGTCACCACCAGATAAGCGGTCTCGGTCAGGCGGGTGACGGTCACGTCCGCCTCAATCCCGCCTGTGCGGTTAAGGAACTGGGTATAGACGATCTTGCCATTCGGCACCGAGTAGTCGCCGCCACCGATATAGTTCATGAATGCTTCGGCATCGGGGCCGTCAACGCGGATTTTGCCAAAGGACGACATGTCATACATGCCGACATTCTCGCGCACGGCTTTATGCTCGGCAGCCGAGTTCTCGAACCAGTTCTGGCGTTTCCAGCTGTATTGATACTCGCGCTCCTGCCCTTCATTCGCGAACCAGTTGGCACGTTCCCAACCCGCCAACTCGCCCATGACCGCGCCCTGTTCCAGCAGGTGGTGGTGGAATGGGGTCCGACGCACGCCGCGCGCAGTGGCCTTTTGGCGATAGGGGTAATGGTCGGCATAGAGCAAACCCAGAGTCTCTTTCGAGCGCTCAAACAGGTACTGCTTATTGCCCTGGAACGGCTGCATCCGGCTGATGTCCACGTCTCCCAGATCGAACGGTTTTTCACCGCTATCCATCCATTCGGCCAGCGCCATGCCAGCGCCACCGGCGGACTGGATGCCAATCGAGTTGAAGCCCGCCGCGACCCAGACATTGTCCATCTCAGGCGCGAGGCCCAGATGATAGGCGTCATCGGGGGTAAACGACTCGGGCCCGTTGAAGAAGGTGTGAATACCCGCTTCGGCCAGCATCGGCATACGTTCACACGCGGCTTCGAGTATCGGTTCGAAATGGTCGAAATCCTCGGGCAGCTGGTCGAATTCAAAGGTATCAGGAATACCGTCCATCGCCCAGGGCTTGGCATTCGGTTCAAATGCACCCAACAGGATTTTGCCTGCGTCCTCTTTGTAATACGCGCATTCGTCGGGAACGCGCAGAACCGGCAGCTGAGTCAAACCGTCGATATTTTCGGTAACGATGTAGAAGTGTTCGCAGGCGTGCAACGGCACGTTCACGCCAGCCATCTGGCCGACCTGATGCCCCCACATACCGGCGCAGTTCACCACCATGTCGCATTCGATATGACCAGATGCGCTGCCGTCATCCGCGACCCAGTCTACGCCGGTTACCTTGCGGTCTTGTTTGACAATGTCGCTGACTTTCACACGTTCTTTGACGATACCGCCACGCTGACGGGCGCCCTTGGCCAATGCCAAGGCGATGTTGGCCGGGTCACCCTGACCGTCCAGCGGCAAGTAAACAGCACCCTTCACGCCTTCGAGGTTGATGTGGGGATACAGCTCCTGAACACGCTCATTCTCGATTTCTTCGACCTCGACGCCGAAAGCGCGCGCCATGGCCGCCTGACGGTAGATCTCTTCTTTGCGCTCTTCGGTTAGCGCAACAGTGATTGATCCACAGCGTTTAAAGCCTGTGGCCACACCGGTTTCTTCCTCAAGCGAGCCATAGAGTTCCTGGCTGTACTTCGCCAGCTTTGTCATGTTCGCCGTTGCGCGCAGCTGGGCGATCAGACCCGCCGCATGCCAGGTCGTGCCGCTGGTCAGCTGCTTACGCTCCAGCAGGACAACGTCTTTCCAGCCTTTCTTGGTCAGATGATACGCCACCGAACATCCGATGACACCACCACCGATAATGACAACACGGGCCTTGTTTGGAAGATCAGCCATTCTCATGATTCCGCTTTATGAGTTTCCACCCAAAATGGCACGAAAGAGCGACACAGAATGCACGAAAAACGTCAGCCCATTTGCAAAAATCAACGTTGTTTGACTTGCCGTTTTTCACGTCTCAGCACAAAGGGTGTCACGCCGAAAAAGCTTTTGTAGACCGACGAGAAACCGTTGGGAAACCCGCAGGCAAGACCAATTTCGCGAACGCTCATCGTTGTGTTCAGCAGCAGGTTATTGGCCTTGGCCAGCCGCATTTCGCGGTAAAAACCGTTTGGCGTGGTTCCGAAATAGTTCTTGAATTTCCGTTCCAGCGACCGGTTCGAAAGCTTTAGCGCTTCGACGATTTCGTTAATCGGCAGCGGGTCTTCGATATTAGCCTGCATCACTTTGATGCACTGGTCCAGCTTGGCGTCACCTGTAGCGGTGGTCTTTGATCCGGAAAATGGTTGGAGAGACGAGAAATCCCGGATGTTTTCGTGCAGCATGATGTCGGCCACGGTCATTCTTGTTGGCCCGGAAATATGACGCCCGATCACGGCCAGCGCTACATCGGTAGTGGCCTCCATCCCGGCGCAGGTCACCACGGCGCCCTGTTCTGTTGCAATCGACAGTTTGGCCTCGAACTGGGCGCGACGTTCACGCAAGAAGGACGCGTTTTCCCAGTGGGTCGACATGTCCTCGGTCCCCTGCTCGTCGATATAGCGGCTTGCAGCTTCGGACAGCAAAAAGACCTGTGCGCCGCGGAAAGTATAATCCGACACAACACGCCCCAGAGACAGATCAGGATGATCGGGGTCGGAATTTCCGATGACGAACAAATAGTCCGCGTTGGGCTGCGACGGAATGCGGTCGGTCTGGATCGTCGCCTCGCTGCTGCTGGCGACCGGGCCACCCCTCAGAGAGCGATAGGCATAGGTGAATGGCGGGCTCGGACAAACGCGGTTGGCCAACCGCAGCACTTCAACCAATGACGCCAGTTCCAGCAGCACATAGCCCGGCGCGACAACGATGTCGAAATGTCGCTGCGCGTTAGAAGCCGGGATGTTCGACGGCGATGGCATCACTTTCCTCTCAGACAATCCGGTGCCCGGCGGACCGCAATCGATCGGCAAGGATCTCTATGTGATCCGGCCCGACTTCGCAGCATCCGCCAACAATCGTTGCCCCCTGCGCTACCCATTCCATGGCATGATCGGCATAAGCCTCAGGTCCAAGATCGTGGCGCTGCGTCAACACGTCGACAGTCGGCGCGTCTTTCAGGAAATCCTGTGCAATCCCTGTGAACCCGTTTGCATAGGCCCCAAATGGTCGCCTCATCGTGGCTATGACCTTGAGCGCGGCGGGAATAGCCTCGGGGCGCGAACAGTTTATCAGAACAGCGTCAGGGTTAAACCGATCCACAAGAGGCGCAATATCGGCAAGCGGTTCACCAGACCGCAGCCGTGTTCCGTCATCATCCATAACGGATAGCGCAAGCCAGACCGGCTTGGCCGCATCGATCGTACCACGCAGGGCCCCTTCGGCCTCTTGTACCGAGGAAACGGTTTCGATCAGGAATAGGTCGACGTCATCGGACATGAGGGTAACCAACTCGGCAAACTTTTCAGCGGCGTCTTCCACATCAGGGTTCAGATCGGGGCGATAGGACGCCAGCAAAGGACCCAGTGCCCCGGCGATGCGCCCGGAACCGCCCTTGCGTGCGTGGTTCGCCTGGGTAACCGCAGCACGGACTAGGTCGGGCAGTTGATCCTCCATATCCAGACGTTCCAGCCGAGAGCGATGGACCGCGTAGGTGTTAGTCGTTGCAACCGTCGCGCCACGGCGGAAGTACTCGGCATGGACCTCCTTCACCAGTTCCGGGTGGTCGATCATCACGCGCGTCGACCACAGCGGCGTGGGTTTGTCCCCACTGCGTTTGACCAGTTCCTGCCCGATCGAGCCATCCAGAAGCGTGATATCCGCCATTTGCCAACCTTCCTACGGAATTAGAACGAGTTTTCCCGGCAGCGCCTTGGACTGAAAGTCCTCCTGCGCCTTGGCGATGTCTCTTAGTGGATAGGTCTTGGAAACCAAAGGCTTGATGCGGCCCGCATTCATCATCTCGACAAGGCGGCCAAAGACTTCAAATGCCTGATGTGTGCAGCCGTGAATCGTGATGTCGCGCAGGTAGATCTCACGCAGGTCAGCCTGCACTATCGGCCCTGCAATTGCCCCGGAAACGGCATAATGACCGCCGGGTTTCAGGGCCAGGATCAGGCCGGGCCAGGCCGGGCCTCCGACAACGTCGATCACGACGTCGAACATGTCCTTGGGCAGCGTCGCGTTGCGGTCAAAGGTGTCCACGGAACCCTGCGCTTTGACCACCTCGGCCTTGGCTGAACCCGTAACGCCCCAAACCGTCGCCCCACGTAGCGCCGCCAGTTGCACGGCGGCAAGGCCCACGCCACCCGAGGCACCGGTAACCAGCACCTTATGCCCGGCAGTCACGCCAGCACGGGTCAATAGATTTTCGGCTGTGCCAAATGCACAGGGGATGGCGGCGATTTCGACATCTGACAGAGGTGAGGTCGTCACGTCGTACAGGTCGTCGGCCTGAACCAGACAATATTGCGCAAATGCTCCGTCGATTTCAGAGCCTAATGCGATAAAGCCAGTCGGATTGCCGGGGCGTGGGCGCGGCAAGTTGATCGGGCAAGTCACCCGTTGCCCGGCTTGAAACCCGGTCTCTTGCCCTGCCAATTCGACTATCCCACATAGATCGCCACCCTGAATGCGCGGAAACGCCAACGCACCTCCCCAGCCTCCGGCATCAACATCCTGATCAACGGCGTCCGTTGCCCCGGTCACGTCCGAGGAATACCAGCCGACCCGTGTATTGATGTCGGTGTTGTTTACCCCTGCAGCCGCGACCCGAACCAGAACCTGCCCCGGACCAGGCGTTGGGACCGGAATATCCTCGCGCCATTCCAGCGCTTCGGGACCGCCGTGGCGCGTCAGGTAAACGCCGGACATTTTCGTGGGCGTGGTCATCTTTAGACCCTGTCTTCCGGATGGGCTGGAACCGGCCCCATCGGCACAATGTCGTAACGCGCGTTCAGCTCGGCCATTTTCGCCTCATCTGCAAAGTCAGCCTCGGTCATTTTTGCCAGTTCAGCCAGAAACCCGTCGAACCCCGAGGGCTGAAAGATCATCAGCATTCTGGCGGGCGCGCCATCGGCGACGCGACACGCATGGGGTACTCCGGGTGGCACATGCATGGTTGTGCCGGGCGTACAGCGATGCCAGTCGCCATCAACGTAGAATTCCACCGCGCCTTCCAGAAAGTAAAAAGTCTCGGTGTGGGTATCATGGCGATGAAGGCCAAGCGCGAAGCTGGCCTTCAGATTGTCTTCCATAAGCGTGTATGCGCCATCCGTGTCCTGGCCGGAAACTTTCACAAAAGTGTGGTCGTTTTCCCAGTCATAGTTGAGACCCTCACCGGGTCCCAGTTTGGCGTATCGTTTGCTCATGGTGGTCTCCGTGAGAGTTTAAGCGCGCAACCGCTCGTTCTCAGGATCCCAGAGCGGCTGATCCTGCTCTACCACGGCGCGGCACTTTTGGCCGTAGATTTCGACTTCAAGCTCGGTGCCGGGGTTGGCAAGCTCGGCCTTGACCATGCCCAGCGCGATGGACTTGCCGACGCGGTAACCCCATGCGCCCGAAGTGGTCTCGCCCACGATCTCGCCGTTCTGCCAGATGCAGGACATGTAGGGCGCGTCGCAGTCTCCTGCATCCACTGTAATGGTGACAAAGGCCTTTTTTACGCCCTGCTGCTTTTCGTTCAGGATCGCGGCCTTGCCGGGGAAGTCCTGCGGCTTGTCGAGTTTGACGAACCGCTCCAGCCCACCTTCCAGCAGAGAGTAGTCGGTCGACAGGTCACCCTTCCATGCCCGATAGCCTTTTTCGATACGCAGTGAGTTCAGGGCATACATCCCGAACGGCGTGGCACCGGCGCCGATGATCGCGTCATAGATCGCAGGCATATGCTCGTTCAGGGCATGCACTTCCCAGCCCAGTTCACCGGCAAAAGAGACGCGGATCAGGTAGGCGGGCTGGCCAGCAACGGTGGCGGACTGGTGGGTCAGCCAACCAGTGGTCAGATCGGCGTCCGTCAGGTTCGACAGGATCTCGCGCGATTTCGGGCCCGTGACGATCAGAGTATCACGCGAGGTTGTCACGTCCTCGATCGACACACTGGCAGGCATTGCGTTCATCAGGATGTCACGGTCATGCCATTGCGCAGTGGCGGCGGTGATCATGACGAATTCGTCCTCGCCCAGACGGATACAGGACATCTCGGTCAGAATGCGGCCACGATCATCAGAGACATAGATGAGGTTCATCCGGCCAACCTTTGGCAGCCCTCCGGTTGCGAGACCGCGCAACGCCTCAGCGGCGCCCTCTCCCTTGACCATGAAGCGCGAGAAGCCTGGCAGATCCAGCACTCCACAATCATCTCGCACGGCCTCGCATTCTTCTTGGATCCGCTGCTCCCACGGGCCGGACCGACCCCAGGTATGGGTGGCATCAAGCGACGTGTCGTCGCCCGGCTTTGCGAACCAGTTGGCGCGCTCCCATCCGTTATAGGCACCCATCACGCCGCCCAGCGCTTTGACCTTGTCATGCACCGGCGACAGTTTCTTGTCGCGTGCGGCAGGCCATTCGTGATGAGGGAAGTGCATGGCGTATTCGTTGCCATAAACTTCCAGACCTTTCTGGTTGCAGTAGTCCTGATCTGTGTAGTCGGTGTAGCGGCGCGGATCGACGGCCCACATGTCCCATTCGGTCGCGCCATCGACGATCCATTCGGCCAGCACTTTGCCCGCGCCACCGCCCTGCGCGATGCCGAAAGTAAAGGTGTGCGCTTCGAACGCGTTTCTAACTCCCGGCATCGGGCCGATCAGCGGCAGACCATCCGGTGCATAGGGGATCGGGCCGTTGATGACACGGCCAACGCCCGAGGTTGCCATCAGCGGAACCCGCTCCATCGCGTCAGTGACGATATCCTCGATGCGGTCCAGATCATCGTTCCACAGCTGGAACGAGAAATCCTCGGGCATAGCATCGTCTTCAGTCATCCAATGGCCCTTGCAGTTAGGCTCATACGGACCAAGGTTGAAGCCATTCTTTTCCTGCCGCAGGTAGTACGAGATATCCACGTCGCGCAGCAGTGGCAGTTTCTTACCACCGTTCGCTTTGGACCATTCTTCAATTTCTGGAACTTCGTCGGTCAGCAAATACTGGTGGCTCATCACCATCGCGGGAACTGTGCGGCCGCCGAAAGGTTTGAACCACTCTCCCACGCGCTGCGCGTAATACCCAGCCGCGTTCACAACATAGTCGCAGGCGATATCGCCTTTGTCGGTGTGTACGGTCCAGGAGCCGTCGTCGTGCTGAGTTACGCCAGTTGCCGGGCAAAAGCGGATGATCTTCTGGCCCATGTCACGGGCGCCTTTGGCCAGCGCCTGTGTCAGCTGCGCCGGATCAATGTCACCATCGGTGGGATCGTACAGAACGCCTTCAAGATCGTGCGTCTCCAGGAATGGATAGCGCTCTTTAGCTTCTTCCGGTGTCCACATCTCCATCGGGATGCCTTGATAGCGTCCCATCGCCATGGCGTGTTCGAACTCTTGCATCCGCTCTTTGCTGTGCGCCAGACGGATCGAACCCGAAACGTGGTAGTTCATCGGATAGTCGACCTCTTCGCCCAGACGCGAATACAGCTCGGTCGAGTATCGCTGCATGTTCATGATCGCCCATGAATTCGAGAAGGTCGGAACGTTGCCCGCCGCGTGCCAGGTCGAGCCTGCCGTCAGTTCGTTCTTTTCCAGCAGGACACAGTCGGTCCAGCCCTTCTTGGCCAGATGATACAGCGAGGAGGCCCCCACCACACCGCCACCGATAACAACCACGCGGGCTTTTGTCGGAAAATCGCTCATTGGTCTTGATCCTTGTTACTGTGCCCGTTGGGGCAGATCGTCTGTGATGTCGTAATAATCGCCCTTGTCGGCCACAAAGATGTGCCGGGCGAGCTGTAATCCGGTGGGCGTATCGAAAGCCCCCATGGAAATCGAAATCGTGTCCTCGTCATTGTGCTGCCAAAAGAGGAACGAGCCGCAGGAACGGCAGAAACCGCGGCGGGCGGTGTCCGAAGCGCGGAACCACGTAAGCGTATCGCTGGCGGTGAAGCTGACGTTATCCTGATGTGTCCAGGTCGAAGACCAAACATGGCCGGACTGCTTGCGGCATTGACCGCAATGGCAGGCCGAAGGCTGTGAAAGCTCTCCGTCAATCGTGAACGCGACTGCGCCGCAGAGGCAAGAACCGTTTTGCATCTGATTACCCCCTAGCTGCGGGCGTGGAGCTGGCACCCAGCAACACGCCATAGATGATGAAACAGGCGGCCATGACACGACGCACCCAAGTGTTGAAAACCGCTCCTAGCGCCGCTTTGCCCATCAATGTACCCATCAGGGTGAACCCGGTATAGCTGAGCGTGGTAATGACCAGCGCCGTGGGCATGACGACGACCATCTGCTGCCAGATCGGCACATCCGGTTGCACAAACTGTGAAAAGGCGGCGAGATACCCCGCCACGCTTTTGGGGTTGATCGTCGCGACCGCCAATGCGTGCAGATACACGTGACGCGCGGGGCGTTCGGTAACTGGTGCCGGACGCGTGGCATTTATCCAACCGCGAACCCCAACCCAGATCAGGAACCCTGCACCAACCAGTTTGGCGATGAAAAACCCGGTTGGGGAGGCTGCGATCAACGCGGTCACACCTAGTGCTGACAAAATCAGAAACGCGCTGGCCTGCGTTAGAATCGCCAGCACACCTAGCATCGCCTTGGGAAACGGCAGGCTCATTCCGTTCGAGATGCAGTTTACAGCATTCGGACCCGGCGTGGTGACGAACACCACCCAAAACAGCGCGAATATGGTCCAGGCTTCAAAGCTCATCAGTACACCGGCGGAGCGATAACCCATATGGCCACTGCGGGCTCATCATAGGGGTTCGACCATTGATAGGGTTCATGTTTGATCCGAAAGCTGTCGCCGGGGCCGACCGAAAACTGGCGCCCACTGATCGTCAGTTCCAACCGCCCTGACACCATGTACCCTACCTCCTGCGTTGGTCGGTTGGCCGGAGTTTGCATTTTCGATCGGGGCTTGAATGTGGAATGCACCATTTCGAAATCATCGGTCAGATCGGGCGAAAGCAGTTCTTCGATCAACCCTTCCTCACCGGACCCCATCGGGCGGCGCGTTCCGGCGCGCACCACATACCCCTGCTCATCTGCCGGAGCGGAGGAATGCGCGAACAGCATCGACATCGGCACGCCCAGACATTCGGCAATCTGGCGCAGGTCGGAAATTGAGGGGTCGGATTTGTCGCGCTCGACTTGGCTAAGCCAACCTACAGAACGACCCAGACGTGCAGCGATCTCGGTCAGCGTCAACCCACGCGCCTTACGCAAAGCCCGAAGATCGGCTCCGAGTGTGGCGCTGTGCGGGGCTTGGCTGTTCACTGAACGCTCCGAAGTTTGGTGAAATTTTCTCCTCGTTTTTCACGATGCATTGATTCCGTGAAAAATCCAAGATTTTTTTCACTTGGGTCCACGACATTGTTTGGATATCCGTCAACCATGTGGATTGCGGTGATTTATCTGTGGGTCGTCAACACCCTGACTTTGCTTGCCTTTGGCTGGGATAAGCTGCGGGCAAGACGGCGGAAAGGGCGTATCCCGGAACGAAAACTATTGTGGCTGGCGGCGCTGGGCGGCAGTCCAGGCGCATTGCTGGGGCGGTGGATTTTCAGACACAAAACCCGCAAGCGGCTGTTTTCATACTACATCTTTGGGATTTTCGGCGCTCAGGCTGTCCTAGCCTATCTTCTGGCGGCCTTGGAATTGCCCAGCCTAGTCTAGCGCGAGATTTCCATCAGGGATTAGGTGCTAACCATTTGGGAAACTGTCTGCTACACTCTCATTCTATCTGAATATGATTATTCTTACGCATTCGCAAAGGGTTGAATGACAAATGGACAACGGCATCGGTTTCTTCGACATAGTCTGGTCAATCTTCTGGCTGTTCCTGATGGTGGCCTGGTTCTGGGTGATGATTTCGGTTGTGGCCGATGTCTTCCGATCCAAGGACCTAAGTGGCGGTGGAAAGGCAGTCTGGATTGCCTTTGTCATCCTGATTCCTTGGATGGGTGTTCTGGCCTACCTGATTGTCCGCGGCGACAAAATGCACCAGCACAATGCCGAAGCCATGAGCCAGATCGAACAGGCGCAAAAGGACTATATCCGCTCAGTCGCAACCGTATCCGCCGCGGATGAGCTGGAACGGCTTGCAGCGCTCAAGGAAAAAGGCGTTCTGACGGATGAGGAATTTGCAGCGCAGAAAGCCAAGCTTCTGAGCACCTGATAGGAAGCACACACTAATCAATATGGCCGGGGGTACGCCCCCGGCCATTTTTACTTGGCGAATACGCTGGACAGAATTCCGCTCAGTTGCCTTGCGTCTTGTTCATTGAACGCGTTGGGTTGATCACTGTCGATATCGAACACCGCAATGACGTCACCGGCGGCGTTGTGCACAGGCAGCACCACCTCGGATCTGGTCGAAGATGCGCAGGCGATATGGCCCGGAAACGCATCCACATCCGGCACCAACTGTACCTCGCCCGTACGGGCGGCAGCGCCACAGACACCGTGGTCGAACGGGATGACCAGACAGCCGTGCCCACCTTGATAAGGTCCAATCTTCAAAAGCCCCGGCTCGGTGACCCGGTAGAAGCCTGTCCAGTCAAATCGATCATCGGAATGATGCACCTCGCACGCGACTGTAGCCATCAGGGCCACGTCATCGGTTTCCCCCTCGGTCAGGGCTGCGATGGTTTTGGCAAGTGTATTATAATCAGCTGTCATGTCAGAACTCGTGGCACGTTTGCACCGGAGTATTTGGAAAAAGGTGAAGCGTCAAACGCGTTCGATGGCGATCGCCGTTCCTTCGCCGCCGCCGATGCAGATCGCCGCCACCCCGCGTTTCAGGTTTCGCTTTTCCAACGCGTTCAGCAGCGTGACTATAATCCGCGCACCCGACGCACCGATCGGATGTCCAAGTGCGCAAGCCCCGCCGTTCACGTTGACGATATCGCGGGGCAGACCCATTTCGTGCATGAACGCCATCGGCACGACCGCAAAGGCTTCGTTGACCTCCCACAGATCGACATCTTCTTTGGACCAGCCGATGTTGGTCAGCAGTTTCTGCGCGGCCGGAACAGGTGCCGTCGTAAACAGCCCCGGTGCCTGCGCATGGCTAGCGTGGCCGACAATACGGGCACGCACAGTCAGACCCTGCGCATGGGCTGCGTTCTCGGATGCCAGCACCAATGCAGCGGCACCGTCCGATATCGAAGAAGAGTTTGCCGCCGTGACAGTGCCATCCTTCCGAAACGCCGGCTTGAGCGTCGGGATCTTCTCGGGCCGCGCCGAAAGCGGCTGTTCATCCGTGGCCTGCGTGACCTCACTCTTTCGGGTGCGGACCGTAACCGGCGTGATTTCATCCGCGAATGCGCCGTTTTCCTGTGCGGCCAGCGCATTTGACAATGAACGCAGCGCATATTCGTCCTGCGCTTCGCGCGTGAACTGATAGGCCTCGGCGCAGTCTTCGGCGAATGTGCCCATCAGGCGACCTTTGTCGTAAGCGTCCTCGAGCCCGTCCAAGAACATATGATCCATTGCCTGCGTATGACCCAATCGCGCGCCTTCGCGCATTTTGGGTAAAAGGTATGGCGCGTTCGTCATGCTCTCCATCCCACCTGCGATCATTGTATCGGCATGCCCTAAAGCGATCTGGTCATAGGCCATCATGGCCGCTTTCATGCCCGATCCGCACATTTTGTTCAGCGTTGTGGCGGGAACGTCTTCGCCCAACCCTGCCGCAAAACCGGCCTGGCGCGCGGGCGCCTGCCCCTGCCCGGCCGGCAAAACACATCCCATAAGGACTTCGTCAACGGTTTCAGTACCGGCCCCTTGTAACGCTGCCCTGATGGCGTCGCCGCCCAGATCGGCCGCTGTCACGGTATCGAACATCCCCTGAAACCCACCCATCGGGGTCCGCGCCGCGCCGGCGATAACGACTTGCTTCATCTGGATGCTCCTTCGCTTTTCTACTGGAATGGATACAGAATGGTAAGAATTGTCGTCTAGCGTATTTCTACGAGTGATTTTCAGTTTAGAGAGCCCGTGCGCATGGCCCTGACCAGTAAGATAACAGACACGACGCAGATCATTACCGTGCATTCGGACCGGATTGATGCCGCAATGGCCATTCAGTTCAAGGAAGACATGCGCAATGAGGCCGACGGTGGCGCGTCGCGCGTTGTTCTGGACCTGACGGGGGTCGAATTTATCGATTCAAGCGGCCTTGGGGCCATCGTCGCGTCGATGAAACAACTGGGCAGTGACCGCAGGTTGGATTTGGCCGGGTTGCACCCGTTTGTCGAAAAGGTGTTTCGGCTGACCCGCATGGATACGGTTTTCAACCTCTATCCTACCCTGGACGACGCTCTGGCACCGCCGGCGGAATGACTTCACGGATTGAATAGGCGCGATGTCGATGGGGAACGGGAACTGCTTGGATCTGAGCTTTACTGCAACCGAAACCGAAGCCAGTGTTGGTATCGCCCAGCTAAGCAAAGGGCTGGAGGCGCAGGGTCTACCGCCACACAAGGCGAGCGACGTGAAAATCGCTCTGGCCGAGGCGATCAACAATGTGGTGGAGCATGCTTATTCGGACGTCACCCCGGCCAAGGTCCGGGTGCATTGTCGGCTGCACCAAAATTGGCTGGATATTTTGATCTCTGACACCGGGACTCCTTTGCCGGGATTTCGCGTGCCCGATGGTGTGCCCGCGCCTTTGGGATCGACACTCGACGAGTTGCCCGAAGGCGGGTTTGGCTGGTTCCTGATCCACGAACTGACCAGCGACATTCGCTATGAACATCGCAATGGCTGCAACCGGTTGTCCCTGCGGTTTGACTTTCCAAACCCGACCACCTGACCCAAAATAGTCACATAATGGCCCAGATCGTACCATTGCCGCGCCGCAAACAAAGGGCAAAAAGGTATCCGTAGCTCAGATAGCTTCCCTCGGCGCCTCGTGTCACAGCCCCCACCCAGTGAACGGCGCCGAGGATCTCCCTTCCCGCTGATGTGACTAGACAATCCCTGACCGCGCTTTACGTTCGGCGTGTTCAAAAGGGGAAGGCAAAGCTATGCGGGATTTTCACACTCCAGGTCGGTCCGAAGTTCTGGCAACCGAGGGAATGTGCGCCACATCGCATCCTCTGGCCGCGCAGGTTGCCGTAAATATCCTGCAGCAAGGCGGCAATGCCATGGACGCTGCCATCGCAGGCGCTGTGCTGCTGGGCATTTGCGAGCCGCAGATGACGGGCATCGGCGGCGATTGCTTTGTCCTGTTCAACCGCGCAGGCGAAGATCAGATACGCGCCCTGAACGGATCCGGGCGCGCGCCGGCGGCTGCCAATGCGGACAAGTTGCGGGCCGAGGGGCTGGATACAGTGCCGTTGAACACACCCGATGCGGTGACCATTCCCGGTGCGATTGATGCCTTTTGCCATCTGGCAGAAACCGAGGGCAGGCTTGGGCTGGATGAGATACTGGCACCTGCCATTCACTATGCCGAGGTGGGTGTCCCAGTTGCACCCCGCGTCGCCATTGATTGGAAAACGGGGGCCGCCACGTTACAGGGCGCCGCGCGCAGACACTACCTGACCGACGGCGAAGCGCCAAAAACAGGTCAGGTCTTTCGCGCGCCAGGGCAAGCAGAGGTTCTGCGCCAGATTGCCCGCAATGGTCGTGACGCCTTTTATTCCGGTGAAATTGCACAGGATATGATTGACGCCCTAACAGCATTGGGTGGTGTTCACATGGCCGAGGATTTTCTGGCCACGCAATGCACAAAATCCCAGCCTGTCAGCGGAAACTACAACGGCATCGATCTTGTCGAACACCCGCCCAACGGCCAGGGTGCGACTGCAATCCTGCTTTTGAACATCCTAAAGAACTTCGATCTGGCCGGTCTTGACCCATTTGGCCCAGAACTCATCCATCTTGAGGCCGAGGCCTCGAAACTCGCCTATGACGCGCGCAATCGGTTCATTGCGGACCCCGATCACACGACCCACGCTGAACGATTCCTCGACCAGAGCGTGGCGGACAAGCTGGCCGCGTTGATTGACCCCAAGCGCGCCATGCCAGCGGCAGCCCCACTAACCGAGTCCATTCACAAGGACACGGTCTATATTACGGTTGTTGACCGGGATCGGATGGCCGTTTCGCTGATCTATTCCATATTTCACAGCTTTGGGTCTGGCATCGCATCGGAAAAATACGGGATTTTGCTGCAAAACCGCGGCTCAGGCTTCAACCTGAGCCCCGGTCACCCAAACGAGCTTGGCCCGGGCAAACGCCCGATGCACACGATCATTCCCGGTATGCTCAAACAGGATGGCCGTGTGCTCATGCCATTTGGCGTGATGGGCGGAGCTTTTCAACCAACAGGCCATGCACGCCTATTGTCCAACCTCACTGATCATGGGTTGGGTTTGCAGGCCTCTGTGGACGCCCCGCGCGCCTTTGCAGACGGCGGCGTTCTGAAACTTGAACGCGGAATTCCGCCCAGCACATCTCAACAATTGAGCGATTTTGGGCACAACGTTCAGGTTCCAGAAACGCCCCTTGGCGGAGCGCAAGCAATCCGAATCCGCACAGATGGTGTTCTGGAAGGCGCAAGTGACCCCAGAAAAGACGGTTGTGCGTTAGGTTACTGACCACCAGGGCGCGAAATCTGGCGCACCAAATCACTTAGTTCAAATTAAAGTGCAGCGGGTACGCGCCATTCTCGAAAGGACCGAACATGTCAGGAATATCAGGATGCTCAACCGGTTCCCCGGATTGGTCGGCAACCAGATTTTGTTCTGAAACATAAGCCACATAGAAGGATTGGTCGTTTTCTGCGAGCAGATGGTAAAACGGCTGATCCTTGATGGGGCGGCTGTCCTCGGGAATGGCCTGATACCACTCTTCTGTGTTGGAAAATTCCGGGTCCACGTCAAAAATCACCCCTCGGAAGGGATGCTTTTTATGGCGGACCACCTGTCCCAGGCGGTACTTGGCATTTGTCTTCAGCATTATCTCAGCCCCCAGAGATCTTACTACCTCTTTCCGGGCCGGAATGCCAATCATTGATCGGAAATTAAAGGAAACAGTCTGTGAACATCTTACTGACAGTGTTCGAAATTGTGGCGCCGGTTTTTCTGCTGGCGGGCATTGGATTCACCTGGGTCAAACTTGGTTTTGAGTACCGTTTGGAGTTTGTGACGCGCCTTGCCGTGACGCTTGCCGTGCCCAGCCTGATCTTTGTGGCGCTGATGCAAACCGAGATCCCGGCAGGAGAGTTGACCCGCTTCACACTGGCCGCAATTGCGGGTCATATTGGCCTTGCCGTGGCCTTTGGCGTTTTCGTTCGACTTTCAAACCTGGACCGTCGGACTTACCTGTCGCCACTGATTTTTGGCAATACCGGAAATCTGGGCCTGCCGCTGTGCATTTTTGCGTTTGGTCAGGCAGGTCTGGGTTTTGCAGTCATTTTCCTGGCAATTACCGCCCTGTTTTCCTTCACCTATGGAATTTACCTCGTCGCTGGAAAGGGTGCATTCGGCAAAGTTGCGCGCGAACCGATGGTTTGGGCGACCCTGCTTGGGGCCTTATTCCTATGGCAAGACTGGGAAACGCCACTGTTCCTGACCAATACGCTAGAGCTGCTAGGCCAAATGGCCATCCCCATGATGTTGATTACAGTCGGCGTGGCAATTGCAAGGCTGACGACGCGCAAATTGGGTCAGGCGATCTGGCTGTCCGTCCTGAAGCTGCTGGTCTGCTTTGCGCTCGGCTGGGCAATAGCTCGATTCTTTGATCTGGACGCAACCGCTTTTGGAGTATTGGTCCTGCAGATGTGCACTCCAGTCGCGGTTACATCGTACCTGCTGGCCGAGCGGTTTGACGCGGATTCGGACGCGGTTGCAGGGATGGTCATGGTATCAACTGTGCTTAGCGTGGGCGCTTTGCCTATAATTCTAGCCATTGTTCTATAACGATTGTGATTTCCTAATCGCTCAATTTGCGCTAGAATAAAGAAAAAAGGCACGAGGCACATGAGCAGAATTCTTTTCGTACTCTTCGGGGTGCTGCTTTTGGCATCCTGCGGTGGCGGGTCCAAACAGCCACCGAGCAGATTGAATGACGCGTGCAGCATTGCGCGCGAACGGCCTGATTTTATCAAGGCGTTCAAAAGCACCGAACGGAAATGGGGCGTCCCAATTCACGTTCAGATGGCGACGATCTATCAGGAAAGCCGCTATAAGCACGACGCACGTACGCCGCACCAATACGTTCTGGGTGTGATCCCGATGGGCCGTCAAAGCAGCGCCTACGGTTTCAGCCAGGCCCTGGACGGCACTTGGGATGAATACCGCAAAGAGACCGGCAAACGCCGCGCCAAGCGGGACCGCATCCGCGATGCGTCAGATTTCATCGGCTGGTACATGAACAAAAGCCATCAGCGGAACGGTATTCACCCCACAGATACGCGCAACCAGTATCTGGCCTATCACGAGGGGCACACCGGCTTTGCCCGCGGCAGCCATAACAGCAAATCCTGGCTGTTGAACGTCGCCAATGACGTGGATGCACGCGCCAAGCTCTATCAGGCGCAGCTGGCCAATTGCCGCTACTGACAGGAGTGCGGGTCAGCGATTGCCTGACCCGCTTCTTTTTGATCTGGAAAACAGATCGTTGCTGAGATTTCCGCCGGTACTCAGCTGCCCCAGCAGAACGGTCGTCTGACTGCCGGCATTGTCGTGAATGACCCATTTGCGCAGCTCAATCGGGTCCCCCGTGAACATCAGTTCAATCCGGCCGGAATCGGGGTTCTTTGGGTCCCGAGCGGTAACAACCGTGGCCGTCCCGTCAAAATCATGGGCAACCACCATATTCGCCTGCCCCAGATTGACGTTACGCGCCAGCACCAGCGACAGGGGTGTGCGTTTCAACGGATACTGTTCAGGGGGCTGGTTAGATTTCGGATCAAAGATCTGCACCGTACCTGCGCGCGCCAGAACCACAGCGCTGTTGGGCGGGTCATATTCGAACCGCATCTTACCGGGGCGTTCTATCCACAGCTTTCCGGTGCTCAGCGAGCCGTCATCGTTGACTTGTGTAAACGTGGTCTCAACGGTTTTGAGGCCATTGAGGTAGTTTGAGATTTGGGACAACGGCAGCTTATCAGCCGCCCAGGCCGCAGGCGCGGCGAGTGTCAAAGCAAGGGCAAAGGCAATCTGTTTCATAAGTTCCCAGATAAGCGCTCTGCCCTTGTTATTAAATATCCTATTGTTCGGGTACGAGGATTTCGCGTTTCCCGACATGATTTGCCGACGAAACAACGCCTTCATCTTCCATTTGCTCAACAAGTCGCGCAGCTTTGTTGTAGCCAATGGCAAGTTTCCGCTGAATGTACGAGGTCGAGCATTTGCGATCCTTGATCACAATCGCCACCGCCTGATCGTATAGCGCATCTTCCCCGTTGGTGTTGCCACCGGTGTTGAGGCCCAATACGGCATCGATGTTGTCGGCTTTATCCTCAGATGGGCCGTCCAGTACGGTGTTCACATAGTCCGGTGGGCCGAACTGTTTCAGGTGGTTGACGATTTCCTCGACTTCCTCGTCCGAAACAAACGGGCCGTGGCAACGGGTGATCTTGGCGCCACCTGCCATATACAGCATGTCGCCCTGCCCCAGCAGTTGCTCGGCCCCCATTTCGCCCAGAATAGTGCGGCTGTCGACTTTCGAGGTCACCTGGAACGAAATCCGGGTTGGGAAGTTCGCCTTGATCGTACCGGTAATCACATCGACCGAGGGGCGCTGCGTGGCCATGATCAGGTGAATACCCGAGGCCCTTGCCATCTGCGCCAGTCGCTGGATACAGGCCTCGATCTCTTTGCCCGCGACCATCATCAGGTCGGCCATCTCATCAACAATCACGACGATGTAGGGCATCGCTTCGGGCGCGAACTCTTCTGTCTCGAACGTTGGCTCGCCGGTTTCATCGTCGAACCCGGTCTGCACGGTGCGGCTGAACATCTCGCCCTTGGCCAACGCGTCCTTCACGCGGCCATTGTAGCCCGCGATGTTGCGCACACCCATCTTGGACATTTTACGATAGCGGTCCTCCATCTCGCCCACGACCCATTTCAGCGCGACAACCGCCTTTTTCGGGTCGGTCACAACGGGCGACAGCAGATGCGGAATGCCATCATAGACGGACAGTTCCAGCATCTTGGGGTCGATCATGATCAGGCGACATTCGTCCGGTGTCAGCTTATATAGCAGCGATAGGATCATGGTGTTGATCGCAACCGACTTACCGGAACCGGTTGTCCCCGCAATCAACAAGTGGGGCATCTTGGCCAGGTTTGCGACCATGGATTCGCCGCCGATATCCTTGCCCAGCGCCAGTGGCAGCGCGTGGTTACCATCACCAAAATCACGGCTGGCAAGGATTTCGCGCAACACCACCATCTCGCGGTTTTCATTGGGCAATTCGATCCCGATCACCGAACGACCCGGCAGGGTCGAAACACGTGCCGACAGTGCCGACATCGAGCGCGCAATATCGTCGGCCAGACCGATAACCCGGCTCGCTTTCAGGCCCGGAGCAGGCTCTAGTTCGTACATGGTAACAACCGGGCCGGGGCGCACACTGGTGATCTCACCCTTGACGCCATAGTCGTCCAGCACGTTTTCCAACATGCGCGCGTTTTCTTCCAATGCCTCATCGCTGAGGTGATGGCGCTGAATGCTGGAAGGGTTGGACAGCAAGCTCAAAGGCGGCAGCTCAAAGTCCGAATGCCGGTCTTCAAAGGACAACCCAGGCTGTGCTTCGGCCTGTGCACGACGCGACGGCGCAGGGGTACGGCGAACAGGCTGTGCCACTACGGGTTTGCGCGGCTCGGCCACTGGAATTTTCATCGCAGGAAGCGGGGCCGGTTCGGGTTCGGGTGCGTCTTCAAATACGGCCTCATCCTCAAAGACGGGCTCGGGCGCAAAATCATGATGCAGGGGTTCCTGATGCCACTCGGGTTCAGGCTCTGCTGTCAGCATCGGCTCAGGCGGCAGACCGTCCAATGTCATCGGCGGCTCGGGGGGAAGCTCCTCTCCGCCTCTGGCGTTCAAAATCAACGGGTCCGGCCCCCGGCCACGCCCTTTGGTCAAAGGCAGGGTTGGATCGACCTCTGGCGCCACTTCACCCGCGGCCACTTTGCGATTGCGCACGGCTGCGGAAATCTTGGACTTGATACGATCTTCACCCGGCATTTCATCGAATCCGGCAACCGGTTCGCGGGCGACCAGTTCAGGTTCCGGCATGGGATCGGCGCGGCGGATCAGGCTTGGCATCCGCGCCAGCAGACCGGGTTTTGCGGGTTCGGGCTCTTCGAAATCCGGCTCTTCGAACATCGGATCGGCATACGCCATATCATCGTCAAACACCGCGTCGTTGGCCTCTGCGCGGATGGCCTTGCGCTCTTCCCACTGTGCCCGGCGATCTCGTGCCGCCTGTGCGGTAACCGACGCACTGCGACCCAAGAGGTTCATCAACATGTCATAGGACATCACAAGGCCCAACAAGAAGGCACGCGTGCCTTTGCGCACGTCGGCTTTTGTGAATCCAAGGACAAATGTACCCAGCACCAGCATGCCAGCTGCCATCGCCAGCGACATCAGTTTGACCATGAAATGTGACGATATAGGCAGCAGTGTCAGCAACGCACCCATGACGGTATCACCGAACAAGCCCCCCAGACCAAAGCTGTGGGTCGTGCGCCATGCCTCACCCGGCACCAAAGTCGCGGCATAAACGGAAACGATGGCAATCCAGATCGGAGCAAAGATAAGGCGGGCCACTGCGCGTTCCTCGCCGAAGTGCCCGGCAAAGCGTATGCCCCAGCCAATCAGCACCAGCGCGATGCTCCAACTGCCCCATCCGACGATCATGAACAGCGGCGCGGCGATCGACGCCCCAATCCGCCCCATCCAGTTCTGCACTGGCGCGTCTGTCGACACCATCCAGTTCGGATCATCCGGCGTGTAGGACCAGATCATCGCGGCTGAAGCCAGCCCCAGCAGGATCAGGGCGATCCCGATCAGTTCCTTGCTACGCCTTTCGATGGCGGCCTGGGTCGTACTGTCCAGCAATGGATCGCGGTTGCGCGCGTTATATGATGCCATTTTGCCCTCGTACCTCACGAATAGATGCAGTCACGGAGCGTAATCAGCCCCTGCCGCAACTCTGTTTTTGGGGCCACCATTGCGACCCGGATAAATTGTTCGCCCGGGTTTTGCCCCGGATCACCTTGAGAAAGATATGCACCAGGCAGCACCCGAACACCGGTTTCCTGCCACAGCCTTAATGTGGTTTCCTCGCCATTTTCGACTGGCAGCCATAGGAAAAACCCGGCTTCAGGCGCCATATAGCCCTGCACGCCCGCGAAAACCTCATCCGCGATCGTGTATTTTTCCTGATACAGCGCGCGGTTCTCTACAACATGCACCTCATCTGCCCAAACTTTTGCGGCGGCAGCCTGCAAAGGTAGCGGTAAAGGCGCACCTGCGTAGTTGCGTAACTGCTTGACCCTCTTGATGGTCTCGGGACCACCGGCGATCAGGCCCGAGCGCAGACCAGCCAGATTGGACCGCTTCGACAGTGAATTGAACAAGGTGATCCGCTCCGGATCGGCCCCAAGTTCCTGCGCGGCGGTCAGCACACCGGTTGGTGCCGTGTCGCGGTAAATTTCGGAATAACATTCATCCGCGAAGATGCGGAAATCATAGGTTTCGGCCAGTTGGATCAGTTCGACCCAATAGTCGCGCGAGGCGACTGCGCCCTGCGGATTGGCGGGAGAACAGATATAGGCCGCTACGGTGCGGTTCAGAACGTCCTTTGGTAGCCCCGAATAGTTCGGCAAGTGACCTGTGGCGGCAGTTGCGGATACGAATACAGGCTCGGCACGAACCGACAGTGAGGCCACCATATAGACCTGGTAGAATGGATTCGGGCACAGTATGACGGGCTTTTCACCGTTTTTCTGCTCGGGGCACAGCGCCATCGCGGCGTTGTACAATCCTTCGCGCGTGCCATTCAACGCCATCACGTTGGTGTCAGGGTCCATCGAAACGCCATAGCGGCGATCAATCCAGTCAGTAATCGCCGACCGCAACTCGGGCGACCCTTCGTTTGGAGGGTATCCTTTAAACCCGGCCGCGTTTTCTGTGATCACATCGGTGACCCACGCCGGAAAATCATGCATAGGCGCGCCAATGGTCATGTGAATCACTTCGCCACCCGGCTGGTGATGATCCAACAGGGTGCGCAGACGCGGGAATGCATATTCCGGTAGGTCCGAAAACCGTTCGGGGAAATTCATAACTACTGCCTCAATACCGGGATCATTTCGCCCCGTTTTACAGGCAGACTACAGATCGCACCCGGTTTCGTCCAGACAAAGAGGTGGCGAATCAGGGGATTGTGGCATTCAGGCCAACGCCGTCTCGGCCGCTGATCCCAGCCTTAGCAGGGCCTCTTCCGAGCCCGGATATCCCATCATCATCACGCCACAGCCGGGTATTCCGGTCGGCAGTGTCAGTGCAGCAAGTCCCATCAGATTGCCAATACGGGTGTTGCGCAGCGCCAACAGATTTTCCGTGACATAGTAGTCATGGTCATTCATCAACCGATCCAGATTCGGCGGCAAAATGGGCGCTGTCGGCGCAAGCACTGCATCAAACCCGGATGTGGCGGCATCCCATGCCGCCCGACAGGCTTTCAGCCTGGACCAGGCCGCGATGTAATCGGCTCCGGTCGCGTTTTGACCCGACCGAAACCGTTCCAGTATCTCGGGATACATGGCGTCAGGGTTGGCCTCGATCACATCGCGCCACAACCCATAAGCTTCGGTCGTGTACAGAATGCCGGACAGCGCCATGGCGTCGTGCAGCTCGGGGACGTCCAGCGGAACGATCTCGGCGCCTGCCTCGGTGAGTCTTTGCAACCCATCCTCAAAGGCCTTACGCGGTTCATCCCTCAGGTCGTCCTGCGCCACAGTCTGAAGATTGGCAAAGCGGCGGCCTTTCAGGCTGGCACCGCGAAGATCCAGTGGAGAGCGCCCCTCGAGCAAGGCCAGCATCTGAGCCGTGTCCTCGACTGAGCGGGTCAGTGGACCAATAGTGTCGAACCGCAGACACAAGGGCACTGTACCCTCAAGGCTGACGCGCCCGGCGGTGGTTTTCAGCCCGACCAGATTGTTCCAGGCCGCTGGAATGCGCACTGACCCGCCCGTATCTGAACCGATCCCACAGGCGGCAAGCCCCCAGGCCACCGATGCCGCCGCGCCGGAAGAAGAGCCTCCGGATACAGCGTCTTCGTCGTCAATGCATGGGGGTGTGCCAGTGATCGGGTTCAGGCCAAGGCCTGAGAAAGCCAGCTCGCTCATATGCGTCTTACCCAGACAGACCGTGCCCATGGCGGTGGCGTTACGCACAACGACCGCGTCCATTTCGGGCACCCGGCCTTTCAGCAAGGCCGAGCCTGCCTCAGTCGCGGTGCCGGCGGTGTCGAACAGATCTTTCCAGCTGATCGGCACACCATCCAACAGGGACCGCCGCAGGCCCAGATTGGCGCGCTCCTGCGCAGCCTGTGCCTCAGCTCGTGCACGATCATGCGTAACGCGGGCATAGATCCTGTCACGGTGCGGATGCGCGTCGATAGCGGCCAGATAGGTCTCGGTCAATTCAACCGGATCGATCTGTCCCATGCCGATACCCCGACCCAGATCACACGCCGCCATGGTCAGCCAGTCCTGCATCCCTGCCCCCTTGGAAAAAAAGCACTTTTAGGGAAGGTAGCGACAGGACCGCACATGGACAATCCCGAAAGGGCGCGCATATTGCAGGCCATGGAACACAACTCGGATATCCTGATCGTAGGCGGCGGCCTGAACGGCCCGGCCCTGGCACTGGCACTGGCCCAGACGGGGCATTCTGTCACCGTCATCGACGCATTGGCCGAAAAAGCACGGAAAAACGCGGCTTTTGACGGGCGCGCCTATGCGCTGGCGCTAGCCTCGCAGCGGTTGTTGGATGCGGTTGGCGTCTGGGACAAGGTGGCAGACCGTGCCCAGCCCATGCTTGAGATCAAGGTCACTGATGGCCATTCCGGCGCTGGTCCATCCCCGTTTTTCCTGCATTTTGACCATGCCGAGATAGAAGAAGGCCCGATGGGTTACATGGTCGAAGACCGCCACCTGCGCCGCGCGTTTCTGGATGCCATGGCCGAACAGGGCAGCATCACGCAGATCAGCGGCAAAACCGTTGTCGCGCAGGCCTCTGATGATACCGGCGTAGCGCTGACGCTGGATGATGGCACGACCCTGACCGGCGGATTGTTGGTTGGCTGTGACGGGCGCCGCAGTGGCACCGCCGCGCGTGCTGGGATCAAGCGCACCGGTTGGGACTACGGCCAGACCGCGCTGGTCTGTGCCATTGAGCATGACCTGCCCCATAACGGCGTGGCGCATCAGTTCTTCATGCCCCCCGGCCCCTTGGCGATTCTGCCGCTGACCGGCAATCGCAGCTCGATCGTCTGGAGCGAACGCTCCGAAATGGCCAAACGCATCAACGCCATGCCCGAGGCGGACTATCTGCAGGTATTGCGCCCGCGCTTTGGTGATTTTCTGGGTGACATCCGCCTTCAGGGCGACCGATTCACCTATCCGCTAAACCTGACGATCGCCAATTCCTTTATCGGTGACCGCATGGCTTTGGTCGGGGACGCCGCCCACGGCATGCATCCAATTGCAGGTCAGGGTTTGAACGCAGGTCTTCGGGACGTGGGTGCCTTGGCGGAAGTTCTGACACTGGCCGGACGGCGTGGCGAAGATATCAGTTCGGTATTGGTTTTGGAACGTTACCAGGAATGGAGACGGTTCGACACGGCGGCGCTGGCCATGGCGACCGATGTGTTCAACAAGCTGTTTTCGAACGACAACCCGATTCTGCGCTTCGGGCGCGACATCGGGATGGAGATCGTCGGCTCGATCCCCGGACTACGTCGCGGCTTTGTCCGTGAGGCCGCCGGGCTGACCGGAGATCTGCCAAAACTTCTGCAAGGGCGCGCGATTTAGTCAAGGTGCCGGGCTTCATCCACCAGCATCACCGGGATACCGTTGCGGATCGGAAAGGCTAGATTGGCAGCTTTGGACACCAGTTCCTGCTTTTCGGCGTCGTAGTGCAAAGTAGTGTGCGTCTGCGGACAGATCAGCGCCTCAAGCATGTGGCGATCAAATGGGTGTTCAGGTTCGGTCATTGCAGTTTTTCCTCGCTCGATCCGCCGCGCATGGCGAATTCAATCAATGTCACCAATGTCTCGCGGCGCGTGCGAAGGCAAGGTGCCTCAAGCAGCGCCTGTTTCTCTTCGGGATCGAAATCCAGCAGCATCGACAGAGAATTCACTAGCAGCTCGTCATCGGCATCCTTCAACGTGTCCCAGTCGGTCGACAGCTGGCGCGAGGAAAAAAACCGTTCAAGCAGATCCAAAAATCGCAACCGATCGAACGCATTGTCCGCCTCGGCCTTGCCAAGATCGCGGTCAAACCCGTCCCATGAAACAGCACAACGGCGATAAGGCGTAAACGCATCCAGCTCGGACTTGATCCGAAATCGCGAGATGCCGGACAATGTAATCAGGTAGCGACCATCTTCGGTTTCAGAAAACTGTGTCACACGTCCGGCACAACCGATTTGGTGCAGCTTGCTTTCGTTGGACTGACAGGGGTTCGGCTGGGCCATGCCGATCAAGCGTTCAGGCGTTTTCAGCGCGTCGTCCAGCATTTGCAGGTAGCGCGGCTCAAAAATATGTAGCGGCAAGCGAGACCGGGGCAGCAACAGCGCCCCGGGCAATGGGAAAACGGATATCGTCTCCGGCAGATCAGCGGGATGCATCATGTACCCGAGTGTAGCTCTGATCGGGATTTAGGCAAATATCATCGAACTGAGTTTGCGCCGCCCGTTCAGAACAATCGGATCATTGGGCTTGAGGGCGTCGAAAATTGTGAAAAGCTGCGCCTTTGCGGCACCGTCATCCCACTCGCGGTCGCGGCGGAACAGTTCCAACAATTGCGTAACAGCCTCTTCAACTTCACCATTGGCGTGCAGCGCCTGCGCAAGATCGAACCGCGCCTGATGATTGTCGGCATCCGCCTCGACCGCTGCTTTCAGCTCACCCACGGGACCTGCATCAGCCGCTTGTTTCGCCAGCTCAAGCTGGGCATGGGCTGCTTCAACCTCGGCCGAGGTTGAAATCTCTGCGGGTGCGCCATTCAAAATGGCCTCGGCCTGCTCCAGATCGCCTGCTGCAATATGGGCGCGCACCAGACCGCCATAAGCCGCGGCGTGGTTCGGGTCTTCCCCCAGAATGGCGGAAAAGGTCTGTGCGGCATCCACAGCTGCGCCATCGGCCAGCATTTCTTCGGCGGCCAGAACAGCGTCATCCAGCTGCCCCCCGGGGCTTTCACCACCGGCGGCCTCAATCACTCGGTCCACAAACGCCTTGATCTCGGACCCTGGAACGGCACCCTGAAACCCGTCGACCGGTTGACCTTTGTAGAACGCGTATACGGTCGGGATCGACTGAACGCGCATTTGCGAGGCGATCATCTGTGCCTCATCCACATTAATCTTAACCATCTTCACCGCCCCTTTGGCGGCGGTCACAGCCTCTTCCAACAGCGGCCCAAGCGTTTTGCACGGACCACACCAGGGGGCCCAGAAATCCACGATCACAGGGATTTCCTGTGAGGCCTCGACGACATCGGCCATAAAGGTGGCCTCGGATCCGTCCTTGATCAGATCGGCGGTATCGGGTCCGGCTGCGGCGTTCAGAAGGTCCATGGCATTCACTCTTTCGTTCGAATTTGGCCCCTATATGCAACTGCAATGTGCAGAAACCAAGGGGAGAGTTGCAGGGTCAAAGGTCGAATGTCGCAAAGACCGGTGCGTGGTCGCTGGGTTTTTCCCACCCGCGCGCATCGCGCAGAACGCGACTGGAGTGCCCCGCGTTCGAGATATCCTGCGTGGCCCAGACATGGTCCAGACGTCGCCCCTTGTCGGCTGCGTCCCAATCGCGGGCCCGGTAGGACCACCAACTGTATAGCTGCCCGTCGGGGATGTCCTGACGGGTAATGTCCACCCATCCGCCTGCGTCCTGCGTTTCGGCCAGCGCCTCAACCTCGATCGGCGTGTGTGAGACGACCTTGAGAAGTTGCTTATGCGACCAGACGTCATCCTCGCGCGGGGCGATGTTCAGATCGCCAACCAGAATGGACTTTTCGGGCTTTTCGGTATGGAACCAGTCGCGCATATCTGTGAGGTAGTCGAGCTTCTGCCCGAACTTCTCGTTCTTTTCACGGTCCGGGATGTCGCCACCGGCTGGGACATAGAAATTGTGAATGGTGACACCATTTTCCAACCGCCCAGCGATGTGGCGGGCGTGACCGAGACCGGCGAAATCCTTGTCACCGACCTCTTCCATCGGCAGGCGCGATAGGATGGCGACGCCGTTATACCCCTTCTGGCCCCTTGCAACCATGTGGGTGTACCCCAGTTCGGCAAATCCTTCGGTTGGGATCTTCTCAACCGGAGACTTGCATTCTTGCAAACACAGAATGTCCGGTGCCTCTTCCTGCAGCAATTTCAGCACGATAGGCTCGCGCAGGCGGACCGAGTTGATGTTCCAAGTAGCAAGAGTAAAGGGCATGGGGGATTCCTCTGTCGCGGTTGGCCGGAGGTTAGCGTGGTGTGGGATGGGGTGCCATGAGAAATGTGTGCCCGGGGTGAGCTTCTGCAAAAACGTAATTTGCGCTTGAAGCTGACCTTGCTTTTGAGATCAGTTGAGACTTGACCCACCGAGCGAGCGCCTTGTCGACGAGAATAATATTATGAAAAACAGAACTTATCTAATTCAGTTTGCGGCCTCAGCCTTGCTGTCATTTGTCGCTGCAAATGCAGTCATTGCCAAAGAAGTCCGTTTCTGGGACATGCCGACCGGCTGCAGTTGGACTGTGGAGTATTCGAACGGCAACACTTGGGTCAACACCTTCGACGGGCAGCGATCTGGCAAGTACATCGTCACCACAAAGGATAAATCTGGAAACAAAAACAGAGTAAAGACAACCGAGTACGACAAAGAGGGCTTGATGACCCAGCGCACTTGGGCGAACGGAAAGTGGGAGATGTTCGAACCACACAGTTGTTTTGGTGTTCCGGGAAAGTGTTCTTACACTTATCGAAACGCCGATGGTGTCGTTTCACAAACAACGTCAAAGACCACTGTAGTAGGACCTACACGTTATCGCGTTAAAGCCAGATCAGGTGACGCAGGTACATACTCGGTTGACACTGTAACGACCACTCACTTTGGTCTTGCCTTGAGTTCAAGAAACAAAAACTTTTGGGCCAAAATCACCGAGTTCCGAAATTGTGGCATTGCTGCTTCATAGGCCGCAGCTTAATTCCTCCCAACAAAAAAGGCCGGGCCATAAGGCCCGGCAGTCCAACAGGGAGGTGCATGTCATAACCCGGACATGCGCGGGTTGGGAGTACTCTAATTACACATCCAGAGTATCACTTTGATCCACGTCAATCCACCCGGAGTTACGAGACCAAGCGATATCCGCCCGATTCTGTGACCAAAAGGCGCGCGTTCGATGGATCGGGTTCGATCTTTTGGCGCAGACGATAGATGTGGGTTTCCAGCGTATGTGTGGTGACACCAGCGTTATAGCCCCAGACCTCGTGCAGCAGGACGTCGCGGGCGACCACGCCATCTGCCGAGCGGTATAGGAACTTAAGAATGTTGGTTTCTTTCTCGGTCAGGCGGATCTTGCGATCCTCTTCGGTGATCAACATCTTCATCGCCGGCTTAAAGGTATACGGCCCCAACACAAAGACCGCGTCTTCGGATTGTTCATGCTGGCGCAACTGCGCGCGGATGCGGGCCAGCAAGACCGGAAATTTGAACGGCTTAGAGACGTAATCATTGGCACCGGCATCCAAACCCAGAATGGTATCTGCGTCGCTGTCATGGCCGGTCAGCATCAGGATTGGGCTTTTGACGCCTTGTTTGCGCATCAGACGGCACAGCTCACGACCGTCCGTATCCGGCAGACCGACGTCCAGAATGACCAGATCGTAAATCGCCTCGCGTGCACGCTCCATGGCGGATTGACCGTCTGCCGCTTCGAACACGTCGAAATCCTCGGTCATCACGAGTTGCTCGCTGAGCGCTTCGCGTAGATCTTCATCGTCATCCACCAGCAGGATTTTCTTGAGCTGAGCCATGTCCGGTCCTCCTAAGCCTTTTCCACCATTTGCGTGCGGAAGATGCAATCAACAAGATTTACTGCAATGGTCTCACGCCCTCGTGTCTGACGCAGAGGAATTGTTTCACTTTTTCTTCTGTTCGGGTTAGACGAAGACCAACACGTTATAGGGTAACACAGATGAGTCTTATCCCCGATATCTCGGAATTGCTGGCACGGGCCCGCGCGGATCTGCGTATGGGCGTTCCCGTCGTATTGACTGATGACAGCGGGTTCAGCGTCATAGCGATAGCGTCTGAGACATTAAGCGCACAACGGCTGGCCGACCTTCGGAACTTCGAAGGTCAGCCTGTGGTCGCGATCACCGTAAGACGCGCAGAAACGCTGAAGGCACGCGCCTATGATGGCGACCTCGCACGGGTAATCATCCCATCGGACACCGACATCGCATGGGTTCAGGCGGTCGCAGACCCCTCGGATGATCTAAATACCCCGATGAAAGGCCCTCTGATGTCCGAGCGTCAGGGTAGCGCAAACCTGCACCGAATTGCCATCGCTTTGACGAAGTCCGCACGCCTCTTGCCGGCCGCCGTGGTGGTTCCCATTGATGACGGTCGCGATTTTGCGGTGGCACATGGCCTGACCTGCATCGACCACACCCGTGCCGCGCCGCATCTAGCGGACCGCAGCGCGCTGCACGCCATTGCCGCCGCACGCCTGCCGATGGAAGTGTCCGAGGCCGGTCGGCTGCACGTTTTCCGCCCAGAAGATGGCGGAGAAGAGCACTATGCCGTGGAAATCGGTCGCCCGGACAGAAGCAAACCTGTGCTGGCCCGTTTGCATTCGGCCTGTTTCACGGGCGACTTGATGGGCAGCTTGAAATGCGATTGCGGACCGCAATTGCGTGGAGCGCTTGCCCAGATGGGGTCCGAAGGCGCGGGCGTATTGCTGTACCTCAATCAAGAAGGACGCGGCATCGGCCTTGCCAACAAAATGCGGGCCTATTTCCTACAGGATCAGGGTTTTGACACGGTCGAGGCCAATCACCGATTGGGGTTCGAAGACGATGAACGTGATTTCCGACTAGGCTCGGACATTCTGAAAGAACTTGGTTTTTCGTCGGTTCGGTTGCTGACAAACAACCCGGCGAAAATCGCGATGATGGAAAAGACAGGCATCGCGGTGACCGAAAGAGTACCGCTGAAAGTGGGTGAAACAGCCCACAACCGGGGGTATCTGGCCACCAAGGCAGCGAAATCAGGCCATTTGCTGTGACCCCGGACGATCTGGTTCTTACGCCACGGGGCATAAGGTTTGCCGGGCGCCTCTTTCCTTGTTCGATCGGAAAAGGCGGCCTGACGGATGACAAGCACGAAGGCGATGGGGCAACGCCAATCGGTGTGCATCACATAGTCGGTATGCTGTTTCGACCAGATAGAATTGCAGCTCCGTCCTCATGGGCCATCCCAATAGGCCCCGGCGATCTTTGGTCTGATGACAGCGCGGACAGCCAGTACAATCAGATGGTCAGCGCGCCCTATGCCCCCAGCCACGAAAAGCTGCGGCGCGCGGACCCCCTGTACGATCTTGTTCTGATCACCGACTGGAACTGGCCGAACTCTGTGTCAGGCCGGGGATCAGCCATTTTCCTTCACCAGTGGAGACGCCCCGGCTACCCGACCGAAGGCTGTGTCGCTTTTCGCCGCGACCATCTGCATTGGATCGCGCGTAGAATTTCCCCCGGAACGCGTCTGATTATCCCGCAGGTTTGACCCTCTCGCCAAAGATCGCGGACCCCACGCGCACATGGGTGGCCCCCAACGCGATCGCCTGCTCGAAGTCACCGCTCATCCCCATCGAGAGCCCTTCTAAACCGTTGCGTTCGGCGATCTTGGCCAGCAACGCAAAATGCAGCGAGGGTTCCTCTTCAACCGGCGGGATTGCCATCAGACCCTGAACCGGCAAATCCAGTTCGCGGCACTCGGCGATGAAGGCGTCCGCATCAACCGGCATGATCCCTGCTTTTTGCTCTTCTTCTCCGGTATTGACCTGAATGAACAGATCCGGGCAGTGGCCAACCTCTTGCGCCAACCGTGCCAGCGTTTTGGCAAGCTTGGGCCGATCCACCGAGTGAATCGCGTTGAACAGTTCAATTGCCTGCCGGGCCTTGTTGGTTTGCAGCGGTCCGATCAGATGCAGGTCTATCCCTGAGAATTGCTCCTTAAAGCCCGGCCACTTTTCGGCCGCTTCCTGCACGCGGTTTTCCCCAAAACAGCGGTGGCCTTGGCTCAGCACAGCCTCAACACGTTCATTCGGCTGGACCTTTGAAACCGCGATCAGCTTTGTCGAACCCGCAAGTCGTCCGGCGGCGGATTCGGCCTTGGTGATGCGGGCAGTGATGTCGTGCAGCGACATGGATTTCCTCTCTCTGCTTTGGGGCAGGAAAACACCAAGTCCGCGCAAAAGAAAAGGGCAGGTCCGAAGACCTGCCCTTAAACTTTGTGGTTTAGCTCAACTTAGAAGTTGAACTGAGCACCGAAGTCGGCACGTACACGGCTGTCGCCGTCGCCGCGCTTCTCTTGGCCGAGACCACCGCGCAGCGATGCACCGCCGCCCAGGTCGTACTTAACGCCGATACCATACTGCTGCAGGTCGTCGTCCGCCGAACCGTCACCGTAAGCAGCGGTCAGAGTGGTTGCCGCGCCCAGGTTGTAGGCCAGCGACAGACCGTATGCGGTGCCGTTGCGATCGTCGTTTACAACGTCATCGTCAGCTACAAACAGAGTACCCGAGAAGTCACCGAATTCTGCACCCAGGGTCAGAACGGTCAGCGACTGCTTTTCGCTCGCGCTGTTCACGTTCGCCTTGGTCTGACCATAGGCCAGTGCAGCGGTGATGTTGTTGAAGTTGTAAGTTGCGCTGATGTCCCAGCGGTCTGCGTCCTGCGCAACACCGTCAAAAGCAATAGTTGCTTGGTCATATGACGCGCCGAATGCGAAATCGCCAACTGCGTACTGGAAGAACACAGCGTTCGAACCCGAACCGGTCGACGAGTAACCCAGGAAGCTATAGTCAACGCCCGAGTACTGGCCGATGAAGGATTCCAGGCCAGGCTCGTTACCGTAGTAGTTTGCCAGGTTGTCGAAGGAACCAGCAACGTTGCCAGCGTCAACACGCAGACCACCGTAGATGACCGAGAAACGTGCGCCGTTCAGGCCAGCCGAGTTGGCTTCGCCGTTGCCGGCATTTTCGTCAGCCTGCAGACGAACACGAGCCGAGAACTCAACGCCGCCATCGGTTTCTGCGGTGCCGTCGATGTTCAGACGGAAGCGCGAGACCAGGATGGTGTTGTCGGTGTCGACAGTCGCGGTGCCATCAGCAATGATGTCGCCGTTTGCATCTGTGGTGAAGTTGTTAACAGTACCGGTACGATCTTCGTAGTAGCCAATACCAAAACGACCGTAGCCGCTGAATTTAACGTCGGCCGCTGCAACACTTGCGGTTGCGATCAGAGCGGTCGATGCGAAGAGAACTTTTTTCATCTTGTTTCCCTCGGTTTCAAAAGTTTTTCTACTCGACACATGCCTCAGCACATGTCTCAGCACGGGAACCGTTTCGCTCGAATTACCCCCTTCACGCAAGCTTGCCTTAAATGTGAAGGGTGCATTGGCCCCAAATTGGTGCAAGGATGCCACAGTCGATAATCGGGGGCTAATCTGCCGTCCACACTGACATGTGTAACAAGAATAGGGTTGTTGCTGAACTGGACCTTGTCTAGGAGTAACACGTAATAGAGTAGACCAAGTGAAACAGGACCAGTCGACAATGCGCCTGCAGACGATTTTCGGTTTGATCATAATGACTGCTGCCGTGTCGGCCTGCGGACAGAATCAGAGTGCGGCTCCGAATCCCGCGTTGCTGTATACAGATAGCACACGCACAGAAGAACGAGAGCTGAACGATCCAGAACGCACGACAATCTGGGACGTGTTCAACCGCGGGAATGCTGAACAGATCGTCAATGTGAACCGGTATTTGTGGGCGGCCTCACTGGATGTACTGAATTTCCTCCCAATTCAGGAAGTTGATCCATTTACTGGCGTGATCGTAACAGGTTACGGCACGCCGCCTGGTGGCGGGCGTTCTTATCGCGCGACCGTGCATATAAGTGACCCGGCCCTGGCGGCGCGGTCGCTTTCGGTGGCACTGCAAAGCAGCGGAGGCGCTCCGGTCAGCGCTGCAACGGCCCGGGCGGTCGAGGATGCGATCCTGAACCGCGCACGCCAGTTGCGCATTGCGGACAACAAACTCTAGCCACCCGCCGAAAATCACAATATTACCACGCCGGGTTCACGCCCGGCGTTTTCATTCACGAAGGACCGCACAATGTCGCGCTACTCGGCCACCGAAATCGAAGCAAAATGGCAAGAGGCCTGGGACAGGGCCGGGATCTTCACCGCCGACCATAAGGCGGACAAGCCAAAATACTATGTGCTTGAGATGTTCCCCTACCCGTCAGGGCGAATCCATATGGGGCATGTGCGCAACTATACGATGGGCGACGTCATTGCGCGTCACAAGCTCGCGACGGGGCATAACGTGCTGCACCCGATGGGCTGGGATGCCTTCGGGATGCCCGCAGAGAACGCCGCCATGGCCATTGGCGGCCACCCGAAAGACTGGACCTATAGCAACATCGCCGACATGCGCGGACAGATGAAGCCACTGGGCCTGTCGATTGACTGGTCCCGCGAGTTCGCCACCTGTGACCCCGAATATTATGGCCAGCAACAGGCTCTGTTCCTCGATATGCTCGATACTGGGTTGGTTTACCGCAAGAACGCCGTGGTGAACTGGGACCCGGTCGACATGACCGTTCTGGCCAATGAACAGGTGGAAAATGGACGTGGCTGGCGCTCGGGCGCGCTGGTGGAACGGCGCGAGCTGACCCAGTGGTTCTTCAAAATCTCGGACTATTCCGAAGAATTGCTGGATGCGCTTGATACGCTGGAGAACTGGCCCGCCAAAGTGCGGCTGATGCAGGAAAACTGGATCGGCAAGTCGCGCGGCCTGCAATTTGGCTTCGAACGTACTGATGGTGGTGAGCCCATCACCGTCTATACGACTCGGCCCGATACGCTGTTGGGCGCGTCCTTTGTTGGTATTTCGCCGGATCACCCGATTGCCAAGCAGCTTGAGGCCGAAAACCCCGAAGTTGCTGAGTTTGTTGCCGAATGCCGCAAGGGTGGCACCACGGAAGAGGCCATCGAGACGGCCGAAAAGCTGGGCTACGACACCGGCATTCGCGTGCGTCACCCGCTGGACCCGAATTGGGAACTGCCTGTCTGGATCGCCAATTTCATCCTGATGGATTACGGAACTGGCGCGATCTTTGCCTGCCCCGCGCATGACCAGCGTGATCTTGATTTCTGCCGCAAGTATGGCCTGCCGGTCATCGACACCTTCTTTGCACTGGATGACGATAAGCCGGTCGACAAGATCGCCTTTGTGCCGCCGAAAACTGAAAAAGTCCGCTGGGTGGACCACTTCGCAGGCCTGACCGAGGCCACGGGGGATGAGGCGATCAACGCCACCGTCGATTTCGCGGAAAAAGCAGGTTGGGGTGAAGGCGTCACCAAATATCGCCTGCGCGATTGGGGGCTCAGCCGTCAACGCTATTGGGGTTGCCCGATTCCGGTCGTGCATTGCGACAAATGTGGCACCGTGCCCGAGAAGAAAGAGAATCTGCCGATCGAATTGCCTTACGACGATGGCAATGGCAAACCCATCGACTTCTCGATCCCCGGCAACCCGTTGGACCGCCATGCCAATTGGCGTGACACCCCTTGCCCGTCTTGCGGCGCGCCTGCCAAACGCGAAACCGACACGATGGACACCTTCGTCGATTCGTCGTGGTATTTCGCCCGTTTCACCGCACCACGCGCTGACACACCCACCGATCTGGCCGAGGCCGAATACTGGATGAATGTCGACCAGTATATCGGCGGGATCGAGCACGCAATTCTGCACCTGCTATATTCGCGCTTCTTCGCGCGGGCGATGAACATCACGGGTCACCTGCCTAAGAAAGCCATCGAGCCGTTCAATGCGTTGTTCACGCAAGGCATGGTCACGCATGAGATCTATCAGACACGCGACGCCAACGGTCGCCCGGTTTATCACCTACCCGAAGATGTGACCGACGGAAAACTGGCCGACGGCACCGAGGTTGAGATCATCCCTTCGGCCAAGATGTCTAAATCCAAGAAAAACGTGGTTGACCCGGTCAGCATAATCTCGGCCTTCGGCGCGGATACTGCGCGTTGGTTCGTCCTGTCCGATTCGCCGCCTGAACGGGATGTGGAATGGACCGCATCCGGGGCCGAGGCTGCGTTCAAGCACCTCAGCCGTGTGCATCGGATCGCGACGGAAATCGCCGAATCGGATGTTCCGGCCAATGCCGAGGATGAAACCCTGCTGCGTGAGATGCACAAAGCCATCCATGACGTCACAGGCGGTGTCGAGTCTTTCGGTTTCAACGCCTCAATCGCCAAGCTTTATGCTTTCACCAACACGCTGGCCAAATCCAAGGCGGGCACCGCAGCCAAGCGCGAGGCCGCCAAAACGCTGGCACAGCTGATGTCGCCGATGACCCCACACCTGTCCGAGGAGCTTTGGCAGCTGCTGGGTGGCGAAGGACTGGTTGCCACGGCACCATGGCCTGTTGCGGATGCAGCTATGCTGGTGGACGACACCGTCACCCTGCCGATCCAGATCAACGGCAAGCGCCGCGCGGAAATCAGCGTGGCCAAAGATATGCCCAAGGACGAGGTTGAAAAAGTCGCGCTGAGCACCGAAGCTGTGCAAAAGGCGCTAGATGGCGCCACACCCAAGAAAGTGATCGTTGTACCGGGCCGGATTGTGAATGTCGTCGTTTAACCGCAGAACCTTTTTGCTGATGCCGCTGGCCCTTGCCGCCTGCGGGTTTGAACCTGTGTACGCTCCGGGCGGATCGGGCTCGGCGCTTTTTGGTCGCGTAGAAGTGTCGGCGCCAAACACGGTCACCAGCTTTCTTCTGGTCGAAGATCTGGAACAAAAGCTTGGCCGTAGCGCAACATCCGGCAGTGAATACAGTCTGGACGTTTCCGTCGTGACCCAGACGGTGGCGGCATCGATCACCTCAACGAACGAAACCAACCGTCTTATCATCAACGGGACTGCCAACTATTCGCTTAGATCGAAAGCGACTGGGCAAGTTCTTGCCTCGGGCTCGGTGACGGACTTCGTGGGGTATTCGGCTGCCGGTTCCACCGTATCCACCCTGGCTGATGAGCGGGATGCAACGCAGCGCCTGATGGTGATTCTGTCCGATCAGATCATCAGTCGGCTGTACGCCACGCCGGGCCTGTCCGCATGAAGCTGAGCCCGCGCGAGGCCGAGGGATATTTCTCGAGACCCGACGCGGATAAGACCGGGTTGTTGATCTACGGTGCGGATGCGATGCGCGTGGCGCTAAAGCGGCAACAGGTTTTGGCCGCTCTGCTGGGCGCCAATGCCGAAGAAGAGATGCGGTTGACCCGCCTGCCCGGAAGCGATCTGCGTGGCGATCCGGCTTTGTTGCTGGACGCGGTCAAGGCGGTCGGGTTCTTTCCCGGACCACGCGCTGTATTCGTCGAAGACACAACCGACACGGCCGCCCCCGCAATCCTTGCCGCACTGGAGGATTGGGTGGCTGGCGATGCCCAGATCATCGTCACCGCCGGACAGCTAAAGGCCAGTTCCAAGATTCGCAAAGCGTTCGAATCGCACCGCTCGGCCTATGCGGTAGGTATCTATGACGACCCACCATCCCGGGCCGAAGTCGAACGAATACTTTCTGAGGCCGGTTTGCAGAACATCCCGCGCGATTCGATGGCCGCGATTGCTGAACTGGCAACCGGTATAAGCCCCGGTGACTTTACCCAAACGATTGAGAAACTGTCGCTTTACAAGCGCGATGACAGTTCCGAGCTGACCATTGAAGACGTCGAAGCCTGCGCGCCCCGCTCGACCGAGGCCGCACTGGATGATGTGCTGAACGTGGTTGCCGATGGTCGCGCGGGTGAAATCGGCCCGCTGATCCGACGTTTGCAATCACAGGGAACCAATGCGGTCAGCCTGTGCATCGGCGCGACAAGGCACTTCCGCACTTTGTACGCCTGCGCATCCGATCCGGGCGGAGCAGCACAGGGCATCGGAAAGCTGCGCCCCCCGGTTTATGGGAAACGGCGCGACCGCATTCTGCGTCAGGCCCAAGGGTGGGGTGCGCCAAAATTGCAAACTGCGTTGACGGTTCTGACAGATACGGACCTGTCGCTGCGCTCGGCCGGGCAAACGGCACCGGCCATGGCATTGGTCGAACGTGCCATGATCCGTTTGGCGATGCTGGCGCGGACCCGCTAACCGCTTTGATCCAACCAATATGCCGCCGAACGCCCAGCCCAACGGCCGGTCGCTAGGCAGGCTGTCAGAAGGTACCCCCCGGTCGGGGCCTCCCAATCCAGCATCTCGCCCGCGCAAAACACTCCGGGACATGCAGTAAGCATGAGCCCCTCATTAAGCGCCGAACGTGGCACACCTCCTGCTGTGGAGATGGCCTCGTCCATCGGGCGCAGGCCCGAGTGTCTGATCTGCAGATGCTTGATCACGCTTACGTCTAGCGATGGAAACTGGCCATCGCGCTTGGACATTTCATGAAACAGGGCGACCTTTTGCGGAGACAGGTGCAGAGATTTCTTCAGCCACTGCGAAAAGGTCGTTTTCGATTTCTTTGACGCAAAACGACTTCGCAACGTATCGGCATCCAAATCCGGAACCAAATCGACAAAAAGCGGTGCTCTGTCACGCAAGGCCGGGGTCAGTGAGTACAATCCACCCCCTTCCAAACCTTTCGCCGAAACCGCAGCCTCGCCGCGACTTTCCAACTCTCCGGCCCTCCATCGCACCGATTTCAAAGCCGCGCCAAAATGCGGCTGCATATGGGGGCTCCATTCCACGGAAATGGCTGAGTTTGCGGGTGCGAAAGGTGCGAGGGGCACGCCTTTACCCGTCAGCACCGATGCCCATGCTCCGTCTGATCCCAACCGCGACCAGCTTGCCCCGCCCAGCGCAAGAACGGTCACATCGGGGAATAGCTTCTGCCTGCCATCAGCCGTGTCGAATACGGCTTGGGCACCGTCCCAACCAACCCACCGCCAGCGTGTTCTGACCTGAACGCCAGCCTCTGCCAGCCGTGCCAGCCACGCCCGCAACAGCGGAGAGGCCTTCATCGATGTCGGAAACACCCGCCCGGTCGAGCCTGTGAACAGCTCTTGCCCCAACCCTTGCGCCCATGTTTGCACGTTCGAGGCATCAAACTCGGCAATCATTGGTCGCAACCAGGTCGCAGCCTCACCATAGGATCCCAGCAAAGTCTCAAGCGGCTCGTCCTTGGTCAAATTCAGCCCGGACTTCCCGGCCATCAGGAATTTTCGCGCCACCGAAGGCTTGGCCTCGGCCACAACAACAGAATGCCCGGCTTTGGCTATTTCCTCGGCCGCCATCAGGCCTGCGGGTCCGCCGCCGATCACCAGTGCCTTTGCCATCCCTGCCCTCTTGCCTTTCGCGCCACCTGACGCAACCTTACCCTCGTCATGACGAACCGCGATCCGACCTGCCCGCTCTGCAACCGCCCGATCCCGGACGGGGGCGGAAGCCTGCACCATCTGATCCCAAAACTCAAAGGGGGCAAGGGCGGACCCACCGTCCTGCTGCACCAGATCTGCCATAAAGAGGTGCATGCGACCCTGACCGAGGCGGAATTGGCCCGTGAATTCAACAGCGTCGAGGCCCTGCGCGCCCATCCGAGGTTGGAGAAATTCCTGAATTGGGTTCGCAAACGCCCGCCCGGCTTTCGCTCGAAAGTTCCGGGCAAGCGTCGAGGTCGTTGATCAGCCGGGATTAACCGGGTCGCCAAACGCGTCCCGCGTCGGCGCGGCAAGCCCCTGAAACTCCAACCCGCGATAATCGGGTACATTGGCAAACCTGACGCCTTTGACGTGTTGGAACTCCAACGTTGTGTAGGGGCGTTTCCACAGCCATTCGCGATTTCCTACTGACCAAGGGTCTGGATTTGGCGGAGCCTCGTCGGTGAACGCGTAAAAATGCAGATCAAAGCCGTATTGCCCAATGTCCTGCATCGAAAGCAGGCGCATGCCCTTGCCCCGGCAGAATTCATCCTCGGCTTCTATATTTCCGGTGCGCAGGGTGATCTGGCCGATACAAGCCTGCGCAAACGGATCGCTCGGATCTGCTGCGTTTAGCGGCCGGTTGCCTTCGAAATCATGCTGAAGCAGCTCGATCACGAACCCTTCGGGGTCTTTGAGATGGCACATATACCCGATGTTCAGAAACTGCTTCGGGTCCGAAACCTCAATTCCCTTTTCGCGCAGGAAAGCGGCCGCCAGATCGACATCCGGAACGGTGATGCCGATCTTCCAATAGCGTTGTCCTGTGTCATGGGTGTATCCGCCGCCGCCAGGCATCAGCAGCAAATCGGCGTCCTGCCCCGGATAGCCGATGCGCAGGCTCACCCCCTGGGCCTGAACCGGCATCCCAAGGACATCCGTATAGAATTTGCCCAGTTGTTCAGGATCGGCGACGCGTAGTCGCAGGCCAGACAGCCTCATCCGCACAGCCCGGCAATACCGGCAGCGATCTTGGGGTCGGCGGCGGTGCTATCAGCGACCAGTTCACGCGCTGTCTGCATCAGCGCATCCGGTGCCACCACCCGGTCCACCAGACCAAAGGTATAAGCCTCATCCGCGGTGATCTTTTGCCCGGCCATCAGGATCATCTTGGTGCGGGATGGTCCGATCAGGGCTGACATGCGGGCGGGATCAGACGGTTGCGGTAAAAACCCCAGTTTCATCACGGGATAGAAGAACTTGGCGGACGGGACTGCAATTCGAATATCGCAGGCCAGCACCATACCGTTCGCTCCCCCAGCCAGGGTTCCATTCAACGCGGCGACCGTCAGGCATGGCAGGGCGGCGATTGCGCCCGACAAACGCTCCCATACATCCGAAGTTGCAAGCCCCGCGCGTGCCTCAGCCAGATCCGCCCCGGCACTGAACACACTGCCCGTCCCGGTCAGGATCAACGCGCGTGCCTCAGTGGCGGCTTCGGCAATTTCGGCCAGCTCAGTCAGCATCGCCCCGGTCAGCGCGTTGGCTTTGCCGGGGTTGTTCAACGTAACAATCCACAAACCGTCTTCTTTGTTTAGTTCGATCACGTCAGCCCAACCCTTTGTCGAATATCTTCACGCCGCAACGAGATTTCGGATCCCAAAAATTCATCCGCATCGGACGTGCACATCCACAGCAGCGCTTTGGCTGGCCAATCGGCGGGAATATGATCGCTCCAATCCAACTGGCTGACGGCGTTGATACCGCTTGTCTTGATTACCCGCTGCATATCCGTCGCCACGGTGCCCGGGGACAGACCCATGGCGCGGATACCGTGCAACGATTCCTCAAGATGGAGGCATTCCGTCAGCATTTTTGCACCAGCCTTGGAGGCACAATAGTGGCTCCATGCCTCAACCGGGTTCGAGGCCGCGCCTGATGATACGGTCAGCACGGTGCCTCCACCTGCTGCGCGCATGATGGGCAGGGCAGCGCGCATTCCGTAGAACACACCCTTGAGATTTATGTCTATCGCCTTGTCCCAGGCCGCGACATCCGCGTTCGAAAGATGGAAGATCGGGTCAATAACACCGGCATTCCCGATCAGAACATCCAAACCACCAAAGCGGTCGACGCAATCTGCCACAGCCTGTTCAACCTGCGCAAAATCACTGACGTCACATTCCAGTGCGATTGCGTTTTCGCCCAGCGCAGTTGCCAATGCGGCGATCTGATCGCGGCTACGCGCGAGCAGCGCCACGTTCGCACCTGCTGCGGCAAAAAGGCGCCCTGCCTCTGCTCCGATGCCGCGGCTGGCCCCAGTTATCAGTACGGTTTTCCCCTGCATTTGGTTCCTATACCTCCAACGGTTTGAATTTGTGTGAATGCTTACCGCGCGAAGGGGGAAAGGGTCCAGCCCTTGCCCCTTGACGCCCGACGTCACAAGCACGACGATGCCGGCAAAATTATCTAGAAGGGTACTGTAATGTCCGTTTTCCTTCGCCGCAGTTGCGGTGCTGTATTGGCATATGCCGTTATCACACAAGGCGCACTTGCCGACCTGACCTCGCAGGATGTCTGGAATGATTGGAAAACCTATCTGGGTCAGATGGGGTACACCGTTTCGGGCGACGAAACCGTTTCAGGCAATGTAACTACGATTGCCGACATGGCTGTTTCGATGGACCTGCCGGAAGAGGATGCAACCTTCCAGATGGTCGTTCCGGAAATGAGCCTGACGGAAAACGGCGACGGCACGGTCAGCATCGATTTCCCTGACACTTATGTGATGACCGTGTCCGGCCAGGGAGATGGCGAGGAATTCTCGGTCGATATCAACTATTCTGAGACCGGAATGAACCTGGTCGTTTCAGGCTCGCCCGACGAAATGACCTACGACTATTCGGCCGACACGATAGGTATCAAGCTGGATGGTCTGAATGTGGACGGCGAAAAGATGCCCGCTGATGCGCTCGCGCTCAGCTTAAACATGACAGATCTGGCTGGCAGCTCGGTCATGAAAATCGGCGAAAACCGTGACATTGATCAGAAGTTCACCGCGGGTGGGATGACCTATGATATGGCGTTCCAGGACCCGGACAGCGGCGACACGGCTAGGGTTGACGGCTCGATGAGCCAGCTGGCGTTTGAGGGCACAAACGTTATCCCATCCGAATTCGACATCTCGGACCCGCAGGCCTTCTATGAGGCGGGCTTCTCGTTCTCGGGGCTGTTCACCTACGGATCCGGCCAGAACGCGATTGCAGGCACCAGCGAAGGCGAGGCATTCTCGGTCGGAAGCGAGTCTCAGGGTGGCAAATTTGGCGCCAGCATCGACGCAGAGCGTCTTGCCTATGACATCGAGCAGAACAGCGCGAAAGTCGCAGTGACGACGGCCGACCTGCCTTTCCCGATCGAAATCGCGATGGAGAATGCCGGGTTCAAGTTTGAAATTCCGGTGCAGAAATCCGAGGAAATCCAACCGTTTGGGTTCGCCATGAACCTGACCGACTTCACCATGTCGGATATTCTGTGGAGCATGTTCGACCCAGCAGGCGCACTGCCGCGCGACCCGGCGACGATTGCGCTGGACACGACCGGGACCGCCAAGGTTCTGTTGAACATCTTTGATCCTACCGCAGTCGAAAACCTGGATACATCTGACGCAGCACCGGGCGAATTACACTCGCTGAAGATCAACGAACTGCTGGTGTCTCTGGTCGGAGCCAAGCTGACCGGTGAAGGCGATTTCACCTTCGACAACTCCAACGTCTCAGAGTTCGACGGAATGCCCACGCCGACCGGCGTTGCCAAGCTGAAACTGAATGGTGCCAACGAACTGATCGACAAGTTGATCGAGATGGGGCTGGTGTCGGACAGCGATGCAATGGGCGCTCGGATGATGATGGGTCTGATGGCCGTACCGGGTGACGAGCCCGACACGCTGAATTCGGAAATCGAATTCACTGCGGATGGTCAGATTCTGGCGAACGGCCAGCGTATCAAGTAACACTTCGGGAAGGCGGCACCGCTGCCTTCCCAATCCTTCGCCCGTGGTGCGAACTCCGGCACCGGGCGCATCGTGGCGAATTCCATTTCAATAGTTTGCTCAACCTAAAATAGCCGCAGGCCTTGCGAGACCGGCGGTCCAAGGCTAGGTCGAATGCACACAGACCGGAGGCCTCATGACCCGCACACCCGAAGAAATCAGCCATAATCTGCTGGACGCGGCCCGCAAAGCCGGGGCCGAAGCGGCGGATGCCATCGTTCTGGATGGCTCATCGGTATCGGTTGAAGTCCGCGGTGGCGCGCTGGAGCACGCCGAACGGTCCGAAGGCACCGACCTGGGACTGCGTGTGTTTCTAGGCAAGCGGCAGGCGATCGTCTCAAGTTCGGACAGTCGCCCCGAAACGCTGACGGCGATGGCGCAACGTGCAGTGGCCATGGCAAACGAAGCTCCGGAAGATCCTTTTACAGGGTTGGCCACGCCCGACCAGCTTGCAAAAGACTGGGATATCGCGGCGCTGGAACAATTCGACCCGACGCCGGAACCGTCGGCGGATACGCTTTTGCAGGATGCACTGGCTGCCGAAGCTGCCGCTTTGGCCATAGAAGGCGTGTCCCAAGTATCAGACGCCGCGGCCGCTTATGGCACCCACCGCGTGCATCTGGCTGCCACAAATGGCTTTTCCGGCGGGTATTCCCGCAGCAGCCGCTCGACCTCTTGCGTTGCTATCTCGGGCCAAGGCACAGGGATGGAACGCGACTACGACGGCGACAGCCGCACATTCCAGAGTGACCTGCGCAGCCCTGATGAGATTGGCCGCTCGGCAGGTGAACGCGCCGTTGCGCTGATTGGGGCACAAAAACCCGCGACAGGCACATTCCCTGTCCTGTTCGACGAGCGGATTTCGTCTTCGCTGATCGGTCATCTTTTGGCCGCCAGCAACGGCGCCGCCATTGCCCGAGGTGCGTCATGGCTGAAGGACAGCCTGGGAGAGCAGGTCCTGCCTGAACACCTGTCACTGATCGAAGACCCGCATCGCCCGCGTATCTCGGGCTCTCGCCCCTTTGACGCCGAAGGTTTGCCAACACAGCGAAGGGCCGTTGTTGAAAACGGAGTACTGACCGGGTGGACCCTGGATTTGGCCAGCGCACGAAAACTGGGCATGACCTCGACCGGGAATGCGGCGCGTGGCGTGTCCGGCCCCCCGTCGCCCAGCAACTGGAACCTGAGCCTGACCCAAGGCACGCACAGCCGGGACGATCTGCTGCGTGACATGGGAACCGGCCTGCTGGTGACCTCGATGATCGGATCGACGATCAACCCCAATACCGGCGACTACTCACGTGGGGCATCAGGCTTTTGGGTCGAAAACGGGGAAATCACCCATCCCGTCAACGAATGCACGATCGCTGGCAATCTGCGTGACATGCTGAAACGGATTATTCCGGCAAATGACGCACGTGCGTACTTGTCCCGCGTGGTGCCATCGATCCTGATCGAAGGAATGACACTTGCCGGCACCTGACCTGCAACTGCTGATTGACGCCGCATTAGAGGCCGGAAAGATCGCCACTCGGTTTTCGGGGACAACGGCGCAACGCTGGGATAAACCCGACGGGGCCGGCCCGGTGACCGAAGCTGATCTTGCCGTGAACGAGATGCTTGAGCAAATGCTGCCCGCAGCGCGTCCGGGGTATGGCTGGTTGAGCGAGGAAACCGAGGATTCAACTGACAGGCTATCGAAAGACCGTGTTTTCATCATTGATCCCATCGACGGCACCCGCAGCTTTGCCGAAGGCTCGCGGACCTGGGCCCACTCATTGGCTATCGCCGAACAGGGCGAAGTGACGGCCGCTGTGATCTACCTGCCTTTGCGAAACCTGCTTTATGCCGCAGCAAAAGGTCAGGATGCTACGCTCAACGCCGAAAAGATTCGGGTCAGCGAACTCGGTGTGTTAGAAAGCGCCGAGGTGTTGGCCGCGAAACCCAACATGCAGCCGCAACACTGGCGTCAGGGGCAGGTACCCGAGTTCAAACGGAACTACAGGCCATCTCTGGCCTATCGCATGGCCCTTGTTGCACAGGGACGATTTGACGGGATGATGACCCTCAGGCCCAGTTGGGAATGGGACATCGCCGCCGGTGATCTGATTATACGCGAAGCCCTCGGCCGGTGTTCGGACCGCGCGGGGCTGCCTCTGCGGTTCAACAATGAAACTCCGCGTCTGAACGGTGTGATCGCTGCGGGTTCAGGTGTTTATGGGCTACTGTCGGAACAACTCGAACCGGAAAGCCCTGGAATCGCACCATGAGCAAGCCACGCTCGTTAAGCCTTGCCGCCTATCGCGTGCTGTCCTGGGGTATGCAGAATACCGCCAGCAACGGCGATATTGCGCGCCCCGAGGGCGAGGTTCTGTGGTTGCACATAAATGCGTGGGAACGTCACCGCGCTATTGTTGATTTTTGCCAGCGGTTGCAGCAGACGCGCCCCAATCTGTCGGTGGTTCTGACCGCGCCACCCGATGCAGATCTGACAAGGTGGGCCAGCAGCGGATACCCTTTGGTCAACCTGCCCGCCGAACAAACCGGGGCTGCGCGCGCGTTTCTGGACCATTGGCGTCCGGATATCGGAATATGGGTCGGGGGCGGCCTGATGCCTAACGTGATCACGCGCGCCGAGGAACGCGGGATTCCCCTGATGTTGATCGAAGCACAGGCGGACGTGAAAATCGCACGGGGCGGCCGTTGGTTACCCGATATCACAAGATACACGATTGACTGTTTTCAGACGATCCTGTGCACGACACCGGAAATCGCCCGTCAAATTCGGCGGCTAGGCGTCGCTTCGAACAAGGTGCAAGAGGCACCGCCCCTTCATATCAGCCCCAATCCGCGCCCATGGCCCGAGGACGAGCTGATCGAGGTGAACCATGCGCTGTCTGGCCGACCGGTCTGGTTAGCGGCGTGGGTCCAGGACAAAGAATTCATCTCGGTCCTCAGCGCCCATAGACAGGCAATGCGCATGCTGCCGCGTTTGGCGTTGGTATTGCAAGTGGCCGATGTTGCCGAAGCCGGACCGCTGCATCGGCGGCTTGAAGCGATGGATCTGCGTTGCACCAACTGGGATGAAAGCGGGACGATCGAGGATATGACACAGGTGATCCTCTCCGCCGTGCCCGAGGATCTGGGTCTTTGGCAGCGGGTATCGCCCGTTACCTTCATGGGCAGCTCTCTGGAACGCGGCGCCGGGGGGGCGGACCCGCTGATCGCCACGGCGCTGGGCTCTGCTTTGATCCACGGACCATTTGTGCACAGCCAACAACAGCTTTACGATCAGCTCGACAGGGCGGGGGCCGCGCGCACAGTCAGGTCCGCCACCGAGCTGGGCGATGCAGTGGTCGAGCTGTTGGCGCCGGATCAGGCCGCCAATATGGCACTGGCCGGGTGGCAGATCGTAACCGAAGGTGCGCCTCAGGCGGATCACCTGATCGACATGATTCAGGACTACCTGGACCAGCGGAGTGCAGACGATGCGAGCACCTGATTTCTGGAAAACCGCGCCAGATCGGCTGGACCTGCGCGCTCGAATGCTGGCACCGCTTGGGCGGCTCTATGCTGGCGCTACGGCGCGTCGGGTCGCCTCGGAACCCGGCATTAACCCGGGTATTCCTGTCATTTGTATTGGCAACCTGAACGCGGGCGGCACCGGCAAGACCCCGACTGTGATCTGGGTAATCGAGCAATTGCGCGATGCCTGGCATGAGACACATGTGGTCACGCGCGGCCATGGCGGCTCGCTCGAAGGACCGGTGCGCGTGGACCCCGGCAAGCATACCGCGGCGCAGGTCGGGGATGAGCCCCTGTTGCTGGCGGCTTTTGCCGATGTCTGGGTCGCCAAAGACCGCGCTGCTGGAGCAAAGGCAGCCGCCGCGGCGGGTGCCACAGTCGTCGTGCTGGACGACGGGTTTCAAAACCCCTCGGTTGCGAAGGATTTCTCGGTCATTGTGGTGGACGCATCGCGCGGATTTGGAAATGGGCTGTGCTTGCCGGCTGGCCCCCTGAGGGAACCGGTGGAAGTCGGATTACGGCGCGCTGATCTAGTGCTGTCCCTTGGCGAAGCTGATTCCCAAATCGAGTTTGCCGAACGTTGGGGAAAAAAACTGTCCGTCCCACATACGACCGGCGCGGTTGAGCCGCTGCAAACCGGCATGGATTGGAGCGATACGCCCGTTCTTGCCTTTGCAGGCATCGGACACCCCGAGAAGTTCTTCGCCACTTTGCGCCAACAAGGCGCGACCTTGCTGCGAGCCGAAGCGCTGGATGACCACCAGCCGCTGACACCCGCCTTGATGACTCGTCTTGAAAACGAAGCCCGCTTGTTGCGCGCGCAAATGGTCACCACGGAAAAAGACGCCGTTCGCCTGCCCGCTGCGTTTCGCAGCAAGGTCATCACGCTTCCGGTTCGTTTGAAGGTCGATGAGGCAGACAAGGTCAGGCAGATGCTTTTGCAGGTCGCACCGTCGCCCTGAAGGACGACCGGCCCGGATTGAGCCGGTCGTAAAAGCAATTAGCTGCCCAGTTCGTCTTCGATCAGCTTTTTGAAGCCGTCATAGGACTGATTCTCAACCGACTTGCCATTCACTATGAAGGATGGGGTCGCCTGAATACCGTCGCGCTCGGCGTTTTCCTGATACCAGGCGACCAGCGTCTGCGCGCGGGTTCCGTCCTGCAAGCAGGCTTCAAGCTGATCATTGTCGATACCAGCCAGACGCCCGATTTTGCGCAGCTCGTCCACGATTTCAGCGGGACCACCGGCTTTGGTCCACTCGGACTGGCCTTCGTAGATCAGGTCGGAGATGCCAAAGAACTTTTCGGGCCCGCCGCAGCGCGCAACCATTGACGCCCACAGGCCATAGCGGTCAAAGTAGACCTCGCGATAGATGAACTTCACCTTACCTGTGTCGATGAAATCTTTCTTGAGCTGCTTGTACGCTCCCGTGTGGAAATTCGCACAATGCGGGCAGGTATAGGACGCATATTCGATGATCTCGACCGGTGCGTCTTCGGCACCCAGAGTCATCTCGACGATGGTCGAGGTGTCCAGATCGGCCTCTTGCGCCTCGGCGCTGCTAATCAGCGGATAGGCGGGGTTGGAATTCGACAGCGACAGCCAATAACCGCCAGCGGCCACGGCGACGGCCGCACAAATTCCGGTTGCAATACGGCTCATTTCTCAGCCCTTTCTCAGCGTTTTTGCTTGGATAAAACGTTACGGCCCAGACGTTCAAGGGCTGCGCGCAGATCACCATCGTGAACTTCTTGCGCAGCCCGGTCCGCCTCGGCTGCTATTTCTGGTTCGATCTTGGGTTTCGCTTGTTTCGGCTTGTGGTCGAAACTGGCCTGCCCCTCGGCAAATCCTGTCGGAGCGGTCTGGGTGATGCGTACCCGGCTGATGGCGTTATAGCCATAAACCGCGTTCACCTTGCCGCGCAATTGTTCCTTCTGCATCTCCAGCATCGGAGCCTGCGGGCCAGTGGTCAGTACCGTCAGCGTGGCGCCAATGCCACCCTTCCCGTAACCCACTTTTACCGGTCGCGCGATAGCGGCCATATCCTGTCCAACGATCTCGGACCAATGGGTCAGCAGGCGTGATACGGCAAAGCCCCGGCTTTCACCGGCGCGCCTGATCTGGTCGTTCAGCAATGTCGCGGTGCGTTTGAACCCGCGGGTCGAAGAACGTCTGCGCTGCATCTGGTTTCCAACTCCTGCGCCGCTATTGTAAAGGGCAGGACAACAGGCGCCAGCGAAACCCGACAGAGAGATAGATAAAACTTGCGTGACTCCGGTGAATTTGACGTGAGCAGTGCGCTGCTGGATTGGTACGACCGCCATGCCCGCGAGATGCCTTGGCGCGTAGCTCCAGCCGATCGGGCTGCGGGTGTGATGCCCGACCCCTACCGCATTTGGTTGTCCGAGGTCATGCTGCAGCAGACCACTGTTGCGGCTGTGCGCGACTATTTCGTGCGATTCACAACCCGTTGGCCGACAGTTAAGGCACTGGCCGCTGCCCCGGATGATCAGGTTATGGGGGAATGGGCAGGGCTTGGCTATTACGCGCGTGCGAGGAACCTTCTGAAATGCGCCCGGGTTGTGGCCGAACAGCATGGTGGAACGTTCCCCGATACCTATGACGCGCTCCTCAATTTGCCGGGAATCGGTCCCTACACCGCCGCTGCAATTTCCGCCATCGCCTTCGACCGGCCCGAAACCGTGTTGGACGGCAACGTGGAACGGGTTATGGCCCGACTTTTCGACGTTCACGACCCTTTGCCCGGTTCAAAACCGCAACTGAAAAAGCATGCGGCTGCACTTACGCCTGCCACGCGACCGGGTGATTATGCGCAGGCGGTCATGGATCTGGGGGCAACAATCTGCACACCAAAATCTCCGGCCTGCGGTATCTGCCCGGTGCAAGCCCCCTGCGCCGCTCGCGCCGCTGGAACGCAATCCGATTTGCCACGCAAGACTCCAAAAAAGCCCAAATCCACGCGATACGGCCATGTTTATATAGCCCAAGGCGATAACGGAGCCTTTCTGATGGAACGTCGTCCCGACAAGGGCCTGCTGGGTGGCATGCTGGGCTGGCCCGGATCAGAATGGTCAGACGGCCCGGCCGAGGCACCGCCCTTTCCGTGCAAATGGCAGGTGCTGCCGGGTGAGGTACGCCACACCTTTACCCATTTCCACCTGATCCTGCGCATCTGGACGACCACGCTGCCGGTCGGCTGGTCGCATGACGATCTGATTGTAATGGAAAAACACGCTTTCCGCCCCAGTGACCTACCTACTGTTATGCGCAAAGCGTATGACCTCTGGCGCTCTACGTAACCCATTGTGTGGCATTGCCGGGTGAGGCTAGTCTGCCCACAGTTTCTCGGAGCGAAGCGATGATCGCATCAGACAGTCTGTCACGCTGGCAAGCGGCATTGCCCTTCTGGGTGTCCTTCCTGCTGATCCCCGTCATTTGGCTTACCGCCGTTGCCGGAGGTTGGTGGGTCTTGCTTGTGCCTCTTTCGACTTGGTGGGCGTTTGCAGTTCTGGATCGGTTAACGGGGCTGAACCTTGAAAATGCCGATCCGGCCACGCCGGACGGCGGTCTCAAATGGTACATTCTGCTGACCAAGGCATGGGCCCCGGTTCAGTTTCTTACGCTGTTTGGGTTGCTCTGGTACGCCACACATACCGATCACCTGTCTGTTTTTAGCAAGATTGGATTGTTCTTCGGGATGGGTGTGATCTCGGGCACCATCGGGATCAACTACAGCCATGAACTAATGCACCAGAAAGGGCGGTCGGAACGTTGGCTGGGTGATATTCTACTGGCCATGGTGTTGTATTCTCACTTCCGGTCAGAGCACCTGCTGGTTCACCATCGCTATGTCGGAACACCACGCGATCCGGTCACTGCACGGTACAATGAAGGGTTTCACCGCTTCTATCCGCGCGTTCTGTGGCAATGCCTTGCGTCCGCCTTCCACGCAGAAAGGGACAAGCTGGGGCGCAAGCAACGTCCGTGGACCGACCCCGCGAACCCGTTCTGGCGCTATTGGGCGCTTCAGGCGGGTATGCTGGCGTTGGCTTTCGTGGTCGGGGGATGGCCGGGCGTTGCCCTGTTCCTGGTGCAGGCGGGCGTCGCCATATGGCAGCTGGAACTGGTGAACTACGTCGAACATTACGGCCTGACCCGCAAACACCTTGGCGATGGCAAGTACGAGCATGTCCAGCCGCGCCATTCGTGGAACGCCTCGCAAAAAGCGTCGAACTGGCTGCTGATCAACCTGCAGCGTCACTCGGACCATCACTACAAACCCAACCGGCGCTTTCCGCTGCTGCAGCATCATTCGGAAGATGCGGCCCCGCAACTGCCCTATGGCTATCCGGTTATGACCGTCGCTGCGATGGTCCCACCGCTTTGGCGGCGCGTCATGAACCCCCGCGTTCGGGCCTGGCGGCGGCAATATTATCCCGAAGTCACTGATTGGAAGCCGTACAACAGATCTCGCAACCCGTTGCCGCGTTCGTGACCGCAGCGCGCGCCCGCGCGCAGCCCGGCCCAACGGAATGACGCGCATCTTTGATGCGTGGCCGACCGGCGGGAGCTGCCCGTCCTATTGCGCCCAGATATCCATAGTGCCCTGCACCCCGCGAACCGGCTGGTTTTCATGCTTCACAAAACCTGCTGTCAGGTCGGCGGCGTTATTGCCCTCCTGCATCACCTGTGCCCGGACCGCGTCACTCAGCACCACGCGAACACCAAGGTCACGCGTCATCGCTTCGAGCTTGGCGGAGACATTCACCGCATCCCCGATAACCGCAAATTCCAGTCGGTTCGCTCCGATATCTCCCAATACCACCGAGCCATAGTGAACCCCAATTCCTACACGAATTTGCGGCTCACCTGCCCGTCGCCGCTCCAGGTTCCAGCGATCAATCACATCCACCATATCGCGCGCGCAAGCCACCGCGTTACTGGCATCCAATGGGGTCGTCACCGGCGTACCGAATGTGGCCATCAAACCATCCCCAAGATATTTGTCCAACGTGCCATGATGGCGAAACACTTCGGTTTCCATTCGCGCGTGAAACCCACGCAAAACTTCGATGACTTCATACGGGTCGCGCCCGGCCGCGAATTTGGTAAACCCCACGATGTCGATGAACAAAACGGCGATGTCTTCTTTGCGAACCTGCTTGAGCGGCTCATCATTCTGGCTGAGTTCGTCCACGACATTCGGAGAGAAATATCGCGACAGGTTTGCACGCTCCCTCTCAAGCCCGGCATTTGTCATCAACAATCGATTGAGCCGCCGCATCGAGATACCAAGCGTAACCGCGACCATTAGGAATACGATCACCTGCTGAATACGCTGAGGGACCATGAAACTGTTGGGGTCCAGCAACTCCGCAACATCCGGATACCCGGCCAATGCCTCGTACACGCGCTCACTGATGCCCGGGATTGGCGTAGCCACCCACCAGGCGATGATCCAGCCTACCGTCCACATCGCCGCCGTCCACGTGCCGATAGCCACGACTGTGCGCCACGAATAGGCCAGAGTTCCCGCGGCCAGAATGATGAAGAAATACTGGAAGTTGTCGAACCGGTATTGCATTGCCAGCGGTCGAACATCATCGCTGAACGGGTTCGGCACGATCATCCCCAAAGTCATAATCAGCAAGTCGACGAAGATCAGTAAAAGCTCGACCCGTGACTGGCCCACGCTGCCAGCCCGCCGGATCAACCAACCATTGGCGCAAATCAATAACAGGATGAAGTGATACCACAGAACGTCCCAATGGGGGTTCAGGTAGATCAACAAAATGCCGGTAAGGCCCATCGCCACCCAGCGGGCGCGGACGGCAAGTTCCAACCCTTCGCGCTTGTGCCGTTCCAGCGCAGCCTCGGTGTACTTGTTGTCCAGATCATACTTGTCTGGCTGTGTCACAAAAAACCGCCCAAATCGGGATTCGCTGGCTGTGGTATCCGACATTGCCAAGGTTCCTTCCGTAAGCAGCAGGACAAGGAATCTCATATCGGAACTGAATGAAGAATAAAACAAAAGACCCCGCCGAGATCGGCGGGGCAAGGCGTAGTGCCTTGTGTCAGGCCACAGGCACCGGCGGTATTCTTGAAATCAGTTGTGTAACTCGGCCCGGATCTGCTGACGCAAAACGTCGATCGGCACCGTTTTCCCATCGCGTTTAAAGCACCAGTAAGTCCAGCCATTGCAAGAGGGCGCGTTTTCCAGATGCGCGCCGACCTGGTGGATCGAACCTTTGACGTTGTCGCCCACCAGCGTTCCGTCAGCCCGAACCTTGGCCTTGTGGCGTTGATTCATCGAATAAAGCTCTTCACCCGGGCGCAGCATGCCACGTTCGACCAGCTGACCGAAGGGCACGCGCGGTTCAGCGCGCTTGCTGGCGCTGACTTCCAGCGCCTCACGGTCGAACTTGCGGACTTTGGAAATCCGCTTCTCGGCGACCTTGCGATAGCTTTCCTCGCGTTCGATCCCGATGAATTCGCGGCCCAGCATCTTGGCGACAGCACCAGTGGTACCCGTGCCAAAGAACGGATCCAAAATAATATCACCGGGGTTGGTCGAACCGATCAGGACACGGTGCAACAGGGATTCCGGCTTTTGTGTCGGGTGCGCCTTGTCGCCGTTTTCATCCTTGAGGCGCTCATGCCCGGTGCAGATTGGCAGAACCCAATCGCTGCGCATCTGCACACCTTCGTTCAGCGCTTTCAGGGCTTCGTAGTTGAAAGTATACTTAGCACCTTCGCGCTTTGAGGCCCAAATCATCGTCTCATGCGCGTTGGTAAACCGCTTGCCGCGGAAATTCGGCATCGGGTTCGATTTGCGCCAGACAACGTCGTTCAGAATCCAGTATCCGGCGTCCTGCAGGGCTGTACCGACGCGAAAAATGTTGTGGTAGGACCCAATCACCCAAATCGCGCCATTGGGCTTGAGCAGACGATGCGCCGCTTTCAGCCATTCGCGGGTGAACTGGTCATAAACACCAAAGCTTGAAAACTGATCCCAGTGATCGTCGACCGCATCAACCTGGCTGTTATCGGGGCGGTGCAACTGGCCTTTAAGCTGCAGATTATACGGGGGATCCGCGAAAATCAGGTCAACCGACTCCGCGGGCAGACTGTTCATCACATCGATGCAGTCCCCGGATAGAATCGTGTTTAAAGGGAGCGCTGTTGCGCCCTTTTTGGTTGTCGTTGTCATATCTCTGCCTCAAGTTCCACGGCGCTTTTGCGCTCATTTGGTTGAGACAAGGATGAGTCAAAGTCGATTCGCCGTCAATTTCTTTTTTGAATCAGCGGCTTACGATTTACTCTTGATACAAGATATTGTGTACCGGCTTGAACGAACGCCTATGATGTGGGGTCACACCAAGTTTTTGCAGCGCTTCCCTGTGTTGTTTTGACGGATAGCCTGCGTTCTTCTCCCATCCATAGCCTGGATGCTGTTGCGCCAAATCCACCATCAGTTGATCGCGCCAGTTTTTGGCAATGATCGAAGCCGCCGCAATCGAAACGGAATGCGCGTCACCTTTGACCACCGCCTGCGCCGGGATCGTCAAACCCCGTGGGATCATGTTTCCGTCGATCAGCAGATAGTCGGGCGGCGGATCCAGGGCCGCGACAGCACGTTCCATCGCGAGATGCGAGGCACGCAAGATGTTGTGTTCGTCAATCTCGGCAACCGAGGCTTCAGCTATCGCAAATTCAGCCCGGTCCCGTACGGCGATATCCAAAACAGCCCGTCGTTTCGCCGTCAGTTTCTTGGAATCGTTCAACCCCTCGGGAAAATCTACGGGGTTCAAAATCACGGCGGCCGCGACCACTGGCCCGGCCAATGGCCCACGGCCGACCTCATCCACACCGGCAATGCGTACGTACCCTTGCGCCACTGCCGCCTGTTCAATCGAATAATTTGGCGTTGTCATACCAACCGAAAACCGCGATTCGCGCCCCACCGCAAGACAAAAAAGAGAGGGCGGCTTGCGCCACCCTCTCCTACGCGGCGCTTCTGTGGCACCGCTCCTGCTCGAAAGAGATTACTTGTAAACGACGCGGTATCCCTTCTGGCGCAGGCATGCGGGTTCATATGCCCGGTTCACCTTATTGCCGTTCCAGAAACCGACCTTGCACTCTTGCGGCAGGCTGTTGGCATGTTTGTAGTGCTTCTTGAGGCATTTCGGTGCCAGAAGCGGGTGATTGTTCGAATAGGCGCTAAACTTGCGCAGGCATTTCTGCGGCAGATCATATCGCGCGACGTGTTGCGGCAAGGGGCGCACTGGGTAACTGGGCTGGGCCACATAAGGCTGAGGCGTATAGGTCTGATGACGCGTCGTCCGGTCCTTGCGTTTTTCCTTGTTGTAGTAGTGGACCCCGGCACCGATGATCGCGATGGCGGCAAGCCCGCCAAGGATGTCCTTGGCATCCGCCGCGCGCGCCTGCGAGGCTGAGACGCCGGTGATGGTGATAGCGGTGGCAACGATAAGGGCGATGAACTTCCGGTGCATGATGCGTGTCCTTCCTGGTGTTTCGGGGCGATCCGACACAGACCGCAAACGTGATGCCCCAACACTGGGTCCGCTCCCTTCAGACAAGCAATAACGGGCGGGTGTTATCCGATATCACCCCCCTCAAACCCCTTATGTTATTGAATATCGTGCAAACCCATGCGCAGGATGCAGCCTATGAAACCAATCCTCTCTTCTCTGGCCGTTGCGGCCCTGATATCGCTTGGTACTGCTGCGTCGGCAGAGTGCTATGCGGATTACAAGGCCAAGCAGGACAATCCGCTGCGACTGCATTACGGCGTGATGCAGGTTTCGGCCTGTGACAAAGGCCAGGCTCAGCAAGAAGCCTCAAAACGCCTCAGCGCGTCGGGCTGGACATTGTTGAATGTCATGTCTGTCTTTGGGCCAGAAGGGTTGGATAAAAGGAAGGCCAATGCCGGACAATTCTATCTCCGTTACTGATACCCGGCGATCTGGCACAAGACTGGTCGGCGCAGGCATAGTGGCGATCGTACTGATCCTTGTCACTGCCGCCGTCTTTCTGTTCTGGACCTTGCCGGACGCCAACGCCTTTAACGCGCGTGTTGAACGGCTGTTTGTCGAAAGCGATTTGACCTCGCAGACCGAAATTCGGCTGTTGGAGATTTTGGCCCAATCCGGCACCGCCTTTGCCGACACCCTATCCAGCTATCGGATGGTGATTTTCGTATTGTTGGTCTTTGCCAGCGCCATGCTTGTGACGGCCCTAGTGTTTCTGGTGATGCTGGTCATGCTGAACCGCCGGATGGCACAGATCGAACGAACTGGCATTCAGGTTACCTCGCTACTGATCAGTCGCGAGGAAAACACCGTCTATCTGAACAACATGGACTTCAAACTGACCCCAGCTGCGATGGAGACCCTGTCAGTCCTTGCCGAATCCCGACTGGATGACGAGGTTCTGTCCGGCGTTCAGATCGAAGCGGTGATTTCGGGCAAAAGCGCCGCCGATTGTGACGAAGCTGCTGGTGCGACGCGGATAAAACGGCTGCGTGACGCTTTGGGTAATCAGATGGTCAGCGAATTGCTGGTCAAGAACATCGCCAAGAAAGGTTATATGTTGTCCATCGAAAAGGACGTAATCCAGATGGTCTGATCCACTAGGACCGCACAGCTATCGTGCAGAAGAATGCCGAGGCTGCCCCTTGGAAAACCTCTTCACAAGGCCCATCCTATAGGGACCCCGCGCCAGGGAGGATGAGGATGAACGTCCACGCCACAGCAAGACCAAAAGGCTATGGAATCTCGGTCGAACGGTTAGATGGTAAGATTGCGATTTACCGGGACCAGACCCTTTTAGCCGAAAGCAGCAACGCCAAAGTCATGTACGAAACACGGTTGCCGCCGACGATCTACATTCCGCGCGAAGACGTGCTGGTGGATCTCAGCGACGAAACCGAGCTGCAGACTTTTTGCCCCTTCAAGGGCACCGCAACCTATCACGACGTCATTCTTGGCGACGAACGACTCGCCAATTCCGTTTGGGCCTACGAAGAAGCTCTTCCCGAAAGCGCTGCCATTCAGGGGCATATCGGGTTTTTACCCAATGCTTATTCCCGGATCGATTTGGGCGACAACCAACTGCGGGAACCCCAAGACGGCAATATCAGTGGCCCTTTGATCGATTGGCTGATGCGTGGGGCATCCGCAAACAACACGCCTGAGGCGTTCACCAAAGCGCTGGCCGAGAAAATGCTGGAACACGGGATTGCCATTCAACGCCTCAGCATTCTGACATGGTCCCTGCACCCTTTGATCGCCGGCAAACACTATATTTGGGAAAAGGGCGAGGCTGAGATCTCGACCAATGTTCCGACCTATGAAATCCACGACCACCCGGCATACATCAACAGCCCTTTGCGCCATGTGTCGAACGGGCTGGGCGGAGTGCGTCAGCGGTTGAACGCCGAAAACCCCCACAACAGCTTTCCGATCATGGAAGACCTGCGGGAAAAGGGGGCAACCGACTATGTCGCCATGCCGTTGCCGTTCTCGGATGGGCGGACCAACGTTCTGACCCTGACCTGTGATCACCCGGACGGTTTCACAACCGAAAACCTTGGGCTGGTGTTCGAATGTTCGCTGGTCATCGCCCGGTTCTATGAGGTTTTCATGCAGCGCGAAAACGCGCAGGTCCTGCTGGAAACCTATGTCGGAAAACGATCGGGTGCGCGCGTACTTGGGGGTGAAATCCGGCGCGGTGACGGCGATGAAATTGATGCTGCCATCATGTTCTGCGACCTCCGCAATTCGACCAGTCTTGAGGAACAGCTTGGGCGTGAGGCGTATATCAATCTGTTGAACGACTTTTTCGAAACCGTTTCTGGCATCGTGCATGAAAATGGCGGCGAGGTCCTAAAGTTCATAGGCGACGCTGTCCTTGCCGTGTTTCCGGCAGGCGAGGATGCAAAAGCCGCCCGCGATAATGCCCAGCGCAGCGCCATCGATATCGTCGAAAGACTGGGAGAGCTGCGCCAATCAGGGTCCGATGCGCATTGCGATTGCTCTATCGGCGTTGCCTATGGGCGCGTGACCTACGGCAATGTCGGCTCGCGCGAACGGCTGGACTTTACCGTGATCGGACAAGCCGCGAATATCGCTGCGCGTCTGGGTGAATACGGAAAAACCAAGAACCACAGGATCGTCGTGTCTGCCGATATTCTGCCTGCTTGCGCGAATGCCTTGCCGCTTGGCGACGTCAAGCTGCATAACGTGTCGCAACCGGTCGAGTCATATGCTCTCAGAACTTCCGCGGATGCCGTTCTGAACGCTTGAATTCCGCAATCGGTTTGCATTTTTCAAAGCGCTGAGTGTTGGGGTTTCTGATCAAGGTTCGGGTGCGTGACCAATGGTTTCCATGCCTTACCCGCCCAGTAGGATCAGCGCGGTCTGCGCCGGGGAAATGATGCTTTCAAGCTGGGCGATCTGACTGCGGGCAAGGAATTGATCTGTCAGCCGCCCGACTGCGGCCTCATCCTTGAACTGGGTCAGGTCGTCGGACCCAGTCAGCCCTGACAACCTGTGTTTGAATACTTCCAACTGTCTGTCGATGTTCAACTGGCCAAAGCTGGACGGCAACCCAAGTGCCGTCTCCATCATGCGCCGCAGCGGTGGCAGGCTCATCAAATCGAACCATTTGGTATCTTTGCTGCCCGCCTTTTGCGCCAGATCACCCAGCGCATGCTGGGCATACAAAGCGATACGCATCGTTTCATCTGACTCGCCCACCGCGATTTCAAAACGCGACACGACATTGTCGTGCGCAATGTCCTCCATGTTGATGATCAGCCCGGTTTTGCGAACCTCGCCCGGCCCCAGCCCAAACGCCTCGGAAAATTGCCGATACCTTTTGTCGGACAGACGGTTGGATAGCGCATCCTGGGCTTTTGTTCCGTCGGACAGGATTTTCTGGATGAAATAGCGATTGTCCAGGTCAGACTCCAACCCAAAGGTGCCCAGCGCGACTTGCAACAACCGGCGGTCGGACACCAGATCCTCTGCCGTTTGGACCTTTTTGATGTTTTGCAGAAAGTACTCGCTGTCCCTTTTGTTGACGGAGGATGAGGAAAAGCTGTCGATCTGGGCGTCATATGTACGCTGCAGAAACCGCCAACCGACAATGCCGCCCGAAGGTATGACCGGCTGGAACGTCATTACTGGTAGGCCATCAGCCGCTCTTCGCGCGGCAGCAGCGCGCGCAGAGCCTTGAGGCATTTGTAAAATTGCTGGTCCAGCAGTGCTTGGGTTGCCTCGGACAAAACCCGGCGGCTATCGGCGTCGGTAAAGACCTGGCTCAGCTCTTCGACGCGGCGCAACAATTGTTGGCGGGCCTGATCAGGTTCCATATCGCCAGACAGCACCAGCTGAGCGGCGTAGCAGACGCGTCGAACCGGCGTATTTACCTGATCCGGGTGAATCGCATCCCGCAGGCGCAATACGTTTGCCTCGGGCGTCATGATCGAAAACCGGCTGCGCCGGTCGCCATTTTCAACGACTACGCCATTGATCAAAACCCGCTCTTTCGGTGCCAATTTCAAAACCAATCCTGCCATCAGGTCGCCCCCATTTGGCGAAGGCCGCGCAGGACTGCCATGTTGATCTCTAACAAAGGTTCAACCGATGCTTTGTTCCCTAGTATCTGACTGCTGTGCTGTTCGGTAAACTCGGCCAGATAGAATATCCGCGCACGCAGATCATTGGGCAAAGCATTGTCAGAGTCGGTGACACCACTGGCCAATACAGTCCACAGGCGCCGGTTTTCATGCAGAGCCTGCACAAATGCGCCAAAATCGGACTGCTGACCGGCCGCAGCGGCCTTGAGCCTGCGTGTGATTTTCGAAATCGCTTCGTATTCAGTGTCTCGCGGGGTACGCGTTGGCGCGGCGGTCTGTGCATATGCGCGTTGTGCAAGGGCTTGCGGTGTCACGTGAAATCCTTCCGGTAATCCGCCATTTGGCGGTTAGTATCGGGGCGCGTCGCCGCGCCCCGACCATTGTCCTGAACTTAGCGGAACAGAGACAAAATCGACTGCGGTGCCTGATTGGCAATCGACAGCGACTGGGTGGCCAGCTGCTGCTGAACCTGAAGAGCCTGCAGGCGTGCCGAGGTCTCCTCCATATCCGCATCGACCAACGCGCCGATCCCGGATTTGAACGAATCCGCCAGGTTCGAAATGAACTCTTTCTGCGTCTCGATCCGACCTTGCGAAGAACCAAAAGCGGCCGATGCGTCGATCGATGTGTCGATCAGCGTTTCGATTGTGGCCAACGCGGCCGTTGCCCCTGCACCGGTCGAAACGTCAATGCCGGTCAACGCGCCAAGACCACCCGAACCCGCGTTCACGTACTGGGCCGAGAACGAGATGTCTGTGCCGGTCGCATTGGCAACGGATAAGGTGCCTGCCGTACCCGAGTCATAGTCGACCGTCAGACCCGAGATACCCAGCTCTTCAATCTTCGCCTTCAGGCCAATGGCAACAATATCACCCGTGGTCGCGGCAGCCGCATCCGTTGCAGAAACCGTGTAGGACACGACCTGATCGTCGATCGCCACGACAACTTTGTCACCGGCCGCAAACGCACCACTGGATTCATCCGTAACCAGCGCAGTTGCCGAAGTTGCGCCGTTGTCAATCGTTGCACCCACACGGTCGTTGCCGGTGGAAGATCCGGTCGATCCGTCAAAGACCTGAGCCGCCGTGTACCCACCGGTCGAAAGGTCCTGACCCGCAACAGTGATGGAAGACGCGGTTACGTTGCCTGCATTGTCCCGGTCAAGGGACGCGAGGATCGAAGCGGATCCGGCTGAACCGTTAACCAGGTTGAGACCGTTGAATTGCGCGGCGTTCACCACCGAGTTGATCTGGTCCTTCAACGCGGTAACATCGTCGTTGATTTTGTCGCGATCTACGTTGTCTTCCTGTGCTGCAACGATCTTGCTTTTCATCTGAGACAGCAGATCGGTGACCGTTTCGGACGCGTTACGCGCAACCGCCACGGTGGATTCACCCAGGGCCAGGCTGTCCTTGATCGCATTGAAGCCTTTGACATCCGATTCCATGACCTTGGAAATCGCCCAGACGGCCGAGTTGTCTTTCGCAGTCGCAACGTCCTTACCCGTCGAGATCGCGTTCCGCGTTGCCCCAAGATCCTTGTTGACCGACTTGAGAGTTTGCAGCGCAACCATGGCGCCATTGTTTGTCAGAATGCTGGACATTAGCTTTCTTCCTTTTCCGTTCGGGCCCTTTGCGCCCATGCTCATCCCGCCACTGGTGCGGGCTTTGACGTCTTTCTGATCGGTGCGACCCGCCGTCGGGCTGTTCGCGCCACCTGATTTGTCCAGGTGCCCGAACACCTTTGACGTCGATCCCCTAACGGAGTGCTAAAGCGCGAAGGTCAGAAACCTCGGATTTGAATCAAACCCTTATCTATGCCCGTTTTTCCAGCTTGGCTTGATGGCGGACGGCAAATTCGCTGCGCTGCCCGTCCGCACCATAGGTGGTGAATTCTTGCCGCACGCGCCGTAACTCGGCCATGCGGTTGGCCACCGCGCGAATCCCTTCGGCGGCGCTGTTTAGTAACGCCTGGTTCCGCTCGACCTTTCTTTGCAGGCGGATCAGTTCATCACTATCAAAGACGTCAAGATCATTAATCGCACCTATCAGTTTTTCCTTTTCCGGAGCCGTGTTATGCAGACGATCCAGATCGCCCTGCACCAGCGCGTTTCGCTCAAGCTCAAGAACGTCTTCGAGTGATTTTACAAGGTCGGCTTCAGACGTCTTTGGCATCGGTTTTCTCCATCATGGATTGGAACAGGATTTCGGACAGCCCAACGCCACCGGATCTGGCCAGCGCACGGGCCTGATGCTGAACAAGAAATGAGGCAAACTGATCTTCGCCTGCACCGCCGCCAAAGGATTGGCGCGCTTTGCCCAGCCCGGCCGATTTCAGCATCTCACTCAGAAACGCAGCCTCTAGTTCTATGGCCGCCTCCCGCAATTTCTGGGAATAGGCAGGGGGTTGAGATGGGGAGAGAGGCGGGGAAACCTTCACTGCTTTCTCCAAAAATTGCATCGAACTTTTTCGATCAAAAGCGAAAGCAGTTAAAATAAACGTAACTTCCTGCAGGCAGGTTTCCGGTCACACAACCGGAGTCGGAGCAAAATGCCCAACCCTCTTTCAGTGACGTCATCCTCGCCGACCGCAACCACAAAACCCCACGGGATCAATCCCGAGCAGGGGGATGAAAACGGCGCGACGTTTGAGGCCGTGCTCAATCAACACAAAGGTGAGAACAAGCAAGAAGCAGCCGCTCTTAAAGGCGCTGAACCTGAACAGGACGTCGACGTTGAAACGGACGAGGCTGTCTTGCTTGAAGATTCAGAAGTGTCCGCTGATCGCAACCAGAGTGAGCTGACACCCCTTTTGGACACGCGTCTTGAAGTGAGCACAAAACGCGATCCTGCCGAAACACCCGTGTCAGCTGCGTTACCCGACTCGCGCAGTCCGAAAGTGCCTGAAACCGAGCAAACCGGCCAGGCCAACACGGTCGATAAACCGGATGCAGGCATCAAAGATTCGCGCAAAGTCACCCCGGATTTTCGGCACAGCTCGGCTTTGAGACCCGCGTTACAACCAATGGCAAGCCGGGGGCAGGCGGACCTCGCGACTTCTGTGTTGCAACCTGTGGGTATATCCCCAAAAGAGACCGCAGACCTGACCGTTCATCCAGAGCGGCACCAGCGTGAAACGCAACGTCCGCCGCAAAGCAATCTTGCACCTCAACAAACGACCAACCCGGATCGCGCACCAAGCATCGCTCAATTGCAGATGTTCGCGCCGGAAAAAACCCGCGCTCAGACTGACGCGCCAGCATTTTACGAGGTGGAAGACGTTCACGCCCTCAGGGCAGATTCGCCCGTTTCGGCGGGTCGGGATTCGGTATCTTCTGCGCAAGTCATGGCACAGACTGCCCGGTCCGAGACAGCGCGCGCCGTCGCCGGGCAAATGGCGGCCGTCATCAATACTCAGCCGAAACCCGGTTCAGTTGAGATCGCGCTGAACCCCGAAGAACTGGGGCGAGTGTCCATCATGTTGAACGGTCGCGATGACGGATTGCATCTGACAATTTCCGCCGAGCGCCCGGAAACCCTCGAGATGATACGGCGTCATTTGGCGGTGCTGGAAGAAGAGTTCAAAAATTTTGGCTTGGGCGATCTGTCAATTGACCTTGGGACATCCGAAGACGCCGAGCAGAACCAGGCCGGCCAGCAAGAAGGATCGCGTGCTGAGACCGCGCAACTCACCGATTCCTCTTCAAACGCGTCACCCATTCCCAAAACCGGCCCCGTTGGCCGCATCGACATGAGGTTGTGAAATTGATTACCCCGACCCAACCCAACGCCCAACCGTCAGCCACAGCGCAATACAAAGACGTGCCAAAGCAAACAGGTCTGGCATCAGACTTTGAGACATTCCTTACAATGCTGACCGTACAGGCCCAGAATCAGGATCCTTTGAAACCATTGGATGCCTCAGAATATGCATCGCAACTGGCGCAATTCTCGATGGTCGAACAACAGGTTCAGACAAATGATTTGTTGGCGACACTTGGACAGGCGCTGGGTGGCGCAAATCTGGACAAACTCGGCAAATGGATCGGGATGAACGTGCGAGCGCCCGCGGCTTTCCAATATGAGGGCGAGCCTGTGACGCTGTTTGCCACACCTGCACCCGAGGCTGACAAGGCGGTCATGGTCATCCGCGACAGCGACGGTGCCGTTGTCGATCGTGTGGCTGTTTCCACGACCGACAACAAAACAGTTTGGACTGGTCAGGGAAGCGATGGGCAGCCTCTGGTGGCGGGAAGTTACTCGGCCACACTGGAAAGTTATGATGGCGACGAGCTGTTATCGACACAGCTGGCAGAGACCTATGGCGAGGTTGTCGAAGCTCAGGTTTCGGACAATCAAGTTATGCTGACCCTCGAAAGCGGGCAGGTTGTCGCTGCCACGACGGTAACCGGGGTCAGAGCCGGAACTTGATCTGCCGGGCAGGACAGTTCAAACCTTGGCAGATTCGACTCGCTAACTGCATTGGTGAAACTCCTGCCTGCCCCAACCCACCCCCCTTCTGATCTGATCGACGATCTGCGCGCCCGTGGCCTTGTTCAGCCCGGCGCAGAGTTTCAAACGTTGTATGGCGGGCGAACAAATCAGGTCTGGAAAGTACTGGGTGGCAGCGGTGACAAGGTTCTGAAGCAGTATCGCGCGACACCGCGCAATCCGTTATTTCGCAACGACCCGGAACTCGAAGCGCTATGCTTGCGCGCCCTTGAGCCTACCGGATTTGTTCCCCGCCTGCGTGCGACCGGAACACATGATACAGGTCATTGGGTGTTCTACGATCATGCCCCGGGATCACCGTGGCAAGAAGGGCCTGAAGGTGTCGCCGGTTTGCTGCGTGAACTGCACAGGCTTGATGTTTCGGTCCAAGCGCCGGATGGCTGCAATGGCAGCTGGGATTTGGCTGAACATGCCGAACGTATTCTCAGCGTCTGCACCTCTGATACACGCGCACGGCTCGCAAAGCTGCGCCCCAAAGGCCATGTGCCCGCGACCGCACACACATGCCTGATCCATGGCGATACCGTGGCCGGAAACATCCTTGTCGCGCCGACTGGCATGACCCTGATCGACTGGCAGTGCCCGGCTTGGGGCGATCCGTGTGAGGACATTGCGATGTTCCTGTCCCCGGCCATGCAACGGCTTTATCGGGGCGCATCCCTAAGCGTGACCGAGGAAGAGCGGTTTCTGGCTGCATATGGTCACGATGAAACTGTCGCGCGATACCGGGATATGCGCCCGTGGTATGCATGGCGCATGGCTGCCTACTGTTTGTGGCGGATCGAAAACGGAGCTGCGGATTATGCCCAAACGCTCGAACTGGAAATCGCCGCGCTTTAGAGCGATAACCGATCCGCGATTGCCATCGCGGCATAGGCGGGCGGCATCAAGGCGCGCCGCCAGAACCCAAGGGGAAACCGTCCCGGTGGCTGTGCAATCGGCGCGGGCAACTCGGTCTGTTTATCCAAAACCACGCGGGCAAGAGCGCCTCCGCAATACGTCCCCATGGCAACGCCGTTCCCGTGATAGGCAAAGGCGGCAAACATTCCGGGTTGATCGGGAACCGGCCCGACATAAGGCGTCAGCTTGCGCGACAGGCACACCATTCCGGACCACATATGGGTCACATCCACATCTTTCCATTCTGGAAACATGGCCTGAAAGTCCCGACGCATTGTCCGGCGAATGGCGGCCTCGGCCCGAGGGGACGACTGTAACCCTCCGCGCATGCCGAACAGGAACCTCCGATCAGGCATCAGGCGGAAATAGTGCAGCAGGTTTCGGGTGTCATAACACATCTGCTCCGAGGTCCACCCCTGCGCTTGCAACTCAGCGTCTGTCAGGGGCCGGGTCACCAGAACCGTGGATTGCGTGGGCATGTAGCGTCCCGAAAACCACGGCGGCATATCCTCGCTGGAGTATCCGTTCGTGCAAATCAGAACATTCGTGGCGCGGATGTGACCTGATCCGGATTCAATATCGAACCCGGCCTGAGTTTTCCTGATGGTTTCAACCGGCGATTTCTGGAAAATCTGTACGCCCCGCGCCTTGGCGGCACTTGCCAAGCCAAACAGATACTTTCGAGGGTTAAGAGCGAAACCAACCGGATTTGTATATGCACCATGAAAGGAACCGCCCAGACCCAGGCGCTGCAGGTCATCAGAATCGTGCAAGACACCTGATGCTTCAGCGTTACGACGCAGCTTTTCCATCGCCCGTGCCGAATGAGCCAGTTGGGTTTCCCCTTTCGAATGGGTATCGGCGTCGATCTGATGCTGTTCCAGCAAATCTGCGACAAGCTGAACAGCATCTTCTTCCGCTTGTTCGTAGGACTGCGCAGCCTCAGCGCCAAACCCACGGACCAAAGACCCATGGCTTAGCTTAGACCCTCCGAGACAGCAAAATCCGCCATTCCGGCCCGAGGCACCCCACCCCGGGGTTGCGGCCTCAAGAACCGCAACTTTCACACCTGCCACGGCCAGATGCAGGGCTGCCGAAAGCCCCGTGAAACCGCCGCCGACGATTGCGACGTCAACGTTCAGATCACCTTTATGGGTCGGCCAATCAGGTGCCGAAATTGTCTGATCCCACCAGCAGTTCTGACGGGGTCCAGGCCCATAGGTGTAGTCCGGAAAAAGACGCTTCATTCGGTGCGCGCAGCGGCAAGTTCATCCTGCTTTTGCCGAACCATTGCGCGTTTCGTCACCAGCGAGGCGGTGATAACGCCAACCGTGACGACTGCAATCATGATGGTAGACAGCGCGTTGATCTCGGGGCTGACGCCCAGACGCACCGCCGAGAATATCTTGATCGGCAGCGTTGTCGCCGACGGGCCCGAGGTAAAGGACGCGATAACCAGATCGTCCAGCGATAGGGTAAAAGCCAGCAGCCAGCCTGAAATCACCGCGGGCGCAATGATCGGCAGTGTCACAAGACGGAACGCCTGCGCTGGCGAACATCCCAGATCCAAAGCGGCCTCTTCCAGCGATTTGTCAAAGGTCACAAGACGCGAGGACACGACGACCGACACAAAGCACATCGAAAAGGTTGTGTGGGCCAGAACGATGGTCAGAATGCCCCTGTCCAGCCCAATGCCGATAAACAGCAGCAGCAACGACAGGCCGGTGATCACTTCGGGCATTACCAGAGGCGCGTAAATCATTCCGGAAAACAGTGTCCTGCCAAAAAACCGCCCGCCTCGGACCAGAACATATGCGGCAGCGGTGCCAAGAACCGTGGCCAATGTGGATGAGAACACCGCAACCCGTATTGTCACCCAGGCCGCGTTCAGAAATGCCTCATTCTGGGCAAGCTCACCGTACCATTTGGTCGAGAACCCTGCCCATACTGTGACCAGCTTGCTTTCGTTAAAGCTGAAGATGATCAGGATGACCATCGGGATATAGAGGAACGCAAAGCCCAGTGTCAGAGACACCGCGTTGAACCAACTCAGCCTGTTCATTGCTCGGCCTCCGTCTGTTTCTGCTGGTTGCGCTGGAACAGCACAATCGGGATCACGAGGATAAGCAACAACACAACGGCAACGGCACTGGCCACCGGCCAATCGCGGTTTGAGAAGAACTCTTCCCACAGCACCTTGCCGATCATTAGCGTGCTGGACCCGCCCAACAGCGACGGGATCACGAATTCACCGATCACCGGGATCATCACCAGAAAACAGCCGGCAATGATGCCGGGGCGCGACAGCGGTATAGTCACCAGCCAGAACGCCTTCAGACGGGAACAGCCCAGATCTTCGGCTGCTTCGATCAGGGATTCATCCATGCGCTCCAACGACGAATAAATCGGCAGGATCATGAAGGGCAAATAGGTGTAGACGATACCGATGTAGACGGCAGTGTTGGTGTTCAAAATGGTCAGCGGGGTCGAAATGATACCCAGCCACAACAGAATCTGGTTCAGATAGCCTTCATTGCTGAGAATTCCCATCCACGCGTAAACGCGGATCAGGAACGAAGTCCAGAACGGCAGGATCACCAGCATCATCAGCGTCGGGCGCCATTCGGCTGGCGCACGAGCCATTCCATAGGCAATCGGATAACCCACCAGCAACGTCAGAACCGTCGAGATCAGAGCGATCTTGACGCTGGACAGGTAGGCTTTCCAGTAAAGGTCATCTTCGGTCAGCCAGACGAAGTTTTCGAAATCCAACTGGCTGAAAAAGTCGGTTATCCCAGACCAACCCTGCGACAGATCCAGTGTCGGCGTATATGGCGGGATCGCCAGTTCGACATCCGACAGCGAAATCTTCAGAACGATGAAAAACGGTATCAGAAACAGGGCCAGCAGCCAGACGTAAGGAACAGCGATCAGAAGGGCGCGGCGCATCAGTTTGCCAACAAAACCGCAGCCGTTGCCGTCCACGACAGCCAGACCGGGTCTTCCCATGTAAAGGATCGGCGCGAGATTCGGCGCGTGTTGGCCGATTGCGCCTTGATGATCGTGCCATTCGGCAGTTCCACGTAGTACGTGGACAAGTTGCCCAGATAGGCAATGTCAAGCACCTTACCCTGTACCGCATTGATGGCATCCGCCGGGCGGTCGGCCGAGATCGTCACCTTTTCGGGGCGGATCGCAAGATGGCAGCTTTGCCCGTTCGAGAATTCTGTCGACGAGGTTGCGGTCAGCGGCGATTGCCCCTCGGCCCAGTCGATTTGGTAGGCTTCATCGCCGTTCGCAGTCGCCCGGCCTTCGATGATATTCACATCCCCGATAAAGTCAGCGACATAGACTGAGTTGGGGTTTTCATAGATCCTGTCCGGCGTAGATACCTGCATCAACTTGCCCTGATCCATCACGGCGACGCGGCTGGCAACAGTCATCGCCTCTTCCTGATCGTGGGTCACGATCACAAAGGTGGTGCCGGTCTTTTCCTGAATATCCATCAGCTCGAACTGAGTGTCCTGCCGCAGTTTTTTGTCCAGCGCACCCAAGGGTTCGTCTAGCAACAGCAGTTTTGGCGCTTTTGCCAGTGACCGTGCCAGCGCGACCCTCTGCCGTTGGCCACCCGAAATCTGGTGCGGTTTACGGCGGGCGAATTGCTCAAGCCGGGTCAGGCGCAACATCTCTTCCACGCGGTCTTCAAGATCCCGCTTGGGCATGTTGTCCCGGCGCAGACCGAAGGCGATGTTCTCCCAGATGCTAAGATGAGGAAACAGCGCATAAGACTGGAACATCATGTTCACAGCCCGCTTGTTTGGCGGGATCGGGTCGATGTCCTGCCCGCCCAGCATGATGTGCCCTTCGGTAGGCTTTTCAAACCCTGCCAGCATCCTCATCATGGTCGTCTTGCCGCAGCCGGATGGACCGAGCAAAGCAAAGAATTCCTGTTCAAATATGTCCAGTGACAGGTTGTCGATCGCCGTGAATCCGCCAAAACGTTTGGTCACATTCTGGAATTGGATCAATGGTTTCGCCTGTGGATCTTCCCACGGCGCAAAGACGTTTGTGTTCAAGGCGGCCCCCGTTCGACGGTCTGATTGAAAGGGCAAGGCGGTCGGACCGCCTTGCTCAGATACTTCGGTTCAGGTGCCCGATTTGATTTTGGTCCACAGGCGGGTCACGCTCCGCTGCGTTTTGACGGGATAAGGCGTCGTGATGTAGAGATTCTGCATCGTGGCATCACTCGGATAGATTGCCTGATCACCAATCACGTCTTCCTCAAGGAACTCCTGAGAAGCCTTGTTGCCATTGGCATAGTACACATAGTTCGATGCGGCAGCCATGTTGTTGGCGTCCAGAATGAAGTTCAAGAACTGGTGTGCGCCTTCCGGGTTCGGAGCATCCGCCGGGATGGCCATCTGGTCGAACCACATCAGCGAACCTTCAGCGAATGGGTGGTATTCAATTTCCACGCCATTTTCGGCCTCGGCCGCGCGATCCCGCGCTTGCAGGATGTCACCTGACCAACCGACAGCTACGCAGATATCGCCATTTGCCAGCGCGTTGATGTATTCCGAGCTGTGGAATTTCTGGATATGCGGGCGAACGCCAGCCAGGACTTCTTCGGCTTTACCGATCACATCGGTGTCATGGCTGTCCGGATCTTCACCGATATACTGCAGCACCATAGGAATAATCTCGGCCGGAGCGTCCAGGAAATGGACGCCGCACGAGGCCAGCTTTTCCATATTCTCCGGCTTCAGAACCAAGTCCATGCTGTTCAGAGCAACGTCATCGCCCAGCACTTCCTTAACCTTACCAACGTTAACGCCGAGGCCGGTCGTCCCCCACATGTAGTTGATCGAATAGGCGTTGTTCGGGTCATAGCCTGCGGTACGTTCCTGAATCACGTCCCAAAGGTTTCCTGAATTCGAAAGCTTTGCTTCGTCCAGTTCCTGAAAGGCGCCAGCTTGAATCTGACGCTGTAGAAACGTGCCCGACGGCACAACCACGTCATAGCCTGATCCTCCGGCCAGCATCTTGGTTTCCAGAACCTCGTTGCTGTCAAACACGTCGTAGATCAGGGTCAGCCCTGTCTCTTCTTCGAATTTTTTCAGTAGATCCTCGTCGATATAGTCGGACCAGTTGTAGACGCGCACCTCTTCGGCAAAAGCCGCCGAAGTCCCCAGCGCGACAATCGCTGTCATCGTCAGCGTTTTGATTGACATATTTCTCTCCCTGCAAGTGTACGGGTATTCTCCCGTTTTTTTTGATTTGATCAAGTTTTGCGTTTTCCCCCGATCCATCGTATGGTTTCACGAGGTCAGGCGTCTGGCAAGTCGACACCACGCGAAACAGGGTAAACCACTTGGATTTGATCAAAAATAAAGCATCCAGCTCGAAGGTGGATGAGGGAAAAAGACCGGCGCATGAACAGGTGTACCAAACCCTGAAATCGCAGATCATGTACGGTGATCTGGTCCCGGGACAACCCGTCACGATACAGGGTTTGACCGAATCGCTCGGGGTTGGAATGACCCCCGTCCGCGAGGCGATCCGGCGGCTGATTTCGGATGGCGCACTGGTGTTTCAGGGCAATCGGCGCGTCAGCGTGCCTTTGTTGTCGGGCACCGATGTCGAGCAGATGATTTTTGCCAGAATATCAATAGAATCAGAGCTTTCCAGACGGGCAACCGCGAATCTAAAACCTGCTGATATCGATCAGCTCGAGAGGCTTGATCAGCGATTGGATCAGACAATCACAGACGGCGACGTCAGTGGTTATTTGCGCTTGAACCACCAGTTTCATGAAACGCTCTATGCGCATGCGGATGCCCCGATTCTCAACGATCTGGCCGAGCGGCTTTGGCTGCGGTTCGGCCCCTCACTACGCGTTGTCTGCGGACGGTTCGGAACACATAGCCTGCCGGATCGGCACAAGGACATCATCGCAAGCTTGCGGGCGAAAGATGCGGAAAAGGTCGCGAAAGCAACCGCTCAGGACATTGAGCAGGGTATGGAATTGATGTCGGACGCTTTGATCTCTGCCTGATTCAGGTCGATTCGATTGACACGAAAAAATTTGATCATATTGTGACGGGTAACCGCCTTTTGCAGGAGATTCTCTGATGTCGACCATCACCAATCACATGCCGACCGCCGAATTGCAGGCGCTGGATGCGGCGCATCATATGCACCCGTTTTCGGCCAACGGATCATTGGGCGAGGAAGGTGCGCGCGTCATCACTCGTGCCAAAGGCGTGTACCTGACCGATAGCGAAGGCGAAGAGATTCTGGACGCCATGGCCGGTCTTTGGTGCGTCAATATCGGTTACGGTCGCGATGAACTGGCCGAGGTTGCTGCCCGTCAGATGCGTGAACTGCCCTATTACAACACGTTCTTCAAAACGACCCATATTCCAGCCATCGCTTTGGCAGCCAAGATCGCAGAACTGGCGCCGGGGGATCTGAATCACGTGTTCTTCGCGGCGGGCGGGTCCGAGGCAAATGACACCAACATTCGCCTGGTGCGCACCTATTGGGCTGAGAAGGGTCAGCCGAACAAAAACATCATCATCAGCCGCCACAATGCCTATCACGGGTCCTCCGTTGGTTCGGCCTCACTGGGCGGTATGGCTGGCATGCATGCGCAGGGCGGCATCCCGATCCCGAACATCCACCACATCAACCAACCGAACTGGTGGGCAGAAGGCGGCGACATGGCGCCGGAAGAGTTTGGCCTGGCCCGCGCGCGTGAGCTGGAAGAAGCCATTCTGGAACTGGGCGAAGACCGCGTCGCGGCCTTTATTGCCGAACCCGTGCAGGGTGCGGGCGGGGTGATCGTTGCCCCCGATACCTACTGGCCCGAGATCCAGCGCATTTGCGACAAATACGATATCCTGTTGATCGCCGATGAGGTGATCTGCGGCTTTGGGCGCACAGGCAACTGGTTCGGGTCCGAAACCGTTGGTATCAAACCGCATATCATGACGATCGCTAAGGGCCTCAGCTCGGGTTACGCGCCCATTGGCGGATCCATCGTGAATGACGAGATTGCCGAGGTGATCGGCGGCACCGAGTTCAATCACGGCTATACCTATTCCGGCCACCCGGTCGCTGCGGCAGTCGCATTGGAGAACCTGCGCATCCTCGAAGAAGAAGGCATCGTCGACCACGTCCGCGACGTGGCCGCCCCCTATCTGAAAGAGAAATGGGAGGCCCTGGCCGATCATCCACTCGTCGGTGAGGCCAAGATCGTCGGCATGATGGCCTCGATCGCCTTGACGCCGGATAAGGCCAGCCGCGCCAAATTCGCCTCCGAGCCCGGCACGGTTGGATACATCTGCCGCGACCGTTGCTTTGCCAACAACCTGATCATGCGTCATGTGGGCGACCGGATGATCATCTCTCCCCCGCTGGTCCTGACCCCTGCGGAGATCGACGAGATGTTCGTGCGGATTCACAAGTCATTGGACGAGGCGCAGGCCGAGATCGTCGCGCAGGGGCTGATGAAAGCAGCGTCATAGTCCAGATTTCCACTTTCCGGATTTAAGGGGCGCACTAAAATGCGCCCCTTCTCACTTTCTAAATCGCAATTGCACGTCAATCGATCCAGCTCAATTGCTGAACACAGCTAGATTCAAACAAACCGATCGACAAAAAGAAGTAATCTTGTATCGCGCGGCAACTAAAAATTTATCGCGCGATAAATATCTTGATTTGATGTGTCTCAGATTCAAGTATGCGAATGCGAGTCGGTTATTTGTATTACCTCTACCGGCGTCGCGACCCGCTCTTCTGCTGGGTCCACCTCCCGTCTATCGTAGTGAGTGCCGGTAGTCGGGAGGTTGCACAGCCAATACCTGAGAAAGTATCCGCAGCGCATACCCAGGCAATAGATCAACGCCCCTTCATTGTCACCGCAACGCTTCTAAAAGGTTCAGACTGGCGTATCCGTCTGGCAACAACCCCTGCGCCAATTGATACGCCCGAACAGCTTTGACTGTGTTTGGCCCTGTGCGCCCGTCGACGCCTTGGGTATCAAAGCCAGCCTCGGTCAGGCGGGATTGCAATTCCTTTTTCTCGGTGAAACTCAACACCCGGTCACCACGCGGCCATTCGGTTTGGAACGACCCTCGTCCGGCCAGACGGTCAGACAGGTGTCCTATCCCAATCACATAGGCGTCGGCACCGTTGTATTTCTCAATCACCTTGAAATTGTCGAAGATCATCAGCGCGACGCCCTGCCCTCCGGCGGGTAACAAGATTGCCGCTTGCCCGTGATCCGAAATTTGGGTGCCACTCGCCGCCACCACGCCACGTGCGGCCCATTGTGAGGGCATCAATGTGTGATCCCGCCTTGCGGTGGAGTAGTCGAACCCTTTGGGCAGGGTCACCTCAACGCCCCACGGCCGCCCCTTTGTCCACCCATGCCGCGCCAGATAGGCGGCGGCCGAGGCCAGCGCATCGGTTGGATCGTCCGACCAGATATCGCGCCGCCCGTCCCCGTCGAAATCAACCGCATGGTCCAGAAACGAGGTTGGCATGAACTGCGTATGCCCCATCGCCCCGGCCCAGCTGCCCTTCATGTTGCGCGGGCTGACGTCGCCCGCCTGAATGATCTGCAAGGCAGCGATTAACTGGGTTTCGAAAAACTGGGCCCGCCGTGCGTCATACGCCAAAGTTGCCAGAGATCGGATGGTGTGGTCGTTGCCCCGAAACGTTCCAAACGACGTCTCAAGTCCCCAGATCGCTGTCACGACCTCTTTTTCGACGCCATACTTGGCTTCGATGCGGGTCAGTGCTTCGCGATGACGATCCAACCCAGCGCGGCCGTTTCTGATGCGCGTGTCTGAGACTGCAGAATCCAAATACTCCCAAATGGGTTTCGAAAACTCTGCCTGGTTGCGGTCGCGCCTGATCACGTCCTTATCGTAGGTTAAACCCGCCAGCGACCTGTCCAGTGTAGCGGTGGAAATGCCCTGCTCTACCGCCCGTTCACGAAATGCTCCAAGCCACGCCTGAAACCGCGCGTTTCCTTCCGTCGACACCCGGTACTCCTTAGCTGAGGGTCGTAAAGCTGGCCGGATCGATATCGCCACGCCAGCTGACGCCAGCTGTATGGCCTGTGATCCGCCCAGAGTATTGATAGATTCCGCCTGCACAATGGATGCCCATAATGCGGCGGTCATAACGCCACCTATGCATTTACGCATTCCGAATTTTCCTGGTTACTGCTCGACTTCAGAATACCTCAAAATTCGCGTTTTCCAAAGCGTTCAGCTTGACCCCTCGCGATCTTTTGCTTTGTGTTCCGCACGAATTCCGGCAAGTGCCTCACGCAGTAAAGGGATGCGGTTTGGTCTAAAGCTTTCGCCTGTCACGGACATTTCGCGTATCCGGTCCAGCCGAAAGACGCGAAAATCCTGTCTCAGATGGCACCAGGAAATCAAAACGCTGGCGCGGTCCATATAGACGATACTCAGCGGGTTTACCTTGCGGCGCGTGTCATCGCCCTTGGCATCGGTGTAGGCAAACTCGATCGTGCGTTCGTCCCATGTGGCCTGCCGCAGGTCAGCCACCGCGATGGTGGGCTTGGCTGGTCGATCAAACCGCGTCGCTGTCAACACGGCATGGGTCAGGCGGTGCGACTGGCGCTGGGGTAGGCGTCCCTGAAGTTTTCGTAACGCATTGCCCGCCGCATCCGCTAAACCGGGGTCGCCAATGGCCTGAACCTCTCGCAACCCTAACACCAGCGCTTCAAGCTCATCATCTCTGAATCCAAGCGGTGGCAGTGTTGCGTCTTCGATCAGAGTAAAGCCAAAACCGGCCTCACCGTCGATCACCGCCCCAAGCCCACGCAACGATTCAATATCGCGATGGACGGTGCGCGGCGAGACGCCCAGATCCTGCGCCAGGTGTTGGGACGTCTTCGGCGAAGGACCAGAGCGCAGGGCTTGCATCAATTGGAACAGGCGGGCGGTTCGGGACATAGTGCAGGTTAATCTAAACCTGATGACAGAAACTGTCATCAGGCAAAGCTATTCCTCGGGCATCCCAAATTTGGAGCATCCGATGTTGACCCTTCTGATTTACCCTTCGGCCTTTGGCCTGTTCAGCGCTAGCCCCTTCTGCGTCAAGGCCGCGTATATGCTGGAACACGCGGGCCAGCGTTGGCAGCGGTCTGATATGTTGGACCCCCGCAAGATGCCCCATCAGAAACTGCCGGTTCTGCGCACGCCAGAGCGTCTTGTCCCGGACAGCGATTTAATTCGCGATTGGCTTGAGGCGCAGGGCGCGAACTTCGACACTGGGCTAAGCGACATACAAAAGGCGCAGGCACGAACGCTGATCCGCATGGCAGAGGAACACATCTATTTTCAGGTCGTCCAGGACAGATGGGCCAATGACGACGTCTGGCCAATTCTGCGCAAGACCTTCTTTTCGGTTATTCCTGCGTTGATCCGAACGCCGGTGTCGAACTCAATCCGGAAAAAGGTCGTCCAGGGATTGGTGTTTCAGGGTGTCGGCCGCTTCTCTCCCACTGAGCGTCAGGATCGATTGGAGCGGGACCTTGAAGCGATTTCCGCTTATTTGTGGCAATCGCCGTACCTTCTGGGCGACCGGCCAACATCAGCAGATATGAGCGTTGGGCCCATGTTGGCCGCAATGCGCGCAACACCGGTGGAAACCCCGCTGACCCAGCGGATCAAACAGGATAGGCTGCTCAACGACTACGTGGACCGAATGGAGCAGGCAATACCGCTGCCATGACACCTTTTGACGACCCTGCGGTACAGACCGCCTTTGAAGCGTTTCCCGAAAACACCCGTTCGGGTGTCCTCGTCTTGCGCGAGCTGGTGTTTTCAACGGCCAGGACTTTGCCTAAAGCCCAGCCATTGAATGAAGCACTGCGGTGGGGTCAACCCGCCTACCTGGCGCCCAAAGGGTCTACCATCCGGCTGGGCGGGCACAAAGCGGCATCCTTTGCACTGTTCGTGCATTGTCAGAGCCGACTAATGGGTGATTTCACCACTGCCTTTCCGGGCGAAGATCGGATCGATGGCAACCGGGCCATCTTGTTTGATAACCCGGATCAGATTGATGAAACCCGGCATGGCTGGCTTATCGCACGGGCGCTGACCTATCACCTTTGACGACGTTTGCGTTCGACCTTGCGCTTGATCTTGTCCTTCTTGCGCTTGGTACTGACCGCCTTGCGCCGTGCGCCCCCCCGCTTGGCGGGTCCGCCTCCGCGCGGCAGGGCCTGGTCATCGATGGACAGCAGCTCCAGCTCGAGCCCGCCGGTAACGGGCGTGGCCTCGGTCAGGCGCACGGTGACCCGCTGGCCGATGGCGATGATCAAACCGGTGTCTGATCCCATCAGCGTGCCGGCTTCGCGGTCGAAATGGAAAAACTCGCGCCCGAGTGAGCGCACCGGAACAAGCCCATCCGCGCCGGTTTCGTCCATCTTCACAAATGCACCGAACCGCGCGATGCCGCTGATGCGACCACTGAATTCATTGCCCACACGCTCGCTCAGATAAGCGGCAAAGTATCGATCCGTCGTGTCCCGCTCGGCCATCATCGAGCGACGCTCGGTGTCCGAAATATGCGTCGCCGTTTCATCAAGTCGCGCGATCTCATCCTCGGTCAGCCCGTCATCTCCCCAGCCATGCGCTGTGATCAGCGCCCGGTGCACGATCAGGTCCGCGTAACGACGAATGGGAGAAGTGAAATGCGCATAGTTGCGCAACGCTAACCCGAAATGGCCGAAATTCTCGGGATTGTAATAAGCCTGTGCCATCGAGCGTAGGGTTGAAAGGTTGATCAGCTCTGCATCCTCTGTCCCGGCGGCCGCGTTCAACAGCGCATTCAGGTGTCGGGTCTGCAGCACCTGCCCCTTAGCCAAATTCAACCCAGCAGCCTGAGCAGTCTCTCGCAGGCTTTCCAGCTTCTCTGGCGCGGGTTCTTCGTGCACGCGGAACAGCAACGGGCGGCGTTTGGCAATCAGGGTCTCGGCAGCGGCGACATTGGCGAGGATCATAAACTCCTCGATCAGCTTGTGCGCATCTAGCCGGTCACGGAAGGCCACACTTTGAACCTCGCCCGTGTCGCTGAGAACGATCTTGCGTTCGGGCAGGTCCAGTTCCAGCGGTTGCCGTTCCTCCCGCGCATTTTTAAGCGCGGAATAGGCGGAATAGAGTGGCTTCAACACAGGGTCTAACAAAGGCCCTGTGCGGTCGTTTGGATTGCCGTCGATAGCGTCTTGAACTTCGGCATAGTGCAGCGAGGCGGCCGAGCGCATCAGACCACGTACAAAGCGATGAGCAATCTTGTTTCCATCCGCATCGATCTGCATCCGAACCGCGATACAGGCGCGCGGAACGCCTTCGTGCAGCGAACACAGGTCTCCAGAGAGGCGATCCGGCAGCATTGGCACCACCCGATCCGGGAAGTAGCTGGAGTTGCCGCGCTTGCGCGCCTCACGATCCAGCGCCGTACCGGGCTGCACATAGGTGGCAACGTCGGCGATGGCGACCCAGATCACATGCCCGCCAAGGTTCTTCGGGTCATCGTCGGCATGGGCATAACAGGCATCGTCATGATCCCGCGCATCTGACGGATCGATGGTCAGCAAAGGCATATCCCGCAGGTCTTCGCGGCCTTTTAGACCAACCGGTTTGGCCTTATCGGCTTCGGCAATCACCTTGTCGGGGAAATCATCCGGAATACCGTGCTGATGAATTGCAATCAGTGACACAGCCTTGGGCGCCGATGGATCACCCAGCCGTTCCACAATGCGCGCGCGCGGCAGGCCCATTCGGTTCTTTGGCCCAGCCTGTTCAGCCTCGACCAATTCTCCATCCTTGGCACCTAATACGGCCCCATCAGCAACCAGCCATTCGGTCTGACCGGCTTTGTCGATTGGCACGATCCGACCGCCTTCGGCCCCTTTGCGAAAGATGCCCACGATCTTGCGCGGGTTCGTCCCGACACGTCGGATCAGGCGTGCTTCGTAATTGTGGTCTTCTTCATGCACAACCGTGAGGCGGGCCAGAATGCGGTCGCCCTCGCCCAGCGCAGGATCGCTGGCACGGGTGATGAGCAGAATGATCGGCTCGACCCCTTCGCCATGCCATTCCAAGGGCCGTGCGAACAGGTCGCCATCCGCATTCGGAGCCTTCACCTGCAGCACGCTGACCGGTGGCAGGCGGTCCGGGTCGCGATAGCTGCGCTTGCGCTTTTCCAGATGCCCTTCGGCCTCTAGCTCTTTGAGGATACGCTTCAGGTCAATCCGATCCGCGCCCTTGATACCAAAGGCTTTGGCGATATCGCGTTTCGAGGTCAGGGTGGGGTTCGCCGAGATCCAATCGAGGACCTCCTGCTTGGTAGGTATGCGAGTCATACCTCCGGCCTATCACGGGTATGCGACCGCGTCATGACCAAAAAGTTCAGGGCGTCAAGTCAGCCACCGTATCAACGTCGCGCAGATGGTCCAGCAATCCTACGCGGCACCCCGGAACTGAGGCCAGAGTGTCAGCCAGCGCAGTTTCAGTAGACCAGCGTACATTACGGAACAGGCTTTTCGGCAACGCCTTGTACCGCTGAGCCCCTACCAACCAATAGCCACCGTCCGGCGCAGGGCCAAATACAAATTCCGACTGTCCCAATTCCTTGAAGGCTCGTGCGATATGCTGGGATGTGATCCCGGGAATGTCCGCGCCGATCAGACAAACCGGTCCCTGCGGCATGCCGCGCAACATGCGCCCCATGCGGTCGCCCAGATCGCCTCGCCCTTGCGCCGCGCGGGGCAGATCAACGGGCCAGATGCGGCTGGTCAGACCTTCCCGATCCGGGGCGACGGCAAGCACTATCTGCCAGCGTGGGTCCCGCAAACGCCGGATCAGCGCGCGTGTCTGATGGCGAAACCACCATGCGGCACCAACCATGCCGATGTCTCGCCCCAGCCGCGTCTTGACCCGACCCGGGCGAGGTTCTTTCACCATGATGACTAATGTGCGTTGCATGGTTCAGGCGAAATAGTCCCGAAGGATGCGCGCGTAGATCGCCTTGAGCTGTTCGATCTGCGCCACCTCGACGCATTCATCGACCTGATGCATCGTTCTGCCGACAAGGCCGAACTCAACCACTGGGCAATGGTCTTTGACAAACCGCGCATCCGAGGTGCCACCTGTTGTCGACATCTCGGGGCGTACACCGGTTTCGGTCTCGACCGCTTTCGCGACCAGATCAGACAGGGGGCCGGGTGGAGTCAGAAAGCTCTCGCCTGAGATCTTGATCCGGACGTTGACCGCGACATCGTAGGATTCAGCCACGGCTTTGGCTTCGGCCTGCAACCACTCACTAAGGCTGGCGCCCGAGTGCAGATCGTTAAAGCGGATGTTCACCGCTCCGGTACATTGCGCCGGGATCACGTTGGTTGCTGCGTTGCCTGTGTCAATACTCACAACGGCCAGGGTTGAGGCATCGAAATGGTCCGATCCCTGATCCAGTTCGTGGCTGGCCAGTTGATGCATCAAACGCGCCATGGCGGGCAGAGGGTTTTTGGCCCGGTGCGGATAGGCCGAATGCCCCTGCTCACCGGTCGCCGTGAACCAGGCGGTCATCGAACCACGCCGCCCGATTTTCATCATCTCGCCCATTGTGTTTGGGCATGTCGGCTCACCCACCAAACAGGCAGACATGCGTTCTCCGGCCTTGGACATGTAATCAAGCAGTGCCGTAGTGCCATCCACTGCGTCCGCCTCTTCATCGCCCGTGATCGCAAGAATAATCGCCCCGTTCGGGGGGGAGTCGCGCACGAAATCCACAGCGGCCGCCGCAAAGGCCGCCACGCCGGATTTCATGTCTGTGGCCCCGCGCCCATACATCACACCTTCGCGGATTTCTGCACCGAACGGGGGCATCGTCCAGGCCGCTTCGTCTCCCACCGGGACAACGTCTGTATGCCCGTTGAACCCAAAGCTGCGCGGATGGGCTATCGGCCCCCAGCGCGCGTACAAATTGCTGACATCGCCCCGGTCCACGCGGGTGCAGTCGAAGCCTGCGTCGGACAGAAGCTTCTCCAACAACACAAGCGCGCCACCTTCCTCAGGTGTGACTGATGGGCAACGGATCAGGTCCGCCGTCAACTTCACCGGATCTGTCATTTCTGGGCCCTTTTGGTTGGTTCAATCGCGGGATCGTGCACAGATTCAACGAATTGGACCAATTGCCAACCCCTCGCCACCGGATTCCGGGCGCTTTTTTTCGCGAGTCTTGAAATGACACCCCAATAAAACATGGCGGTTTACCTTGCGGCCACCTTGCCGTGCCTTTCAAATCTGCGTTAGAGGGCCGCGAAACAGGTGAATTGACGATGATACGTGCGCTTCTCGTTTGGATCTGCCTGACTTTCGCCGTTCTTGCACAGCAAAGCCAGGCGCAGACGCTTTCGGTCACGACCGTGACCCGCCCCCCGTTTTCCTATGTCGAGGACGGAGCCCAAACCGGTTTTTCAATGGACCTGCTGCACGCCTTGTCCGAGGCACTGAATTGGGACTACTCGGTCACCAGGGTCGAGGCCTTCAGCGATATGCTGGGTGCTGTGCAGGAAGGAACCGCGGACCTGGCTGTGGCCAATATCTCGATCACGGCTGCGCGTGAAACGCAGATGGATTTCAGCCAGCCCATATTCGAGGCCGGTCTGCAGATCATGGTGCCATCGGATGCAGCGCGCAGACCATCGCTGCTGCACGCTTTGCTGTCCGTTGAATTGTTCATCGCCATCGGACTGGCCTTTGCGATCCTGCTTGGCGGCGGGATGCTGATGTGGGGATTTGAGCGTCGGGCTCAGCCCTATTTCGACCGCAAGCTGAATGAGGCATGGTTCCCGTCCTTTTGGTGGGCGCTGAATCTTGTGGTCAATGGCGGTTTCGAGGAACGCATGCCGCGCACACCGTTTGGACGGTTGCTGGGCGTGGTACTGGTGGTGTCCTCACTGTTCATCGTTTCGGTCTTCACAGCGCGCATCACGTCGGTCATGACAGTGGATGCCATCAGCGGCAACGTGAACTCGGTCAACGATCTTTATGGCAAACAGGTGGGCACAATCTCGAACTCAACTGCCGCAAACTTCCTGAACCGGCGCGAGATTGAGTTTTCCGGTTATGAAAACCTGGATGATGTGCTGACCGCATTCCAGGATAAGGAGTTGGACGCCGTTGTCTTTGACGCGCCGATCCTGTCCTATTATGCGGCGCATGAAGGCCGTCGGATCGCATCGATGACAGGTGGCGTTTTCCTACGCGAGAACTACGGGATTGCGTTCCCAACCGGCTCGCCATTGGTCGAGGACGTGAACCAGGCTCTGCTCGCGCTGCGCGAAGACGGCACCTATGATGAAATTTACCGCAAATGGTTCGGGGTGCGAAACTAAGCCGGTTCTTCATCCCCGAAAAACGGCGTCATTTGCGCCACGATAACGGCGTTTTCGTCCAAGGCCCGCTGCATCAGGTCGCGTTCGTCCGGGTCGATGTCGTGCCCCTGCGCCTCACGCTCGGCCAGAGTTCCATAACCGGTGACGTCCAGTGGCGCAGTGTCGGCCTGTTTCAGGATCGCCACGGTTTCACGCACCGCTTCAGCCTCATCCACGCCGCTAGCAAAACACATCAGCGCTGCTCCGGTCGCACCTTCGGGCAGACCGTCGCCTTCTTTGCGGCCAATCTGAACGAGCAATGTATAAACTTGCTGACGGGACGGTTTCTTTTGCTTTTCCATGCAGGGGGCCATAGCCGCGCGCCTGTCCGTGGTCAAGCAGCCGGGAATTGCGGGAAGCCCCCAGCACGTCCATAGTACCCGCGAAAACCCATTTCAAACTGCAAAGGATTTTTCATGGCCTACCCAGATTTCATCACAGACTTCCCTAGCCTCGACGTCCCATTCCCCGAGGACGTGGTGCAAACCGCCGTCATCCGGTCAGATGCGGGTTTGGTCGCGTTCTTCACCTTCCTCAAGGATTTCGAACTGCCACCGCATTCACACAAGGCGCAATGGGGCACGGTGGTCGAGGGCGAGGTTGAACTGACAATAGGCGGAGAAACTAAGACCTATCGCCCCGGCGACAGTTACTCGATCCCGTCTGGTGTTGAACACGGCGGGAAAATCAAAGCCGGAAGCCGCGTGATCGACGTGTTTGAGGAACCCGACCGCTATCCAGTCAAAGGATAAACAAAAAAAGGGCTGCAGCGAGATACGCTACAGCCCCGTTTCAAATCCGCACTTGATTTAGTCGCGCAGCAGTTCGTTAATCCCGGTTTTCGAACGAGTTTTCTCGTCCACGCGCTTTACGATCACGGCGCAATACAGGTTGACGTTGTTCTTGGACGGCATCGAACCCGCGACAACCACCGAATATGGCGGCACTTCGCCGTAAGTGACTTCGCCGGTTTCGCGATCCACGATCTTGGTGGATTTGCCAATAAAGACACCCATGCCCAAAACCGAGCCTTCGCGCACGATGCAGCCTTCGACCACTTCCGAGCGTGCGCCGATAAAGCAATTGTCTTCGATGATGGTCGGGCCGGCCTGCATCGGTTCCAGAACGCCGCCGATGCCAACACCGCCTGACAGGTGTACGTTTTTACCAATCTGCGCGCAGGAACCAACGGTGGCCCATGTGTCCACCATAGTGCCTTCGTCGACATAGGCGCCCAAATTCACGAAGGACGGCATCAGAACCACACCGGGTGCGACATAGGCCGATTTGCGAACAACACAGTTCGGCACCGCGCGGAAACCGGCTGCGCGCCACTGGTTTTCACCCCAGCCGGCGAACTTGCTGTCCACTTTGTCCCACCAGCCGCCATCCTGTGGACCGCCGGTCTGGATTTCCATATCCTTGATGCGAAAGCCCAGCAGAACTGCCTTCTTGGCCCACTGGTTCACATGCCAATCACCGTTATCCAGCTTTTCAGCAACCCGCAGCGAACCGCTGTCCAACGCGGCCAGCGTATCCTCGATCGCCTCGCGTTGTTCGCCGGTGGTGGCGGGCGTAATGGTGTCGCGCGCCTCCCAGGCGGCTTCGATAGCGGTTTCCAGTTGCGCGTTGGACATCGGATGGCTCCCTGCAGAATCTGTTCACGTTTGTTTGGCCTATACGCAACTGCACCTCGCGGTGCAATGCGACGCAGGAGGTACGATTTGCGGCTAGGTTGACCTGTGATCAGCTTGCGCGGCGGATATGGCGCGTCAGAATGGCCGTCGCCGTGGCCGCGTCCTTGCGCTTGAGCGCCTGAACGATGGCTGCGTGGTCACCATCCGCACGGTGTACCCACTTGGGGCGCCAATGGGCAAACAGGTGGCGCGCGCCGGCGATATGCAGGTCATCAATCGCATGCAGTAGGCGTGGCAACCCGCACGGCGTCAGGATCGAGCGATGAAAGGTACGGTTGCACGCTTCCCACTCGGGCATCGTTTGCGCAGCATCACAGGCGATCCGAGCATCATCCGCCTCTTTAAGCGCGCCAGGCGTCATATTCTGTACCGAATGCTGCAAGGCCAGGGATTCCAGCGCAACGCGCATTTCAACCACTTCGCGCACTTCTGCCGGGTCCAGCGCCGAAACACGCATACCGCGGCGCGGCTCACTTTGGGCCAACCCGTGCGCTTCCAGACGTAGCAATGCCTCGCGCACCGGTACATGGCTGGTCTCAAAGGCCCGCGCGATGTGATCCTGACGTAGCTTTTCACCGGCAAGCAATTCGCCCGTGATAATCTTCTGTCTAAGGTTTTGGTAAATTGTGTCGGCGATCGTAGTGGTCATAGATTATCGATAAAATCCTTAACCACCTTCCACAAGTCGATAATTCACCCCATCAGCGGGTCCGGGGCAATATTTCCCCCGCACACCAGAACCGCCACGCGTTCGTCTGGTTCTGGCTTGTAAACACCTGAGGTCAAAGCCGCCAACGCGGTCGCACCGGCCGGTTCGACCAATATGCGATGGGTCTGCCACAGCGCCTTTTGCGCGGCTGCAATCGCCTCGTCTGAGACAAGAACAGATGTCATTCCTTGCGCAAGATCGAAACAAATCCCTCCGATCCGCCGCGCGCCCAGCGCGTTGGCTGCTATACCCGAGACCGAGACATCCACCGGTTCACCCGCCTGCAGCGCCGCGTTCAGCGCGCAGGAGGTTTCCGGTTCGACTGCTACGACCTTGCGCGTGCCATCAAACCAACCCAAAGCCCCGCCAATCAGGCCACCGCCGCCCACTGCAACCAAAATGGTGTCAGCCTGCAGTCCCTGCGCCTCCCATTCGGCAAAACACGTGCCCTGCCCTGCTACGGTTGCGGGGGCATCATAAGCGTGGATTTGCATCGCCCCGGTCGCAGCCTCATGCGCTCTGGCCTCGCTCAGTGCGTTTGCGTATTCACCTTGCACCACCGTCAAATCCGCGCCCGTCTGTTCAATCAGGGCGATCTTGGATGGTCCGGCAAGGTCTGGCACGAAAATCTTGGCCGGATATCCCAGCGTTTGTGCCGCATACGCCGCCGCCGCACCGTGATTGCCGCCCGAAGCCGCCACAACGCCAGCCTCGGGCACGTCCAAGCTGAGCAGCGTATTAAACGCCCCGCGCGCTTTGAAACTGCCCGTGTGCTGCATATGCTCCAGCTTCATTTCGACCGGATAATCCAATCCGGGCACGCGGCTTTCAATCACCGGGGTCACCTGCGCATACCCATTGATCCGTTCGGCGGCGGCCGAAATTTCACTCTTCCAATTCATTCTTGTTCTTCCGTGACTGGCACTCTGCCTGCGAACCCTATAGCTGTTTTATGAACACGCAAGCAGGGAACCATCACCCATGAGAGAAGACCGCCTCAGCCCTTTCCGCGACGCCCAGACAGACCGCTCGACCGCGAGCGAGGTGCCGGACACGCCGCAGACGCGCTCACCCGCCTATCGCCTTGCCTTTGCAGACGATGATTTCCTGTGTCGGGATGAGCTACGCCCCGTGCGTTTGCAGCTGGAGTTGCTGAAGCCCGAGATGATCATGACCGAACGTGAGATCACCTCGACCATCGTCATGTTCGGTGGCGCACGCATTCCTGAGCCGTCGCAGAAACACACTGCGCGAACCCAGACGCTGGCCAACCTGTCGCAATATTACGACGAAGCGCGGGAATTCGCCCGTCTGATGACCGAAAAATCCAATGAAACCGGCTGCCGCGAGAACGTGATCGTCACCGGCGGTGGCCCAGGCGTGATGGAGGCCGGAAATCGCGGTGCCCAGGATGCTGGCGGTTGTTCGATTGGCCTGAACATTGTGCTGCCGCACGAGCAGGCGCCGAACCTGTATGTAACGCCCGAGCTCAGCTTTAACTTCCACTATTTCGCCATTCGCAAGATGCATTTCCTGATGCGCGCCCGCGCCATCACCATCTTCCCCGGCGGCTTCGGCACGATGGACGAGCTGTTCGAGTCGCTGACGCTGATCCAGACTGGCCGGATGGAACGTGTACCGTTTCTGCTGTTCGGTCGCGATTTCTGGGAAAAGGTCATCAACTGGGAGGCGCTGGCTGATGCGGGGACCATCTCGGACGAGGATCTCGATTTGTTCCGCTTCGTGGATACCGCGCAAGAGGCGGTGGATATTATTGAAAACTGGGAACCGGCCCCACCCCGCGACGAAATTCCGGGGCGCTGAGACATGAAGCCACCTAAGACCGGTGAGATGTTGCACCTGCGCGGGAACGCGCTGAACAAGGGCGATCCGGTGGCCCTGCCGCTGACGCAAAGCAGTATGTACCATCTGCCCGGCGCACCGGACGGGCATCCGACCTATGGTCGGGTCGACAACCCGACCTGGGTGCATCTGGAACACGTGCTGTCCCATTTGGAAGACGCGCCCTGTCTGACCTTTCCTTCGGGCATGGGGGCGATTTCTGCCGCTTTGTTCGCGATGGTCAAAGCCGGATCCCATATCCTGATTCCGTCGGACGGGTATTATGTCACACGACTGCTGGCCGATCGGTTCCTGTCCAATCTGGGCGTCTCGGTTACTGAGCGTCCGACGACGGCGTTCGCAGAGGGCGGGTTTGGCGGGTTTGACGTGGTCTTTTTGGAAAGCCCCTCGAACCCCGGTCTGGATATGATGGACCTGCCTGCGATCGCCACTGCCGTTCGCGCGGCGGGCGGTCTCACGATTGCCGACAACACAACGATGACCCCACTGGGTCAACGCCCGTTGGATTTGGGCAGCGACGTGGTAGTCGCTTCGGATACAAAGGCTATGGGCGGCCATTCGGACCTGCTAATGGGTCATGTCGCCAGCCGCAACGCGCAGATCATGGAACGGGTCGAAGAATGGCGGCGCGTTTCCGGCGCGATCCCCGGCCCGAATGAGGCATGGCTGCTGCATCGCGGGTTGGAAACGCTGGACGTTCGTTTCGACCGGATGTGTGCATCGGCGCAAGTGCTCGCGGAACGGTTGGCAGAACATGAGGCCGTGAAACAGATCCGCTATCCCGGCCTGTCGGATGACCCGTCCTATGCTCTGGCCAAGGCGCAGACGTCCCGGTTTGGGTTCTTGTTGTCGATCACGTTAGAGACCGAAGAAAAGGCCGAAGCTTTCATCAACACCTGCCCGATGCTGCGACCGGCCACATCGTTTGGCGGTGTTCATAGTTCTGCTGAACGACGCGCACGCTGGGGCGATGACGTCGATCCGGCCTTTATCCGCTTGTCTGTCGGATGTGAACCGGCGGATGAACTGTGGCAGGCGATTGAAACCAGCCTGAACGGGCTTTGATTATTTCTTGGGCTCACGCAGTTCGGTGAACACATAGATCGGCAGCAGAACGCTGGCGATCAACGCGCCCAACCAAACGAGCAGGGTCGCCGCTAACAGGTTGGCAACGCCGCCAACTGTCAGCCCTGCCGTAATCAGATCCGTCACCAACAGACCGACAAACGTTACGATCAAAGCAATCCCACCTTTGATCGAGGGGGCTTTTTTCTCACCCAGTTTCAGGATCAGCGGCTCGGCCACCACCTGCACCAGAGTGAACACGATCACCACGACGATGAATGAAATCGGTTTGATCGCAAACCCCGACAACAACAGCGTAGCAAGCAGTAGCCCTATGGCATTGCCGGCCAAAAGGGCCAGTGCGGACTTGATTCTGCGCGTCATGGGGTTCTCCGTGGATGTTCAGTTAGAAACATGCAGATATTAACAGGCTCGCGCGATTTTGCGAGCGGTTTCAAAAGCCGCTTTCTTTCGGGCCATTGAAATCGCATGATAAAACACATTCATCAAGATCAGACCCGCACCCGACATCAACGAGAGGCGAGATGAGCGACGATCCCTATACCGTTCTTGGCCTAGCCAAAGACGCCAGCGCCGCCGAGATCAAAAAGGCTTATCGGCGCATCGCCAAGGAATGCCACCCGGATCTCAAGCCCGGGGATGCCGAGGCTGAAGAAAAGTTCAAGGCGGCGGCGTCCGCCTATGACCTGCTGAAAGACCCGGAAACACGTGAGCGATACGATAATGGCGAGATTGATGCATCGGGTCAGGAAAGGCCACAGCAGCAATATTATCGTGAATATGCCGAGGCAGCCGGAAATCCCTACCGCGGTCGAGCGGCAGATCCGGATGACATGTCCGACATCTTTGCCGAGTTCATGCGGGGCCGGGGGGGACACCAGCAGCGTACCCACGAATTTCACGCGCCGGGCCACAATCGCGCTTACAATCTGCAGATCAGTTTTCTGGACGCGGTGTTTGGCGCCAGCCAGAAGCTGACTCTGCCCGATGGCGATCGGATCGAAGTCAAAATACCCGCTGGCATCACCGACGGGCAGACCATCCGCCTGCGCGGTAAGGGTGATCCGGGGTTCGGCGACGGGCCCGCCGGCGACGCCTTGGTAACCGTGTCTGTGGCAAAGCATCCGGTATTCGATCGTCAGGGCGACGATATTCATATCACTCTGCCGATCACGATCGACGAAGCCATTCTGGGTGGCAAGGTACCCGCACCCACCATTGATGGCGGCGTCAATGTCAGTGTCCCCGCAGGCACCAGCAGCGGTAGGACGTTGCGCCTGCGCGGCAAGGGGGTCAAGAAGCGCGGCTCGTCCGATCGCGGCGATCAGTTGATCGAACTGACCGTGTCCATGCCCGATCAGATTGATGACGAGTTGAAGCAATTCATGGAGACTTGGCGCGAAAGCCACAGCTATGATCCGCGGAAAGGAATGCCGTCATGACCCGCACCCTGACCGAAGAGCAGCTGATCGCAACCGTCACGCGCCTGACCTCGACCCGCCTGACCGAATACCTGGCTGCCGAGATCGTCATTCCCGAGCAAACCGAGCAGGGGTTGGTGTATCACACCCTCGACGTGGCTCGGTTGGAGCTGGCGTGCGAGCTGCATGACCAATACGAGATGGAGCCTGATGCGCTGTCGATGATGATCTCACTGATCGACCAGATGCACGGCCTTCGGGCCGAGTTACGAGAGGTTCTGAATGCGGTAGAAACACAACCGGAGCCGGTGCGTCAGACATTGATCGAGGTAATTGGAACGGCGCGGTTCGGTCGCAAGTAACCCGCGCTTAGTTGCCGACAACATACTCTTCGGGAACAAAGAAAGTGTAATCCCGATCAGCCACCGCTTCGTGACAATCGTGGCAATAGACGACAGCGTCCGAACGCGCGCCCATCGTGTCACCAAACAAAGACCCGTCCGGCATGACCATGATATAGCGCCAGTCCGCAGTTTCCGGGCTGGTGCCTTGACCGAGTTTTTCCATCACGAACAAAGCCCCGGGATGGACGTTGCCCTCGTCCGTAACCGTGACGCTGTCCTTGGCCAGCACCGACCCCATCGGCAGCTTTTCACCCTCGGCCAAAGTACCATAGTTGTGCGCCATGCGGTTGGCATAGCTGTTCACATAGCGCTGCCCATGGGTCGCCGAGATGTAAGGGGCATCGTTGAACAGCGGCCATGCCTGATAGTTCATCAGCAAATCTAACTGCGCGGCGGCATAGCCACGCTCCATCCGTCGCTGCAGGGACTTGTAGATGCCCAAAGCTTCTTCTTTGGACAGCTCGGCAGGATTTTCAATGGCAAGGTGAGCATCCTCACCACTGGATTGAGCGCCAGCTTGGTACGCGGCAAGCCCCACCAGAAACAAAGCCGCAAGAGATGTCGGAAACAGTCTTATAAATCGTACAAACATGTATTTGGCCCACCTGCTTCAAAAGGTTCGCCTGAACGCCGCAAGTTACGTGTAAAATGATAGCGGCCATGAACAAACGCGCCACGACCGGAATGCGACTCTCACTGCTTTGTGCGCAAGCGTGAGGCCTAGGCAGCCGGTTTCAGCCCCCGAAACATATCAAATTGTGCATACAAATAACAGCGGCCAGAAAATTAATTTCTTGGCGTAGTTTGCACGAAAGTTGGGCTTGTCAGCTCTGCAATCCCGCTTCGGCTTCGATCTGCTTGCGCGACTTGCGGGCGCGCTCTGTGGCCGATTTCAACTGACCGCAAGCTGCCATGATGTCCTCGCCACGCGTCTTGCGAATGGGAGAGGCATATCCCGCCTGATAAATGATGTTTGCAAACGCGCGGATGCGGTTATTCGAGCTGCGCTTGTAAGGCGCGCCGGGCCATTCGTTGAACGGAATCAGGTTGATCTTGGCGGGAATGTTGTGGCTTTTGATGTGGTCGATCAAGCGATGCGCATCTTCGTCGCTATCATTCACACCATCCAGCATCACGTATTCAAAAGTAATCCGCTCGGAATTGGACACTTTGGGATAGCTTGCCAGCGCCTGCAGCAGTTCTTGGATGTTCCAGCGCTTGTTGATGGGCACCAGAAAATCGCGGGTTTCATCCGTTGTCGCGTGGAACGAGATCGCCAGCAAGCAGCCGATCTCGTCAGCTGTGCGCGCAATTTCCGGCACCACGCCGGACGTCGACAGGGTGATCCGACGGCGTGACAGAGAAATGCCTTCGGGGTCCATGGCGATCTTCATCGCGTCGCGCACGTTTTCGAAGTTATAAAGCGGCTCACCCATGCCCATCAGAACGATGTTCGACAACAGGCGTGTTTCGTCCTTTGGCGCACCAGGGGTCGGCCATTCGTCCAGATCGTCGCGGGCCATCATCACCTGACCGACGATTTCTGCAGCCGTCAGGTTGCGCACCAGTTTCTGCGTGCCCGTATGGCAGAAGGAACAGGTAAGCGTGCAGCCAACCTGAGACGAGATACACAGCGTCCCGCGATCCTCTTCGGGGATGTAGACAACCTCGACCTCATGGCCACCCGCGATGCGGCACAGGTACTTGCGCGTGCCGTCCTCGGACACCTGCCGGGTCACGACCTCGGGGATCTCAACAACGAAATTCTCAGCCAGTTGCGCACGATACGCTTTGGCGAGGTTGGTCATCTCGGCAAAATCGCGCACGCCCCATTGATAGATCCACTGCCAGATCTGCCCGGTGCGCATCTTGGCCTGCTTTTCCGGCGTGCCATGTTCGATCAGAGCGTCACGCAACTGATCACGGGTCAACCCGACAAGGTTGATCTTCCCCTCGGGCAGTTTGCGGGGGATGGTCATGACATCTTGAGTAATCGGCGCTTTGGGCGACATATTGCTATCTCAACGAATTCGGGCTTGGGATGCGCCTCTATATAGGATCGCGCGCAAAGATCAAAAGAATTCGTATCATTTAATTTGCCATGCGCAGCAATTCATCCGCGCGCGCCCGGCCCAGATCGACGCGGCAGGACGCAATGGCGATACCGGTGCCAGAGCCGCCGCCGTATGAAGCACCCACTGCTTCACATTGCGCGTCGCGATACCTGCCCCAAGCCTCTTGTGCCGCCTCAAGTGCCGGTTGTGCGACCACACGGTCTGTGACCTCGTCCAACTCAACTGCGGACTGCATGGCGAAGCCATAGCTTGTCTCAACAGCCATATTCACGCGTTTCTCCATCTCCCCAACGCAGGCTCCGATTTCGACCTGCGAACCTGCGTCGAAACATTCCAGGCTGGGATCTGCCCACGCGGTCGAAGAGAAAAGCACTGCAATCAAAACGTAACGCATTATCCGTTTCCACATATGAACCCTTGTATGTGGCCACCGTAGCACGCGTTGCGCCGTAGTCCCAATTGCAAGTCGGCCGCAAAGGCCAAACCGATGCGACCGAACTATCTGCATTACGATTGCGAGGAATCAGGTCAGGTGAACATGTCAGATTCCTGCTGGCAGGATGTCGCAATCATCCGCGTCCAAAGTTTGCACGGGGTCTTTCGGGCCGCATTGCTCGCCAGATACCGGATAGGTTTCGTTGTTTTTTTCACATGCGCTCAGAAATACGGCGGCGACCACCAACACGGCAGCAAGAGGTTTGTTCAGCATGGATAAGCTCCTTCCATAAATTTGAACTGATTGGTTCAGAAAGATGGATCGCTTGCCTTGATGCGGATCAATTTGGGGTGGTGGACGTCGCGTAAAGATCGGATGACACGTATGATCGCCCACGAAAAAGCCCCGCCAAATGACGGGGCTGCGTAAACCTATTGTCCTTGCTTATTGGGTGCAGCGCTTTTCGGCGTCTTCGATCGCAGCGCTGAAACCCAACAGCGAGAACGTATCTTTGGTCTGGGTTCCGCGCTCGGACCGGGCGGTCAGAACGGCCTCAGTGCCGCGCTTCATCGCTGCGACGACCTTCAGGTCTTCGCCTTCGGTTGCCGGCCAGGCCCATTCACCTTCGGTGATCAAAGCGAACTCGGTGCCGTCAATCTCAAGGGTGACCGTCGATCCTGCCGCGAAAGGATAGCCGCCGGTAAAGGTCACCTGACCTTTGACTTCGGCATTCGGGCGGTAGAACACGAACAACAGGATGTCGCTGCGGCGCACCGAAACCACGCGTCCGCCTTTGGTGTTCACAGTCTCTTTGGGCGCGGATACGCTCCAGCACTCTGTGGGATCTTTCTCCACAAAAACGCTCCAGTCGGTCTTCGCAGCAACCCGATTGGTGCTGGTCGCCTGCTGAGCGATTGCGGTTGTGGCCATTCCTGCCACGCACAGACCCGCAATTGTGCGGACGAGTTTTAATCCCATCTGTCCAGCCTCCTAGCTCGACCTAATACCTCATACCCATCGAGACCGCATACGAACTCTGTCGGTTCGTCTGTAAGTTGCGTATTCCGATGATTGTCGACATACACACACTAACGCAGGTTTCGCCACAGGCGAAAGGGCGATTGGCAGATTTTTGCGCATATAATGGAGGGGCCAGATGACGCAGCCGGTACCAATGACAGAACTATGGCGAGGCCCCTTGTTGGAAAGCCTGCATCTGGGCCACGCAGTGATCTGCGACGACAGCGGTCATATCGTACGCAGTTGGGGCGATCCGGACGCGGTGATTTACCCTCGGTCTTCTGCAAAAATGATCCAGGGGCTGTCGCTGATCACATCGGGCGCAGCCGCCAAATATGGCCTGAACTCCGAGCATCTGGCCCTCGCCTGTGCCTCGCATAGCGGCGCACATATCCATACCGACAGGGTTACTGCCTGGCTGGATCACTTGGGCTTGACCGAACACGATCTGCGCTGCGGTCCGCAAGAACCGCAGGACATGGCCGCGCGCGACGGGCTGATCCTTGCCGATGACACGCCCTGCCAGATCCACAACAATTGCTCGGGCAAACATTGCGGGTTTCTGACGGTCGCACAGCACATGGGCGCGGGACCGGAATACCTTGAGATCGACCACCCCGTACAGCAAGCCTGCCTGTCCGCGCTGGAAGATACCACTGGAGAAACCAGTCCTGCCTATGGAATCGATGGATGTTCGGCCCCGAACTTTGCGACATCACTGGTGGGACTGGCGCGTTCGATGGCGTGGTTTGCATCGGCCGCTGACCGGTCGGACCGTGCCAGCGACGCAGCGCAACAGCTTACGGCAGCCATGATCAAGCACCCCGAACTGGTGGCGGGCGAAAGCCGCGCCTGTACAGAACTGATGCGCGCTATGGATGGCCGCGCTGCAATCAAAACAGGGGCTGAGGCGGTGTTCATTGCCATCATCCCGGAAAAACGAATGGGTGTTGCGCTGAAAATCACTGATGGCACCACCCGCGCCAGCGAATGCGCAATTGCAGCCATTCTTGTCAGCCTAGGTGTGCTGGAGGCCGATCACCCGGCCACCCGCAAATTCATGAATGCCACGCAATACAGCCGTCGCGGGCTGGAATGCGGCGTAATCAGACCTGCGCCGGGGTTCCCCGGCTAAGGTTACATTTCGATTTCATGCACCTCGGCCACTTCGACCGAGCCTGAGCCGTTGACTACCATGGGACAGCCCTTGGCCATTTCGGTCGCGGCATCAATGCTATCGGCCTTTACAACCGTAAAGCCGGATGCCGGGTTTGCGCCGCCATTGTCGACGACGCTTCCGTTGCTGACCGTATAGGATTGACCAACCGGATTGCCGGGTATGTCCAGCGCCTCACCCATGCCTTGAAACCATGCACCCCAGGCAGCCATAGTTGCTTCTACTTCAGCGGGGTCGGTTGGTGTGGTTCCGCCGTGATAGACAAACAAATATTGTGGCATTTTATTTCCTCCCTAATGAAAACTTATCCAAACTGCGCCTCAAGCTTGGCCAGCGACGATGTCCAGCCCATGTTGTGGTTCGCTGCAGCCTCGGCATCTGCTAGTTCGCGGTGGTCCAGAACCAACCGCGCGCCGTTTTCGGTCGCAACGACCGAAAACGTCACGTGGCTTTCCGCCCCGCGCTGATCCTGATCGTCATGCCAGGCCCAAGTGAACCCAACCGAATTGGGCGGATCAACATGGGTTACGTGGCCTGAGACTTTAAATGTTTGGCCTTCTGCGTTCTTCATTATTGAATACCAAGGCCCCGTGCGTGAGAAATTCAGGTCATGCTCGGGCACATGCACCCCTTCGGGCCCCCACCACTGCAACAGCTTCGCCCCGTCACTTATCCAGGCAAACAGGTTTTCGGGGGTGGTCGGGAACTCACGTTCCAGTTTCAGGTCGGCCATGAGTTTTCCTTTTCAATCAGGTCGCCCAGACGATCGAGGCTGTTTTCCCAGAACTGACGTTTCGAGATCGTCCATTCCGCAATCGCCCGCAGCCCGTCGGGCTGGATAGAATACATCCGCTGGGTGCCGTGGACGCGCTGTTGCACCAATCCGGCCTCGCGCAGCACTTTCAGATGGCGCGAAATCGCTGCGCCCGACATACCGCGCCCTTGAATCAGGTCACCGGCAGGCAGCTCTCCGTCCTGCATCAGTTGCTCAACAATCGAGAACCGAGTGGAATCGGACAAAGCAGAAAAAGCGTTTATCAGAGTGTTCATAGCCTTTATTTAACATGTGAGTTAAATAAAGGGAAGACCTTTAACCGGACACGAATTCCGAGCGGCTATAGCCCTGTACATACAGCAGTGCCGACAGATCGCCATGGTTGATCCGAACCTCGCATTGCTCGGCAACCGTGGGCTTGGCATGCAGGGCCACCCCTGTTCCCGCGCGGTGCAGCATCCCCAGATCGTTGGCCCCGTCGCCTACGGCAATAACGTCTTCTTCACGCAAGCCCAGTCTCGCGGTGATCTGTTCCAAGGCATCCACCTTGGCTTGACGCCCCAAAATGGGCCGCAGTACATCCCCGGTCAGTTTTCCGTTTTGGGCCAGCAGGGTGTTGGCACGGTTCTCGTCAAAGCCCAGCACCTCGGCCACTTTTGCGGTAAACGCCGTGAAACCGCCCGAGACCAAGGCGGCATAGCCTCCGTTCTGGCGCATCGTCGCGACCAGCTCCTTGCCGCCCGGCATCAGAGTGATGCGTTCGTCCAGTACTTTACCGATCACCGCCTCATCCAGACCTTTCAACAGACCAACCCGTTCGGTCAGCGCGCCTTCAAAGTCCAGCTCGCCATTCATCGCACGTGCGGTAATGTCCTTGACGCGTTCGCCGACGCCGGCCTCATCCGCCAGTTCGTCGATGCATTCCTGTTGGATCATGGTGCTGTCCATATCGGCCAACAGCATCTTTTTGCGACGTCCTTCTGCCGGTTGGACGACTAGATCGACACCCATTTGTTGCAGGTCCGCCCAGACATCCCAACGGTTGCCCGACATTTCGGCCAGGGAAAACTCTGCAGCTTCATCCGGGCTGAGCCACACGATTTCGTCGCCGCCCCATGCGTTCCGCAATGACTCGACCAGCGACAAATCCAGATTAGACACATCGGGGTTGGTCAACAGGGTGGCAACGTACATGTTTGATCTCCGGCAAGCTCACCTGCGAATATCGCAGGTGCAGCATTTTCGCCAGAGTCTGTTTCGAACTAGCCCAAAATACCCGGCAGGCGCAGCCCATGGGCCCGCGCGCAATCCTTGGCAATGTCGTACCCTGCATCCGCATGGCGCCAGACGCCCGAGGCCGGGTCGTTCCAGAGAACCCTTTCCAACCGCCGCGCGGCATCTTCGGTGCCATCGGCACAAATCACAACACCCGCATGTTGGCTAAAGCCCATCCCGACGCCACCACCGTGATGCAGAGACACCCATGTCGCCCCGCTCGCCGTATTGATCAGCGCATTCAGCAACGGCCAGTCGCTGACCGCATCCGAGCCATCCAGCATCGCCTCAGTCTCGCGGTTGGGGCTGGCCACAGACCCCGAGTCCAAATGGTCGCGTCCGATCACCACCGGCGCCTTTAGCTCGCCATTGGCGACCATCTCATTGAACGCCAGCCCAGCGCGGTGCCGGTCACCCAATCCAATCCAGCAGATACGCGCAGGAAGACCCTGAAACGCGATCCGCTCTTGCGCCATGTCGATCCAGCGATGCAGGTGCTCATTCTCGGGGAACAGTTCCTTCATCTTGGCATCGGTTTTGTAGATGTCCTCGGGGTCGCCCGACAGAGCACACCAGCGGAACGGGCCGATGCCTTTGCAAAACAGCGGGCGGATATAGGCGGGTACAAAGCCGGGGAAGGCAAAGGCGTTCTCCAGCCCCTCATCCTGCGCGACCTGTCGGATGTTATTGCCGTAATCCAGCGTTGGAACGTCCGCGTTCCAGAAATCCACCATCGCCGCGACATGCTGCTTCATTGAAGCGCGAGCGGCTTTTTCCACCGCTTTAGGGTCTGTTTCACGCTTCTCGCGCCATTCGCCCATGGTCCAACCCAATGGCAGATAGCCGTTGATCGGATCATGCGCGCTGGTTTGGTCGGTGACGATATCGGGACGCATCCCGCCCGCCTGCATCCGGGCGTAGATCTCGGGGAAAACCTCTGCCGCATTGCCCAGCAGACCAACCGACTTCGCTTCGCCAGCCTTGGTCCAGCGGTCAATCATCTCCAGCGCTTCGTCCAGCGTTTCGGCCTTTTCGTCGAGGTATTTGGTCCGTAGGCGGAAATCGATGCTGTCCGGGTTACACTCAACAGCCAGACATGAGGCGCCTGCGAACACGGCCGCCAGCGGTTGCGCGCCGCCCATTCCACCCAGACCTCCGGTCAGAATCCACTTGCCTGTCAGGTCACCGTCGTAGTGCTGACGCCCTGCCTCGGCAAAGGTCTCATAGGTGCCCTGAACGATACCCTGCGTGCCGATATAAATCCACGAGCCAGCGGTCATCTGGCCGTACATCATCAGGCCCTTCTTATCGAGCTCGTTGAAGTGATCCCAGGTCGCCCAATGTGGAACGAGGTTGGAATTGGCGATCAGCACCCGCGGCGAATCCTTATGCGTGCGGATGATCGCGACCGGCTTGCCCGACTGAACGATCAGCGTTTCGTCTTCCTCTAAATCCTTCAGACCGGCAACAATAGTGTCGAAATCTTCCCACGTGCGGGCCGCGCGACCGATACCACCGTAGACCACCAACTCATGCGGGTTCTCGGCAACATCCGGGTGCAGGTTGTTCATCAGCATCCGCAGCGGGGCCTCGGTTACCCAGCTTTTGGCGTTCAACTCGGGGCCGGTCGGTGGATAGATGTCGCGGGTGTTTTTGCGCGGATCGCTCATTTCTGGGCTCCTTGTCTGGTCAATGCGCCCGAGAGGGCAAGATCGTTGAGGCGGGTCAGCATGGTTTTTAAATGGGGGCGCAGTTTCGCAGCGCGGTCCTCGCGCCATGTCCACGGGGGTGTCTCGTCCATGTAAGCCCGCTGCGCGATCTCCATCTGGATGGCGTGTATGCCATCAGAAGGGCGACCATAGTGGCGGGTGGTCCATCCCCCGCGAAACCGGCCATTCAGGACCGAAGTGAACCCTTGGGCCTTGCTCGCCACGTCGTGCGCGGCTTGCTCAATGGCCGTGTCACACGTCAGCCCATCATTGGTTCCAGTGTTGAACACCGGCAATTCGCCTTCGAACAAAAACGGGATCAGTGACCGGATCGAGTGGCAGTCAAACAGGATCGCCACGCCGTGCCGATCCCGCACGCGGTTCAGTTCATCCTTCAGGGCAGCGTGATAAGGCGCGTGGTATTTACGCCGTCGACCTTCGACCTCATCCTCGGACGGTGATTGCCCGTCATTCCAGATCTGCTGCCCGTCGAAGTCGGTCAGAGGCACAAGGGTGGTGGTATTCTGGCCCGGATATAGCGAGGCGCCGAACGGATCACGATTTGCGTCGATGACGTAGCGATGAACATGCGACTGCACGACCGTGGCATCGCCCAATATCCCGTTATAGAGCCTGTTTATGTGCCAATCCGTATCGGCCAATACGCGCCCGTTGTCATTCAGACGGACCGCTATTTCGTCTGGCACATAAGTTCCGCCATGAGGCTGCCCCAGCACAATGGGACCGTCCCCGCGCTGAACGCTGAACACCTGCATCAGAACAGCCCCGGCATCTGGGCACCCACTGCCCCAAGGATGTCACCCTCAGCCACCAAGCACTTGGATGTTTCCAGATCGGGTGCCAAATAGCGGTCTTCGTTCAGTGTTGGGATCTCTGCCCGTACTCTGTGCATGACGCGTTGCAATGGTCCGCTGGTTGCCAGCGGTGCGCGGAACTCCACCCCCTGAGCGGCGCAAAGCAACTCAACACCAAGAATGTAGTTCAGGTTTTCGACCATCCGCGTCAGACGCCGCGCACCATGTGCAGCCATCGACACGTGATCCTCCTGGTTGGCCGAGGTCGGTGTGCTGTCAGTCACGCAAGGATTGGCAAGGTGTTTGTTCTCGCTCATCAAGGCGGCGGTCGTGACTTCGGCAATCATCAGGCCCGAGTTCAACCCGGGATCTGGCGTCAGGAACGGCGGCAGATCAAAGCTGAGCGTCGGGTCGACCATCAACGCGATGCGCCGCTGCGCAATCGCGCCAACTTCGGACACAGCCAGTGCGATCATGTCTGCGGCAAAGCCGACCGGTTCGGCATGAAAGTTTCCACCTGAAACGATGGCACCTGCCTCGGTCAGAACCAAAGGGTTGTCGGTGGCCGCGTTCGCCTCGATCTCAAGCGTGGTGGCCGCTTGGCGCATGACATCCATGGCCGCGCCGGTGACCTGCGGCTGGCATCGGATGCAATATGGGTCCTGCACGCGCGTGTCGCCATCCCGGTGGCTTTCGCGGATTTCGGACCCGGCCAGTGCGGCACGCATGGCGCTGGCGGCTTCGGTCTGGCCGCGGTGCCCGCGCAGGCTATGGATTTCGGGTTGCAAGGGCGCAGTCGATCCCATGATCGCATCCGTCGACAGGGCCGAGATGACCAGCGCGCTTTGCGCCGCACGCCAGGCTTCGAACAGACCGGCCAGCGCAAAGGCAGTCGAGAATTGCGTGCCGTTGATAAAGGCAAGCCCTTCCTTAGGACCGAGTTGAATAGGCTCTAATCCAACCGATTTTAGCGCTTTCCCCCCCGGCAGGATGGTTCCGTCAACCTCGGCTTCACCTTCGCCGATGACTACGGCTGTCATATGCGCCAGGGGCGCAAGATCGCCCGAGGCCCCGACCGACCCCTGCGCGGGAATAACCGGGGTCACGCCCTTGGCCAGCATCTGCTGCAACAGGTCGATCAGCTCCCAACGCACACCCGATGCTCCGCGTCCGAAGGACAACAGTTTTAGCGTCATCATCAGCCGGGTCACACGGCGTGGCACGGCCGAACCAACGCCGCAGCAATGGCTGAGGATCAGGTTGCGCTGAAGGGTCGAAGTATCCTTTGCCGCGATCTTGTGGCTGGCCAGTTTTCCGAACCCGGTGTTAACGCCATAAACCGGGTCTTCCCCGGCCGCAGCTTCGAGAATGCGTTTGGCTGCAGCCTCCACCTTGGGTTTGCACCCGTCATCCAGCGATACTGCGGGCTGCGACCAATAAACTTCGGACAGATCCGACAGCGTGACCTGACCGGGCACAAGCGACAGGGTCTTCATTACAAACCTCCGAAAATGCGGGCGTGCAGCGGGTTGAAGCCGATCCGATAGGACAGCTCGGCTGGGTGCGTGATGTCCCATACCGTCAGGTCCGCGCGCTTGCCTTCAGTTATTGTGCCAGTGTCCATCAGGCCCAAGGCTTGCGCCGCATTGCGGGTCACGCCAGCCAATGCCTCTTCCGGCGTCAGGCGGAACAGGGTGCAAGCCATATTCATGGTCAGCAGAAGCGACGTCAGAGGGGACGAGCCGGGGTTACAATCCGTCGCCAGCGCAATCGGCACCCCATACTGGCGCAGCAGTTCAACCGGCGGCACCTGTGTTTCGTGCAGCGTATAGAACGCCCCCGGCAGCAGCACACCCACGGTTCCGGCCTGTGCCATGGCGGCCACGCCCGCTTCGTCCAGATATTCGATATGATCTGCCGACAACGCCCCGTACGAAGCCGCCAAGGCTGCCCCTCCGAGGTTCGACAGCTGCTCTGCATGCAACTTAACCGGAAGATTCAATTCTTTCGCCACATCGAAGACCTTGGCGATCTGAGACGGATCAAAGGCGATCCCCTCGCAAAAGCCATCAACGGCATCCACCAGCCCCTCTTCATGCGCCAAACGCAGAGTCGGGATGCAGACATCGCGAATGTAGGTATCAGCGCGCGCCTGAAACTCAGGCGGCACCGCATGGGCTCCTAGGAAACTTGTTTTCACTCGCACCGGGCGCACCTCGCCGATCCGGCGCGCGACGCGCAGCATCTTGAGCTCTGAGTCGGTGTCCAGACCATAGCCCGATTTGACCTCGATGCACGACACGCCGTCGGCCATCAGGGCGTCCACTCGCGTCAAGGCATCCTCTAACAGGGCCTCTTCGCTGGCCGAACGGGTCGCTGTGACAGTCGACAGAATTCCACCACCTGCGCGCGCGATCTCTTCATACGAGGCACCATTCAGACGCATTTCGAACTCGACCGCCCTGTTGCCACCAAAGACGACATGGGTGTGGGCGTCGATTGGCGCCGGCGTTATCAGCCGGTCGCCATAGTCCGCGGTCGGCCAGTCAGAATAGTCAGCAGGCAGTGCATTCCGAGGCCCGATCCAGGCAATTTTCTCACCATCAACAACAAGTGCTGCGTCCTGAACTATCCCATAAGGTTCGGCGCCATCGTCCATGGTCGCCACCCGCGTGCTCAAAAGGACAGATTTTTTGACCATATCGATTCTTTTGGGCTCCCTTTGTCGTTAGATTTTTCGTATACGTATAAAAGTTTAAAGTCTACACAAAATGGAAATGCGATGACCATCCATGCGAAAACGGCTTTATTAGGCTCTGATTGGATCAGTAACTTGCGGGTAGAAATCGCGCACGGTCAGATCCAAAGCTTGGAATCACAAGCGACCGCGCGATCCGGAGACACACAGGTTGATGTCTTGCTGCCAGCCTTGGGAAACCTGCACAGCCACGCCTTTCAGCGCGCGATGGCCGGTATGACAGAAGTGCGCGCCGCCGGGCGCGAGAGCTTTTGGACCTGGCGCACTCTGATGTACCGGTTCCTGGACAGATTGACGCCGGATCACGTAGAGCCCATTGCCGCTTTGGTCTATCTGGAGATGCAAGAGGCCGGATATGCCTCGGTCGGTGAGTTTCACTATATCCATCATCAGCCGGGCGGCGGGCGCTACGACCACGTGTCGGAACTGAGTCAGCGCATATTTGCTGCGGCCACCCAAACTGGAATCGGTTTGACGCACCTTCCGGTTCTCTACACCTACGGCGGTGTCGAACAACAACCCTTGGCGGGCGGTCAGCTACGCTTTGGCAATTCTGTGGATCAGTTTCTGAACCTGGTCGAGGAATGCCGTTTAGCTCCACCGCATGCGGATTCTGTGATCGGTATCGCCCCGCATTCTCTGCGGGCAACATCGCCTTCGGATTTGCGCAAGGTTCTGAATGCCACTCCTGATGATCCCGTCCACATCCACATCGCCGAACAGCTGAAAGAAGTGGCCGATGTAGAGGCCGCGCTTGGACAGCGGCCGGTCGAGTGGCTGCTGGACCATGTCGACGTCGATGACCGGTGGTGCCTTATCCACGCAACTCATATGACCGATGCCGAAACACGCGCCGTTGCGCGTTCGGGCGCCGTTGCCGGGTTGTGCCCGATTACCGAGGCGAATTTGGGCGACGGTATTTTCAACGGTGCAGTTTATGTCGAAGAAGGTGGTCGCTTTGGCGTGGGATCAGACTCTAACGTGAGGATTTCTTTGCCTGAGGAACTGCGGACTTTGGAATATTCTCAACGCCTGCGGGACCATGCGCGGACGGTTTTGGTCAAAAATGAAGGCTCAGTCGGTCAGGCGTTGTATACAGGGGCCGCACAAGGGGGCGCGCAGGCTTTGGGAAGAAATGCCGGGGAAATCGCAGTCGGCAAGCTGGCCGACCTTGTTGCGATCGACCGATCTCATCCCACGATCTGCGCGCTGACTGACGAACAGGTGCTGGACGGGCTGTGCTTTGCAGCGCCGGACGGGTTGGTGACGGATCTTTGGTCAGCAGGGCGCCACATGGTGCAGCAAGGCCGCCACATCGAACGGGATCGGATAATTCCAGCGTACCGGTCGGCGATTGCCGATCTTTTGGCTGACGTCTAAACGCACCTATTCAGGTAACTAGAGGCACCATGACCCAATCTAACGAAACCACCAGCTACAGGGACATCAAGGAAACCGTGCTGGCACGCATTCGGTCGGGTGAGTGGCAGCCGGATTCGCTGCTGCCCAACGAGCAGGACCTGGCCGTCGAATTCTCGTGCACCAGAACGACCGTGAACCGCGCAATGCGAGAGCTGGCGGACGAAGGGTTTCTGGAGCGTCGCCGCAAAGCCGGTACACGGGTTCTAAGCGCGCCGCAAAGGCAGGCCCGTTTCACAATACCCAAGGTGCGGGACGAGGTTGAGGCGTTGGGCGGAATCTATCGTTATGCTTTGGTCTCATCAGTTGCCGAGCGAGCGCCCGAATGGCTGTGCGCAAGACTGGCGCTGAAACCGGACCAACACGTGATGCATGTTCGCTGCATGCATTTTAACGGCAATACTCCGTTTCAATACGAAGACCGGTGGATCGTCATAGACTCGGTTCCGCAAGTGGTAAATGCGGACTTCGCCTCAATAGGCCCGAATGAATGGCTTATACAGACCGTTCCCTTCACCAATGTCGAGCTGAGTTTCCTGGCCAGTCGCGCCGATGACTCGGTGGCCGCATTCCTGGACCTGCCCATCGGCGAGCCGGTGTTCACGGGCGAACGGATCACATGGCTTGAGGGCCAGCCAGTCACCTTTGCAAAGATGTACTTCGCCGCCGGGTACCGGATGACCACTCAGTTCTGAACCTGACCGCGATTTCTGCTTTACCGTGTCCCTAATCCACGCCAGATTCAGCGCAATCTGATCCTGTGCGAAGGAAATATGGGATGGGTAACCCACTCTATGATCGGTTGTTTGGCATCCATGCGGGCAAGGATACGCCGTTTCTTCACCTGCTTGACGGTCAATCCATCACTTATTCAGCTTTTCTTGACACGGCAGCCCGGATCGCTAACGCGTTGAACGGGTACGAGCTTGAGCCCGGAGACCGAGTTGCTGTTCAGGTGGAAAAGTCACCAGAAGCGCTGGCGCTCTACGCGGCTTGCGCGCAAACCGGGCTGATCTTTTTGCCGTTGAACACGGCCTACACATCCGGCGAGCTTTGCTATTTCATCGAAAACAGTGGGGCTGCGCTGGTGGTTTGCGATGCCGCCAAACAAGCGGAACTGACGCCCATCGCCGAGGCGCAAAACGCCAGGTTAGAGACGCTCAACGCAGATGGGTCGGGCAGCTTGATGCGGCGGGCATTGGGTATGCTTCCTGCCTTCGAACCAGTCAAGCGGACCGAAGGTGATCTTGCCGCATTCCTCTACACCTCTGGCACGACCGGGCGCTCCAAAGGTGCGATGCTGACGCAAGCCAACCTGCTGTCCAATGCCGAGACGCTGGTGGACGAATGGCGGTTTACCCAGGATGATGTGCTGCTGCACGCCTTGCCGATCTTTCATACCCACGGGTTGTTTGTAGCGACGAACGTTATTCTGGCTTCGGGCAGTTCGATGATCTTTCTGCCGAAGTTTGATCTGGATGATGTCCTTCGCCTGATGCCCAATGCGACCTCGATGATGGGCGTGCCGACCTTCTATACCCGATTGCTGGCGGATGATCGGTTCACCGGTGATCTGGCGCAGCACATACGGTTGTTCATCTCGGGTTCGGCCCCCCTGCTGGCCGAGACGCATGAACGGTTCGAGGACCGAACCGGACACCGCATCCTTGAACGCTATGGTATGACGGAAACCAATATGAACACCTCGAACCCCTATGACGGTGAACGTCGCGCAGGAACTGTCGGGTTCCCGCTGCCGGGTGTCGAACTAAAGGTAACCAACCCTGAAACCGGCGAGGCATTACCGCAAGGCGAGATAGGAATGATCGAAGTGCGCGGACCAAACGTCTTCGAAGGTTATTGGCAAATGCCCGAAAAAACCGCTGCGGAATTGCGCGAAGACGGGTTCTTTATCACCGGTGATCTCGGACGCGTGGACGTGGATGGTTACGTACACATCGTGGGACGCGGCAAGGACCTGATCATTTCGGGCGGGTTCAACATCTACCCCAAAGAGGTCGAACTGGTGCTGGACGACCAGCCCGGTGTGCTGGAAAGCGCCGTAATTGGCGTGCCACACGCTGATTTCGGCGAAACCGTTCTGGGTATTCTGGTTGCAGAACCGGGCCGAGTGCCTGACCTTGATGCCATTATGGCCAGCGTTCAGAACCAACTGGCGCGGTTCAAACACCCCAGCCAACTGATCGTGCTGAATGAGCTGCCCCGAAACACTATGGGGAAAGTGCAAAAGAACGCCTTGCGCGAGCTTTACAAAGATATGTTTACCGCGGATTAGGCTCTAACGGGACCCGGCCGGCGTCCGTCAGCAACCAGCACTGACGCCCTTCGAACACGGCTGTGGCCAGTGGTCGACCATAACCTGCCCCTGCGTCCAGATTGACACGATTGCCGCAATGCTCCGCCGTATCCACGGGTGTGTGCCCATGCACGATCAGCCAAGGGTACGGGCTGGATTCGATTAAGAACTCTTGTCGTATCCAAACCAGATCATCCTCGGATTGCTGCGCCAAGGGGATACCAGGTCGGATGCCAGCGTGAACGAACAATAGCTCACCCTCTTGATGATAGGTTGGCAAAGCATTGATAAAGTCCAAATGTTCCGGCGGCACAGCGGCGCAGGCCCGTTCGTGAACCTGAAAGATCCGGTCATTGTCCGGGACCTCGACACCGTAGGATGCCAGCGTCTCTTGGCCCCCAAGCCGGGGATTCAGCCAGTTCAAAGTGATCGGCAACTGCTTGTCTGCGATCTCGCAATCCTGCACGAAACGGACCATCATCCGGTCATGGTTGCCTTTGACCATGACCCAGTTCCGCCCCGCCTTGCGCCCTTCGATCAGCAGATCCAGAACCTCCCGGCTGTTCGGGCCACGATCCACATAGTCCCCAAGAAAGACAACACGCGCATCCGGCCCGCCATCCGCCTCGATCCGGGATAGCGCGTTTTGCAGCATGCCCATTTGGCCATGGATATCGCCGACTGCGTAAATTGGGATGCTCAAAACGCTACCTCTTGGAATATGTCAGTCACTTTGTGCAACAACTCGGTTGCAGAAAAAAGACAATGCCCGCACATTTTTTGCACGGGCATCGCCAAGGTCACAATTTTCGGACAGAATCTTATGCTACGTCAAATTCCAGCGGTTTGATCTGAGTGAATAGCCCCGTTTCCGCCAGTTTCGCCCGCGCTTCGGCCGGAACAGGTTCGTCCACGTACAGCAAAGCAATCGCTTCTCCGCCCGCTTCGGCACGGCCCAGCGTAAAGTTAGCGATGTTCACGTCGTTCTCGCCCATGGTCTGACCCAGCGCGCCGATGATGCCCGGAACGTCTTCGTTGGTGGTATAGAGCATATGGGCACCGACTTCGGCGTCGATATTGATGCCTTTGATCTGGATAAAGCGTGGCTTGCCATCGCTGAAAACCGTACCCCCGATCGAGCGTTCGCGCTTATCGGTTACTACAGTCACCTTGATGTAGCCGTCAAAGACACCGGTCTTGTCCTGATTGGTGGTCGATAGCTGAATCCCGCGCTCTTTCGCTACAACCGGGGCTGACACCATGTTCACTTCCGGGTTGAATTTTTTCATGATCCCGGCAACCACGGCGCAGTTCAGAGCAGCCAGGTTCATCTCAGCCGCGACACCGTCATACAGGATGTTGATTGCCTTAACCGGTTCATCGGTCATCTGACCAATGAAACTACCCAGGTGACCGGCCAGCTTGATCCATGGACCCATGACCTTGGCTTCTTCGGCAGTGACGCTGGGCATGTTCAGCGCGTTTTCCACCGCGCCAGTCAGCAGATAGTTCGAGATTTGTTCAGCCACCTGCAGGGCAACATTTTCCTGCGCTTCGGTCGTTGCAGCACCAAGGTGTGGCGTGCAGACGACGTTCGGCAAGTTGAACAGCGGGTTGTCCTTTGCCGGTTCTTCTTTGAACACATCAAACGCTGCCCCTGCGACATGGCCGGATTGCAGCATCTCGGCCAGCGCATCTTCGTCGACCAGACCACCACGGGCGCAGTTGACGATGCGTACGCCGGGCTTGGTCTTGGCCAGGTTTTCACGGCTCAGGATATTGCGCGTCTGGTCGGTCAGCGGCACGTGCAGTGTGATGAAATCGGCGCGGGCCAGCAACTCGTCCAACTCGACCTTTTCGACGCCCATCTTGGCGGCTTTCTCTTCGCCAAGAAAGGGATCGTAGGCGACGACCTTCATTTTCAGGCCCAGCGCACGTTCACAAACAATACCGCCAATGTTGCCCGCGCCAATGACGCCGAGGGTCTTATTGGTCAGCTCGATGCCCATGAATTTGGATTTTTCCCATTTGCCTGCATGGGTCGACGTGCTGGCCTCGGGGATTTGACGCGCAACGGCGAACATCATCGCAATTGCGTGTTCGGCGGTGGTGATCATGTTGCCAAACGGCGTGTTCATGACGATCACACCCTTTTTCGACGCGGCATCCTTATCGACATTGTCGGTGCCGATACCAGCACGGCCGATGACTTTCAGATTGTCGGCTTTTTCCAGCAAGGTCGGCGTAACCTTGGTGGCCGAGCGGATAGCCAGACCGTCGTATTGGCCAATCAGCTCGGCCAGCTTCTCCTTATCCTTGCCCAGATCGGGCATGAAATCCACGTCGATGCCGCGGTCGCGGAATATCTGCACGGCGGTTTCGCTGAGTTTGTCGGATACGAGTACTTTGGGGGCCATGTTTGTGGTCCTTGAATGTCATGAAAAATCCGGGCCTGAGACGGCCCGGTAAAAAGGGTCAGGCAGCTTCTGTCTGCGCCGCGATCTCGGCCTCAAAGGCCCAAGCCAGCCAGGGCAACATCGCCTCGATATCCGAGGTTTCAACCGTGCCACCGCACCAAATGCGCAGGCCTGCGGGTGCGTCTCGGTAGGCGCCGATATCCAATGCGATATTCTCGACCTCAAGCCGCTTGGCCACAGCTTTGGCGAATGTCGCACCGTCCTGAATGCGTGTGTCGGTGAACTTCAGGCAGACCGAAGTGTTCGACTGTGTCGCCGCATCCTCTGCCAGATTGGCGATCCAGTCGTTTTGGTCGCAGAACGCGTGAACCGCACCGGCATTGGCATTCGCACGGGCGATCAGGCCCTCCAAACCACCAACCGAGCGCGCCCAGTCCAATGCGAACAAGTAATCTTCGACCGCCAGCATCGAGGGCGTGTTGATCGTTGCACCGGTAAAGATACCGTCGATCAGCTTGCCGCCCTTGGTCAGGCGGAAAATCTTGGGCAGGGGCCATGCGGGGGTGTAGCTCTCCAACCGCTCTACAGCGCGGGGCGACAGGATCAGCATCCCATGGGCCGCTTCACCGCCCAGTACTTTCTGCCAGCTAAACGTGGTCACATCCAGTTTGTCCCAGGGCAGGTCCATGGCAAACGCAGCCGAAGTCGCGTCGCAGATCGTCAGGCCCTGACGATCATCCGCGATCCAGTCGCCATTGGGAACCCGCACGCCCGAGGTGGTGCCGTTCCACGTAAAGACAACGTCATTGGCAAAATCAACCGAGGCCAGATCAACGAGCTGACCATAATCCGCCGTCTTCACCTCGGCGTCGATCTTCAGCTGCTTGACTACGTCGGTCACCCAGCCAGAGCCAAAGCTTTCCCAGGCCAACATCTCGACCTTGCGTTCGCCCAACAGCGACCACAGGGCCATTTCGACCGCGCCGGTATCCGAGGCGGGAACGATCCCGATCTTGTAATCCGCAGGGATGCCCAGCACTTCGCGCGTGCCTTCGATCGCGGCCTTCAGCTTGTCCTTGCCGACAGCTGCACGGTGCGACCGGCCCAGTGCGGCATCGGCCAGTTTGGTCAGATCAAATGTGGGGGGTTTGGCGCAGGGGCCCGAGGAAAAACGCGGATTTGCCGGCCGCGTCGCCGGTTTTTTAATGCTCATGTGTATTACCCTTACAGATACACGCCCCTCGTTGGGGAGGGGTGTCCCACAGACAGAGCTATTGCCTCGAACGACGCCCAGCAAGCGGAAAAGACGCATCGGGTGCCAAAAACGACACCCGATTATGTGCATATCTGGAACGCGGGTTTCCTATCGGCATCAAGACGAGAGGCGCACAGTCTCTCCGGTTTCCAATGCCTGTTGCGCCGCCAAACCGATGCGCACGGCCCAAAGGCCATCGTTCAGGGTGACGTCAGGTTGTGCCTTTTCGCCTCGTAGAACAGCTAAGAACCCCTGATGTTGGTAGAAAGTTGAACCATTGTGGTCCCCGGCGGCCAATAGGCGCGGATCGACGGGGATCTCTTTGGTGACCGGACCTTTTGGGGCACGTGGGCTGACAATGATCTGCGGGACCGGCGGCGTGCCAAGATGTTCCGGCCAGAACCGCCCCGGCCCTGGCACCAACGCTTCGATCTTGGCGTCTGGCCCAACGGCCGAGATTTCCTCTTGATACCGTGATCCTTCAGCAAACATGCACAGCTCTAGCATCGCACGCGCGCCCGAGGCGAAGTCCACGATGACATAGCCATGGTCAAGGATATCGGGCGCTTCGCCCTCATAGGTCTCGTCCAGATGGTTGACCGCCTGCCCGCCGCTGGCTGTAACGCGAACCGGATCGGATTGCAGGATCAAACGCATCAGGTCGAAGAAATGGCAGCATTTTTCGACAAATGTGCCGCCCGTGTTGCGATTGAACCGGTTCCAGTTCCCGACTTTTTCCAGAAACGGAAACCGATGCTCGCGGATCGACAGCATCTTAACGCCGCCCGTGGCCTCTGCCTCGGCAATCAGCGCGGCAATGGGCGGCATATAGCGGTATTCCATCGCAACCCAGATTGGGTGCGGATAGTCACGCTGAAGCGCCTCAAGTCGCGACGCATCCACCGGATCTGTGAAAAGAGGTTTCTCTACCAACAACGGCAACGGGCGCGTCCGGGCAATCTCTTCGATTTGATCCACATGCAGGTGGTTGGGGCTAACGATGACGACGCAGTCCAGATCGTCGACCGCAAGCAATTCTTCGACTGAAGACACCATCACCGCATCAGGCGCAATCGCCTGCGCTGCCTTCGCCATCTCAGCGTCAGGCTCAAAAATCGCTGAAACGCGCGTGTCGTCCAGCAGGGCAATATTGTGCAGGTGTTCCTGCCCCATCATACCGCATCCGATCAGCCCGTAGTGAATGGTCCGGGTCATGCGCAGTTCCTTTTACTTCAGTCGTTGGACATAGGTGGCCCGATCCGGGTCGAACCATGTTTTTGAAAACTCAACCGATTCGGGTTTTTCCGACCAGCTGAACCGCTCGATGTAGCCAACCGTTTCTCCGGCTGGCCTGGTGAAATCAGTGGGTGTCCAATCCGGCAAGATCCCGAGAGAAACCCTGTCTTCAGCACGCGTGATCCAGAACCCCAACTGGTGCTGGTAGTACCGATAAAGCGAGTCGGACAGCAGCTGTCGATCAATCAAACCAGCAGACTCATCCAGCCAGATTTCTTCAACCGCGATAATTGTATCATTCAGGTAGCGCATTCGGCGCACCCGCGAGCCCATGTCCGAGGCACCAAATCGCGGCAAATCTGCGGGCTTTTTCAGATGGTCAACTGACAGGATATCCGCCCGCGGCAACCCACCGCCTTCAGGCAGCTCCAGTCGGAACATTGCATAGACGCTGTTTTGCGTTCCGGTCTCACGTACATAATTGCCCGAACCCTGAATACGCTCCAGCATCCCCTTTTTCTCAAGCTCAGCCAGCGATTTTCGCAGGGTCCCTACCGATACCTTCAGTTCCGACGCCAGATCCCGTTCGGGCGGCAAACGCTCACCATCGATCAGCCGACCGGCGGCGATGTCGCGGATCAGAAGCTCGGCAATCTGAACATAAACCGGCAGGGCGTTCGGGTTTCGGTTGGCTGACGACATCTTTTGGCGCTTCACTCAGTCGCAGGAAAAATTGATACACCATTGATCTACATCAATGTGATTGCTACGCAAGAGGAAAGTCATAGCCACGTGGAGAGCGAATCAGATGACCATCGTCCCCATCACCTCACCCGATCTGAATGCGGCCGAGGTTTCATGGTTCGCGGCGCTGTGTTCGGACGATTACCAGTTTCTTGGAATGCCCGATGGTGACCTGCGATCCAGCTGGGACCACTGCTCGGACATCGTGAAAGAGGCCGAGGCGCAGGGTTTTCGCAATATCCTCTGCCCGTCGTCCTATCAGGTGGGGCAAGACACGCTGAGCTTTGTGGCAGGCTGTGCGCCGATCACCGACAAGATCAACATGCTGGCCGCTGTCCGCTGCGGCGAGATGCAACCGATTATGCTGGCTCGCACCATCGCAACGCTGGATCACATGCTAAAGGGGCGGTTGACGGTCAACATTATCTCATCCGATTTTCCCGGAGAGAAAGCCGACAGCGCCTATCGCTATCAACGCTCGCGCGAAGTGGTCGAGATTCTAAAACAAGCGTGGACGCAGGATGAGATCAACCATGCCGGTGAGGTCTACAACTTTTCGGGCCTGACGACCGACCCGGCGAAACCCTATCAAACCGGCGGGCCGCTGCTGTATTTCGGGGGCTATTCCCCGTCCGCCTTGGATTTGTGCGGTGAACATTGCGACGTCTATCTGATGTGGCCGGAAACCAAGGATCAACTGGCCGAACGGATGAAGGCCGTTCATGCGGTTGCGGAAAACTACAACCGCACACTGGATTACGGCCTGCGCGTGCACATGATCGTCCGCGACACCGAGGTCGAGGCGCAGGAGTACGCCGATTACATCGTCTCAAAACTGGATGATGAATACGGCCGGGCAATTCGTGAACGGGCGCAGGATGCAACGTCTCTGGGCGTGGCGCATCAATCCAAAAACCGCGATTTGGCGGATGAATATGGCTATGTCGAACCCGGCCTGTGGACCGGTGTAGGTCGTGCACGTTCCGGCTGTGGCGCGGCACTGGTCGGTTCAACCGATCAGGTCATGTCCAAGATCGAAGAATATCAGAAGATGGGCATCCGCGCCTTCATCTTCTCGGGCTATCCTCACATGGACGAGGCCCGCCATTTTGGCAGCCGTGTTATGCCTAACCTGAAAACCTGTTCCCTTCCCGAAGCTTACGGAAGGGTTCCCGCAAATACCCCGGCCACCCCGCTGGGCAATGGAGTTCGCCGCTGATGCAACGTGTAAAACTATCTGACTCGCTGGACATGAGCCGCCTTGTCTATGGCATGTGGCGGCTGGGCGATGATACGGATACATCGGCAGACCATGTCGAGGCCAAGATTCAGGCCTGTCTGGATCAGGGCATCACCACCTTCGATCAGGCCGATATCTATGGCGGATACGCAGCAGAGGCCGTTCTGGGCAATGCCTTGCGCGCAAATCCAAGCCTGCGTCAGCAGATGGAAATCGTCACCAAATGTGACATCGTCGCGCCGATGGGTCGGTATGCGGACGCCAAGTGCAAATACTATGACACCTCGCGCGCGCATATCCTGAAATCGGTTGAGACATCGCTGTCCGAAATGGCCATCGATCATATCGACTTGCTGCTGATTCACCGCCCCGATCCATTCATGGATCATCACGAAACAGGTGCCGCGCTGGACGAAGTTGTCGCCAGCGGCAAGGTCGGCGCGGTTGGCGTGTCGAATTTCCGCCCATGGGACTGGAGCCTGCTGCAATCGGCGATGAAAACCCAATTGGTGACCAACCAGATCGAGATTTCTCTGGGCGAAATCGGCCCCTTCACCAACGGTGATCTGGCGTTTCATCAGCAGCATGGCCAGCCGGTGATGGCGTGGTCACCCTTGGGTGGCGGGTTGCTGATGGCTGGAAACCCTCCGGTCGGGGTTGTAGCGGACGAAATCGCTGAGGAATTCGGCGTGGATCGCGCCGCCGTGGCGGTGGCGTTTCTTCTGGCCCACCCTGCAGGCATTCTTCCAGTCTTGGGCACCAACAATCTGGACCGGATCAAGCGCATCTCTGACGCGCTGAAAGTCAATTTGGATCGCGAAAGCTGGTACCGCCTGTATGAGGCGGCACTGGGGCATGAGGTACCATGATGAATGCAATCTCAAAGGACATGACCCGCACATTCGTTCCCCACAGGGACGATACCCGAACCTTGCGCGACGCTTTTGGTCGTTTTGCCACCGGTGTCACCGTTGTCACCTGTGACAGCACGGACGGGCCGGTTTGCATCACCGCAAACAGTTTCTCGTCCCTTTCGCTGGACCCACCACTTGTCATGTGGGCGGGCGATCGCAACTCGCGCCGGTTCCGTTATTTCCAAGAAGCACGGCATTTTAGTGTTCACGTCCTTTCAGCGGAACAGGCCGAGCTTTGCTTTGGATGCTCGAAAGACGCGTTTGCGCTTCAGGATATCGACCACGAGCGCTGTGAAAATGGAACCCCGCTGCTGCCCGATTGTCTGGCCCGTTTCGAATGTGAGCAACACGCTTATCACGACGCTGGCGACCACGTTATCGTTATTGGAAAGGTCCTGCGTGCCAGTATGGCGGACGGAGACGCATTGACCTTCTACGCCGGAAAGCTCGGCCAATTCGCGCACCAGTAAGCGCGGAATAACTGTCGCGGTGGAAACCCGCGGCTGAAAAGGGAGGATCCGCATGGGCGGATTGACGTCGGTGCTTGCACCGATCGCGTTTGTTAATGAAACCGTGCTGCGATTGGGCCGCGCGGTTGGTGTCGTTGCGATTGCGCTTATGGTAATCGCGATCCTGATTCAGGTGTTTTTCAGATACGTTCTGGGCAACGCGCTGCCTTGGCCGGATGAGGCCGCTCGGTTCTGCATGCTATGGATGACCGGCCTGATGGCCCCCACGGCATTTCGGCGCGGCGGGTTTGTCGCTATCGACATGGTGCCCCTGATGCTGCCGCGAGGGGTTGGGCAAACCCTGAACATCCTGCTGCTGCTGGTTTCGCTGGCCGTTTTGCTGGTGGCCGTCAAAATCGGCTGGTCCGAGGTCACCGGGTTTGGCGGCAAGTTCGCCACCGCTGCGCTGTATCTGCCAACGTCCTTTGGGTTTGACGAGTGGTACCGCATTCCGCGCAGCTGGATGATGGCCTCACTGTTGGTTGGGGTCATCCTGCTGATTTCAGTCAATATCGAGCTGATCTTGCGCGCCGTCGTGACCCTGTTGGGCGGCGGTCATCTGCTGCCGGACATTGCCGATGCACCTGTGGGGGCCGAATAGATGCTGATATGGTTCCTGCCCACATTTCTGGTGTTTCTGCTGATCGGCCTGCCGGTCTTTTTTGCATTGCTGGCTGCACCAGGCATTCTTCTGTGGTTGAACGGTCAGACGGCCGACATCACGCTGCTGTATCGCAATGTCTATAACGGCATGGACAGCTTTCCGCTGATGGCCATCCCCTTCTTCATGCTGGCCGGAGAGTTGATGAACCGCGGCGGCATCACAATCCGTCTGGTTGAGTTCAGCCAAGCCCTGATGGGCCATTTTCGGGGCGGTCTGGCGCATGTAAATGTGCTGAGTTCGATCCTGTTTGCCGGGCTGTCAGGCTCAGCCGTGGCCGATACGTCGGCGCTGGGTTCAATGCTGATCCCAGCGATGGAAAAACAGGGCTATACCCGCAAGTTCGCCGCCGCGATCACGGCGGCCAGTTCCGTGATCGGACCGATCATTCCACCATCAGGCATCATGATCATCTACGCCTATGTCATGGGCGAAAGCGTGGCCGCTCTTTTTCTTGCCGGCATCGTACCCGGCGTGATGGTCGGCGTCGGCTTGATGCTGATGATCAAGGTGATGGCCGACAAATACGACTTCCCCGTCGCCAGCCGAAAATACACCTGGGGCGAGCGCCGTCAGGCCAGCCTCAAAGCGTTCTTCCCCCTGCTGACACCTGTCATCATTCTGGGCGGTATTCTGGGTGGTATCTTCACCCCAACCGAGGCCGCGGCGGTCGCTGTCGGCTATGCGTTCCTCATCGGCTTTTTTGTCCTGCGCACGCTGACGCTGAAAGAGGTACCTGAAATTCTCAGCAATGCGGGTCTGACCTCGGCCGTCGTTTTGTTGCTGGTCGGCGCGGCGATGGCCTTCAAAACCGTGGTCAGTCTCAGCCATGCGCCCGAACAACTGGCCGAGTTGATCCTCAGCCTGTCAGAAAATCCGCTGATCCTGCTGTTCCTGATCAACCTGCTGCTGTTTGTCGTCGGCATGTTCCTGGACGCAGGACCGGCGATCATCATCCTTGGCCCGATCCTTGCGCCGATCTTCACCAGCCTGGGCGTCGATCCGATCCACTTTGCCATCATCATGAGCGTCAACCTGACCGTTGGTTTGGCCACGCCGCCCATGGGTTTGGTCCTGTTCGTGGCCGCCGCCGTGTCGCGCGAAAAGGTCGAGACGATCGCCAAGGCGATCCTGCCGTTTCTGGCCGTCGAAATCATAGTGATCTTCCTGATCACTTATGTCCCCGCACTATCCATGACGATCCCGCGCATAACGGGATTTGCAAACTGACTGAGTATCACAGGGAGGAAACGCATGCTCGGAAGATTTATCAAGACAGCAGCCTTAGCGACATCGCTGGTTGCCGCATCGGCCATCGCGGCCACGGCAGCAGACTACACGCTGCGCGCCACAGCAAACTCAAACGAAAACGACGAGGATTATGACGGTCTAATCGTTTTCAAGAACTACGTCGAAGCGGCCTCAAACGGCGCGATCGAGGTCGAGCTGTTCATCGGTACGCAACTCTGTTCGAATGGCGCCGAATGCCTGCAGGGTGTGGCTGATGGCACAATCGACATCTACATCTCTACCTCAGGCGGCGCATCGGGGATCTTCCCGTATGTGCAGGTTCTCGACCTGCCCTACTTGATGGCCGATGATCGCGTGGCCGAGCGTGTTCTGTCCGGTGACTTCACCCGCACGATGCGCGAGATGGCGCTGGAGGATTCCGGTGGTGCGATCCGCCTGATGACCATCGGCAATACCGGTGGCTGGCGGAACTTCGCGAACACGCAGCGCAGAATTGCCGAACCCGCCGATATGGAAGGCCTGAAAATTCGTACTGTGGTCGCCGACCTGCCTCAGGAGCTCGTCAAGGCTCTGGGCGCGTCGCCCACTCCGATCCCGTGGCCGGAACTGTTCACCAGTTTCCAGACTGGCGTTGTTGAAGGCTCAAAAAACGGCATCACCGACATCATGGGCATGAAGTTTCCGGATGCGGGCCTGCAATACGTCACGCTGGACGGCCACGCCTACATGGGTGCACTGTGGTGGATGAATAACGCCAAGTTCCAGGAGATGCCCGAGGAACTACGCCGTGTTGTGGTCGATGGTTTCTATGCCCTGCAGCAAGCGACCTTTGCATCGCCCAAGCGCAAGTCGATCCAGGCCTATGAAGATTTCGTCGCAGGTGGTGGTGATCTGTATGTTCCAACTCCCGACCAGAAAGCCGCGTTCAAAGACGCAGCAACACCGGTTTACGAGTGGTTCCAGTCCAACGTGGCCCGTGGGGATGAAATCTTTGCCGCGCTGACCGAGGCCGTGTCCATCGCCGAAGGCGAGATCAATGCGTCGCGTGATGCAGACCTGAACTAAGTAAAACTGGGTCGGGCCTTATGGCCCGGCCTTTTACCGAAACGGGTACATCCACCCTTTGTAGTCGTTGACCAGAACATGCGCTTTTTCGATCTGCTCCGGCGACATTTTCTTGACCACTTCCTCAAGGCTGATTGCCGCATCGGGATCGCCGCCAATGGCGCTGAGCGTGTACCACATGTAAGCCCGCACAAAATCAGGCGCGGGCATGCCAAGGCCCAACTCATAGTACCAGCCAACGCCGGACTGCGCCCCCGGATGCCCTTTCATCGAGGCGCGCAAATACCATTCAAACGCCCTTTCATAGTCTTGCTCGACGCCCAGCCCAAGGCCGTACATCACGCCAATCAGTTCCTCTGCCTCGGCATTGCCCGATCGGGCAGCGGGCATCAGTTCCTCGCGCGCGGCCTCGAACGCGCCGGCCTCCATCATGTCACGGGCCTGCTCCAGTTCGGCCAGCGCCGGGGTCGCAACACAGCAAAGGGCAAATACAAACTGGCGCATGGAGCTGTTTTCCTTTTCGTCGGTGCGGCGGCAGCGCAGGATTTACCGCGCCCGCTGACGGATAATGACTTCATCGCCTTTGATATGGAACAGGCCGCCATCGGTCATCAACTGTTTTACGATCCGATCCTGTCCGGCAATCAGAACATCACCTGCGCCCATTGCCATCACCCGGATTTCGGCACGTCCGACGGGTTATCGCTGGGTATTGGCGAGGGTGGTCAGGGGCTCGGCCCAGACCGAACCCCTGGTACCAGAGCGGAAAAAATCCGCAAACGTATTCCGCGCAATTCGCCGGGTTTATGGAACCTTGGGGCAAAAGACATTCATACGGTATTCCATGATGGCCGCCTGAGTATTTCAGACGTGTATGGCAACGGCTTCAATTCACCTGCGCAGGAATGGTTGCCTTACGGGCTGAATTCGCTGCTGGCCGCGCAATCGCTGTTCCCACTGACCTCGCAATTCGAAATGGCCGGGAATGTCGCCGAAAACCAGGTCACGGGCGCGGTCCATGATCGCATCGACAAGGGTTGGCCGATTTTGGCAAAACGCGTCCGCACCGATCCGCGTTATGGCCCGGCAATGGTCGCCGCGTTTGACGAGGTCGAGACGACCGAAGACATCTCGATCACACAAATCGCCAACGCGCTGGCGGCGTTCATGGCCACCGAATGGCGCAGCACCGACAGCCCGTTTGATCGGTATCTGGCCGGGGACACAAATGCCCTGTCGCCGGCCCAACAGAACGGAATGAACCTTTTCTACGGAAAGGCGCAATGCTCTGACTGCCATTCCGGCCCGCTGATGTCCGATCAGAAATTCCACGCTCTGGCCCTGCCACCCTTTGGTCCCGGTCGTACCCGGCAGTGGGACCCCTATGTTCGCGACGTGGGCCGGATGGGCGAAAGTGACCGGCTTGAGGATGCCTATCGCTTCCGTACTCCGATGCTGCGCAACGTGGCCTTGACCGCACCTTACGGCCACAACGGCGCCTTTCCTGACCTTGAAAGCATGATCCGCCATCATCTGGACCCTTTGGCCAGTTTCGCAAACTGGGCACCCGAAATGGCGCAATTACCCAGTGTACCATGGCTGCAAAAGGCAGATTTTGTTGTTTGGCAGGACCAGTTTGAGATGCAGCGTGTGCGCAGTAAGATCGACATCGCTCCGGTGAAACTATCACAAACGGAAATCAGCAGCCTTGTCTCGTTTCTGCACGCCCTGACCGGGGCCAGCGTGGACACGCCACCCTTTGGCGTACCCGTTGACTTCGCACCCTAAGAAAAACCCCCGCTTTTCAACGGGGGCTTTGATTTTACTCAGCGGCTTCTTCGTAAGCGTCCATTGGGGGGCATGTGCAGATTAGGTTTCTGTCGCCATATGCGTTGTCGA
>NZ_JBXWQH010000009.1:0-177324 GCF_059612275.1 Ruegeria sp. CDSA034
TCTGATGGTTACGATGAGCCTGAAATCCTCCGCTACGCAATCAACCTAGTCTGTTCCATGGGTGCTGATGGCGGACACTCGGTCTTCTTTGTCTTTACAACCTTCAGGAGATCCTTGGCCGTGGTGTCGTAGTCGAGAGAGCCGGCAAAGGGCGGGTTGGCTAGGATCAGGGAATAGCGGCCTTCATCCTCGCCGTGCTCCTCGGCCAGGCTGTCGCGATAGGAGACATCTGGGTTTTCGATTCCATGGAGAGTCATATTCATTGCGCCGATCCGCAACATCGTGCTGTCGAAATCGAAGCCGTGGAACATACCGGAATGGAAATGCTGGCGGCTGTCTTTGTCCATCAGCATCTTGGGGTGGTTGCTGCGCAAATACTCTCCGGCCTCCACAAGGAAACCGCATGTGCCTGCAGCCGGATCGCAGATGACGTCCTTGGGTGTGGGAGCCATCAGGTTTACCATGAGCTGAATTATGTGGCGGGGCGTGCGGAATTGGCCATTCTGTCCGGCGCTGGCGATCTTGCCGAGCATGTATTCATAGACATCGCCTTTGGTGTCTCGGTCGTCCATCGGGATGTCATCGAGCTGCTGAACCACTTTAACCAGCAAACTCGGGTTAGAGAAGCCAAGGCGGGCATCCTTCATATGTGTGCCGTAAGATGAGCCTTCCTCGCCAAGCTCACGCAAGAATGGGAACACATGCTCATCGACGATACGCATCATCTCCCGCGCTTCGAAGTTCTTGAAGCGCGACCAGCGGAGGTTCTCGTATGACTCACCTTTGGGATCATCTCCGGCGGGGAAGATGCGACGCTCCATCTCGACGTCGAGCATTTCGGCCTTGCTTTCCTCAACAGTGTGCAGATCGTCCAGCCGCTTGATGAAAAGTAGGTAAGTGATCTGTTCGATCACTGAGAGCGGGTTGGAAACACCGCCCGACCAGAAGGCATTCCAGATTTGATCGACTTGGGAACGGATGGGGCCTGTGAGCATGTTGAAATCGTCTTTTTGTTGTCAGTTGGGCGCAGGATAGCGAGATCAAAAATGAATGGTAGGTCGAAATGAGAGTTGCTGCTTCGACCGGGTCCTGAACTTCAATATTGACGAAGTAGAAAAGGATACAAGTGGGTCGCCTGTCATTGGCAGAAAGTCACAAGAAAATGGCGCAAGACCAAGAAAGATTGATCATTCAGCGAATTGGTCACGCCTATGCTGAAGTTGGAGATTTGGAGCACAGAGCCAAGCTTTCTTTCGTTTACTTTCAGCAAGTTAAAAGTTTTTCGAAAATCCCAAGCGCATCCGATGTCTAGACCGCTATAGAGTAAATGATTTTGCCAAAATAGAGGAGCGCACTTTGTCACCGCCTTACACACCCAAGTCTCTCGCAGAGCGCTGGAGCTGCAGTTCCGAGACTGTGCGTCAGCTCTGCAAATCAGGCCAGCTCGAATACTTCAGAGTTCGCCGTCAGTTTCGCATCCCAGCACACAAAGTAGAGGAATATGAGCTGTGCAGGAATACAGCATCGGTCGACTCAACAACCGCTTCGTCGTCGTCTGGTATGAGGAAGATGGACGCAGACGCAGGTATCGTCTTGACGCGGACACCCTCGAAAGCGCGGAGGCAGAAGCCCGTGATGTCCTCCTCGCCCAGACAGCCGGAAAGGATGAACTGACCGTTGCAGCGATTTGGAATGCTTACAGCGTGACAGTCGAGGGTCGGCCGGTGCATGAAAGCATGCAATACACTGGCCGTTCTGTGCTGCCTTGGTTTGGCGCATTTCGTCCGGAACAGATAAGCGTGCGGGACTGTAAAGCCTACATCGCCGATCGGCGGCAGGCAGGTATTCAAGACGGCACAATCTGGACACAGCTTGGCAAGCTAAGGACCTGTTTGAATTGGGCTGAGAAGACCGGGCTGATTGATAGGGCACCCTACATCGAGCGCCCCAGTAAACCGGCTCCCAAGGAGAGGTATCTGACGCGCCAGGAGATTTCACAGCTCCTGGCGGTAGACTGCGCACCGCACATCAAGCTGGCTATATGGCTGATGCTGTCGACGGCTGCCAGGGTAACGGCTGTGTTAGAACTCACATGGGATCGGGTCGACTTTGAACGCCGCCAAATCAATCTCCGCATTGGAGACGGGCAGAGGAAGGGCAGGGCCATCGTCCCCATGACCGAGAGTCTGTATGCTGCGCTTTTGAACGCACGAAAAGCCGCATTATCTGACTATGTCGTGGAGTGGGCCGGCGGATCGGTAAAGTCGATCAAAAAAGGCTTCAAGGCGGCCGCAGTCGCGGCGGGCCTGCCTGACGTGTCACCGCACGTCTTGCGGCACACGGCGGCTGTTCATATGGCTGAGTCAGGTATCTCGATGGATGAGGTTGCTCAGTTTCTCGGTCATTCAGACTCTCAGATTACCGCATCCGTCTACGCGCGCTACAGCCCGGAGCATCTACGAAAGGCTGCCAGTGCGTTGGAGTTCGACTAACGCTCAAGTTCAACGAACCTCGGATCACTGTCTTAGAAACAACAAAGGCGCCCTTGGGCGCCTTGTTTTATTGGTCGGAGTGAGAGGATTCGAACCTCCGACCCCTGCCTCCCGAAGACATTTCTAGGAACATTTTTCTCATATTGTTCCTTATTTTATTCTGTTTTGTTCTCACAAGTTTCTTCCTTTTGAAGCTAAAAGTGTGCGACCTCACAGTTTCCTCCCGCCCGCAGATACCGCTCTAATTGCATTTTGTTGATAGCTTGGGTGGTGGTGGGCATAAACGCGCACCATAGTATCTTCGCTGACGCCGAAGTATCCTCCGAGTTCCCAAGAATTTGAGTAGCCAGTTTGCATGGCCCACGTGATGGCTGTGTGCCTCAATGTATGGGGCGTGATTCCAGATTGCGCTAAACCGGCGGCCTCAACTACCGAATGCCAAGCGGTTTTAATGGAAGCGACTCCATTTCCTTGATAGTCCACAACCCATGTGGACTCGGGTTTTCGCCATCGCTTTAAGTGAGCTACTAACTTGGGCGGAAGAGGAACGGGAGGTTGCCTTTTCTTGGTTTCAGCCTGCTTGGCTCCCCGGCGATATAGCATCGAGTTTTCTAGATCGAACCAACCGCAGTTGTCACTACGTTCATAGCGTAACCGAAGGATCGCGGTCTTTCGTGTGCCAGTATACAGCCCAATTAGAATGAACTTCATGAGGTGGCGTGTTCTATTGCTTTTTCGTGCCTCCCAAAGGAGCCGCGCTGCCTCTTGTCGCGTTAACCATTTGTCATTTGGTTCCGGTTTTGGCGGAGTATAAACGATGGGGGCTTCTGCTAGGTACTTTTGAATAGCGCAGAATTTCAATGCGGCACGTAAGGTGCCTAGCTCTTTGATGATTGTACCGTCAGAGATTGGCTCTGAGGCAATGGGCGTTTTAGTGATAGGATCAACTTTGGTAACCCGAATTCGGCTGTCAGCGTATTCTTCGCAGGTTTTCTCATTGATTTCTGAAACATAGCGCGCACCCCAGTATGGCAATAGCGCCTTCATAGCATAGTAAATTCTTTCTTTATCTTTGGCCTTTGGAGCTTTTCGTTCCCCATAAAATGAAAGAATATCTGCAACTAACAACTCGTCCGCGTTGCTTGTTTTACTGGGTTGATTCAGCCTTGCTACGTACGCATTCAGGATTGCTTGAGCTTCGTCATGATCTCTTGTGCTCGTCGAATACTCTCCACGACCGGTTCCGCGGATGATGTAGATTTTTGTGTCTGGTCTTTGATAGAGGTACGGACCTTTGGCTGTGCGCGGCATAGTCTTAAAATCTCCGGAATATCTTCGACGGCAATTTTGCGTCGGTTGCCAAATTGAACTACCAGTCCACTTTCCATTGCCACTCTCTCGACTACAGACTTCGGCGCGCCGAGCCGATTTGCTGCTTCGGCAACTGTTACTGTCAACTGATTGATGTCAGAGGATTTATTCATTGTGGGTGTGTTCTCACTAGCAAATTGGAGCGCGTATTTCAGTTCAGCACCGACGTGCTGCGATTGCGTGCTTCAAGATATCTTTGCGGTTAGCGAGAATTTATTCATTGCAAGGTGCAGACGTTTTTTGTTGACTTTCCAACTTAATATAATACGTGTGCATGATAGTCAACCGCGAATTGGAGGCATCAATATGTTCTTTTTTGGTCAAACTGGGTGGCTGGATCAGCTTCCGGAGAAAAAGAGAGAATTCTTCGAAGCTGACCAGTTTACTCTAAAAAATATAGAATTCTTTCTATCTTTTTGCAGGGCGGCCCGGTCGGATATCACCGTTGGAACATTGGCTGCATTCGTTTTTATCGCGCGGCAAACAATGCGCTCAAAGCCATCTGGACCCACGATCAAAGAGTTGGCCGAAGAGCTAGGAGTTAGTCACGCTACTGCAACAAGGTTTTGTGAGGTGCTAGGCTCGGGACCGATTGGGAGAAGCGGGTTGGGGTGGGTAGAAAAAATTCCGGGAGAGGATGCCAGAACGCGGCACATCGTACTAACACACTCCGGTATCAGCTTCTTGTCATCGACCGTGGATGGGATGCTTCTAGATTGACAGCGATTCTTCTGCGGCGAGGTTTCATGCCTAACATGAACGAGGTTTTAGTCGAAGTACCCTAAGTTGAATCTTAGTTGGCTTGGCGATCTCATGCCTTAGCGTGCCCATTTGCCGCGTCATACAGTTCTTGAGATCAGCGTAAAGCATTGTAATAATTATACATAATCTCTCAGAAGAATGATCATAAATCCTGCTTGAAGAATTTGTTCCGACGTTGTCTCCTGCGCAAAGCAGTCAATAGGAACAATACATTGTCTAAGATTAAGATCCTTCACTTTTCAGATATTCATTGGCACCCCAACAACGCTGAAGACAACAAAATAGTTAGAGACGCTATGGTGGAAGACCTTTTGGGTCTTCGCGCATCGACTAACAACGACATCGATTTGGTTCTCTTTACCGGCGACCTCGTGTTGGCAGGAGAGAATCAAGAACATTTCAGAATGGCCCACGAAGCCATAATCAAACCGATATTGGACGCTGCTGGTGTTCCAGAAGAGATGTTCTTTATTTGCCCAGGCAATCACGACATAGAACGCCAGACTGTAAGGAGCGCAAGGTACTTAGAAGCTGGGTTGAGCCAGAGCCTCTCGACGGTTGAAGCTACAAATAAACTAATCGCAGGTGTGGATGGTAAGGACAAAGAAAGCCTAGATGCGATAGGCCGAATGTCCAACTATGAAACCTATGCATCAAGTCTGGCACGGCAGCCAACAAGCCGTTCTGGAATGGTATCTGTATACAAGCTGGAAACCAAGGGGGTGAAAATTGGTCTGGCAGCGTTCGATAACTCTTGGCGGTCGACGGGAGAAAGCGGAGGAGTCGACAGGCACAAACTAATCTTAGGCGAGCGAAATGTTGATTTTGCGATATCCGAAACTGACGATACCGACTTTGCAATCGCTCTATACCATCATCCGCTCGGTTGGCTAACCGACTTTGACCATGCTGCGGTGTCTCCAAGACTTTATCGAGGTTTTGATCTGTTGGCTTTCGGTCATGTTCACACTCCAGAGCCTGAGCTTAGAACAACAATCACCGGCAGTTCCGTTCTGAGCCAAAGCGGATCATTTTACGCAAAGCGGAGCTACTTCAACGGGTATCAGGTTCTGGAATTTGATACCGATGTTTGTCGGGCCAAAGTTAGTCTAAGAACCTATTTTGATAGCCCTTCAAGGCACTTTGCACCAGCCGAAAACATTCTCAAAAATGGAGAATATGAAGCGTCGTATCAACCTAATCGGCGAGGGCAGAACCCCGAGTTGGAATTATTTCTGAGAGAAGCGCGTCCTGTAATTAGAGACTCTGCTTTTGAGCAATTCAATATCGCTGACATAGGGTCAGAGCTTTGTATCGATCCGCATACGGCATTTATTTGCCCGCCAATATACAAAAAGAACCCTGACAACGACGAAAAATTGGAAAGTGGTTCCGAAAGCACCGATGAACCGCAAGATACTGACGAATTGATGGAAGAGACTCTTGATCTCTCAGAAATGCTGTCATCCGAAGAGAGTTTTCTGATTTCAGGAGGTCGAGAGGCGGGCAAATCTAGCCTTGCCCACTATGTGGCGACTTTGATAGCCGAAGGTGGATGTGATAAAGTTCGATTGCCAGTAATCTTTGATTTCCGTGAATTTCGCGGAGGGAAGAAATCTCTAAAATCTTCGGCATCTACGTACTTAGGAATTCCGAAATCCGGGTATAACTTTAATCAAGGCTTAGAGAATGGTGATCTATTTTTCATCGTTGATAATTTCTCAGGTCTCTTGCGTGATAAGAAATCCGCACTGCAAGAAATGATAACAAAGTATCCGAAATGCCGGTGGATTTTGTTATCTGACTCCAGAAACGGGGCAGACAACAAGGAGATATCGGGTAATGATTGTATTGAAGGATTCACTACCGCGCATATTAAAACGCTTCCCAGAAAGTCTATTCGCACAATGACAAGGCGGTGGTGCGAGCGCACGGGTGTTGATCAAGAGCACGCGTTTACCACCGTAATGACACAAATTACTAACAACGATCTGCCACGAACCGGATACATCGTCACTCTTTTGCTTTGGGCTCTCCAACAAACAAAGGAAATGGAGCGCATTAATGAAGCGGTGCTAATTATGAATATGGCGGATCACCTTCTTGGGAAAGCTGATTTTCGCCAATCCTTGGAGCGAGAATTTGATGCAACATCAAAGGAAATAACGCTACAGGCATTCGCCAACTTTTTAAATGCGAAAGGGGGAATTTCTTCCTCAAATGAGGCTACTATATTCTTAATAGATTTCTTCGACTCAAAAGGACTAAAGTACGATGCAACACAGGTTCTTTCTGCTCTTTGTAAATGCGGGATTCTTGTGAAGGCAGGAGAGAACATCAAGTTCAAGTATAGGTGCCTTCAAGAGTACTTTTTGGCTAAGTATATTGGTAGTTCTGAATCTCGTTTGAAAGAGGCCGTTTTTGATAGGAGTTTTTTGAATTATCGACGTGAACTTGAGTTGCATTCTGGATTGAACCGGGAAAATGATATCTTGATTGACGAACTTGTTTTTCAAATAAGATCCGGCGTTCCAGACGTGTTGGTCGGGGTGAATATTGAAAAATTTGATGAAATTGTAGAAGAAGAGTCGTCGCTCGGTATTAGCAGAAAAAAACTCCAAAAAATACGCGAGAAAAAACTCACTTCAGAGCAAGTCGACGACCTGATGGACGCAGCTGAGGCAGAACTCAGTAGAGGTCCAAGGAGAATTGAAAAACCTGAACCAGAAAGGCGTGACTCGTCTGAACTTGAAGGCAACAACTCCTCAACAACAACAGAAGTCGAGACTGGTCAGCGCTCTACTGACTTAGAAAAGGCTAAAACCCTTCCGAGCATGAGTTCGTTTGAGTACATGGAAACCATCGGGTTATTAGGCAGGGTTTTGCGAAGTTCCGAATTTGCTGACAAGAAAAAGAAGGTGGACGCCACTCGGCTGTACCTTCAGTCGCACTGCAAGTTCTATGTCAGATTGAACGAGCTAGTGTCAGAAGTCCTTGCTCACTTAGTTGAAGAACTGAACAAAGACGGTGAAGAGCTCGATGAAGAAGCCGCTCGCGCCCTTCGATACTTTTTGACCAAGCGTCTAATGTTTTTCGTAAGCGGCGTCATGGATGAGGAACTTGCAGCCGTTAAGTTGATTGGCATTTTCGAAGAGGTTTTGTCCGACAAAGATATATCGTTGGCAGAGAAAACTTTTTTGACTGGCCTTCAGTTGAGATGCAACTCGCAGTCTTGGGACAAACATTGGATAGCTTTGGCTACCGAGAGACGTGATCGGCGAATAACTACAGAGTTTTTGGTAGATAAGCTTTGGCATCACATACACACCAAAGCTTTGAACCCAGAAGAAAGAAGGAAGGTTGAAAACACAGCTCTAGAATTGGAGCAAACTCTGGGTGGCATCGTAGGCAATAAGAAAAAGTTGCTTAAGGGTCCAATGCTAAAGGACATTCGGACGAAAGCAGATAAACTTGTGATGGACCAAGAAGAATGAAGTGAGTCAACAGTTCAGTGGACTTCGAGTCGCTTATATTAGTCCTCCATGGAATGGTCTTGCCGAAAGCAGCTGTCGGCAGGCTCTAGTCCAGAGTGAAGCGTATGGCCGTAACGGGAAATTCGGAGGGGCCCACGCAGTGGGAGGATATGAATTTCCATAGTAGGTTACGGGCTTTGACCGGAACCCTCTGCCGGGGCTTGCAAATCTTCGCTCCGCTGCAATCTACTTAGGATGGGTGACACAACATTTTCATGCATCAGAATTCAGAAGATTCGCACGGCAGTCGATGCGAGGAATGCAACGCGTCATGGCCGCAGAGATCGTAAGGCATTTGGCCGGTCAAGAGTGGACCTCGACCGGACGAAGCTGAATCAACACTGGCGATTTGATCCTGATCTTCAGGAGCTACAGCTGGTTGATGAATGCCCGGACTATCGAGAGGCGCTGGAGACACGCAGAGAACAGCTAGGGGCGAAGCGGCCAAAGAATGGGACTTTCGGCACTGAGGTTTTGTTTACGGCCTCTCCGGCGCTTTTCAGGGGGTCAAGCGGCGATGTTGATTTAGGTCGAGCACGAGATTGGGCGCGTGCTTGCCTTGATCTGGCTGAGGCAAGGTATCCCAATATGTGTGTGGCCGCTCGCCTCGATCTCGATGAAACGACCCCGCATATGTCAGTTTTTATTATGCCGGTTTATGAAAAGACCTATGGCGGCGAGAAGCGCCAGAGCAAGAGAAAGCCTCGCAGAACAGTATCGCATAACAAGGTTTTTGGAGGTCCAGAGCAGCTTTCAATGCTGCAAGATTGGTTGGCCGATGGACTGAAAGAGAGGGGCTTTGGTGTCGAGCGCGGCTTGCCAGTGGATGTGACCAGAGCGAAGAATTTCAGGCCAGATGGGGCAATCTATCAGAAGCTAAAGGATTGGTGGGTGCTTCTGAAAAAGCGCGAGGCCGAACTTGATCAGAAGGAGACCAAAATAAACGAGCGCATGAATTCTGCTATAAACAAAATGCGGATCATCGGGAAAGTATTCCAGAAGGATCAACACAGGCTCTCTGAGTCTGCGAAAGCAGCTTTGAAACAGATTGTTGCGATGCCAGTATTTGGAGCCAAAGAACGCAAGAGGGAGGAATTAGAAACCCCGAAAGGTGGATCGAAATTGACACCGTAACAGGTGCTTTATCGGCTTTGTGAATTGAACTTTTAGCAGTCGCGTCGAACAGCTGAAAGCTAGTTCAGGACCCGCTGCCGTTGCTACATTTGGTTGGTGTCAAAACAACAAAAAATCATTAGCCCGAAAAATCCAATCATTCTTGCTGTGTCTGAAATTCCGGGTTTCTGAATGGTTAACGGCGGCTTGCGTTGTGCCAGTTTCTACGCATTTGCAATGCAGGCAAAGGAGATCAACTATGACAATGGGAAGTGAAGATTACTTTGAAATCAAAAGGTCGTTTGAGACCTACTTTCGTGAACAACATTCGCAGCAAGAATTGATCGCTGCTGAGCTGACAAAAATCGTTCGCCAGCAAGCCGCTTTACTCTCAATATTTGCTCATTCTGCTGAACATCTTGGCCGCAAGAAATGACCGGGTTGTTCAGGGGGAGTTTCGGAATGGGGTTTGTGCTGACAAGCCACATAAACCGTCATCTGAAAGAAGCTGTCTGGGCGTCGGCTGACCGGAAACTGCCGGTTAACAACATCGCAAACCGCGCGGTTGCTCTCGGGATGTTGAAAGCTTGGGCGATGCTCGCCCAAGCTAAGAAGGACGTTTCATATTATTCCCGGCTGGGAATGTGATTCAGGGCTTCATTGCGTCCTGAATGATCTTGTCAACGTCAATACCATCGCTGCCACCGGAGTCCTCATCTTCTGGGTTCCAGCGGTCGCCCATTTCGTCTAGCAATTCAGTCATTTTCTTGCCTGTGATCGCCATCGCTGCCTTCCACCAGCGACCAGAGCAACGGCCTAGATGAGCAATGGACTCTTCGATTTCAGCGAGCGATTTTTGATGGGTCATTTAGCATATCTCCTTTTTTACCCACCCAGAAAATGTACGTGGACATGCAAGGAACTTTAAATTCTGTTGGGCCGCGAATGGACCATGGTACTGACGTCCACAAGGGTGATGCCGCCCATAGCCGAACCTTGTAAAATCCTTCGATTTTGGCTGCCATCATCGCGCAAAAGTTAGTTACTGACTTCAGCAAAGTTGTCATTGTTTGAGGTTCCTAGAGATATCAAATCTAAAAACGCGGGTCGCCGTGCCTACGATTCGACCTTGTGGAGTGTCAAAACGGTCATGAGCAACGTCGCCTCCAAACCTACATCCTCTTACAGGTTTTTGTACGTTTGGCACCGGCTTGCCCCTAAATAGCCTTTGGGAGGGTTCTCCTTTTCCTAGATAACTAGCGAGGCAACGACCTTTGAAGTATCGGTTACTAATTGGTACTTCGGCTGCAAGGTGCCAACTCGTCCATTCGCTACACGCGAACTCTCCACGCGTTTTTCGGCTGGCAGGTCGCGACCGAGGGAGCAAAGGTTCTCCGAGTAAGCTAGCTAAGTATTCTGCGAATTCTGATCGGCGGTTTTCTGGTAAATGTAGGGCTAGATGCCAATGCTCGTCTTCCGAACGTGAAGACTCACGCACCCATATGTACGATGCGCCAATCAGTCTATCGGGCCGTGTCAGCCAAGTTCGGATACGCTCCACGATGTTCTGTATTCTTTCTGGAATACCCAGTTGGAATAGAGGATTCGTGTCATTGTATGCTCTCAGAGAATGCCATCTGACAGTTAGCAGCGTGTTGAGCGGTTGCCTATTTTTGTTCGATAGGCGTGCTGCTTCCAGCATAAGTTGTTGGGTCCCGATATCGAGACCATCGGAGTATTTGGCTACAGCACAGATACTGTTTTTGGATACTTCAACAGGTGATGTGTTAGGTAGTTTTGACGGTAAAGCCTTTTGGACCGGGTACGTAGAATGAATCGCGGGTGCTATATATATACACCGCGTCCGTAAATCGGTGATTTCGGGAATTTCAGTCGCCGAAACCGGTAATTTTCTGGCGGGTTTCTTACACTTCGATTTGCTGCTCAGCATCTTACGACGCGGATACACCCAGTCACCAAACTGGCAGTGGATACATACGACTTTATTGCTGAAAGTGTGAGGGCTCACAGAATCCAGCAATTTTGCACTAAGCTGAAATGGCTGAATGCCCTTGAAATATTGGTCGGAGTGAGAGGATTCGAACCTCCGACCCCTGCCTCCCGAAGACAGTGCTCTACCAGGCTGAGCTACACTCCGACCGTGGCGCGTGATCTATACTTGCATTTTTGGATGTGCAAGGGGGTTTCCGTGTCGTTTGTGCGAATTGCCTTCGTCGTTCCCGGGCATCGGATCAGGTTAAAACACCAGTTTGATACAGTCGGATTTTGGTGCCACCGTGGTCCACAATTGGCCCGGGGGGCAACAGCGGCAGGCGGGTGGATCGGGCCAGGCTTGCGTTGCTGGTCACGATACCGATACGCCAGCCCTTGAACTTGGTTTGCAGTACCTTGCCCAAGCTGCCGTAAACGGATCGCAGGCGTTTTTCATCCCCGATCCGGGCACCATAGGGTGGGTTGACAATAACAAGACCTGCGGCATCCGACGGGGGTTTTATGTCGCTGACCGAGCGCGCCTGAAAAATGGTGAAATCGGCAACCCCGGCCCGGTCAGCGTTTTTGGTCGAGGCCTCAATCGCTCCGCTATTGCGGTCTGAGCCATGAAAAACGACGTCCGGTTTGGCCAAAGGTTGTTGCTGGCGCATCGAGGACCAGGCGTTGGGGTCAAAACTTGGCAGATTTTCAAAGGCAAAGCTGCGAGAACGGCCGGGGCGCAGCCCCAGCGCGATTTCGGCGGCTTCAATAACAAAGGTGCCAGAGCCGCACATCGGATCCAAAACTGGCTCGGACCCATCAAATCCGCACTCTCGGAGGAACATTGCCGCCATCGTTTCGCGCATCGGGGCTTTGGCGACAGCCGGTTTGTGGCCGCGTTTGTGCAAAGGCTCGCCGGAACTGTCGATCGAAAATGTGCACAGGTCCTTTTCGATGCGCAGCAGGACGCGCACGACCGCATTGGGCGAAACCGGTGCGCCCAGAGTTTCCGTAATTGCCACTTCGATACGTTGCCGGGCGGCCCCTGCATGGTAGATTCGGGATTTTCGACTTGTCGCTTCGACTTTGACGGGCACATCGGGGCGCAAAAAATCGGACCAGGGAAATTTTCGGGCCCGTTTATCCAGTTGTGCCAAATGAACTGCGGGAAATCCGCCCAATCGCACCAGAACCTTGTTCGCACCGCGCAGACACAGGTTCGCGCGCCAGACCTCAGGCCAGCTTCCGCTACAGGTGACGCCGCCGGGTACCGGCTTTGTATCTGCGAATCCCTGCTCGACCGCTTCGGCATGCAGCGGGGCTTCAAGGCCGGGCGTTGCCACCAGAAAAATCTCAAAATCGTTGTTTGGTTCCATCCCGGGTGCTTACACCGGAAGTGTTGCGGGTGCGATATGCAATTTCAACAGGTTCAAAAGGCAGCCCTTCAAGTTAATTTGACAAAATATCGGCAATTTAGGCAGCAACGGGTTTGCGTTTGGCAACATCCCCGCGTAAAGGGACCGTGATCAAAACGAAGCTTGGAATGAAAACAGGTGCTATGCGCCTTTTTTGCTCTCAGGCTCCCACATACAGATCGTTTTGTGCCACTATGCAGTGGTGGGAACGATGTGTTGCAGGAAAGAGGCTTGGAAGACAGTAGCGACATGCAAACTTTCAAACTGAAAAAAGGGTTGGAGCTGCCGGTGCAAGGCGCGCCAGAGCAGACGATCCAACCGGGTCCTGAATTCAGGTCTGTCGGGGTTTTGGGGGCTGATTATCTGGGCCTGAAACCGCGCATGCTGGTTCAAGAGGGTGAAGAGGTTCAGCGGGGCACACCGTTGTTTTGCCACAAGGACGTGCCCGAGGCGATGATGGTCGCTCCGCTCAGCGGCAAGATCGTGGCCATCAACCGTGGTGCGCGTCGGGTGTTGCAGAGCGTCGTAATCGAAGTCTCGGACGTCAACGACACAGGTCTGGATTTCTCGGCTGTGGGCAACACCGATACCGCCGAGGGCGTGACCGAACGTCTATGTGCGGCTGGCCTGTGGACTGCTTTCCGCACGCGGCCCTATTCCAAGATGCCCGCACCGGGTACCAAGCCTACAGCAATTTTTGTGACCGCGATGGATAGTGAGCCTCTGGCCGCTGATGCCGAGATCATTATCCAGGATGCAGGTGACGCCTTTGCTGTCGGCCTGAGCGCAGTTGCCAAGCTGACCGAGGGCAAGACGTATCTGTGCCAAAATGAGGGCGCAGCCCTGCCGGGCGCCGACGTTCCGGGTGTTGAAACCGCAGCATTTTCCGGGCCGCACCCCGCAGGCCTGGCTGGAACCCACATCCACTTCCTTGAGCCGCTGGCCGGTGAAAAGCAGGTTTGGACAATCGGCTATCAGGATGTCATCGCGATTGGCCGTCTGATGCAAACCGGCCATCTGGATCCGAACATCGTGGTTGCCCTTTCAGGCCCCGGCGCGCGTCAACCCCGCCTGATCCGCACCGTCATGGGGGCCTCGACCGATGATCTTACCCGTGACGAAATCAATGTGGACGGCACGGCCCGTGTAATCTCGGGCTCGATCCTGTCGGGCCGTCATGCAGAGGGGCCACAAGCTTACCTGGGCCGTTTCGCGCGTCAGATCAGCATCATCCGCGAAGACCATGATCAGCATACGTTGGGCTGGATTCTTCCGATGCCGTCGAAATACGCGGTTCAGCCGGTTCTTGGCTCGGCCTTTGCCAAGAAGCTGTTTGCATTCACGTCCAATCTGAATGGTGGACGCCGTGCGATGGTTCCGACCGGTACATTCGAACAGTTGATGCCGCAGGACTATTTGCCGACGCAATTGCTACGCGCTTTGCTGGTAATGGATACCGATACTGCACAGGCGCTAGGTGCGCTGGAGCTGGACGAAGAGGACCTTGGCCTTATCGGCTTTGCCTGTCCGGCGAAATATGAATATGGGCTGGCGCTGCGCGACTGCCTGACAAAGATTGAAAAGGAGGGCTGATCCGAATGGGTTTGCGCAACTTCTTTGACCGGATCGAGCCGAACTTTACTAAGGGCGGCAAGTACGAGAAGTATTTCCCCATCTACGAGATGGTCGAAAGCTTCGTCTACACTCCGAAAACCGTAACCTCCGTTGCACCCCATGCGCGGTCCTACGTGGATATGAAGCGGATCATGACATATGTCGTGATCGCCACGATCCCCTGTATCCTGTGGGGAATGTACAATACCGGCTTTCAGGCAAACTCGGCCATTGCCGCGCTTGGACCCGATTCAGCCACTGGCTGGCGGATCGCCATCCTGCAGATGTTCGGTATCTCGCTGAACCCCGCCAGCATCTTTGCCAATGTGATGCACGGGATGATGTATTTCCTGCCGATTTACATCGTCACTCTGGTTGCAGGCGGTATCTTCGAGGTCATCTTTGCGACTGTTCGCGGCCATGAAGTGAACGAGGGTTTCCTTGTAACTTCCATGCTTTACACGCTAATCTTGCCCGCATCTACGCCACTTTGGCAGGTTGCGTTGGGCATCATCTTCGGGGTGGTGATTGGTAAAGAAGTTTTTGGTGGCACTGGCAAGAACTTCCTGAACCCAGCACTCGTCGGTCGTGCGTTCCTGTACTTTGCCTATCCGGCGAACATGTCAGGTGACACGGTTTGGACCCCGGTTGATGGCTTTTCAGGCGCGACAGCTCTGTCGGTATCCGCCTCAGAAGGATATCAGGCGTTGGCCACCGAGGGGCTGACATGGTGGAATGCGTTTCTTGGTCAGATGCAGGGCAGCTTTGGTGAAACATCAACGCTGGCTTGTATGATCGGTCTGGCATTCCTGCTAACGACCCGCATCGCCAATTTCCGACTGATTGTCGGCTGTCTGGCTGGGACCATAGGTCTGACGCTGCTGTTTAACCTCATTGGGTCGAATACCAACCCGATGTTCGCGATGCCATGGTACTGGCACGTCGTCGTCGGCGGTTACGCTTTCGGTCTGGCTTTCATGGTGACTGAGCCCGTTTCAGCCAGCCATACCAACATGGGCCGGTATATCTACGGTGCTCTGATCGGTATCATGGTTGTGTTGATCCGTGTGGTGAACCCCGCTTTCCCCGAAGGCATGATGCTGGCAATCCTGTTCGGTAACGTCTTTGCACCGCTGATCGACTACTTCGTCGTTCAGGCAAACATCAAACGGAGGGCGCGTCGCCATGTCTGATACGCAATCCCCAGAACCCAAGGGCGCGATTGCCAAGTTTCTGGCGGCCTCGCCGGACTCGGTCGGTAAAACGATCTTTATCGCCGTCGCCGTTTGTCTGGTGGCCTCGATGGTTGTGTCAGCCGCAGCCGTAAGCCTGCGCCCGGTCCAGGAAGCCAACGCGCTGAAGGACAAGCAGATCAACGTTCTGCAGGTAGCTGGTGTTTACGAACCCGGCACCGACGTGTCCGAGGCATTCGCCGCATTCGAGCCGCACGTTGTTGAGCTTTCGACGGGTGAGTTCGTCGACGACCAGTTCGATCCCGCAACATTCGACGATCTGGCCGCCGCAAGCGATCCAGAGCTGAGCGTCGCGCTGGACGATGACCCGGCTGGTATTGGTCGCAAGGCGTTGTACCGTGTTGTCTACCTGCTGCGCGACGAATCCGGCGAGTTGGACAAGGTGATCCTGCCGCTGCACGGCTATGGTCTGTGGTCGACGCTCTATGGCTTTATCGCGCTGGAAAACAACGGCAACGATATCTACGGCCTTCAATTCTATCAGCACGGCGAAACCCCCGGTCTTGGCGCCGAGGTGGACAATCCGCGTTGGAAAGCGTTGTGGAACGGCAAGAAGCTGCGGGACGATGCAGGTGATCTGCAGATCACAGTATCCAAGTCGCAACCTGCCGCTGGCCCCGACTTTTATGTAGATGCGCTGGCCGGTGCCACGCTGACCTCGGTTGGTGTTGATAACCTGGTGAAATTCTGGATGGGTGATGCGGGCTTCGCTCCGTTCCTGGCCAAACTGCAAGCAGGAGAGTTCTGATGTCCCAGACCAAGAGAGAGATGCTGGTCGACCCGCTTGTCGACAACAACCCGATCACACTGCAGGTGCTGGGTATCTGTTCGGCGCTGGCGGTGACCTCTTCGCTGCAGGTGTCCTTCGTGATGGCGCTGGCGGTTACCTTCGTGACCTCGTTCTCGTCCTTCTTCATCTCATGCCTGCGCAACCAGATCCCGGGTTCGATCCGGATCATCGTACAGATGGTGATCATCGCCTCGCTGGTGATCCTGGTGGATCAGGTTCTCAAGGCTTACGCCTTTGAGATTTCCAAAACCTTGTCGGTTTTTGTCGGCCTGATCATCACCAACTGTATCGTGATGGGCCGCGCCGAAGCATTTGCGATGAAGAACCCGCCCGTCGCGTCCTTCATTGACGGCTTGGGCAACGGAATGGGCTACGGTCTGATCCTGCTGCTTGTTGGCTTCATTCGCGAACTGTTCGGCAACGGATCGCTGTTTGGCGTTACCATTCTGGAAACCGTGAACAATGGTGGCTGGTACGTGCCCAACGGCATGCTGCTGCTGCCGCCGTCCGCGTTCTTTATCATCGGCTTGATCATCTGGGCCTTCCGCACATGGAAGCCGAACCAGGTCGAAGAGCGTGAATACAAAATTCAGCAGGTAGAGGCCCACTGATGGAAGGTCTGATTTCACTGGCCGTGAAGGCCATCTTTGTTGAAAACCTCGCGCTCAGCTTCTTCCTCGGGATGTGTACATTCATCGCCGTATCCAAGAAGATCTCGACCGCGCTGGGTCTGGGCATCTCGGTCATGGTCGTTCAGGCGATCACCGTTCCCACGAACAACCTGCTGCTCAGTTATCTGCTGAAGCCCGGTGCGTTGGCTTGGGCGGGTTTCCCTGATGTGGACCTGACCTTCCTTGGTCTGATCTCCTACATTGGCGTGATCGCGGCGATGGTGCAGATCCTTGAGATGGTTCTGGATAAGTACTTCCCGCCGCTCTACAACGCGCTGGGGATCTTCCTGCCGCTTATCACAGTGAACTGCGCCATTCTGGGGGGATCGCTGTTTATGGTCGAGCGTGACTATAACTTTGCCGAAGCAGCCACTTATGGTGTGTCTTCGGGCTTTGGCTGGGCACTGGCGATCACCGCTATGGCGGGCGTTCGTGAAAAGCTGAAGTACTCGGATATTCCGGATGGCTTGCAGGGCCTTGGCATCACTTTCATCACCGCGGGACTGATGGCGATGGCCTTCATGTCTTTCTCGGGCGTGAAGCTGTAAGGAGGGACGAATGGAAACTTTTAGCCTAGGCGTCGTCCTTTTCACCCTGATCGTTGTCGCTTTGGTGGCCCTCATCATGGCCGCCCGTTCGAAACTGGTATCGACTGGCGATGTGAACATCACAATCAACGGCGAAAAAACCATTTCCGTTCCCGCAGGTGGCAAATTGCTGCAGACACTGGCGGCCGAAAAGCTGTTTGTGCCTTCTGCCTGCGGCGGTGGTGGCACCTGTGCGCAGTGCCGCGTGCGTGTTCATTCAGGTGGCGGTTCGATCCTGCCGACTGAAGAAAGCCATATCACCAAGCGCGAAGCGTCTTGCGGCGACCGCCTGTCCTGTCAGGTTGCGGTCAAGCAGGACATGAACATCGAAGTTCCCGAAGAGGTCTTTGGCGTTAAGAAATGGGAATGCACGGTTCGCTCGAACGAAAACGTGGCGACCTTCATCAAGGCGCTGACCCTGGATTTGCCCGAGGGCGAGGACGTGAATTTCCGCGCTGGCGGATACATCCAGATCGAAGCCCCTGCGCATGCGTTGAAATACACTGATTTCGACGTGGAAGAGGAATACCGCGAAGATTGGGACCGCTTCAATCTGTGGCAGTATGAATCGGTTGTGAACGAACCGATCGAGCGCGCGTATTCAATGGCCAACTACCCGGACGAAAAAGGCATGATCATGCTGAACGTCCGCGTTGCCTCGCCACCTCCCGGTTCCGAAGGTATACCAGCCGGTCAGATGTCGTCTTACATCTTCAACCTGAAACCGGGTGACAAGGTCACCATCTCGGGCCCGTTTGGCGAATTCTTTGCCCGCGACACCCAGAAAGAGATGGTCTTTATCGGCGGTGGCGCCGGTATGGCGCCCATGCGCAGCCACATCTTCGACCAGCTCAAGCGTCTGGAAAATCGCGACCGCAAAATCAGCTTCTGGTACGGCGCACGGTCTAAGAAAGAGATGTTCTTTGTCGAGGATTTCGACACTCTGGCCGAGGAATTCGACAATTTCGAATGGCATGTTGCCCTGTCGGATGCGCAGCCAGAGGACGATTGGAAAGGCTACACCGGCTTCATCCACAACGTTCTTTTCGAAGAGTATCTCAAGAACCACCCCGCACCTGAGGACTGTGAGTTCTACATGTGTGGCCCACCAATCATGAATCAGTCGGTCATCAACATGCTGCTGGATTTGGGCGTGGACCGCGAAGACATCATGCTTGACGATTTCGGCGGGTAAGAAATAAAGAACCGGCGCTCATACGCGCCGGTTTTCTTTTGTGCTCAAAGGCGAAGGTCGCTGGCCTCTATCGGCAGGACCGACTTGACGTCGAAGACCACGCTTGTGTCTTTTCCGAACGCTCTGATTTGCGCGGGCTCTACATCCAAAAACTCTCGATGTGCGACGGCCAAAACGACGCCGTCATAGGCGTGTTCCTTAGGGGTGTCGACCAGGGAAATGCCATACTCGACCTGTGCTTCGGAGGCATCGGCGTGCGGGTCATGCACATCTACCTCAATACCGTAATCCTTCAGTTCGTCTATGATGTCGACGACCTTGGTGTTGCGCAGATCCGGGCAGTTTTCCTTGAATGTCAGCCCCATTACCAGCACGCGCGCCGATCCGACGTCAATCCCGACGCGAGTCATCCGCTTCACCAGTTGCGACACCACATAGCTGCCCATGCTGTCGTTCAGGCGTCGCCCGGCCAGAATGATCTGTGGATGATGGCCGACCGCCTCTGCCTTATGTGTCAGGTAATAAGGGTCGACGCCGATGCAGTGTCCGCCGACCAGGCCAGGACGGAAGGGCAAAAAATTCCACTTGGTTCCAGCTGCGCGCAAAACGGCATCGGTATCAATGCCCAGGCGTCCAAAAATCATCGCCAATTCATTGACCAGCGCGATGTTCAGGTCGCGTTGAGTATTTTCGATAACTTTCGCGGCTTCGGCTACGCGGATGCTTTCCGCTTTGTGTGTACCTGCCGCGATAATCCGGCCATAAAGCGCATCTACCAAATCGGCAACTTCGGGTGTCGAGCCCGAGGTGACCTTGCAAATGTCCGAGATGCGATGGGCCTTATCACCGGGATTGATCCGTTCCGGGCTGTATCCGACAAAGAAATCCCTGTTGAATTTAAGACCGGAGACCCGTTCGAGCACTGGCACACAGTCTTCCTCGGTCGCGCCGGGATAGACCGTGGACTCGTAGATCACCAGGTCACCTTTTTTCAGAATGTGCCCGACCGTCTCGGACGCACTCAGCAAGGGCGACAAATCCGGTTGTTTGCCCGCCGTGATTGGCGTTGGAACCGTAACGATAAAGGTATCACATCCCGCCAGATCGGAAGGTCCCGAAGTAAAGGTCAAACCTGTCGCAGCGCCCAGATCATTGGGGGCAACTTCCTGAGTGCTATCCTGCCCCGCGCGCAACGCGTCAATGCGTTTGGCATTGATATCAAACCCAATGACCGGGCCCACCCCGGCAAACGCCACTGCCAGTGGCAGGCCGACATAACCCAGGCCAATGACGGCAATTTTGCGGGAATTGGGGTCTGTTTCGAGCATGCGGCACTCAGTTCATTTTTCGTGATATTCGCGGAACCATTCCACGAACTGGGCAATCCCGACCTTGAAATCGGTCTGTGGGCGATACCCGGTTAATCGCTGCAACAGATCGGTATCGGCCCAAGTGGCCGGGACATCGCCCATCTGTATGGGCATATAGTTTCTGATTGCTTTCTTGCCGACAGCTTCTTCGATCGCCTCGACGAAATCCAACAGGCGCACTTTGTCGCCATTTCCGATATTGACCACGCGCCAGGGCGCTACGGGCGAAAGGCTGTCGCCTTCTTCGATGTCATCTGCGCTGTCGGGGCGCACGGGCGGGCTGTCAATCAACAGCCGGATTCCGCGGACAAGATCATCCACATTGGTAAAATCGCGATACATGTCGCCATGATTGTAGATATCGATCGGACGGTCATCCAGAATTGCATCCACAAACTTGTAAAGCGCCAGGTCCGGCCGCCCCCAAGTGCCATAAACGGTAAAAAACCGAAACATAGTTGTGGGCAGGTTCCAAAGATGCGCGTAGGAATGGCCCATGGCCTCGTTGGCCTTTTTGGTAGCTGAATAGATGGTCAGAGGCGTGTCGGCCTTTTCGACCTCGGTGAAGGGCATCAACTCATTCGCGCCATAGACCGACGAGGTGGACGCCATCAACAGGTGTTCAACCTTATGTTCGCGGGCAACCTCCATCACGTTGAATGTGCCCACAATATTCGAGTCGATATAGCTGCGCGGATCCTCCAGGCTGTAACGCACGCCTGCCTGACCAGCCAGGTGCACAATCACGTCAGGCTTAAAGTCATCTCCAACCTGTTTGAGTTTTTCGTGATTTTCCAGCAAGTCCTCGGTGACGGAAAACCCAGGGTTTTGCAACAGCATCTGATGCCGGCGGTTTTTCAACGCGACATCGTAGTAATCGGTCATCCCGTCATAGCCGTGCACCCGGAATCCTTCCGAAAGCAACAGTTTTGCAAGATGGAACCCAATGAATCCCGCTGTACCCGTTACCAGAACGTGCTTCATTTACCCTCGACCTATAACCGAACAAATTTTGGCATCAAGGATACTGTCAGTCAGCCAAGGTCAAGGGATTTCTGCCGGAAGGATCAGCCTACGATCATTTGTTTCATGCGTAACGCTTCATACTCGAGCTCTTTCAGCCGGAAATGAACAACGTCACCGATTGTGACGACGCCGCGCAGTTTGCCGTCGCCAACAACGGGCATGTGGCGAAAACGTCCTTCGGTCATGGTTTTCAGGACATCATTCAACAAATCGTCTGGTGAACATGTCTTGACCTCGCGCGTCATCAGATCCTCGACTGATTGTGGCAAGGTCTGGCCGGGCGTGTCAGCCATGCGCCGGACGATGTCGCGTTCGGACAGAATACCCTGAAGGGTACCGTTCTGGTCGGTCACGACCACGGCACCAATCCGCTTTTCACTGAGGGTATTCACGACCGAATGGATTGTGTCGTTTGGGCGCACCGCAAATACAGCATCCCCTTTACCCGCAAGCAATTTTGCCACCGTCGTCTGCGAATGCGACAGATTGGATTCAACCGATTGGCTATGCGTGCTTGTATCGGTCTTGTCGCCGCGGGTTGGGGGCTGATATGAGGTTGGGGCCATTGGCAATCTCCTCTTATTTTTGAGATGGCTTCCCTTACACCTTACCGCAGCAATGCGATCTGTATAGGGTGCAAATGCCCAAACCGGGGAAAACTGCCGCTAAACAAGGATATCCGGCCTGTTGTCTGACTTGTACCTTACCCCGCCCGTCGCAGTGCTGATTTTCTTTGCCGTTGTCGTATGCGGGCATAACTTTAGAATGGCCTGGAAACAGCAGCCGGTTGGCTGGCAAAAGAAAGCCTGGTTGTTCGGTGTGCCGGCCGGCATTGGGCTACTTATGTTAGGCTTCCTGCCGCTAAAGCTGTGAAGTCGGTTTGACTCTGCATGGGGCCGCTGGCATATGCCGGGCACGGTTTTCCTCTGGAGGTCTCTCGATGCGCCTTTTGCCTGTTCTGGCTGTTGCAACACTTGTTTCCGGATGTCTCTTTGACAAAGAACCCGAGGTTGTGCGCCTGTCCGGTGAGACCATGGGTACCACATTCAACATCACCGCTATCGGCACGGATGTGGATGAGACTGCATTGGGCTCTGCCGTGGAAGAGACACTGGCAGACGTGAACGCCAAGATGTCCAACTGGGACCCCAACTCAGAGGTTTCGACATTTTCGGCGTCGCCCAGCACTGAACCCACTGAGGTTTCCGAAGAATTTGCGCTGGTTTTAGGTGCAGCAAATGACGTGCACGAAAAATCGGGCGGCACGTTCGACGTAACGCTTGGCCCGCTGATCGAACTGTGGGGCTTTGGTCCGCGCAAGCCAGAAGATCCGGTGCCATCAGATGCCGAGATACAGACGGCGTTGGAAAGCGTTGGTCAGGAACGCTTGCTGATGTTGGACAGCGACAACGGAACTTTGGCCAAATCAGATGCTGGTGTGGGCATCAACCTGTCAGCAATCGCCAAAGGATATGGCATCGACGCGGTGGCTGCGACTCTGCGCGACGCTGGGATCGAAAACTATATGGTCGAGATCGGCGGTGATTTGGTCACCATGGGCCAGAACGACAAGGGTGAGGCTTGGCGGATCGGGATCGAAAAGCCCGAAGCAGGGGCCCAAAACCTGCAGTTGGTAGTTGAGCTGGACAACCTCGGTATGGCGACCTCTGGCGACTACAAGAATTTCTTTGAACAGGACGGCGTGCGGTATTCGCATATCATCGATCCAACAACAGGTCGTCCGATCACGCATCGCACGACCTCGGTCACGGTTCTGGCCGAAAATGCGATGATGGCTGATGCCTGGGCGACAGCGATGTTAGCGCTGGGTCAGGATAAGGGCCTGGAGCTGGCAGAAGAACATAAACTTGCCGTGTATTTTATCTCGCGGGATGTGACAGGCGGCGACGATGCCTATATTACGGTTCACAGCACTGCGTTCAAAGACGCACTGGGCACCAACTGACAGGTAGGAACCGGGATGAGCACCTTTTTCATAGCGTTTTTTCTGCTTTTGATCATCGTGGTTGGCATGTCGCTGGGCGTCATGCTGATGGGCAAGACGATCAAAGGCAGCTGTGGTGGTCTGAACGCAATCTCGGGCGCGGACAAATGTGTGGTCTGCAAAAAGGATGTCGATCCCAATTCGCCCTTGCGTGATCAGTTGCAATGCAAACGTGCCAAAAAGATGCTTGAGCAGATGGAGCGTCAGGCCTGAACGCAGATTGCGCTTCGCTATAGTGATGGTAATGGCTAAATAGACCCCTGAGGCATCTTGCGGGAGAGCGCGGGTTTGGCCAAAGGCAAAAACATCCTGTTTATCATGTTCGATCAGCTGCGCTGGGATTATCTTAGCTGTTACGGGCATCCGCATTTGCACGCCCCAAACATTGACCGACTGGCTGCTGACGGAGTCCGCTTTGATCGGGCCTACATCCAGTCCCCGATTTGCGGCAGTTCGCGCATGTCGACTTATACCGGCCGCTACGTGCATTCACACGGCGCCTCATGGAATGGCATTCCGCTGAAAGTTGGTGAAATCACGATGGGGGATCACCTGCGCAACGCAAGCATGGACTGCTGGTTGGTCGGCAAGACCCATATGCGCGCAGATGCGGAAGGAATGGAGCGGCTGGGGTTGGAGTCTGACAGTCTGATCGGCGCGCGTGTCGCGGAATGCGGGTTTGATGTATATGAACGCGATGACGGTATGCTGCCTGAAGGACCTGACGGATTTTATGATCCGGATGGCGCACAGGAATACAATAAGCATCTGGCTGCTAAAGGGTATGAGAGTGACAACCCCTGGCACGACTTTGCCAATTCGGGGCTGGATGAGGACGGCAATGTCCTGTTCGGCTGGTTTTTAAAGAACTCAACCGAGGCGGCCAACATAGCGGAAAAGGACAGCGAAACCCCTTATCTGACCGGACGTGGCATCGAATTCATGGACACCCATGATGGCCCGTGGTGCTGTCATCTGAGCTTTATCAAGCCGCATTGGCCATACATCGTGCCGGAACCTTATGCCTCGATATACGGGCCGGAACATGTTCTGCCGGTCGTGCGCTCCGACACGGAACGTCAGAATGCGCATCCGGTGCTCAAGGCATTCATGGATACTAAAGTCGGGCAGACATTCTCGCGGCAGGATGTACGTGATGCGGTGATCCCGGCCTATATGGGGCTGATCAAACAGGCCGATGACCAGATGGGGCGACTGTTTGACTGGATGGAGAAAACTGGCCGGATGGAGGACACGATGATCGTGCTGACCTCCGATCACGGCGATTTTCTGGGCGATCACTGGATGGGCGAGAAAACGTTCTTTCAGGACGCATCAACCAAGGTGCCACTGATTATCTATGACCCGTCACCCGAAGCAGACGGAACGCGTGGCACTGTAAGCGATGCACTGGTTGAATCCATCGACCTTGCTCCGACATTTGTGGATGTGGCGGGCGGTGAGATCGCAGGGCATATTCTTGAGGGGCACTCCTTGCTTCCGATCCTGCATGGGCAGCTGAACGAAACACCCCGCCACGCGGTGATTTGTGAGTACGATTACTCGGCATCACCAATTGCAGACATGTTAAATGCCTCTGTCCGGGACGCAGTCATGTTCATGGCAGCCAACAAAAAGTGGAAGCTGATCCACTGCGAAGGCGGTCATCGGTCTATCCTGTTTGATCTGGGGAACAGTGCCGATCACGCCGATATTGTTGCCACAATGTACGACCACCTGTTCGTTTGGACACGCCGCCAGTCGCAGCGCACGACACGGTCGGAACAGCAGTTGATTGAGATGCGGAGCAAAAGCCGGGGCAGGGGGATCGTGGTCGGGGTCTATGATGAAAACGATGCGCCGCTGGACCTGACCGTCAAGTATCGTGGTCGCACGACGCGTCCGTATACGGATTTGATAAACAAGGATTGAGCGGACTGAGTATTAAATCTGCACATCCGCGCACAAAATAAGGTTCAATTGCCCGAGGGCAGGCGATACAAGACCGACCAGAGCAGAAATCCGGAGAGCCGCAATGACCGCCCCCAAACCCGTCGTCCTGTGCATTCTTGATGGTTGGGGCCTGTCCGAAGACACACGGTCTAACGCGCCGTACCTTGCAAATACTCCGACCTTTGATGCGATCATGACCAATGGGCCGCACGCGACCATTATTACACATGGCCCGGATGCTGGCTTGCCCAGCGGCCAGATGGGCAATTCCGAGGTGGGTCACACCAATATCGGGGCGGGCCGCGTTGTTGCGATGGATCTGGGGCAGATCGACCTGGCAATTGAAGATGGCAGCTTTTTCGACAATGCCGCATTGCAGACCTTCATAGCAAAGGTGAAGGCAGCAGGTGGAACGGCGCACCTGATGGGTTTGGTCTCGGACGGTGGCGTCCATGGCCATTTGAATCACATCGTCGCTGCTGCCAAGGCTATTACTGATGCAGGCGTTCCGGTGGCGCTGCACGCCATGACGGACGGGCGCGACGTCGCTCCGAAATCGGCATTTACTTACCTGTCTGAGCTTGAAGGTCGTTTGCCCGACGGGGCGCGCATCGTCACGGTCTGTGGTCGGTATTTTGCAATGGATCGGGACAATCGCTGGGAACGCGTCAGCGAGGCTTATGATGCGATGGTCAAAGGCCAGGGTCGGGCTGCCACAACCGCGCATGGCGCTGTGGATCACGCATATAACCAGTCTGAAACCGATGAGTTCATCGCTCCCACTGTTCTGGAAGGTTACGACGGCATTCAGGATGGTGACGGGGTTTTCTGTCTGAATTTCCGAGCGGACCGCGCCCGTGAAATCTTGCGCGCGATTGGCGAACCGGGCTTTTCGGACTTCGATACCGGCCCGCGCCCGCAGCTTTCCGCCCTGTTGGGAATGGTCGAATATTCCGACGGTCACAATGCCTATATGACAACCGTGTTCCCCAAGCGGAAAATCGTGAACACTCTGGGTGAGTGGGTTGCCAAGAAGGGGTTGCGCCAGTTCCGTCTGGCCGAGACCGAAAAATACCCCCATGTCACATTCTTCCTCAATGGCGGCAAGGAAACGCCCGAGGAAGGCGAAGACCGGTTTATGCCGAAATCGCCCAAAGTGGCCACCTACGACCTGCAGCCCGAGATGTCTTCGGCCGAAGTGACGGCGAAGTTTGTCGAGGCGATCGAGGCAGGCTATGACCTGATCATCACCAATTATGCCAACCCCGACATGGTTGGTCACACGGGCGATCTGCAAGCCGCAATCAAGGCATGTGAGGCCGTCGATCAGGGCTTGTCGCAGGTTGTAGCGGCGCTGAACAAGGTCGGTGGCGCGATGATCGTCACTGCGGATCACGGCAATTGCGAGGTCATGGTTGACCCCGAAACCGGCGGGCCGCACACCGCGCATACTCTGAACCCGGTTCCCGTGGCGCTGGTCGGTGGGCCAAAAGGTGTCTCGCTGCGAAGCGGCCGCCTTTCCGATCTGGCCCCGACGCTGCTAGAACTGATGGGTCTTGAGCAACCACCCGAGATGACGGGGAAGAGCCTGCTGTCATGAGGATGCGCGCGCTTATCTTTGCGATGTGTTTCGCGTCGCCTGCCAGCGCGCAGAATGATCCGTCCACGGCGGCCTTGAATGCGGCGCGCATGCTAGAACAGGCCTCGATCAACTTGACCGAAGCCGACGGTGCCCGCGACCGCGTGCGTGCCCTGACCGAAACTATCCAGGCTTATGAGGCCGGGCTTTCAGCGATGCGGGACGGGTTGCGCATGGCAGCGACCCGCGAGGCACAGCTGACAGCAGAATTGCGGTCGCGGGAACAGGAGGTCGCGCAGCTTCTGGGTGTATTGCAGACCATTGAGACCACGGCACCACCCGTTCTGATGCTGCACCCGTCCGGGCCCCTAGGTTCCGCACGGGCAGGCATGATGCTGTCCGAAGTTACTCCCGGACTGAACGCGCGCGCGCAGGCACTGGCCCATGATCTGCAAGAGGTCCAGACCCTTCGGAAGCTTCAGCAAAGTGCTGCAGACACTCTGGTCGAAGGGTTAACCGGTGTGCAAAACGCGCGCACCAGCCTCAGTGAAGCCATCGCTGACCGCACGGATTTGCCCCGTCGCTTTGTCGAAGATCCGGTTCGCACGGCCATCCTGATTTCATCAACCGAGACGTTGGACGGCTTTGCCAGTGGATTGTCCGAAATCTCGGAAGGCGAAATTGCCGAAACAGATGCGGATGTCTCTGACCGCAAGGGGCGGATTGAATTGCCGACCCAAGGCGTAGTTTTGCACCGCGCGGATGAGACTGACGCGGCTGGTGTGACGCGCCCCGGTGTGGTTCTGGCCACCCGTCCTCGGGCAATTGTTACAGCGCCGACTGCGGCAACGATCCGGTATCGTGGACCATTGCTGGAGCTCGGGAACGTCATGATCCTCGAGCCGCAACCGGGCTTGTTGTTCGTGTTCGCCGGGTTGCAAGACGTTTACGGAGACATGGGCGAGGTGATCCCCGAAGGCACTCCGGTGGGTTTAATGCCGGGTGAATCGCCCGAAATCGGCGCAATTTTGTCAACAAGCAGTGATGGCACTGGAACTGGCCGGTCAGAAACGCTCTATATAGAGGTAAGACAGAATAATAGCCCCGTGGACCCGGAATCATGGTTTCGGACCGACAAGGATGGATAAACGAGTATGAAGAAATTTCTGATGGCCGGTCTGGCCGGAACCGTGGCAGGTGTAATCGCAACTACACAAATTGCTGGTCCTTTGCTGGCGCAAGAGGCTGACCGGAAGGCCAGCGTGTACGAGCAACTGGATCTGTTCGGGGATATTTTTGAACGTATCCGCGCCCAGTATGTCGAAGACGTGGAGCCGGAAGAGCTGATCGAAGCGGCCATCGACGGTATGCTTACGTCGCTTGATCCGCATTCCAGCTACCTTTCGCCAGATGATGCTGAGCAGATGCGTGTGCAGACACGTGGCGAATTCGGAGGATTAGGCATCGAGGTCACGCAGGAAGAAGGCTATGTCAAAGTTGTCTCGCCGATCGACGATACCCCGGCAGATGAGGCGGGGATCGAAGCGGGTGATTTCATCACTCATGTCGATGGGGAAAGCATCCTTGGCCTGACATTGGACAAGGCCGTGGATCTGATGCGTGGCCCGGTTGGGTCGGAAATCGTGATCACGGTCGTCCGTGAGGGCGAGCAAGAGCCGTTTGATATCACCATCATCCGGGACACCATCAAGCTAACAGCCGTGCGTGCCCGAACCGAAGGCACCAGCGTTGTTCTGCGTGTCACCACATTCAACGACCAGACTTTCCCGAACCTACAGGAAGGCCTGAATGAACAGATCGAAGAAGCTGGTGGTCTGGACAAGGTCAATGGCTTTGTCCTTGACCTGCGGAACAATCCTGGCGGGCTGCTGACCCAGGCAATCAAAGTTTCGGACGCGTTCCTGAACGAAGGCGAGATCGTGTCCACCCGTGGTCGTGACCCAAGCGACGGTGAGCGTTTCAATGCAACAGCGGGTGATCTGGCCGAAGGTAAACCAATCGTTGTCCTGATTAATGGCGGGTCCGCCTCTGCATCGGAAATCGTGGCCGGCGCGCTGCAAGACCACCGTCGCGCGATCGTTGTCGGCACCAAGAGCTTTGGCAAAGGATCGGTGCAAACGGTCATGCCGCTGCGTGGCGATGGTGCAATGCGTCTGACGACCTCGCGCTATTACACGCCCTCGGGCCGGTCAATTCAGGCACTTGGCGTCAGCCCCGACATCATCGTTGAACAACCGCGCCCTGCGCCGGATGCCGAGGAAGAGGAAGCCAACGCCCGCACGCGGTCCGAAGCTGACCTGCGCGGCAGCCTAAACAATGACAGCCTCAGCGAAGATGAAATTCGTCAGATCGAAGAAGACCGCGCCAAAGCCGAAGCCACGGCTGAATTGCGGGAAGAGGATTATCAGCTGGCTTACGCCATCGACATCCTCAAAGGTTTGTCGGCGTTCAATCCCAACGGACCGTCTCAATAAGAAAAACAGGGCCGCCGATACAGGCGGCCCTGTCTGCAAAGGCCGGGATCAGCCCTCAACCTTGTGCAGTTTTTCTTCGTCAAGCATCATCGCCAGAACAATGCCTATCGAGACCGAGATGGCCGCAAAAACAAAGGCCATGTTCATACCTGCATCGAATGCGGCAGCGACGGCGGATTTGACCTTATCGGCCTCTTCCGAGCTTAGCTTTTCCATGATAGCGCGGGCCGTACCGGTCGTAAGCGTTCCACCGTTGATCGCCTTTTGATCGGTTGCAGACATGTTGATCCCATCCGCAACCAGCTGTTTACTGAGGCTGGACAGGCTGACGACATACATTATTGCGGTCGCGAAGGCGACGGATATAGCGCCGTATACCAGATGGGTCATAAAGCTCAGCCCGCCGACAAGTCCGGCGCGTTCAGGTTTGACGGCGCAAACGGCTGCAGTGCCTGATGGCCCAACCGTCAACGTTGCGCCCAGCCCGATCATCGCCATGCCGGGCAAAATCTGAAAATATCCCAGCCCCGCCGGCAAGATAATAATACTGAGAGCGCCGGTCGTTGCGATCAAATACCCCCAGAACAGCAGGCGCTTTGGCCCGAAATCATTATAAAGCGTGCCCGAAACAATTGAGCCGACGGCCAGCAGGAGTGTCAGTGGGGCAAGCCCAATCGCGGATTCAAACACGGACCAACCAAGGACCTTTTGCATGTATTGAGGGAAGTATAGCAGCCCTACAAATGCCGCCGACACGTTGAACATGTTCAGTCCCAGCGTGATCCGAAACTCGCGGTTTTGCATCATTTGAGGCAATAAAAGAGGTTCTTTCACGCGCTTCTCGACTTGCGGGAAAAAGAAGAACAGCGCGGCGCTGACGAAGAACAACATCAGCAGCGGGACAGACGTCCAGCCCCAGTCCGCACCGATGTCCAGCCCGTAAAGCAGCAAAAGAACGGCAAACGAAAGAATACCTATTCCGGCGAAATCGATATGTTGGCCCTGTTTGTGTTGAGTTTCACGCTCCATAAGGATCAGGGCCGTAACCATCGAAATGGTCGAAAACAACACGTTTGCAAGAAAGAACAAGCGCCAGTCGCCAAAGCTGACTGCGGCGCCGCTGATGAGAGGACCAAAGACATTGCCGCTGGTCACACCGGCGAGGATCATACCCATGATCATGGCGCGGTGTTCGGGGCGCGAGACTTTGGTGGCGCCAAAAGCAAGCGTGCAAGGCCAGACGCAACCCGAACCAATCCCTTGCAAAGCACGCGCGGCGATCAGGAAGTCGAGACTGGGAGAGACAAAGCACATGACGGACGCAAATAGAAAGATTGCCAGCCCGATGATCATCATCTTGCGATGCCCGAACATGTCCCCCATGCGCCCCCCAGCGACCATGGTCATGGCAAAAAACAAGGCGTAGATGTTCAGAACCCACTGGGTGCTGGTAATATCAGCGTCAAAGCTATTTTCGATGGCTGGGACAAGAATAAGAGCGCCGGTAAAGTCGATACCGATCCCGAACCCTGTCACCATCAGAGCGATGACCTTGACGATACTGCTGCGGTCCATTTTCGCACCCGGGTTGCTTCGGATGACATTTATGATGCACGGATTTCGCCTGAAAGATAGACAAAGCCTTGGAAACGAAGAAAACCCGGATCAGTCCGAAGGTGCCTGAGACCGTCTAAATGCCCGTTTCAACAAGTCCAGCTCCGCCCGCAACAAAGCGATTTCGGTCCGCAAATCATCCGCGGCTGATGCACCCGCAATGATTGTGAATTCACCGATCTTCTGTGATGTGTTTGCATCGGCTATTACAAAGCAATGAACACCGTCGGCAATCGCGGTTGATGGCACTGGCACACTCAGCTCCCAACCACCATCGGTGGCGGTCATGAATACACCCTCCAGCGCCTGGCCCATGTAACGGACTTCGACATGCAGTTCAGTGTCGGCCTGTAGGTACCCGCGCCAGATGCCGTTTTCGAACAGGGTTGGGGTCAAGGTTGGTTGTGTCATTGCCAATGCTCTCACATGTCGGCGCGGTGGTGGCGACAAAGGGTCAGGTCCCGCAGAACTATGCGGTTCATAGCCGGATTGGTCAGAACCAGATCCAGCCAGATCTTGTCTATACGCCGTTCGTTCAGCGGCAAATTGGCAAGATCGAAATCCAGAACATTCGAACTTGTCGACAAATCAAGAGACCGTGGAACGGAATCAGTGTTTGGGCCGTGCCGAATATTCAATCGCGCGGTCACGTCCAGCGGACGTTCTGTTTCAATCTGGGCATCGACCCGCATCAGGTGCTGCCGCGTCAGACCTTGCACAGCCTCGGGCGGCAAATCCAGCGACACGGACAGGAATGACCCCGCAAAGCCAAACACTTCGACGCCAAGTCCAAAAGCGGCCAGGTCCTTTTCGTCCATGTTTCGTGCCTGTCGCACACTGATCTCGGATAGAGCGCAGTCATGGAATACCTTTACCTGCTGATCCAATTCGACCTTACGCGGGATTGAGGCGAGACCGGGCCGGGGCAAGGGACCCCGCCACAAATCAGGTCGCCAGCACCAGTCAGTACCCAGCGGTTTGGGGAATTGCTTTGATCCAATCAGGGGCAGCGTCAGTCTTTCGTTTGCTTCCCGTAGCAAACGGTCCAATTGCGCACGCAGTTTGCGCGCCTCGTCGCGCTGTTGACGCAATTGGGGGTTCGTGGCCCCGGCCGCGTCTTGAACGGCGCGTTGCCAACGCGCAATAGTTTTGCGGTGTAGATATCGTTCGAGAAGTTTGCCCATGATCCCATCGTCTGAACTTGACCTTCTTTAGTCAAAGACAACGGCGAGGATAAGGCCGAATTGGCGAAATCCGCATAAAACTGCCCGACACTAACGTGGTTGTGACTGGGCGGTTTTGGTTGTGTCTGCTAAGGCCCCCATCGCCGTTCTTGCAATCACCTGGGACTGTGCGTACCGTCCGGCACCTGATTGCTTTGGATTATCCGAAAAACCGCGTACTAAATTCTTTGAGGCAAGGCCGGGGCATGGAACCCACACTATTTTCGTTCATCTGGAAACACTCGAAAAAGCAGCAGCTTGTGCTGTTGTTTCTGACGGTATTGTCGTTTCCGTTTCTCTACGCCTCGCTAGAGCTGCCAAAACAGATCATCAACGACGCAATTGGTGCGCCCAACGATAGCGTTACACTTTTTGGGTTCACCTTCACGCAGGTCCAATATCTGCTAATCCTCTGTTTCGCATTTTTGGCCACTGTAATCGCCAGCGGCTTGATGAAGATGCGCATCAACACGATGAAGGGCATATTGGCCGAGCGTATGCTGCGCCGGCTTCGGTTCACGCTGATTCACCGCTCGATGCGATTCCCGAAATCGTATTTTGCCACCACCAGCCAGGGTGAACTTGTTTCAATGATCACCTCCGAGGCCGAACCGATGGGCGGTCTGATGGGTGATGCGATTGCCCAGCCGGTGTTCCAGTTTGGTCAGATGATGACCATTGTCACTTTTCTGTTCATGCAAAGCGTTTGGTTCGGTCTGGCCAGCATCGCGTTGATTCCGTTGCAGGCATGGCTGATCCCAAAACTGCAGCGCCAGATCAACCTGCTGAACAAGGAACGTATTCAGCAGGTCCGCCACCTCAGCTCGGAAATTGGCGAAAGCGCGGCGGGCATCAGCGATTTGCGGGCCAATGGCGGCTGGCGCTATCGGTTGGCACAATTCAGCCACCGGTTGGGAACCTTGTTCGAGATCCGGTTCAAGATCTACAACAAGAAGTTCTTTATGAAGTTCCTCAACAATCTGATCACTCAGATGACGCCGTTCCTGTTCTATTCGGTCGGTGGCTATCTGGCGATTACGGGTGAGGTGACAGTGGGCGCGTTGGTCGCGGCGCTTGGGGCATACAAGGACCTTAGTGGCCCATGGAAAGACTTGCTGACCTATTACAACCAGGTTCAGGATATGTCGTTGCGCTGGGAAATCGTGATTGAACGCTTTGCCCCAGACAACATGATCCCTGAAGAGCTATTTGTGGGTGAGCCTGAGTCCATTCCGCATCTCAGCGGCGATATCGAACTGCGCAATGTAACAGTGCGCGATGATGACGGGAAAACCATCCTTGAAGATATCGACCTGACCATCCCCAAGGGTGCCCGCGTTGCTATTCAGTCGTCAAGCGCCGCCGAGCGCGGCGCGTTGGCGCAACTGCTGACACGAGAGCTTTTGCCGATACAAGGCAGCGTCACAATTGCGGGTCACGATCTGCTAAAACTCCATCAGACGGTAATTGCAGCGCGGATCGGCTATGCCTATTCGCGACCCTATCTGTTTGACGGGACTTTGGGCGATAACCTTTTGATGCCGTTGCGAACCCATCCACAACACGAACCCGACGCGAAGAAGGCCCCAAGCCGGTGGCAGATCGAAGCGGTGCGGGCCGGGAACCCTCCGGATTCCCTCTCGGATGAGTGGATCGATCCCGGCCTGGCAGGGTTGGAAGACATCGAGGATATCCGCAACTGGTGGTTCCAGCTAGTCGAGGCGATGGGCATCGACGAGTTCATGTTCCGCCGGACATTACGTACTCAGTTTGATCCAGTGCAACATTCTGCCCTTGCGCGTGATATCGTAAACCTGCGCGACACGGTCGCGCAGAGGTTGGAAGAAAAAGACCTAGCGCGGTATGTCTATCGGTTCGAACCGGACCGCTTTAACCCGGCTGTACCGCTGGGGGGCAACCTGCTGTTTGCCGCTCCGTCGCGTGATATCTCACCGGATATTCTGGCGGGCGATGATCGGTTCATGTGGATGCTGCGCCATCACGATCTGGATGATGACGCGATGAGCATTGCAAGCGCGGTGCTGGAGACACTGCACCAGACGTTTGGGCGGGACGGGGCAGATCACCCGCTGTTCCTTCGTCTGGGTATGGCCAAGGATATGTTCCACCGTCTGCTTGATATCGAGGATCGGCGCAAAGCCAAAGGGGATGAAGCAATCAGCGAGGGCGAGCGTGCCTTGTTGCTGACCGTTCCGTTCCTACTGACGGCGGAACAGATCGGGCCTGATTTTCCAGACGAGTACAAAGATAAAATCTTGGCCATCCGAAGGGGGCAAGCGGAACAGCTGCGTGCCTCGATGGATGGGATGTTCGTTCCGGTCACGCCGGAAGCATATATTGAACGCATGACTGTCATGGAAAATGCCCTGTTCGGGCGGGTTTCTTTGATGGCAGGGGCACACACGGATGAAATCGAAGATGTCGTCGCCGAAGCCATGAACGAAGCTGGCCTGCGCCGCCGGGCGGCAGCCATTATCTATGACCTGCCCTCGGGTCTGGGTGGGAATAATCTGCCGACGGTATTTCAGGAACGCGCCGCATTCTCGCGCGCTGGAATCAAGCGTCCTGATGTGTTGATCCTGGACAAAGCTCTGGCCAGCCATGATTCCGAGAGCAGGCTGAGAACCCGGCTGAAACTGCGGGAATTGTTGCCGGATTCCATCATGGTGTTCATGGAGGATTACTTTGCCCATCCCGAAGCCTATGATCTGTTCGTCGAGATCAAGGATGGTCGAATTGACGGCGTCTCGCGGACCCGCCCAGAAGAAGAGGCCAGCTCAACGGATGACCTGAGCCGTAAGCTCAAGATTATCTCGTCGACCGAGCTGTTTTCCGGCATTGACGGTCGCAACCAGCGCCTTCTGGCGTTTTCGGCGCAATGGTACGATGCCGCAGCCGGGCAGATCATCTTCTCCGAAGGGCAAACGCCAGATGCCGCTTATCTGTGTATTTCGGGCGAAGCCGACCTGATCTGGAATGAAGGGAACGGAACCGCGCGTACGATCTCGGTCATCGAGCCGGGGCGTCTGATCGGAGACTTGTCGATTATCACAGGCGAAATTCGGCAATTTGATTTGGTTGCGGTCAAGAATTGTTCGTTCCTGCGCATTGGGGCCGAGGAATTGCGCGCGGTAATTGAAAGTGACGCAGGTGTTGCAATGCAGCTGCTGCAAACGGTTGCCGGCTATCTGACTACGATTTCCGAAAGGCTGAACGCCGCCAATGCAACCTCATTGATCTTCGATGATGACGAGCCGAACCGGGACACGGCCGACAATGCCTGACGCCCGCCCCGGCAGATACATGGCGCATGAACGACTGGTTGCACCTTCGCGCGCACGGCCAGAGCTTTGGCGCCTGCTTGTCGGGCTGACCATTGTTGGCGTGGTTGGCATCCTTCTGAACTTCCTACTTTTTGGATTGGTTGCGGGTCTTGGATCCGTCGAATGGGCCCAAGGTTTGCTGACCGGCGCATCCCCGGTTGCACTTTTGGTGCTGCTGGCAAGCTTTGGCTTCATTACATTGGGCGTGTCCATCGCTTCAAAACGCCTACAACATCGAACGCTGCGCTCAATCTGTGGTCCATGGCGCGAGGGCATTGGGCAATTTTGGAATGTTTTTAAGGCATTGCTGATCGTTGGGATCGTCGTGGCGATCTTGCCGCCATATGGCATGGGCGCAACGCTGACGCAGAATTTGGCACTGTCGACCTGGTTGTTGCTTCTGCCTTTCTCGCTTTTTGCAGTGCTGATTCAGACAAGCGCTGAAGAGGTGCTTTTTCGGGGATACATTCAGCAAAGTCTGGCAGCGCGATTCCGATCGCCGGTTATTTGGTTGGGCGTACCGTCGATTTTGTTCGCGGCAGGTCACTATGCCCCCGGCGCGGCCGGAGACAACGCGCTATTGGTTGCTGTGTGGTCCGGGATGTTCGGCCTGATGGCGGCGGATCTGACGGCACGGTCAGGGACGTTGGGGCCTGCTATCGCATTGCACCTGTTCAACAATATGGTCGCTCTGCTGTTTGTTTCCTTACCCGATGGCTTAAGTGGTCTGGCATTGTATCTGCTTCCTTACGACATGTCGGATACCGGGGCGCTGCGGCAATGGCTGTATGTGGATTTTGCTGTGATGATCGTCAGTTGGCTAACAGCGCGGGTTGCGCTCAGGCGTTGATTGCATTTCTTTCCGTAGCGTCTTATTTGACGTCAAAGCCGCACAAGCCAAGGTTCCGATATGAACTGGATTACAAACTACGTCCGCCCACGGATCAACTCGATCTTCTCGCGCCGAGAAGTGCCGGAGAATCTTTGGCACAAATGCGATGAATGCGGAACCATGCTGTTTCACCGTGAGTTGGCAGAAAACCAGAATGTCTGCACCCAGTGCGATCATCACATGGCGATCACTCCGCGCGAGCGGTTCGATCATCTGTTTGATGGTGGGATCTTTACCGAGGTCGAGGTTCCCGCGCCCAAAGACGATCCGCTGCAATTCCGCGATCAGAAAAAGTACCCCGACCGGATGAAAGCCGCCCAAAAGAAAACGGGCGAGAAAGAAGCGATGCTGGTCGCCCTTGGTGAAATTGGCCGAACCCCGATTGTGGCAGCTGCGCAGGACTTTTCGTTCATGGGCGGATCCATGGGCATGTATGTCGGCAACGCGATCATCGCGGCCGCGCAAGAGGCGGTGAAGCTAAAGCGCCCGCTGATCCTGTTTTCGGCCGCTGGCGGCGCACGGATGCAGGAAGGTATCCTGAGCCTGATGCAGATGCCCCGCACAACCGTGGCAGTAGAAATGCTGAAAGAGGCAAATCTGCCCTACATCGTAGTGCTGACTCACCCAACAACGGGCGGTGTGACGGCTTCGTACGCGATGCTGGGTGATGTCCATATCTCAGAGCCCAATGCGCTGATTTGTTTTGCCGGTCCACGCGTGATCGAACAGACGATCCGGGAAAAGCTGCCCGAAGGGTTTCAGCGTGCCGAATACCTGTTGGATCACGGCATGTTGGACCGTGTGACCAAGCGGACCGAAATGCGCGATGAGTTGATCACCATCACGCGGATGTTGATGAACCAGCCTCCGGCGGTCAAAGGTGATCTGCCAGCGCCCGAATCCGAAGATGCAGTGGCAGAAGCCCCGGCTGAAGACGCGGAAGAGAAATGACCCCTCAGACATCGGACGTCATCCTGGAAAGGATGATGGCGCTGCATCCCAAGATCATTGACCTGACCTTGGATCGTGTCTGGCGTCTGCTGGCCGCGCTGGACAATCCGCAAAACAAACTGCCGCCGGTGATCCACATCGCGGGAACCAACGGCAAGGGCTCGACCCAGGCCATGATCCGAGCGGGGCTGGAAGGGACAGGGCTGACCGCCCATGCCTACACCTCACCCCACCTGGCCCGGTTTCATGAGCGTATTCGTCTGGCGGGTGAACTGATTTCCGAACCGGATCTGACGGCGGTTCTGGACGAATGTTATGCCGCCAATGGTGGCGAGAACATCACGTATTTTGAGATCACGACCTGCGCGGCCCTGCTGGCTTTTGCCCGGTCCAAGGCGGACTACACGTTGCTTGAGGTCGGGTTGGGTGGCCGGTTGGATGCGACCAATGTCATTCACGACCCGGCGGTGACGGTCATCACGCCGGTTTCAATCGACCATGAACAATATCTGGGCGATACCTTGGGCAAGATCGCAGCGGAAAAGGCCGGCATCATCAAGCCCGGTGTTCCCTGCATCGTTGGCCCGCAACAGGATGAGGCGCTGGAGGTCATTGAATACACTGCCGCGCGTCTGGGTGCACCTTTGTTGGTGCATGGCCAACACTGGCACGTCACCGAAGAAAACGGGCGGCTCGTCTATCAGGACGAAACTGGCCTGCGCGATCTACCGCTGCCAAATCTGTTGGGCGCACATCAGTATCAAAACGCCGGCGCCGCGCTAGCGGTATTGCGTCATCTGGATCTTGGGGAAGACGCCTATGAGGCTGCGGTGACCAAGGCTGAATGGCCAGCCCGCATGCAGCGATTGAAAACCGGCCCGCTGGTCGAACAGGCCCCCGAGGCCGAACTCTGGCTGGATGGCGGTCACAACGCCGCCGCAGGTTTGGCATTGGCCGATCTACTGGCGAAGCTGCCTGCACGTCCAACCCACATGATCTGCGGGATGTTGAACACAAAGGACGTCACCGGGTATCTGGCGCCGCTTGCCGCTCAGGCGCAAAGCCTGACGGCAGTTTCTATCCCGGGTGAGGTCAATACACTGAGCGCCGAAGACACTGCTAAATCTGCCGCTCGGGTTGGGCTAGCAGCGTCTACTGCCAATAGTGTGGCCGAGGCCCTGAAAAAGATTACTGAAGATGACCCGCAGGTGCGGGTTCTGATCTGTGGATCGCTATACTTGGCCGGTAATATTCTGCGCGAGAACGGCTGAAAAAGGCGCATCCGCACAGCTTCATCTGGCCAATATATCCCGGGGGAGTCGCGCAAAGCGCGGCGGGGGCAGCGCTCCTATTGCCCCCAATCCTGATCCTGCATCTCGCGCAGGCGCGACGCGGTGCGTTCAAACTCAAATGTGCCTTCACCTTCGACATACAACATCTCGGGTTCTGCCGCAGCTGAACAGATCAAGCGGACTTTTCCCTCATACAGTGCATCGATCAACGTTACGAACCGTTTGGCTTCGTTAAAATTATTGCGCGACAAGCGCGGGATGTCCTCAAGCACCAGAACTTTGACCTCTTCCGCGATGGCAAGATAATCTGCCGGGCCCAGCATCCTTCCACAAAGGTCATAGAAACTGGCCCGCGCCACGCCATTTCGGAAAGCTGGCAGTTCTACAGCACGACCGTTGACCTGCAGGATCAGCGGGTCCGCCGCCCCCCCGGCCAGGTCATTCCAGACGCTGCGAATGCTCGCGCGTGCTTCGGGGCCTATGGGCGTAAAGTAAACAGGTGCGCCTTCCAGCCGGTTTTGGCGGTAATCCGTGGGTGAGATCAGCTCCCACACCTCAAGCTGTTCTTTGATATGTGCAATGAAAGGCAAAAATAGCTGACGGTTTAGCCCGTCCTTGTAAAGGTCATCCGGATGGCGGTTCGATGTCGTCACGACCACGGTACCACCTTCATGCAGCAGATCAAACAAACGACCAACGATCATCGCGTCCGTGATATCGGTGATTTGCATTTCGTCAAATGCCAGTACGCGCGCGGACTTGATCACCGAGGCGGCCACCGGAGCCAACGCGTCTTCAACTCCGTCCTTACGGGCCTTGTGCATGCCTGCGTGGATTTCCTGCATAAAGGCGTGAAAATGCACTCGGCGGGCGGGGATGTCTGCCAAAGAGTCGACGAACATATCCATCAGCATGGATTTTCCGCGCCCGACTCCGCCCCACAGATATAAACCTTTGGGCGGCGGCGGGGCTTTTCGAAAGAACCCCCGTTTCACAGGTTCGGCCAATGCCGCCCGGATACGTTCGAAATGAGGAAGAACGGCCTCTTGAGCGTCGTCTCTGGACAGGGTGCCGTCGGCCACCTGCGTGTCATAAAGCGATATCAAACCCGTCATGTTTTGAGGCATAGCGCCCGGTTTGCCCGTTGAAAAGCAGCCATTTCTCGGACGCATCAATTTTGCTGATCCGTGACCGCAAAACTCCTGAATTGACGCACAACCTAAACGCGGTAACGTCTGGTTCTTGAACGCCCGAGGACCTAATGCCCCAACACACGCGCTTGCTGAACCCCATCCTGATCGTCGGATGTATCATCATCACCGTCAGTTTTGCCGTGCGCGCATCGTTTGGCGTGTTTCAGATCCCCATCGCAGATGAATTCGGCTGGCTGCGCTCGGACTTCTCGATGGCAATCGCAATTCAGAATTTGGCCTGGGGCATTGGGCAGCCGGTTTTCGGGGCCATCGCCGAAAAGGTCGGCGACAGGCGCGCAATTATTCTAGGGGCTCTGACCTACGCGGCGGGTATGGTTCTGTCGGCCTGGTCCGTCACTCCGTTCGAGCACCAAATGTACGCATGGCTTGTGGGGTTCGGTATCGCGGGAACAGGATTTGGCGTGGTGCTTGCCGTGGTGGCGCGGGCATCGTCGGACGAAAACCGCTCTATGTCGCTTGCGATTATCACAGCTGCTGGCAGTTTCGGTCAGCTTCTGGGGGCGCCTACAGCCGAATGGATGCTAAGCTTTATGCCCTGGCAGCAGGTGTTCATTGTATTCGCTGCAGCGATTTTGGCACTGGTGCTGACACTGCCGTTCATGCGCGCCCCGCAGGCTGCCAGTAAAGCAGAGATCGAAGAAAGCATGAGTCAGATCCTGACCAGGGCTTTCCGCGATCCATCCTATACGCTGATCTTTCTGGGCTTTTTCAGCTGCGGTTATCAGCTTGGCTTCATCACCGCACATTTCCCCGCTTTCGTGACCGAGATGTGCGGACCCATACAACCCGGTGGCGTTCTGCAGTCTATTGGCATCACAACCACATCAGCACTAGGGGCCGTGTCAATTTCATTGATTGGTCTGGCCAATATAGGGGGCACGCTGCTGGCGGGCTGGGCCGGGAACCACTTTCCCAAAAAATACCTTCTGGCAGGTGTCTATACGGCGCGCACACTTGCGGCGGCGGCCTTCATTGTGTTCCCTATCACGCCCCTGTCGGTCATCGTATTTTCGCTGGTCATGGGTTCGCTTTGGCTTGCCACCGTTCCGCTTACTTCGGGGTTGGTCGCGCATCTCTACGGACTGCGCTACATGGGAACGCTGTATGGGATCATCTTTTTCAGCCACCAGGTCGGCAGTTTCCTGGGCGTCTGGTTGGGCGGGCGCATGTATGACCAGTACGGCGACTACACCATGGTCTGGTGGATCGGAGTCGCAATTGGGGCGTTCAGTGCCATCGTCCACCTTCCCATTCGCGAAAACCGCCCAACGCCCGTCACCGCCTGAGCTACAGCGCCTCTTCGACCGTCAGTAGACCTTCTTGCAGCAGTCGGTCCGCCCAACCCTGTGGGCCGGTAAAGTGGTGCGTCTGCCATCCACGGGCGCGCGCCGTTTCGATATTTTCGAGTCGGTCGTCGGTGAACAAAAGCGCCTCGGGCGGTAGTCCACAATCCGCTTCGACCATTTCATAGATCGGAACATGCGGTTTGACGGTCTGCATCCGTCCCGACACGTATTGTTTGTCGAACTCGTTGAGGAACGGGTAAACCGTCGTCGCATAGTCGAAATTTTGCACCCCGAAATTGGTCAATGCAAAAACCGGCACGCCTTTGGCCCGCAAGGCCCGTTGCAGACGGATCGAGTGGGGGATCTCGGGCGCGGCAAGTTCGATCCACTTGTCGTGCCACATGCGGATTTCATCCCGCCATTCCGGGTATTTCTCGGCCCAATCATAGATTGTGTCAGTGAAGTGATGACCCTGGTCAACCAGGTCGTTCATCCCGTGCAGGTCAACTTCCGAGAACATGGCACGACGGCGCTCTTCCCCGATGACCTGGTCGTAATAGCGTTCGGGTTGCCATTCGATCAGAACATTCCCGATGTCAAAAACAACAGCTTTCACCGACATGTACGTACCTGTCTTCTTGTTCCTTAGTTGGTGCCACTGAACCAAGCGCGACGGGATTGTTCAAGGCACAACCGCAGCGCGCAGCGCTGCCCGGCCCAATTGTCAAAGACGCATCTATGATGCGTCGCTGGCAAGCGGGAGGATTAGCCCCGCTGCGCAGCCCTTAACTCACGTTCCAGGGCGTCCAAAAACCGGGATCGGTCAGCTTTGCCAAAGGGTTTTCCGCCGCCACCCGCGCCCAATGGGTTGGATGCGCGCAAGTCGGCCATCAAATCACGCATGGCCAGTTGCTGGCCGATATTGGCCGCGGTAAAGGCTTCACCGTTTGGACGGAGGACCCGAGCGCCGGCCTCAACACATTTTGCGGCCAGCGGGATATCCGAGGTTACCACTACGTCCCCTGCGCCGCATCGTTCGGCGATCCATTTGTCTGCCTCATCCGCACCCTCAGACACGATGACCACCTGCACCAATGGGTTTGCAGACGGCCGCAAGCCACCGTTTGACACCAGTGCCATCGGAACTTTGTGCCGGGTTGCAACCCGTTCAGCCTCGGCTTTCACGGGGCAGGCATCGCCATCGATATAGAGCGTCGTCACGCTTTCCCGGCCTTCTTCTCGGCCTTTTCAGCGGGCTTCTTGCGCACTTTGAACTCGTCCGGGATTGGCATCCGATTGAATGCATCCAAACCAGCGATCTTATAGGCCTCGGCAAGGGTTGGATAGTTGAACGTATTCTGCACGAAGTAATCCACCGTGCCCTTCAGATTCAGGACTGCCTGCGCGATATGGATCAACTCGGTCGCACCTTCGCCCACGATCTGCACGCCCAGCACCCGGCGGGTTTTCAGTGAAAACAGCATCTTCAGCATGCCATGTTCCAACCCCATGATATGCCCGCGCGAAGTCTCCCGGAACCGCGCCACGCCGACTTCGTATGGGATGCCGCGTTCCTGCAGTTCCTCTTCGGACATGCCGCAAGTTGAAATCTCGGGGACTGAATAAATGCCGTAAGGATACCACGGACTTTCCGGCAGGGTAGGGGTTTCCAGCGCGTGACAGGCTGCCACGCGGCCCTGCTGCAGCGAGGTTGAGGCCAATGATGGGTGCCCAATCACATCGCCAGTCGCGTAGATATGCGCCACAGCAGTTTGATACGTCTTGCGATCCACGTTGATCCGGTTGCGATGATCGGTTTCCAAGCCAACGGCCTGCAGGTTCAATGCCGATGTCGCCCCCATGCGCCCGGCGGCGAACAACAACATTTCAGCACGCACGTGGCGGCCATTCTCGAGCGTGACTTCGACATGGCCGCCAGCGTCTTCTATCTTTTGAACGGCTGAGCCCAAACGTAGGTCCACGCCGTTTTCGCGGATCTGATGGGTGAAATCATGGATTAGGCGGGTGTCGATGAAATCTAAGAAGGTTTCACGAGGTTCGATTAACGTCACCCGAACGTCCAATGCCGAGAACATGGTGGCGTATTCCACACCAATTACTCCGGCACCTATCACGACCAGCGAGCGCGGGATCTCTGCCATCTCAAGAAAGTCGTCACCGTCCACAACGGTCTTTCCGTTGAATGGCACATAATCCGGGCGATAGGTTTTTGTTCCGGTTGCTATCAGGAACTTGGCCGCCGTAAGTCTCGTGGTCTCACCGGCATCAGTGGCAACCTCAATCTCGTGAGGCCCAACGAATTTGGCCAACCCGTTCAGGGTCTCCACATGGTTGCGGTTGAATTGGTGTTCCAGCACGTCAACTTCATGATCCAGCGTCATATGCAGACGCGCCTTGAGGTCTTCGGCCCGGATCTGATCTTTGACGCGGTACGAGCGGCCATAGAAGCTGCGCTCGCGCCAGCCGGACAGGTTCAGTACCGTTTCGCGCAGGGTCTTTGACGGGATCGTTCCGGTGTGGACGGACACGCCGCCAAACCGATCCTTGCGATCGATCACCAGAACACGCCGTTGCAGTTTGCCCGCCTGTATCGCGGCCGAACGACCCGAGGGGCCGGACCCGATGATGATCAGGTCATAGTCGTATTGGCTCATGCCTCAGTCTCCGTACAGTGCCTCGGCGTGGAAGGTGATGTGGTCTTCCATGAAGGTCGACACGAAGAAGTACGAATGATCGTAGCCCGGTTGCAGGCGGAAGATTGCCTGCTGACGACGTTCGGCAATCGCCTGCGCCAAAGTTTCGGGGCGCAGCAAGTCGATGAATTGGTCACTGGCACCAGTGTCGATCAGGATAGGGCCATCAAAGCCGATTTCTTTCATCATGACCGAGGCATCGTGTTTGACCCATGCCGTCTCATCGTCGCCAAGGTAGGCGCTTAGTTGCTTGCGACCCCAATCCGCACCCGTCGGGTTCGATATAGGTGCGAAGGCGGAGACAGACCGGAAGCGACCCGGCAGGTTCATCGCGAGCGTCAGCGCCCCGTGACCACCCATCGAATGTCCGGTTATGGCCTGACGCTCCGCGTCGATCGCGAAGTTTTCGATCAGCAAAGCAGGCAATTCTTCGGCCACGTAATCCCACATGTTGAAATGCGGCGCCCAAGGCTGCTGCGTGGCGTTCAGATAGAACCCGGCGCCCTGGCCCAGATCGTAATCATCGTGATCGGCAACACCCTCACCGCGCGGCGAGGTGTCCGGGAAGACCACCGCGATGCCTTGTTCAGCCGCCCAGGCCTGCGCGCCTGCTTTTGTCATTGCGTTTTCATGGGTGCAGGTCAGGCCTGACAGATACCACAATACCGGAACCGGGCCGTCTTTGGCCTCGGCTGGCAGGAACAAGCCAAAGGTCATGTCGCATTGGCAGGCAGTCGAGGCGTGGCGGTAGACGCCCTGAACGCCTCCGAAACATGCATTTTCCGAAAGGGTTTCCATTTGGTTTCGTCCTTACGTTGGGTTTGCGACATGGCTATCCTTACACGCTCGATACGTAAAGGCTGCGCGGCTTTGGTGTGCCATTTTTCACAAGGCTTAGATCAGGGCGTTCCGACCCAGGCGATGACCAACGGCACCGTCAGAATGCTGGCCGCTGTGGACAGTAGTATCGCAGCTGATGCACGGTGCGGGGCCACCCTGTAATGGGCGGCGAGCATATAGACGTTACCCGCCACTGGCAGTGCCGCGGCAGCGATGGCGACAGAAGCAGGAAACGCTGCCACGGGCAAAATCCAAATCAACACAACGGCGACACAAACTGGGTGAACGACAAGTTTGCAAAAGCTCAACCAGCCTGCAATGTGAACGCGTTCGGCGGATTTACTGGCCAGAGAAGCTCCGATAGCGAACAGGGCACCCGGTGTGGCTGCCCCGCCCAGAATTGTCAGGAAATCGTTCAATGGGACAGGAACAGGAATCTGCAACGCGGACCAGAGCATTCCCGCCGAGATCGAAACGATCATCGGATTCTTGATCAACCCGATCCCGATCAGTCGGAAGGTTGCAGGTTTCAACCGCCCGTCGCGCCCGCCATTTATCAAGATGACGATCAGGGATGAAAACACCACCAGATCAACCGTCAGAACCAGCATAACCGGGCCAATCGCGGCTTCGGTAAAAAGCAGCGCCAGCATGGGCAGGCCCAGAAAACCGACATTGCCGATGGCCGCGCATTGTGCCTCTACCGCTGCGGTCGGGATATCAAGCCGACGTATCCATGCGACAACCGTCGCCAAGACGTACACAGCGGCGGTTCCGATCAAGTATCCAACGACTAGCCTTGCATTGAAAATATCCGCAAAGGGCAGGGTGGCGGCAAAGCGAAACAGCATGGCCGACAGCGCAAAATAGAAAACGAATTTCGTCAGGTACGCCGTTGCTTCTTCGGAAAAAAATCGACTGCGCCCGGCCCAGTATCCCAGGCCGATGATTGCGAAAAAAGGCAGTGTGCGCAGAAAGATATCGACCATGTGCAAAGTGGTAGCACGTAACACACAGGCTGCAAGATATGACGGGCCAGTTAAAGGGTTTTGGGGACGCGCGTTGTAAATTAACTTAACCGGTCAATCGAAAACCTAACGTCATCTGTGTTGCCAGATGCCTGCTAATTGTGCGATTTGTTGTATCTGAACTGAACGGTTTAAACATTTGTCACCCAATCGACCGAAGGAGAGTACATGACCGAAGCAGCCGTCATTCTGCGTACAGGCCGAAAATTTGATCAGGTCCTGCGCGGAGCCCGAGAGGTTTTCATGGCGGATGGTTTCGAAGGTGCAAGCGTCGACGATATAGCCCGTGCCGCCGGGGTCTCTAAGGCCACGCTATACAGTTATTTCCCCGACAAGCGGCTGCTTTTCATGGAGGTGGCGCAGGTCGAGTGTAGACGGATGGCGGAAAACGTCGTGGCGATGGTGGACGATTGCAAACCGGCACGCGAAGTTCTGACAATCGCTGCAACAGAGCTCACGAGTTTTTTGGTCTCGGACTTCTCGCAACAGATGTTCCGCATCTGCATCGCCGAGCGGGACCGGTTCCCGGAGCTGGGCCAAACATTTTATGAGGCCGGACCGCAGAACGGTCAGCGCCAGATGGTCGAATATCTGGAGAAGGCGGTCAACAAGGGTGAGTTGGCCATCGACAACCTGCAATTGGCAGCCGAACAGTTTAGTGAACTATGCAAGGTTCGGATTTGGACCCGCGCTGCCATTGGCGTTCAAAAGAGCTTTTCCAAAGCAGAGTTGGATGCAATTGCGACGCAGGCCGTTGATATGTTCATGGCGCGATACGGCGTCTAACCTGCTGCATTTAGTCACGAGAAAGACGTGAACGACCCGCACCCGGCAAGCCGGATGCGGGCAAAACAAGTCACTCGATAAAAGTCTTGGCGAGCCGGTCACTGATTGGTTGTGACAGGTAGCTGATTACTGCGCGCTCGCCGGTTTTCACAAACAGATCCGCGGGCATTCCTGGCAACAGATCCAGTGCGGCGACTTCGGTGGGTTGATCGGCATCCAGTTTCACCCGGGCTTTGTAATAAGGCTCGCCGGTGCGATCGTCCTCCAGCGCGTCGGCTGAGATGTCAAAAATCCGGCCGCTGGCTTCAGGCACATCGGTCTGCGTAAAGGCTGACAGGCGAATGCGCGTTGCCTGACCGATCTGCAACTTGTCGATGTCGGCGGTCTTGATACGTGCTTCGACGATCAGGGCTTGATTGGCGGGAACAATATCCATGATCGCCTCTCCGGGGCGAATGACGCCGCCGGTTGTAGATACTGCCAAATTAACGACCCGCCCGCTGGAAGGGGCCAGGACCTGTGTTCGTTTCAACCGTTCCGATGCCCCTGAATATTGTGACCGGATCAGATCAAGCTGGGCATCCACAACCGCAAGCTCTCCGGCGATCACCTCGTCGCGCAGCTTTTGTTGGCTGAGCAGGGACAGTTGCAACTCTTGCATCTGGTCCTGGGCCTGCGCGATCTGGGTGCGCAACGACGCATCGACACCGCCCAGACGTTCCATTTCGATCTGGCGCGCGCTGACCCGTGTGACGGCCACAAGCCCTTTGTCCAGCAAGGATTTCAGATTGGACAGCTCAACCTGCGTGATGTCCTTCTGGTTTTGGGTCGAGAGGCGTTGTTCGTTCAGGCCGGCGATCTGATTGCGCAGCCCCTGAATGCGTTGCGCGTTGATTTGAGCCTCGGTCCGGCGGGCGCGGGCTTCGGCGTCAAATAGTTGTTTCTGCGTCAGGTAAGGCGACAACCAATGCAGCCGCTGCATTCCATCGCTGAACCCGGCCAAAGCGGTTGGCTCGTCAAACCTGTCCGTGCCGTTAATCTGCGCCAGCAAGCGGGCGCGCCGGACCGACAACTCGCCCAATTGGCTGCCCAGAACACTCAGATCTACGTCGAAATCTGAGGTGTCAAGCCGTACGAGGGGCTGACCTGCCTGAACGAATTCACCATCCGTGACCAAGATCGAGTCAATGATGCCACCATCCAGATGTTCAACCGTCTTGCGGTCACCTTCCACCACAAACGAGGCCGGCGCGACCACCGCCCCATCCAGTTTCGAGGCGAAGGCCCAATAGATGCTGCCGCCGACGAAAGCCATCAGGGTAAACAACCCGAACAGGACATAGCGTCTGATGCCAGAGGCTTCGGTCGTGATGTCCAATACTTGCACATCGTGGGCGGTAAGCACATTCGGGGATTGTGGGCGTTTCATCAACTGGGTCATTGGGCAGCTCCGCTGATCTGAGTTGCATTGGCAGGGCGCACAGTGGGTTCGTGCGCCCCGGATTGGGTCGGTTTGTCCAGAACGTTCCGGCGATTGACCTTCAGGACGTCCTCTTTATCCCCGAACTGTGTTTGGGCGCCGTTTCGCAGGACCACTACTTTGTTGGCAGCCTGCAACGTTGCAGGACGATGGGTCATGACGATGGCAATTGCGCCGCGGGACTGCGCCGCCGTGATCGCATCGCGCAGGGCCTGTTCGCCTTCGGCATCAAGATCCGAATTCGGCTCGTCCAAAATCAACACAAACGGATCGCCATAAAGCGCCCGGGCTAGTGCCAGCCGCTGACGTTGACCACCGGACAAAAAGAACCCCCGACCGATGCGCGTTTCATATCCATCGGGAAGGGCGCTGATCATTTCGTGCACACCGGCTTCGCGTGCGGCACGCAGCACTTCGGCATCGTCTATGGCGACAGAGAAGCGCCCGATGTTTTCGCGGATCGTGCCGTCGAACAGCTCGATATCCTGTGGCAGATAACCGATCTGTTTGCCCAGATCCTCGTGGTTCCATTTGGACATCGGGCTGCCATCCAGCAAAACCTCGCCCCGTTGGGGGTGCCAGATACCGGCAATCATCTTGCCCAAGGTGGTCTTGCCCGAACCGCTATGCCCGATAACTGCCAACACATCTCCGGGCACAAGGCCAAAGTCGATCTGGCGGAGCGAGGCGTTGACGGCGCGCGGGGGGCCTGCCTGCGCAATCTTGACGTCCAGAGATTTGAACGCGCGCGGCAGGTGCAGATTGGGTGGGGCTTCGGCAAACTCTTCGGTCAGTTTAGTCAGCTTGGAGTAAGATCCGCGCGCGGCCAGAAAGCTGCGCCACTGACCGATCAATTGGTCAATTGGGGCCAGTGCGCGGGCCAGTACGATGGTTGCCGCGATCATGACGCCAGCGGTGGATTCTCCGGTGATGGCCAGTGCCGCACCAAGTCCCAGAATGGCCGATTGCAATCCCATCCGAACGGTCTTGGACACGACAGAAAAGCTGGCAACCCGGTCAGCGGCGCGGGTCTTGTGCTGATGGGCTTCCGCCTGAAGCGAGGTCCAGCGTCGCAGCAAATCGGATTTCATGCCAAGCGCTTGAACAAGCTCGGCGTTTTTATCACTGATGCTGAACAAGGCATCTGAACGACCGCGCGCTTGCGAAGCCGACCGCATCGGTTCCCGGGCGCGCGAGTTGTTGATCAGAGCCATGATCGTCAGCATGACGGCCCCGGCCAAACCAAGCAGACCCAAATACGGGTGTAGGGCATAAAGGACCAACAGATAGAGCGGGATCCACGGCGCGTCGAAACACGCGGTCAGCGTGGTTCCCGAGATGAATTCGCGAAATCCGTTCACGTCTTCGACAAGGTTTTCGCCAGCGTCGGCTTCGCCATGGACACGGCGGCGCATCGCAGCGCCAAGAACTGGGGCACCAACGTTCAGCTCAAAGCGGGCGGCCAGACGTCCCAAAATGCGCATCCGCATCAGGTCAAGGCAGGCGACCACGACGAATACACCGGCCAACAATGCTGACAACGCGATCAAGGTGTCGACATTTTGACTGGTCAGGACGCGGTCGTAGACCTGCAACATGTAAAGCGGACCGGCGAGCATAAGAAGGTTCAGAAACAAGCTGAAGAAGGCAACTGCAACAAAGCCCTTGCGCAGCGACCCCCAGGCGGCTTTCACGGGATTGGTTTTCTGGGACATCAGGGAACCCTTTCCGGTTTGGCAAACGGGGCGACCTAGGCCGCCCCGCTGTTGATTGGTTAAACGATGAAGTCGTTCTCGGTCAGGTCCGCGGCGTCGACACCGGCCAGACGGATCGAGCCTGCGTCGCCGAAGCTGATGACGGCGTCGTCACCATCCTGAACGGTACTCGGACCGCCGTCGAAGTCAGGGCCCAGATCTCCGATCTGAATTCTGTCGACGCCCGTTTCAAAGTCCGAGATTGTGTCGTCACCGAAGGTGCCCTGGAACAGGAAGGTGTCAGCGCCTTCGCCACCGATCAGGACGTCATTGCCGCCCTCACCGTTCAGCAGGTCATCGCCATCCGCGCCGTTCAGAACGTTCTCCAGGTCGCTGCCGACAATCACATCACCATCGTCAGAGCCGATGACATTCTCGATCGAGACCAGCACGTCGGTTTCGATCTGATTGTCGATCACGTCCAGACCGACAACTCCGGTGCCGCCTGTTGCATCAACATCAAGCGTCGCGCCTGCGTCCACCAGCGTGTCCTGCACGACCGGGCCGTTTGCGCCCGCTGGTGCGTTGTGCAGATGGATGGCTGATACGACACCGGGGATCGGCGTGTTCAGGTCGGCCTCGTTAAGGCCCACAACGCTCAACTCGCTCGAGTAGGTGACTTCGCCTGTTGCCAGGTTCTGAGTGATGACAACAGTCGCGTTGCCGGTGGCTTCGCTATCCGATGTCGGCCCGGGTTCTTGCGATGCGTCCAGACCGCCGCTCAGCGAAACTGTGCGGATGCCGTTTTCGGTTACATCGCTGTCGACCAGCAATTGCCCGCGAATTTCCCCGGCAGGAAAGTCGGAGGTGTGAATGTTGTAGTACAGATTGCCCAGAACGGCCTCTTCTACAAACCAGCCTCCATCCGGGATATTCGCACCAAACTGGTCCGGAGCCACAACAGCCGCATCCACGATCGAGACGTTGAATCCGGTATCGCGCGTGGTGGTGCCGTTGCCATTGGCGTCCAGACGGGCCTCTACCGCAACATCCAGATCCGAGAAATCGGCTGTGTCGATGCCGCCGCCTCCGTCGATGAAGTCATTGCCCAGACCACTGGTCAGCACATTGTCTGCATCGCCAGCGATCAGAACGTCATCACCTTCGCCACCGCTGATGTCGCCGTTAGTAGTGCCCAGATCGACAAAAATGTCATTGCCGTTGCCCAGCAGGACGTTGCCGTTTATCACACCTTCGTCGTCGTTGACGATGGTAACGTCACCAGCATCCGATGCATCAATCGCATTGACCGTGCCTCGAATTTCGCCTTCGTTCAGGATCGCACCCAGAAGGTTCAAACCGCCATCGATACGAATACCGGCTGCAGCGTCCGACTGTTCGGACCCGGCAATGAGACCTTCGTTGATGACAACTCCGGCAAAAGACGCGTCTTCCTGACCCGTGAACAGGCGCAGACCATCGCCAACCTGATTGCCCTCGGTTGCATCGCCGCGGCCCTGCAACACACCTTCGTTTACAATCGCCGCCGAGACGACATCGCCTGAAATGTCACCTGTTTGCAGCGAAACAGCCGAGCCGTTATTGCCCTCGCCTGCGTCCACCAGACCAGTGTTGGTGAAGGTGTAGTTGTCTGCCGTGCTATCAGCGTAGACTGTGCCGTTGCGCTGATTGCCTGTACCTAAGATGGCACCCAGGTTCTGAACGGAAAGCCCGTTACCATCGATGTTCAGTGCCCGGCTGTCCGAGGAAACGGTGCCGCTATTGACAAACGACCCGCCCGAGTGGTCACCAGTGCCAAAGTAGACACCGTTTTGCACACCTTCGACGGCACCCGCGTTAAACAATGTGCCCTGGAAGTTCACGCCATTGACAACTCGGATGCCGGCGACCGTGCCGTTGGCACCTCCAGAGAAAATCCCGCCAAAGTTGGAGATCGTCGCATCGGTAGTGCCGGTGTTGCCAACGTTGCCGATGCGAATGCCATCACCAGCAAGCGGCGTGGCGGCACCCGCGTTTCCGCGCCCGTTGATTACGCCCGTGTTTTCCAGTGTAAATGTGTTGGCACCATCTTCTGCACCACCGATTTCCACACCAAAGCCAGAACCCTGATTGCCGTGACCAGCGTCGATCAGACCTGAGTTCTGTACCGAGAAGTCATCCGCGGTTCCGTCAGCGTAAACCGTACCGTTGCGCTGATCTCCGGTGCCAAGGATGTTACCTTGGTTGTCGACCTCAAGCCCCGTGCCATCAATGTTGAAGGCCCGGCTGTCCGAGGACACAACGCCTCCTGCTTCGTTGACGAAACGACCACCCGTATGATCCGCGTTGCCAAAGTAGACGCCGTTTTGGACACCCGAGATTGTGCCGGCGTTGGTAAATTCGCCCTGAAAGCTCACGCCATCCACAACGCGCGCACCGGCTACAGTGCCGTTGGCACCTTCCGAACGTACCTCGCCACGGTTGACAATGGTCCCTTCGGCGATGCCCTGATTTCCCGGGTTGCCAATGCGGATACCATCTCCGGCCAGGCCAGTGCCTGCTGCGCCGTTGCCCCGACCCTGGATCAGGCCATCGTTTTCCAACGAGAACGTGTTGGCACCGTCTGCGGCTCCACCGATTTCTGCTCCGAAACCCGAGCCCTGGTTGTGCTCACCCGCGTCGATTGTGCCATTGGCCAGATTGCGGACCGAGAAGTCATCTGCGGTGCCATCGGCATAAACGGTGCCGTTACGCTGGTCGTCGTTTCCCAGAATGTCGCCGCCATTGATCAGGTTGACACCTGAGCCGTCGATGTTCACCGCGCGGCTTCCGGATTGGATGGTGCCAAAGTTCAGCACGTCCAGATCATGTTCACCATTGCCGATGTAAAGGCCATTGCGCGGGCCTTCTATCACGCCGGTCGACGTGTTCAGGATCTCACCTTCGGCGTTTACGCCATCCGCGATGCGGATACCGGCGGCCGTGCCTTGGTTGCTTTCGGTCGAGATCAGGCCGCTGTTGACGATCTCGGTTTCCAACGTGGCACCTTCGACACCGTCGTCAATGCGAATGCCGTCGCCGGCCAGCCCGGTATTGGCGGCCCCTTGGCCACGGCCTTGAATTGTCGCGCCAAAACCGTTGAAGATGTCGGTTTCCACGCGATCGCCAACCTCATCGCCGGTCTGCAACGAGATGCCCGCGCCCTGGTTGCCTTCGCCCGCGTCAATCGTGCCACCCGTAAAGTTCGAGATCGAGATGTCTTCGGCAGTGCGGTTGGTGTAAATCGTGCCATTGCGCTGATCGCCGGTGCCGATGATGTCACCAAAGTTGCGCACATCAATGCCTTGGCCCTGAATGTCGACTGCGCGGCTGTCAGAGCTGATCACGCCGCCGCGGAAATTGTCCAGGCCGCCCGAGCTTTGAGCACCTGCAAACTGAACGCCGTTAAATTCACCCGCGATCTCACCAAAGTTGCGAACCTGTGCGCTGCCGGTGACCTGAACGCCGGTGGCCAATGCGTCGGGGCCGTTGTTCGCCTCGATCCGCCCAGAGCGGAAGTTGAACACATCAATATCCTGCCCCTGCGCTTGAACGGCGGCAACGGCGTTGTTGGTGATGATTTCACCAAAGTTCAGCAGACGCGAGAAGTCATTTGCCAGCACGAAAGCCGGGGTGTCATCTACAACGGTGCTTTGAAAGAAGTTGTTGAAAAGGGTTTGGCCGTTGCGGGAGGTCTCTTGCGCTATTGTAGACGTGGTCAAGAGACGAGCGCGCAGGCTTGTCAGAAGTTGGGACAGCATGGGGTACTCCGTCATAAATTGTTACGTTTGGCAGTCCGCCCTGTGTGTCGGGCATTCCACGTAGCAAAGGGGTAGACGGCACCCCGGGTCATCTGAAATTCATCCTGCAAATCGGCCGTATAACCAACGCAAATAGTCACGGTTTCCGTGAGAATCCGGAAATGCCACATCAAATAAATCAACAGGTTACAATTTTCCTGCCGCGCGTGATGTTCTATTCGAATGCGCCGGTTAACAGTTTTGTCAGCGGAGTTGATCGGGATTTCATGCAGTTTTACCCGCTTTAAGGTACATAAAGGGGTGGTTTCGAGCCGCTTTAGTATGACCGCAGAGAGATTGAGCGGATGAATTTCAGAGATTTGGAATATGTGCTCGCCATTGCAAAACATGGCAAGTTCAGTCAGGCGGCGGTTGCGTGCAACGTTTCGCAACCTGCACTATCGAACCAGATCAAGAAGCTGGAACACGAACTGGGTGTTGAACTGTTTCTACGACTAAATAACGAAGTGCGCCCAACGGCATTTGGTCAAAGCATCCTCAAAATAGCTGAATCCATCCTGTCTGATGCACAACAGATCCGCGACACTGCCACCCAATACCGCGACCCCGAGGCCGTCACGTACCGGATTGGCATGACGCCAACGCTTGCACCCTACCTGACGCAGTACTTCTCAGGGTTGTTCAGCGATCTGTACCCGCGGATGCGTGTGACCATGATCGAGGACCTTCCGCAAAACATGTTGCAGATGGTGGAAGATCATCAATTGGACATGGCGCTGGTGGCCAAAGTCAACAACAGCGACGCTCTGGCTTTCACGTCAATTTGGGCCGAGCCGTTGTTTCTGGCCATGCGTGAAGGGCACCCACTTTGTATGCTTCCCTCTATTGCGCCAGAGGATGTGCCTCCGCATGACTTCATCCGGCTTCCTCACAGTTTTGGCTATGAACTTGAGGACCGTTTGCCCAAAGCTGATCCTGCGATCCGAGTCGCCAAGCGGTTTGATCTGAGCGCGCTGAGGTTTGAAACGATCTGCCGACACATTTGTCATTCTGATGATTGTACAATTGTGTCGGCCCTGGCTGCCGAGCAATTCAAGCGAGACAACTGGCCCTTGTGCTTTGTTCCTTTTGAGGGGCCCGGAAACCTGCGTAACCTTGGTGCTGCGACCCGCCCGGGATGTCCTAGAACTCAAGTTTTGAACCGTGTGGGTGCATATATTCAAGATCAACCCCCGGTTGGTGTTGCGCCGACCTTCACGCCGTAATCACTCGTCAATCTTTGCAATCATCAATGAATCCGAGATGTGTAGTCTCTCGGCTTTGCGAGGTGCATTGGTTCACACATTCCTTCAACTCTCAAAGTGAGTTGACAATGGATTTTGTATTTTGGATACATTGAGCACAGATTTCGCGGCGATGAGAGTCGTCAGAAATTGCTTGGTCAACAAAAGCAACGCGAAAGCCGATTGAAAATTTTCTGGGAGACAATCATGAAACTCAAATTTTTGGCTGCAACAGCGGCTATTGCCCTGTCCAGTGCAGCCGCGCAGGCCAACACGCTGGTTTATTGTTCAGAAGGCTCACCCGAGGGGTTCGATCCCGCACTGTTTACAGCCGGAACCACATTTGATGCCTCATCGCACCCGATCTACAACCGCCTGCTGGAATTCGAAACCGGCACAACCAACGTTATCCCCGGTCTGGCCGAAAGCGTCGAAGCCAGTGATGATGGCCTGGAGTACACATTCAAGCTGCGTCAGGGTGTGAAGTTCCATTCGAATGACGAGTTCACGCCGACCCGCGATTTCAACGCGGATGACGTGATTTTCTCGTTCATGCGCCAAAAGGATGACAGCCATCCCTATAATCAGGTGTCAGGCGGTACGTGGGAATACTTCAAGGGTATGGGTATGCCCGATCTGGTCGAGTCCATTGAAAAGGTCGACGACTACACCGTCAAATTTACTCTGACCAAGCCTGAGGCGCCGTTTGTTGCCAATATGGCGATGGATTTCGCTTCGATCCTGTCTGCAGAATATGCAGATGCGATGATGGAAGCTGGAACACCTGAAAAGCTAAACACCGCACCCATTGGTACCGGCCCGTTCTCGTTCTTAGCGTATCAGAAAGACGCCGTGATCCGCTATGCCCAGAATGCCGACTACTGGAAGGATCCGGCGGATGTTGAAAATCTGATCTTTGCGATCACTCCGGACGCATCCGTGCGCTATCAGAAGCTGAAGGCGGGCGAATGTCACATCATGCCGTATCCGAACCCGGCGGACATTCAGGCGATGCAGGATGATGCCGACATCAACATGTTGGAGCAGGAAGGCCTCAACGTTGGCTACCTGGCCTATAACACCACAATGGCGCCCTTCGACAACCCGAACGTCCGCAAGGCGTTGAACATGGCAATCGACAAGAACGCGATCATCGACGTGGTGTTCCAGGGCTCGGGCCAGGTTGCAAAGAACCCGATCCCGCCGACCATGTGGGGCTATAACGACGCGATCACCGACGATGCCTATGATCCAGAAGCGGCCAAGGCAATGCTGGAAGCCGAAGGTGTTTCCGACCTGTCGATGAAGGTATGGGCAATGCCGGTACAGCGTCCGTACAACCCGAATGCGCGCCGTATGGCTGAACTGATCCAGGCGGATTTCGCGAAGGTTGGCGTGGACGTCGAGATCGTGTCTTACGAATGGGGTGAGTACCTGTCGCGTTCGAAAGATCTGGACCGTGATGGTGCCGTTCTTCTGGGTTGGACCGGTGACAATGGCGACCCAGACAACTTCCTGGCGGTTCTGCTGGGCTGTGACGGTCGTGAAGCGTCGAACCGGGCACAATGGTGCCATGAGCCGTTCGAAGATCTGATCCTGAAGGCCAAACAGTCTACTGATCAGGCGGAACGCACCAAGCTGTATGAAGATGCCCAGGTCATCTTCAAAGAGCAGGCCCCGTGGGCAACCATTGCGCACTCGGTCGTTTACATGCCGATGAGCAATAAGGTTCAGGGCTATAAAGTGCACCCGCTGGGCGGACACATCTTCTACGGTGTGAGCGTCGAGTAAACCACCACTCAACGACCGGAGCCGCCCAATTGGCGGCTCCGGTTTTCTTTATTGGGAGGTCGGCGCGAATGCCGGATTTGTCCGAGTACCAACAACTGGCAAAGGACATGTCAGTAGATGCCGTGGCACTGGTGCCCGGTCCGAATTTTACCCGCGCTTTGGTAAAACCCTTCATGAGCAACGAGCGACCCTTTGTGGTCGTGATCCCGGCCGAAGGCGTACCGGCAGCGATTGTGCCGAACCTAGAACTGGGCTCTTGGGCGCTGGTCGGGTTTGACGGCGCTGTCTTCGACTGGCGCGATCAGACGGGCTATGACGATGCCTTCGCGGCACTGGCTAAACATATGCCGCTGCGATCTCTCGCGGTCGAGGGGCAGGTGATGCGCGTCTTTGTCTCTAAGGCCTTTACCCGTGCATTGCCCGAGCTGCGAATCGTGGACGCGGAACGAGAGATATCCGGTCTGCGCATCATCAAGACAGACCATGACATTGCAGCGCTGCAAGCGGCGATTGATATCTCGGAGCGAGCGCTGGAGCGGGTCATTGCGGATGTTCGCGTTGGCCAAACAGAAGTACAAGTTGAACAAGCATTGATCCAGGCGCTGTTCGCAGAAGGGGCTGCGTCGCTGGCATTTTCGCCCATCGTGACGGCCGGAGGAAACTCGGCTCAACCGCATGGTAAAGCACGCGCGGATTATCAGATCAAAGCAGGCGACGCGCTGCTGTTCGATTTCGGCGCACGCAAACATGGGTTTGCCGCCGACATCACACGCACCTTTTTTGTCGCCGAAGCCTCGGATGAGGGCAGGGCGGTCTACGACACCGTTCTGCGGGCCAACCTGGTCGGGTTCGAAGCTTGCCGGCCTGGCGTCACTGCCCACGATATCGACGACGCGGTGTCCAGCGTGCTCGAGGCCTCGCCCTATGCAGATCGTATCCGCACCAAGACCGGTCATGGGCTGGGCCGCGATGTGCACGAAGCGCCCTACATCATGCGTGGCAACGGCCAGATCATGCGCGCGGGCATGGTTTGGACAAACGAGCCGGGCCTCTATGATCTGGACAATTTCGGCGTTCGGATCGAAGATGACGTATTGGTGACCAACGACGGTTGCCGGTCGCTGACCAGCTTTCCCAAAGAACTAACAATCATAGGCCGCTGATGTTTGGCTATTTTCTTACCCGCCTCGGCATGTTCATTCCGACATTTCTGGGCGTAACACTGATCTCGTTCATGTTCATTCGGGTGCTTCCAGGCGATCCGATCATCGTCATGGCCGGTGAACGCGGAATGTCCGAAGAACGCTATCAGGAGATGGTTGAGAAGCTGGGCTTCGACAAACCTGTTCTGCAGCAATACTGGGACTATCTGGTTGGCGTGTTGCATGGTGATTTGGGCGAGAGCTTTGTCACCAAGAAGCCGGTTTGGGACGAATTCTTTGCCCTGTTTCCGGCCACGCTGGAACTGTCGATCTGCGCCATGATCTTTGCAGTAGCTTTGGGTCTTCCCGCGGGCGTTATTGCTGCTGTGAATCGGGGCAAATTCTTCGACCGGGCGCTGATGTCGTCCGCGCTGATCGGGTATTCCATGCCGATCTTCTGGTGGGCGCTGTTGTTGATCATCGTGTTTTCCGGCAACCTTGGTTGGACGCCTGTCTCAGGCCGGATCGACCTGCTATACTACTTTCCAAGTGTCACAGGCTTCATGTTGATCGACAGCCTGCTGTCCGGGCAGGAGGGGGCGTTTGGATCGGCTGTACGCCATCTAATACTGCCGACCATCGTTTTGGGCACGATCCCTTTGGCCGTAATTGCGCGCCAGACCCGTTCGGCCATGTTGGAAGTGTTGGGTGAGGATTACATCCGCACGGCCCGCGCAAAGGGGCTCACCCCCGCACGGATCAATGGGCTGCATGCGCTGCGCAATGCGCTGATCCCGGTGATTACAGTGATCGGCCTGTCAGTCGGCACATTGCTGGCCGGGGCGATCCTGACCGAGACAATCTTTAGCTGGCCCGGTATCGGCAAGTGGATGGTCGACAGCATCTTCCGCCGCGACTACCCGGTTGTGCAGGGTGGCCTGCTGATGATCGCCGTGATCGTCATGCTGGTGAACCTGCTGGTCGATGTCCTTTACGGCGTCATCAACCCAAAAATCCGGAGGCGGTGATGGCTGAATTGTCCGCGACCCCACCAAAAACCGAAGACCGCCCCAGCGCCCTGCGAGAGTTCTGGTTCTATTTCAGCGAAAACCGCGGTGCGGTGATGGGCCTTTGGGTCTTTGCCGCCTTTGTTTTCTGTGCGGCCTTTGCGCCTTTGTTGGCCCCCTACGACCCGACTGAACAGTTCCGCAATCACATACTGCAACCTCCTGCGTGGCAAGAGGGCGGCAGTTGGGCCTTCCCATTGGGCACCGATCCGCTGGGCCGGGATATGCTTTCGCGGCTGATCATGGGATCGCGTTATTCCTTCTTTGTCGGCATCGTGGTGGTGTGTGTGGCCGTGACGGGCGGAGTGATTGTCGGCCTGCTGTCGGGTTTCGCGCCCAAATGGGTCGATACGATGATCATGCGGGTGATGGATATCATCCTGTCCTTCCCCTCGCTACTGCTTGCGCTGGTTCTGGTCGCCATCCTTGGTCCCTCGTTGACCAACGCGATGATCGCCATCGCCATTGTGTTTCAACCGCATTACGTGCGTTTGACCCGGGCATCTGTGTTGGCAGAGCGGCAAAAGGATTACGTGACCTCGGCTCGCGTTGCCGGTGCCAGCAAGGCCCGACTGATGTTCAAGACTGTGCTGCCGAATTGTCTGGCTCCGATTATCGTTCAGGCGGCGCTGTCGTTTTCGACCGCCATTCTGGATGCCGCAGCCCTTGGCTTTCTGGGCATGGGAGCGCAGCCGCCCACGCCAGAATGGGGCACCATGCTGGCCGAAGCGCGTGAGTTTATTCTGCGCGCGTGGTGGGTAGTGACGTTCCCCGGTCTGGCCATCCTGGTCACGGTGCTGGCCATCAACCTGATGGGCGACGGTCTGCGCGATGCGCTGGACCCTAAGCTAAAGCGGAGCTGACGACATGAGCCTGTTGGATATCCGAAACCTCACTGTCGAATTCGCAACCGCCTCGGGTCAGTTCCGCGCCGTGGATGGCGTTGATCTGTCCGTCGACAAGGGCGAGTTGATGGCCATCGTCGGCGAAAGTGGCTCGGGCAAATCGGTGTCGATGCTGGCATTGATGGGTCTGCTACCCTGGACGGCCACAATTACGGCCGACCAACTAAGCTTTGAAGGCATTGATCTGACCAAAATCTCGGCCCGTGACCGTCGCAAGATCATCGGCAAAGACATTGCCATGATTTTTCAGGAACCGATGTCATCGCTGAATCCTTGCTTTACGGTTGGTTTCCAGATCAAGGAGGCCTTGCGCATCCACCTGGGCCTGAACCGAAAGGACCGCCACCAACGCGCTATTGAACTGTTTGATCAGGTCGGAATCCCCGCACCCGAAAGCCGACTGAACACGTTTCCGCATCAGATGTCCGGCGGCATGAACCAGAGGGTGATGATTGCGATGGCCATCGCCTGCAAACCCAAGCTGTTGATTGCGGACGAGCCGACGACGGCGCTGGACGTGACAATTCAGGCGCAAATCCTTGATCTGTTGGTTCGCCTTCGGGACGAACAGGGCATGGGTTTGGTCCTTATCACTCATGATATGGGTGTTGTCGCCGAGACCGCCGAGCGGGTTCAAGTCCAATATGCTGGCCAAAAGGTCGAGGAGCAGGCAGTCAAAGACCTGTTCCGCACCCCGCGTCACCCCTACACAACTGCGTTGCTTAACGCGCTTCCGGAGCGGGCGACGTCGAAGATGCTACCTACTATTCCCGGCGTCGTTCCAGGGCAGTTTGACCGGCCAAAAGGATGTCTGTTCAGCCCCAGATGCCAATATGCAGATGATCTGTGCCGATCGTTGCCCCCAACCCCGCACAGTGCGGAATTCGGCAAGGCGCGTTGCCATTACGTTGAAAAGATAACAACCGGAGAGCTGGCATGACCGCCCCCATCGTTCAGGCCAGTGATTTGGCCAGGTTCTACACCGTAAAAGGCGGGTTATTGTCGAAGGCCGCAACGGTAAAAGCCTTGTCTGGAGTGGACTTCGAACTGCGGCCGGGCAAAACGTTGGCGATCGTAGGAGAGTCCGGTTGTGGGAAGTCCACCCTCGCAAGGGTGGTGACGATGATCGAAGAACCGACCTCGGGAAGTCTGACCATCGATGGCGTTGAAATATCTCCATCGAAATGGGCCCAGATGCGTGAAACTGTGCAGATTGTGTTTCAGGATCCTTACGGCTCGCTCAACCCACGCCAACGGATCGGTCAAATCCTGCAAGAGCCATTGATAATTAACCGCCGCGAGATGTCCGCAACCGACCGCGAGGCGCGCGCGCGTGAAATGATCGACCTCGTGGGTTTGCGCCCCGAACATTACGACCGCTACCCACACATGTTTTCGGGCGGGCAGCGGCAGCGGATAGCAATCGCCCGCGCCCTGATGCTGAACCCCAAGGTGCTGGTGCTGGATGAGCCGGTTTCAGCGCTGGACGTCTCGATCCAATCGCAAATTCTGAACCTGCTGGTCGAATTGCAGGAACGTCTGAACCTTGCCTATCTGTTCATTTCGCATGATTTGTCGGTGGTGAAGCATTTTGCCGACGACGTGATCGTTATGTATTTAGGCCGCGCGGTTGAGAAGGCACCGAAAGAAAAGCTGTTTGCTGCCCCTAGGCATCCCTATTCCAAGGCTCTTTTGTCGACAACACCTCGCGCAGATCCCGACGCGCGCAAGGATCGGATCAAACTGGAAGGCGAGCTTCCGTCCCCGATGAACATCCCCAAAGGCTGTGCCTTTGCACAAAGGTGCTGGCTTGCAACCGAAGAATGTCGCGCCGCGCCGCCAGAACTGAGCGGGGCAGACCACAAAGTCGCGTGCCTGCATCCACTGGGGTAAGAATGCGGACGTTCAGCCGGTGTCACCTTTCCGTGTCTTGATAACCATCGCCAACAACTGATCCTTGGTCCGTTGAATATGCTTGGTCAGCAGTTCACCTGCGGCATCAACCTGACGTTTGCGTGCCAGCGACAAAAGCTGTCGGTGATCTTGCTTGGCGGGCTCGCGTTGTTCCATGACGCTTAGATGCATACGGACATAGCGGTCCGATTGCAGATTGACCCGTTGAAGAATCTCATTGGTCAGCCCACGATCAGCAGCCGCATATAGGGCTTTGTGGTATTCATAATTCAGGCTGCCCCACCGCCCGACATTGTAAGCTTCGTAAGACCTTTCCATGTCGTCGAGCAGCTTCTCGCATCTGGCGAAATCAGCTTCCGTCATCTGCGGAATGGCCCGTCTAAACAGGTCAACTTCCAAAAGAACGCGAAGGTCAAAAATCTCGCCAATTTCGGAAAGCGAATGCGAAGTCACCGATGCACCACGGTTGTTTGTCAATTGCACAAGGCCTTCGGCATCCAGCCGTTTTAATGCTTCGCGGATCGGCATGCGCGAAACATCGTAGTCCTCGGCAAGGGCCTCCTGACGGATGGTTTCACCTTCGGCCATCTCTCCGCTTAGTATACGTTCCCGCAGATCATTTGTGATGACTTCTGGAAGACTTTGACGTGCGATCGCGCGGGTTCTGGGCATAAGAGTGGTCTCGGTCGGTGTAAGTTGTATCCAAAATACAAAATGAGCGTTCGATTTCCAAGGGTCTTACATCTATTGATAACTTTAAGTTGCTCGAACGTTCCAACAGGCCAGCAACGTTGCGGTATTCGAACGCGAAGGAGGGGTGTAGTGGACAGCCAACGTTTCCTGCCCAAGGGGGCGATTTCCGTCGACGTTCCCTATGATGGGCCGCCTAAGGCCTTTCATTTCCTGTTGCTGCCTAATACCACAATGTTGGCGTTTAGCGCAGCGATTGAACCCTTGCGTATTTCAAACCAACTGGCCCGAAAGCAATTGTTCGAATGGTACGTCTTGTCTGCAGATGGCGCGCCGGTCACGTGTTCGAACGGAATCTGCATTCAAGCCGACCAACCCATGCATGATCTAGAGCAGGGGGCCTATACCTTCGTGTGTTCCGGCACTGAGCCGATGGCCTCGTTTGACACCCGGATTCTGAATTGGATTCGCCGGCAAAAGGCACATGGATGCGATTTCGGTGGTATCTGCACCGGGGCTTTTGCCTTGGCCAAGGCCGGCTTGATCGGCGACAAGAAGTTCACCGTTCATTGGGAAAACCGCCCCGGGTTTTGCGAGTATTTTCCGACAATGACGCCAACCCAGAGTCTGTACGAGATTGACGGCAAGCTGCGCACTTGCGGGGGAGGGCACGCCAGCACCGATATGATGCTGGAAGTGATCGAGGAATTGTTCGGCAACGCCCTGGCCATCAACGTGTCCGAGATGTGCTTGCACCGACGCGTCGGAGAAAGTGGCAGCAATCAAGTTTCGCCAGTCTCGGCCCTTTTGGGGACGCGCAACGCCAAGCTGGTCGAAGCTGTCCAAATAATGCGGGACAACATTGAATCGCCGCTCAGTCTTGAGGCGGTAGCGGATCAGGCGTCTCTGTCCAGACGCCATATGGAACGGCTGTTCCAGCAGCACACAAAGATGTCGCCCGGCCAGTATTACAACAACCTCAGGCTAGATCGTGCCTTCGCCCTTTTGAATGAAACCGACCTCAGCGTATCCGAGATTGCCTTTGCATCCGGGTTTTCCAGCACGGACAGGCTTTCAGTTCATTTCCGAGGCCGGTACAATGTTTCGCCGCATAACTTCCGCAGATCGTGGTCGCACGAAAGTGGCAACTAAGACCGTTGGTGAGACTTGGATACCGAGGTGCATTCCAGCTCTGGACTGCCACAGTGGATTGACCGAGCGGGGCGTTCCCTTCATCTTCAATTGCGTGATCGACACTTCGCTGCGCCTGCCATTGCGCAATTTTGAAGCACCGCTTTTTGCCAGCATAGCGTTGGCCCCCTTATCATGGACATTATCATGAACACATCCGGTATCCGCAACGAAGGCATGCGTATTGGCGGCGAGATTGTCTTTACCGATGCTAAAATCCCGGTCCACTACCCCTACACGAGTGAGGTTGTCGGTACCGTCCCTGCCGGCACTTCTGAACATGTACGCAAAGCTTTTGAGATCGCCGCAAATTACACGCCCAAATTGACGCGTTACGAACGCAGCGAGATTTTGCGGCGCACCGGCGCGTTGATTGGTGAAAATCGCGAAAACCTCGCAAAATGGCTGACGCTTGAGCTTGGCATCTGCCATCAGCACTCGATCTATGAAACCAGGCGCGCGCAGGACGTTTTTCAGTTCGCTGCCTCCGAGGCCCTGATGGACGATGGTGAGGTTTTCTCGTGCGATCTGACCCACAACGGCAAGGCGCGCAAGATTTTCACCAAACGCGAGCCGGTCAGAACCATCAGCGCAATTACACCGTTCAATCACCCTCTGAACATGGTCAGCCACAAGATTGCACCGTCCATTGCCACCAATAACAGCATGGTCTGCAAACCGACCGAGCTGACCCCACTGACGGCCCTGACGCTGGCGGACATACTGTACGAGGCAGGGCTGCCGCCCGAAATGTTTCAGGTCGTGACTGGCTGGCCAAAAGATATCGGCGATGAGATGATCACCAATGAACACATTGACATAGTCACCTTCACGGGCGGTGTGCCGGTAGGCAAGTTGATCGCGTCCAAGGCGGGTTACAAACGGCAGGCACTGGAGTTGGGCGGCAACGATCCTCTGATCGTGCTGAATGATCTGAATGACGCCGATCTGGACAAGGCGGCCAGTATAGCTGTGGCCGGGGCCACAGGGAATTCGGGGCAACGCTGTACCGCGATCAAACGCATTCTGGTTCAGGAAAGCGTGGCAGATAGATTTGTGCCACTTGTTCTGGAAAAGGCAAAAGCGATCCGGTTTGGTGACCCTCAGGACCCAGAAACGCAATTGGGTTGCGTTATCCACGCACAAGCCGCCGAGTTGTTCGAAAACCGCGTGCTGAAGGCTGCGCAAGAGGGCGCAGAAATCCTCTATCACCCCGGCCGCGACGGTGCACTGTTGCCGCCGATCGTCGTCGACAAGGTGCCCCACGGCAGCGAGTTGGTGATGGAAGAGACATTTGGTCCAATCGTGCCGATCGTTCGTGTTCCAGATGATGATGCGCAAGTCATGCAGATATCAAACGGCACCGCATTTGGTTTGTCGGCGGGTGTCTGTACAAATGATCTGAACCGGGCGATTACCTACATCAACGGTTTGAACGTCGGCACCTGCAACATCTGGGAACAGCCCGGCTACCGGATCGAAATGTCTCCTTTTGGCGGCATCAAGGACAGCGGCAACGGCGTCAAGGAAGGCGTGATCGAGGCGATGAAATTTTTCACCAACGTCAAAACTTATTCACTGCCCTGGCCCGAGTGACTTTTTAGCCCTCTTTCTGTTGCGGGAAATTGTGACAATTGCACAAACAGGGGGCTCAGCCATGCACAACGTTCTGCCGTTGCACACCCAAGCCTTTGATGCCCAACTCCATCCTGTCGCCGGGTTTTAAATAGGTCGGCGGATTTTGGCCCATGCCCACACCCGGAGGGGTGCCTGTCGAAATCACATCTCCCGGCTGTAGCGACATGAACTGCGACAGATGAGAGGTTACTGTCGCCACACTAAAATGCATCGTTCTGGTCAAGCCATCCTGAGTTCGTTGCCCGTTCACCTCAAGATACATCTGCAGGTCCTGCGGATCTGGCACCTCATCCCGTGTCACAAGCCATGGACCTATAGGGCCGAACGTGTCGGCGGATTTGCCTTTGACCCACTGGCCCGAACGGTGCGGTTGGAAATCGCGTTCTGATATGTCGTTGATGACGCAATAACCGGCGACATGGTTGAAGGCTTCGGCTTCCGAGAGGTATTTGGCCTCTTTCCCGATCACCACACCCAGTTCCACCTCCCAATCGGTTTTGACCGAGCCACGAGGGATTTCGACCGTGTCGTTGGGGCCAATAATGGCCGAAGTTGCCTTAAAAAAGATTACCGGTTCCTGCGGCAGCTCCATCCCACTTTCGGCCGCATGATCGGCGTAGTTCAGACCTATGCAGACGAACTTGCCGACCTGACCGACGCAAGCGCCAATCCGCGGTTGACCATCCACTAGAGGCAGGCTTGCGGTATCCAACCTGCGCAATCGGTCCAGGGCTTCATCGCCAAGCAACTCGCCTGTGAGATCATCAATCACACCCGACAAATCACGAATTGCGCCCTTGGCATCCAGAAGACCGGGCTTTTCCGCGCCCTTGGGACCGAACCGCAGTAATTTCATTGATAGTGTTCCCTTTGCTCAGAGCGTCCGCGGCCATCATTAGCCAACAGGGGTGCGGATGGGAAATTCCGTTGTATTTGACCGGACAGCACACTTATCGACCCCCTGCACCAAAAACTCAATTCTTGTGGTGAATTAAACAGAGGACAGAGATACTGTAATCTCATTTCGTAATTTTGAATTTTTTGTGCTAGTGTCCGAGCAGATTTTACTGATTTCTTTCAAAGGTACTATTTATCGTGAGCAACAATTCACAAAACACGTTCAGGTTGCGTCCGATGGAAAGGGCAGATCTGGATTCCGTTCTGAGTTGGTTTCAGGACGTTGAAGACCTTGCGCGTTTCGATCGTACAACGCGCGTGCCCCTCAATACATCGCATGCCGAAGAATTTTGGAGAGATTCATTTACGTCTTCCGATGCCAGCCGCAAATGTTGGTTTATCGTCGAGTCCTCCTCAGGTGAGGCCGTTGGGTTGGCCGGACTCGAGTCTATCTCGAACATCAATCGCGATGCAGTGGTTGCAGTTTTCGTCAACAAGGCAATGCGCAGATCCGGCGTCGGGCTCCGGGCATCTGCTTTGGTGCTGGATCTGGCATTTCGACAGTTGGGGCTGAACCGCATAACGTCTTATTATCGTGAGGACAATCATCACAGCCGTGATCTTGTTGCGAAGATAGGATTCCAGATTGAAGGGACAATGCGTCAAGCGTGGTTCGCTGAAGGTGAGTTTCAAGATATGGTTGTTGTGGGCATTCTGAAATCCGAGTGGATGGTTCGCCGAAACGTTTTGGCACAGGAACTGGATGCGAATACGATCGTGACTTTGGGGCCGAATGATTGCGCCGACTGGTCATGGCCACCTCGGATCGCAGAGGTGTGATCAGTTCCGATCAAAACTGCTTCGGTCGTCAAAAACGTTTTTTGATATATGTTGGTTACGGGTCCGCTACGAATCCGAAAAAAGAGTAACACTTGTGAGTACGACAATTTCTGACATTCCAATTACTCAACGGCTTGGCGCTGTATTGTTCGCTGATGTCGTAGGATACTCCCGGCTCATGAGCGAGAATGAGCTGGATACCTATAATGAATTGAAAGCATTGATTTCTTTGCTTGAGGCATCGTGCGCAAAGTACAACGGCCGAGTGGTTGAGGTACGTGGGGACGGGATTTTGGCCCTGTTCGAAACTGCCACCAGCGCAGTAGAATTCGGGGTCGAATTGCATCAAATCGCAAGCGATCAGAACAAAACCCGCGCGCAGGATCAGCGAATCAAGTTCCGGGCCGGGATTCACCTTGGTGAGATACTGATAGACGAACGTGGCATTCACGGCGACAACGTCAATATCGCGGCCCGGTTGCAAGAGATAGCCGAGCCTGAGCGGGTCTATGTCAGCTCTGCCGTGTATGATCAGGTCTGCAATCGCCTGCGATATGGGTACGAGTTTCTGGGGCCAAAACAGCTCAAGAACATCATGAATCCTGTCTCGACCTACTGCGTCCGCAGCGAAGTGGCCGGCGCAACAATGGCTGGCACGATGCGCCCGGATTTGAAAGGGGACATATTCGAACGGCCGGATACGCCGTCGGTGGCCGTTCTGCCCTTCAGTAGCTCTGGCGGCGATGAGTCCGACAGCTGGATCGCCGAAGGTCTGACGGACGACATCATCATGAATCTGTCCAAGTTCCGGAACCTTTTTATCATTGCCCGAAACTCGTCGTTTTTCTTCAGGACACAATCAATGCCTCCGAAAGAGGCCGCGCAAAAACTGAATGTCCGTTATGTCGCGCGCGGCAGTGTACGTCGCTCAGCCAGTCGGATCAGGATTTCCGCCGAGTTGATTGATGCCAACACCGAGCGCACGATCTGGGGCGAACGGTTCGATCGCAAGATTGACGATATTTTCGACATTCTTGATGAGGTCACGGAATGCATTGTGGCGGCCACTGCGGTGATGATCGAGTCGCATGAAAAACAGCGCATGATTCAGGCGATTCCAAACGATCTTGAGGCCTATGGTTCGGTCCTTCAAGGTCAGCACCACATCTTCAAATATACCCGAAACGACAACCGCAAGGCACAGAATTTCTATCAATCAGCCCTTGAACGGGACGAAGGATATGCCCGTGCTGCAGCAGCGCTGTCGCGAACTCTAAATATCGACTGGCGTTATTCCTGGGCCGAAGAGCCATCACAATCGCTAGAAAAGGCGCTGATGTTGGCGCAGCGCGCGATTGAGCTGGACCCGACCGACGCGCGTGGTTTCGGCGAATTGGGATATGTGCACCTGTACCGCAAAGAGCATGACGCAGCCATCCAATCCTATCAGAGGGCGCTGGCGTTGAACCCAAATGACGCGGATATGCATTCTGACTTTGCCGATGCTCTGGCCCATTCGGGCGATAACGAGACGGCCATAACGCATCTTCAGCAGGCAATGCGCCTAAATCCCTATTTCCCGGATCAATACCTTTGGCATCTGGGCGGCGCGTATTACAATCTCAGACGGTATGAGGACGTCATTGAGACGGTCAACAAGATGAACAACCCGACTGAAGGGCAGCGTATGCTGGCTGCGAGCTATGCGCAGCTTGGTCAAACGGACATGGCCCGTCTGATCCGGGAAAAACATCGCGAGGCGCATCCGAACTTTTCGCTGGCCCGGTGGACAACCGTTCAACCGGATCGGCTAGAGGAAGACACGCAGCACTTTGTGGAAGGTCTGAAAAAGGCCGGGTTCTAAAATGCAAAGGGGCACCGCGTTCCGGTGCCCCTGAGCTTACTTTAAAAAACTGGATTTAGTCGCCGCCGCGTACCTTTGCGCCGCTGACTTTGGCCCCGCTCACCTTCGCGCCACTGACTTTGGCACCGCTGACCTTGGCCCCACTTACTTTCGCGCCGCTGATAGCCGGGCTATCAAAGCCGAAATAGATGTCCAGCAGGACTTGTTCGAACTGGCCGGTCATCACGTCCATACGCATGGTCTGGTCAGATTTGTCGTACCGCCAGACGCGGATGCCATCGGCGACCTGATAGTCGGCCGCTGCGACGCCGCCGATACTCGGGTCTTGCGGCGCTCGGGATGCGTCGTCTGCAGGCTTATCGGGATCAGCGACCAGCTCACCTTTACCATGAACCAGAAAGATCACCGGCTCCGGCATTTCGTAATAAGTGCCCTCAAAGGCAAAGCCATAAATCTTGGCGAACCGAGGACCTTTCTCCCCTTTTTCCACCCCAAATTGATCGTCGAGATGCTTGTTGGCGCCCTTCCCTTTGGACGGAATGCGTTTGTACTCTAAATCTTCGAGCTCACGGCCATATATCAACACTTCTGAAAAACTGAGCAAGGATTCAGGCATATCTCTCTCTCCCAATTATGGGATCGACGAAGCCAGAACCCTCATCTCCCCCTCAAAATAAACTCGAAAAATATTCGAGCAAATGCGTTCCAATAATCTTCTTCCGATTGCATGCCATAAAACCGCTTAAAAATAAAGGATTTTACAAGTTACACTGGCACCTGCGTACGAACCGAGGCCGAGTGGCTGTCTTCCTCGGGGTCGGGAAGACGCGGACCGGCAGATGTCAGACCAATATCACGCATGCGGAAGTTGCCTTCGATGATGTTGCTAAACGCACCGCCAGTGATTTCCTGATCGACCGCCAGCAGGGCCTTTTCAACACCGAAATAGCTGAGCATATCGGCATCCAGCCGCTCCCATGTGTCGGCCAGATAGGTTCCCAAAAAATCGCGCGCTTCAAGCAAAGCGATCCGGAAACCTTCCGGGTTTTCGGCATAACGGGCATCGAACACGTCCTGCATAACCTCGCTGTAATCCGGAGAATCTTCCAGTTGATCGGACAGGTGTTCTTCTTCAGGTGAGATCAGGCCATGCAGCAGCAGGCGTTCGTGATAAATATCTACGAAAATGTCGAACATCGCTCCGGTCAATGGTTCTGACAGATCGTGTTCGCTGGTCCATCCGGCCGCAAACTCTGACATGGATCGTGTGTTGGCGGCAATTCGGATTTGCGCGTTTTCCCCCAGTTCGGCAAACCGGTTCAGACGATTGAATGTGTACAGGTTGCCCCGCGTGTTTTTTAACAGTGCGTCAACAACCGAACCAAAATGCAGCGACGCAAGAAGGGCGACCATATCGGCAGCGGACTCGTGAAATCCATAATATTCGCCTGACGCATCCCCGTCTGACGGCATGCCGATGACGCTATAGATAATGGCATGTCCAATTTCATGGGAGACAACGTCAAAGTTCAGGCTGTATGGGCGGTACTCATCTCCATGTTCGTGTGTGCCGCCCGTTTCCAGAAACCCCCAGCCAATATGTGCGTTGTCCAGACTGGGTAGCAGGGACAGTTCAAGCCGGTCGAAATCGGGCGCGAAATGCCACGGGATTGGTCGATCAAAATAACCTTGCCACACATCCATTGTAAAATGGGCCGACCCGAACAAATGCGCCGCCTCAAAGGAGGGGTCGGATGGGGCAATATGAAAGAAATTCCCAAACTCATCTGGCATCGCGGGCGGCTGAATGTACCCATCCCATGGCGGCAGATACATGCCCGGTCCATTTGGCCCCGGAACGATAGCACCGTAAGGTGTGGTTTTGCCAACAGGATTGACGGTGTACATGCGCGGACCGGACGGCCCCGGCCCGATGCTGCCCTGCGGAGCTGAAATTTCGACAAGCTCCGGTTGCGCGCCCGGTTCCAGAAAAGGTGATTGCGGATACAGCAGGAATCGTGTGCCGGGTTCTTCGTCGCTTACAGTCTCATGTGTGTTCATCAATCGACCCCTCATGCCGGGCGGAAGTCACCTTGTTTTTTGGGACGTCCGCACAGGAACTTCTGTGGCAAAACAAAAACTCTGCTTCGATCAACTCACCAAGTTCTTCGCGCCCGGATAGGCCAAGCGAGGTCGCGTAGCTGTCCAGGTTATCCGGCACGTCCTGGTCAAGGCGCGTTTCAAAATACCACACGACCATACGCAGACGATCTGCGCCCGAGAGGTGCCCATTCACAATCGCAGCTTTTTCCTTGGCGGCCGCCCGTTCCCGTAGATCGGCATACTTTCCGGTTCGTTTCAGTTCAGCCAGCAATGGCGCATCCAACTGGGTCAAACGCGCGGCGACCGTCGCATCGATCCGGGCGGCATCCGCCAGTATGTCCTCGTATTCCACAAGGTTCAGATCATTGGCGGTCAGCCATTCCATCAAATGCGTTTTATGAGATAATCCCGCCTTGGCCCTATGGTCCGTCATCTGCCGGATCAAGGCTTCACGATCAGGTTGCCGATCCTGCTCGGAGGCTTCTTCCTGTGCCATCACGCTCAGAACTGCGCGGTTGCGCAATTCTGCGTAGAGTTCCGAGTCTAACCTCAACTCGTCGATCACCGCGTGGTTCTTTGCTTCGTTGGTGTCGATGCGGTTGCGCAACTGTTTCCACACCAATGTTGGTTCGGTCCGCGTTACGGGACTTGGGGGTAGGGTGCCCTGCGACAGGCAATCCGCCATCAGGGCCAGCATCGCCCGGGCGTCATCTGCTTTGGCATCAATTTGGCCGTCGGGCAGCCAATCCAAAAAGGCCGCTATTCCGGGCAGATCGCTTAACTCTTTGCCGATGTCCTGCCAGATGCGGTGCCTATAGTGTCTGGATTTCGCATGCTCTAGGATAGTGGCGACGCTTTCAGAAGGTAAAATCCCCTGAGCCTTCGCCTGTTTAACTGTGGCTCGGATAGATACCATCGGTGTACTAAGCGGTTGAAAACCCAGCTCTGCCGGACTGTGCAGAACCGCGACTTCATCGTCATCCTGCAAAACGCCGCTAAGGTAGTCCTCAAAGATCCCGCCAACACCGATCATTCCAAAATCGGCAAGTTCCGCTGCACGCAGGGCACCCATGCTGGCGCTGCCAAAGACCGGTATCCCTTGTTCCATCGCCCACAAGATTTCCTTATGCCAGACCGAGGGCACACCTTCGAAGAACCCATCTATGATCCCAACGGCGTGCGGTTGATCCTTGGCTGCGCGATAGACATCACCCTGCTGAACAGGGGGCAGGATCGCAGCATTCAACTGCGCGGTGACTTCGTGTGCTGGCAGGGTAGGGCCCACAAATACGACAACGTTCATGCGGTTTCCTGCCTGATCTGCAGCGCTCTTAGGCCCGGTACGTAATCCGCGTCGTCGTGCGGCGCTTCCAAGCCCGGTATGACCGCCCGAACAACCGAAAGATCATATTCAGGCCGAGACAAGTCCACGATCACCACCTGAGAAACCCCGACGGCCTCTAACCTGATTAACAGCAAAGCCAGGTCATCCTCGAATGTCTTGGTTGAATGCGTCGGGCAGTCCTGAAAATTCTCCGTCGGAGGGGCACGATCGATCAGATCCCGCACATATCTACACCGATTCGTTTGCGCCTGGTCAGTGAATTCTTCCGGATCCAGATCATCGCGCGCGCCCGAGATATAGGTCAGCCGGGTCTGAGCAGCCTCAGTCACCGCGCGCAGCAACGCGATTGCTCGATCCGGATGGCACCCGTCGCCGATGCCAATGTGACCAGGCTGCCCGCCGGCCTCACAGATCACGCAGCGAAAACTGGCAATTCCGATATCCGACGTGGTGTTCCACACCCCGATCTCCAGATTTGCGCCGGTGACTTTTTCAATGGCCGCCTGACACCTTGGGTCGTCGACAGTGCCGAGATCAATACGCACGGTCGTGGTTTGATGAGACCACAGCGTCGTTGCATCCCGCTCAATCAATTCGGAAATCGCATGACAACTCGCTTCGGCGACATTGTTGCCCGAAGCCAAACCATTCGTTGTTCTGGGAAAGGCGCGTTGTCCAGCGAGTGGAGCCGTGGTGTAGTCAGTGTCCACCATCTCAAGCGGAACCCAGCAGGTGTGTTGGCTTTTCAAATCCCAGCCTTCGACCCATAACATGTTGCCGTTGGGATCAAATTGCGCGCCGGTGACCTTAGGCAATCGCTCCACATCCACTACGGTCGCTTCATCAGCCAAATCGGTAAGTCTGGCAAGCCGTTGCGGAAGTTGCACACGTTCGGCATGCCAGGATTCGATCGCCTCCATAACGCCTGAAGCTTGCGCTGCCTGCAACGACAGTCCCTTACCAAGTGACACCGCAACAGATCGGGAATTGGGACGAGCAACCATGACGGTAGGCAAACCAATCCGATCCAGACCGGTCAGATTCGCGATCCGAGTTATACCCATTTCCCGAAGAAATGGTTGCACAATGCTCAGGGTGTGCGCGGGGTCGCGCAGACGATGAGTGTCATGCACGTAGGTCTTTTGTGAACTATCGGTCATTTCATCGACCTTGCCAAAACAAACGTGCAGGTTCGCACAATAAAACAAGCTATACGCAAATAGGATGGTAGATGAATTCGTGTGGGTCAACCATGATGGTTTCTGGCGTCGGTTCTGTAACTAGGAGACAACTCCAAGGAAGATAATTTAACATAAGTTTGATTATGCGATTATATGATGTTGATCCTCCCCCACTAAATTGGTCCGCCCCTATAGTTAGGTACCCGAGGGTCAGATCTGATAGTCAAACGATACAAACCGGAAGTGATTGTCATCAAACTATGGCAGGGTGAGGCGTTTTGCGGCCAAGGGATGCCGCGCGTAGACACCATCCGATAAGTGCTGACTACAAACAGACCTTCTATCGCTGGTGTAAGCAGTATGGCGGTATGGCAACCGACCAACTTAAGGAGCTAAAGCGGCTTCAGCAGGAGAATGATCGGCTGCGTCGTACCGTGTCAGACCTCACGTTGGGCAGGCTGATCCGGTCTGAAGCAGCACAGGGAAACTACTGAGCCTTCACGTCACCGGGATTGCATTGATCACATTCGTAACAAGATGCGAGTGTCCGAGCGGCGGGTCTGCCGTGTTTTGGGTCAACATCGGCCCACGCAGAGACGGTTGCCAGTTGGACGTGCCGGCGAAGACCGGCTGGCTACCTACACGATCAAGCTGATGCGCCATTCTGGTCGATACTGGTAAAGCCATATCGCAGCCCTTCTGAGTGACGCGGGCTAGCAGATCAACGACAAGCGTGCCGAGCGCCTGTGGCAACGTAAGGGCCTCAAAGTACCAATGAGACAAAGATGGGACGTCTCCGGCTGAATCTTCTCAGGACTTTGCTTCGCAATGCCCTACCGCACAGTGGACGGGTCGTGTGTTCGACTCCGACCCGAACATCGTAATCATGTCTGGTCGCATGACTTCGTTCTTCATCGGACCGATGACGGGGAAGCGTTCCTGGCGATACGGAAGCTGAACTCGACAGAAGTCATTGGTGCATTGATGGACCTGTTCATCTTGCGCCACACTCCGGCCTACATCAGGTCGGACAACGGCGCGGAGTTCATCGTTCCGATGGAACCCAAGGCCAATCCTTCACTCACGTTCAAACTGGACCACTCGGGTGGTGCTAATCAGGGCGTCGGCCTGCCAGAAAAGATCAAACATATTCACCGGTCATTTGCGCGCCGTGAACCACACCACAAAACGAAAATCAAAAAGGGGCCTGAACGTAATTTAGGCGGATGTGGCTACTACTATTTTTTGGTACTGGTAATTGCGCGCCAGTCTTCTGGTGGAGGCTTGTCTAACAGGCTTTGGGCACGGGCCATCATTGCGACTGAGGCGGGATCTCCATTTCGTTTTTGGTCTGCAACCTCAAATGCGGCAAGAGCCTCTTCAAACCGCCCTGCTCGGTAGTGCGCAAGGCCTTGTTCATAAGTCTCTATCCAGGCAAATGATCTGCCACGCCCATCTGCCATCGCTATCAGTTCGTAGACCACAAGCTCTTCAACGCGCCCAAATACGGTTAGCGTGTCCAGCTCGCGCACCACGATTGTGTCGGCTGCCCTTTGTCTCGTTTCTGGCCCAATGAGGATCAGCGTGCCATAATCTTTGTTGGCTCCTTCCAACCGGCTGGCAACGTTCACGACATCGCCAATCGCGGTGTAGTTCAACCGCTGCTCTGATCCGATATTTCCGACCAAAGCCTCGCCACTGTTCAGTCCAATCCTGACACGTAACGGATTGCCGGCATCATCTTGAATTCCGGACGCTTCCACTGCAGCGACAAGGTCCAATGCTGCGTGGCATGCGTTTTCAGCGTGGTTTACATCCTTGCGCGGCGCCCCCCAAAACGCCATCACAGCATCTCCCATGAATTTGTCGATCGTCCCACCATTGTGAGCGATAGCCGTCGAGGCTGCGCTGAAGAAGGGCTCCATCAGTTGGGCAATCTTGGGGCCAAGTTTTTCGGACAGCCCAGTGAAGCCCGTGACATCGCAGAACAAAACAGAGATCTGCTTCATCTCTCCGCCTGGCTGTATCTTGATACCTTCAGCAAGCAGCATGCGCACAAGATCCGTAGGTACGTATTTTCGGAATGCCGACAAACCTGCTGCCATGCTAGCAGTGGCCGCAGAAAGATTGGCAAGCTCAGACAGTTTGGACGGTCTGCGCTCAATTTGTTCGACGTCAAAGCGCTCAATCTTACCAAGGTCTTCGGCGATGCGGGCCAACGGATTTGCCACGACTTTGCGGATCAGCCAGATCGCTAATCCGGTTGCAACAACCACCACAATGATCAAAACGTAAATCAGATTGATCAGCGTCTCGTCGATGCCCGAAAGAAAGGCCGCTTCTGGTATGACTGTGGCAACGCGCCAGCCGTAAAACCCCAGGGGCGTCAGCGCCACCGCATAAGGCACGCCGTCAATGACGACACGTTTCGTCAATGTACCAGAGGCATTTGCTTGTGGGTCAGCCAACAGCCTTTCGCCCGAGATCATGGCGACTTCATAAAGCTTGCCCTCGCCCATGCGCGCCGGAGTGACCTCATCCGCTTCGGCATCGGGGACCGCGATAACCTTTCCATCGGCGTTCAAGATAAACGCCGCGCCAAATTCGCCGGGCGCAAGCGTGGCAAGAAACCGTGACAAACGATCCGTTTCGATCGCAACTGCCAGAACGCCTTGTCGCGCTCTATTGACGTCTATCGGACCGGCAAAGGCGTAAACGGTTCTGTCACTATCCGGAAGGTCGCGCGCTTCGATCCACCCAGAGGAATTGAGGCCCATGAAGTTTTTAAACCAGGCATGTTCGCGCGGATCATAAGATGTTTCGGTAAAGGTCCGCTCTTCGAACTGTATGTCACCGGGAATGAAGATGTAGCGGTCTTTCCGCAGCATTCGGTCGCGGATTCCCTCATCGATTTCAATCATCTCAAGCCCACCGTCACCCAGGCGATGTGACGCGAAAAAATTCCCGTCAGGCCAACCGAAGAACATCCATGAGATATTCGGCTGTGCCTGCAATTGTGACAGAAAAACAAACTCCCGCTTGTCGGCCTGTCGCGTCGCGATGACGTTCTGAACAAAGATCGTACGAACGGCCGCCCAGGCGGCTTCGGCCGACCTGAGTGTCACGCCCACCTCGATACGGACAGTGTTTGCGATCTGGCCGTTTATTTCTGCTGCAAGCATGCGGCTATTGTCGCGCGCTGTTGTCCACCACAGGGAATGAACAATAAACGTCGACACTCCGATAGACACAGCCACCAGAATTGACACAGCAATGCCTACACTAAATCGCAATAAACTCTCCGCCAAAAAGCCACGTGTTTCAGTATTGAATTGAGACAGCTAGGAGAGCAAAGTTTTCTTAGACCCAGACGCGAAATCTCACGCAACTGTTAGTTTCAGGATATCTAACCCGTAAATAACGAGTGCAGCAAAAGCGATTGCGAAGAGAAAGGCTTTTGGCATCTTTCGTAGCGTGTCGCCATTCGCTGCCGGGCCGACCAGCATCTAGGCAAAGATGCCTTAATCGCTCCACAGCTTCCAACGGTTAAAGAGGATCTTGCGCGGACCAAAGTCTTTGGGCGCATCTCGTCAATTTAACCCGTTGCGGTTAATGAAATAATACCACTCAACACATGCCTGTCGTCAACACGGGGCTTCCCATGAGGCTTTGGAAAAAAGGGCGCAAGGCGTGCCAACTGTACGTCGCTCAACCAGAATAGATCAGGCATGCTCGCCGCCTGTTTCAGCCACGGCGAACCATACAGCTAGACGGAAATCGATCGGTCGCAAACCTAGCTCAATAGCCAGAAACGTCACGCGAGTATTCGTGATAGATTCCTGGGTCAAAGATGGGATTAATCGCCAGTTCTCGCTTGGGAAGAAGGTCATCGGAAAACACTTGGGCGGCCTCAAAGACACCGGATGTCAGAAAGCGCGCACTCTCTGGAACCTCGCCCAGTGTCGCCGTCGGATCATTGGCCACAAGGTTGTAACCCCAAACTCCGAATGACGGGATCGAAACCTGATAGTTCACCACCTGCGGGAAAATCTCGGAAAGGGTCTCGGAAATCGTCCAATAGGTATGCGGTGAAAAGAAGGGAGAGCTGCTTTGAGTGACCAAAGCACCATCGTCGCTCAAAATGCTGTTCACCATGGCATAGAACTCGATCGAATAGAGCTTTGACAGCGCTTCGTTATGGGGGTCGGGAAAATCTATAATGATCCGATCATAGGTTTGGTCGGTGGATTTGACATAGTTGAATGCATCGGTGTTGTAGACGTTCAGAATCGAGGCCTCCATGCTGTTTTCGTTCAGGCGCGCGATGGGGGCCAGATTGCGCCCCAGGTCGGTCATCGCCGGATCGAGATCAACAAGGTCGATGCGCGATACGCTGGGGTGTTTCAGGATCTCTCGCACGGCCAGCCCGTCGCCTCCGCCCAGAACCAATACGGACTTGGGGGCGTTTTCCCCCCATGACAGAACTGGATGGACCAGCGCCTCGTGATAGCGATACTCATCCGCTTCGGCGAACTGCAGGTGGCCGTCGATGTAAAGGCGCACGTCATTTTTCTGCCAGGTGTTGGTGACGACCAGTGACTGATACTGCGACTGCTTACGCCAGACGATACGGTCAAAATACAGATGGTCCTGCGCAAACGCAGTGATGCGCCCGGCCAGCAAAGTCAGCGCGAACAGCAAAACGATGGTCGCGATTGCGCTGACCAGCATCCGTTTGGGTGAATCCAGCTGGTCGCGTAGGCAAAGGACGCTCAGCAAAGCGACCATGGCATTGGTCAGGCCAATGGCGAATGAGGATGAAATCAGTCCAAGCGATGGAAGCAACAGGATTGGAAACAAAACAGATCCGAAAAGTGCTCCGATATAGTCAAGTGATAGCACGTCGGCGATGGATTCCCGCGCGGTACTGCTTTCGGACAAGACCCGCATCAAAAGCGGAATTTCCAAACCGACGAGAAACCCGATGGTCGAGATAAAGGTAAACATTCCCACCGTGTAGAACCACGGCGCATAGGGAAAGAGCATGAACAATGACACGCTGCACAGGCCGCCGACCAAGGCCAGAATCAGTTCAACCCAGATAAACGTTTGGATCAGGTTGCCGTGGAAAAAGCGTGAGACATATGACCCGACCCCCATAGCAAACATGAAAAACCCGATGGTCAGTGAAAACTGATAGACCGAGTTGCCCAGCAGGTAGCTGGACACCGTTCCAATGATCAGTTCGTAGACAATGCCGCACAGGGCAACAACAAGGATCGCGCCAAGCAGAACCATCGCCTGCCGGCGTGGCAGCTCTGTGTAACGCGGTGTCAGAGTGTCGGTCATATTGAATTCCGAATAACTGGAAAGCCCGACGCGATTAGCGCCGGGCCTGAGTGGAGTATGTTGCGGACGCGGTGCCTTATTTACCGGCGCGCAGACCACCAGCGCGAGCGCTGCGCGGAGCTGAATAGCTGGCGCGCGGCGTCACGTTCCGGTTGTTGAAGCTTGAGGCGCTGATACCGGCCGAACGCTGTCGGCTGAGCAGGTTGCCAATCAGCGCACCGGCCAGGAAGCCGGCGCCCGAGAAACGCAAGCCAGCGGACTCACCAGTAGTGTCAGTGGCGATCAGGCGTCTGTTGGCCTCGTCAATCTCGATGGTAAAAATCTCACCTTCATCCGAGTCTCGTGCGCCGTTTGCATTAGCGTCTGCATAACCCGAGAACTTGGCGTCGGATAGAATTTCAAGACCCAGCGGCTCGTCATAAAAGCGCGGTTCCGAGTTCATGATCTGGGTGAGATACTCCGTGAACTCTTCCACTTGATCGTCCGAGGCTTCGGCGATGCTGTTAGCTGTCAGATATTCCTGATACTCGTTGATCGCAAATTCGGTCCGGTCCAGAACCTGCCCAAGATCGGCGGTCTGTTCGGACTTCGGGGCCAGGAACACCGAATATCCTATGAAGCCCAAAATGACGATTGTTTTCAGATTTCCAAACATAATTTCTCCTATCGAGTTAAGACTGTGTTTTCAGGTTTCATCAAGGTCATAGGACCACCAATCCTGGTGCAGGTCCTTGCCGTAGAACTCTTTGAGCGCGCCGCATTTCTTCATCCCCTGCCCCTGTAATTCGGCTGCATGTGCGTCGGACAGATCAGAGGGGATAGTCAGAACGGCCATGCGATATTTCTGCGTGCGAGCCAGCGAAAGCTGCTGATCCAGGCCGCTCAACCTGGTACCGGATTCGCTCCAGCGTAGTCCCGCTACATCGTCGGTTTCCGCGGCCTTTTGCAGGTCCACGACAGACAGACCTATGGTTGAGGCAGGATGGGCGGGCGGTAGTTCGGGCGCATCCGGATTATCCAATCCATAGATGATTTTCGCCTCTCGCGGGCTGTGATACCCAGGAACGGTCAACTCGACCGCAGCCCCGAATTCTTCATACAGCTTATGCGCGGCGGCATAGATTTTCTTGCCGAACTCTTCGTAGTCACTGGTTTCGATGAAAATCTTACGGATCTGTAGCTGCGCAAGCTTACCCAGCATGTCGTTCAACATCTGCCCGCCAAACCCTTTGCCGGTTTGGGCCTGATCCAGGTAGGTCCAGGACAGCCACGCAACATCAGGTACATCTTCGTCAATACTGTAGCCGATCAAACCCAACACGTTGCCCCGATCTTGCAGGACAAACATGTTTTGGGTGCCCTCGTTAACAAATTTGTCTTCAGCCTCGGCCGCGTCATCTTCATCGGTCTGGGCGATGATCTGAATGGCAGGCGATACATGTCGCCATTCCATAGGCGTGAGGGTCGGCCCCTTCGAGCCGAACAACGCATTAAACAAGGCAAGACCTCCCCCGACCAACGCGGATGTAATGTGGGTGAAAACCGCGATCTGAGACCGCAGGTACAAAAACTCGGCGACGAGCAGAATGCATATCAGCGCAAGCGCCCAAACACGTTGGCTTGGCGGTCCCGCGGCAACAAGACCAAAGGCAACAAGGGCATAGGAAACGCTTGATAACCCTACGAACCCCGGCCCGACCAGAACGAACTCTGCCACTGTGCCGGCAACGACGCTCAGGATCACAAGGCCTGAGGTCCCGGTACTGCCCAAGCGAGGTTCGGTCAGACAACCGCCGATGAAAATCATCACACAGTTGAGTGTCAGATGGCTCAGATCGCCATGCCGGATCACGAACAACAGATGGTCGGGCAAGCTTTGCACAGGCCCCGAATAACGCACCGGACCGAACAGCACGTAGACGCAAATCGCGCACAGGATTAGAGATATCGTGACCGGGCATCTGCGCAGCTCTCTCATTCGCCCTTCAACTGCCGGCGATAGCCAGCCGCGGCACGTTTTGTCCGATCAGGCCCCGTTTGATGGATTGCACCTCAATGCGCTGCGGGCGGAAATAGGATTTCAGTACATCCAGGCTGCGCTGCGGCTCGGCGTCGCCGCACATGAAGATATCAATGGCGGCATAACCATGCTCGGGCCAAGTGTGGATCGAGATATGGGACTCAGCCAACAAAGCCACCCCGGTAAACCCTGCACGTTGTCCGAAATCATGAGTTTCGACGTCAAGGACATGCGCTTTGGCTGCAATAGCCGCGCGTGTCAGAGCTTCTTCAGCTGGGGCAGGATCATAAAGTGCAGTTGAATCGAAGAAATCCGCTAAAAGATGTACACCTAAAGAGGGCAAAACAGCGCTCATAAAAAACTCAAAGCCTCAAACCATAAATTATTGATCTACTTCAATTTTATTGATCTCTGCAGTCAATCTGACTGCAGGGTTGTCCGCTTTAGACTGCCACGCTGTGGCAAAAAATACACAACCTATAGGGGATCAATCAAGAGTCTGAGTATTTGCGTCAGACTCTCGTTTTATTTCCGATCCATTCTTTGGGAAGCGTGCAACTCGCACTGGGTTCGGGCCCGCAAGGCAACACCATGCCGGTTGCGCAAGCGGTTGTACGTTGGTGAAACGACATAGCTCTGCCTGGTTGCGTTAAAACGGGCACCCCTGCCCCGTTTTAACGCAAAATCAGGAACTCAACATGCCCCAGCCTCGGGCCAAAATTTCCCGGCGCTGAACATCGTGCGCATGAAACGGCAATCCGTCTCTCCAACCCTGGCCGAAGAGCATCACCGCATATCAATTCCCCTGAGTGCGAGCCTCAAGCCGTTCCAGATTAACAACTGTCGACAGCATCAAGCGATCGTGGCTCCAATCCTGAGTTTGGCGTACTGACGCCGAGCTGATGGCAAGAATGGTTGCCAATGCTAGGGTCATCCCAAGAAATACGGCAGGCAGAGGAGGACTTGCCGTCGACGCTTCGGTCAAGGCAATCACACGCAAACGCAACACATGCTTTGCTTTTGTCCCGTTCACCAAGGCCACATGAAGAATGCGTGGGCAGTTCATTGTAAGAGATCGCGAACAGTAATCCAGCAAACAGGCCGTATAGTCTTTGGCGTCTATCCCCTTACGCGAGACAACGGATTGGTCACAGGCCAACTCGCGCAGTCGGTCAAACTGGTGCTTAATCACCAGATATGCCGGGTTCCAGAACAGTAGCGGGCGCATCAGCTCAAAGCCCAGCTCCCACTCCACATCCATGGCACGGATGTGTTGAAATTCGTGTGCCAGAGCGAACCGCAATTCACGCGGTGTATTTAGCAAATGGCTGGGTAAGACGACGTGGCGGCGACGTAGGCCGCGCACAGCGAAGGGTACGGTTATCCGGTCCGACAAACGAATGTCTACCTTCGACGACCGCCGCCAAAGAAAGCTGGATCTCACGGTTTTGCGAATTGCCCATGCATCGCGAAGCACACGAATTGTCAAGAAAGTCGACACCAGAGCGAATGCAATCAAAACGCATGTTACAAGGACAGACGAACCAGAAAGAACGTGATCAAGCCAACGTTCGCGCGTGTTCAGCAGGGTTTCGAACTGCGCAGCCGGCATGGCAATATCACCACGCAAGTAGGCAGCCACGGCCAGATCCCCCAGTGCGACTGCGCGTCCAGGCCACAGAAAACCGATAAAGGCCGAGACACCCATTGCCAGCACCGGGCTCAGTACAACACAAATACAAAGTGCTTTGAGCGATCGAAGTTGTGCAACAAACCCATATCGCATAGACGATCGCGCGAACACGACGCGCACCGCCAGCCAGATAAGTGCCGACAATCCAAGTACAACATTTAACTCGAGAAAAGCGTCGAGAACCGGTTTAACCGCCGTCATTTTGCAGTCTCCTCTCTACCAGTGCTCGAATTTCCTCCAGATCATCTTCTGTCAGCCCCGCATCGTCGACCAACCTTGCAACCAAAGTTGCGGGGGTGTCGTCGAATAACGTTCGGGAGAGATTTTGCAGCGAACGCGACTGATACCTGTCTTTTTCCAGAAGTGGCCTATAAATCAACGATTTGCCGTTCTTTTCGCTTTCTACAAATCCCTTTTCATCGAGAATGCGCAAAATTGTTGCGCCGGATGTGTAGGCCAGATTTCGATCTGGCGCCAAACGATCAAGAACATCTCGGACTGAGCCCTGACCCAGCGCCCAGAGTTCATTCATGAACTCAAGTTCCACTTCGGTCAGCAAGTTTGTAGTTTTTTTCTTTCGCATCAGTCTCGGTGTCGCCATTTTTTAGTATGCCTGACAGACAAGCATCCTTTCACTGTTTCGCAAAGCCTAAACTTTCCAGAAGACGAAGATGCCCCAACCGATGGACAAAAACAGCGGCGTCCAAACCGGTTGCCCAACCAATCCGAGCCAGGCCAGAAAGATGTAGGCAGCCCCGAGAAGCGTGATGAAGAGACGATCGCCGAGCGTGGTGGTCAGACCCAATACGCCGCGCCGTTCAATCCCGTCGCGATATTTGAAGCCTTCTAGAACGCCAATCAGCGCGATGGCTGAGAATATCCCAACGAAAACTGCAAGTGTCGCAGGCGTCCAGGCCATCCAGAAATCGGGCCACAAAGGGTCGGTCCAGGAAAATCCCTTTTCCTCTTGTTGGCCCACGTTGCCCCATCCGGTCTGAGCCTGAGCCAAGGCCGTCGTGGGTAGGAAGGGGAGGATGAGAAGAAGTTTACGCATATCGAACCTCACACACGACCCATCGCGAAACCGCGCGCGATGTAGTTGCGGACAAACCAAATAACGATGGCTCCGGGGATGATGGTCAGGGTTCCGGCAGCGGCCAGCAGGCCCAACTCGTACCCGGCGCTGGAGGCAGTTCGCGTCATCACGGCCGCGATGGGCTTGGCCTCGACCGCAGTCAGGGTCTTGGCCAACAGCATCTCAACCCACGAAAACATGAAACAGAAGAAGGCCGCGACACCGACACCCGCTTTGATGTTCGGCAGGAAAATCGTCACGAAGAAACGTGGAAACGAATAGCCATCCACATATGCGGTCTCATCCAGCTCTTTGGGAATACCGCGCATGAAACCTTCCAGAATCCAAACAGCCAACGGCACGTTGAACAGTGTATGGGCAAGTGCCACGGCCAGATATGTGTCGAACAGACCGATGGACGAATATAGCTGGAAGAAGGGCAGCGCGAACACCGCAGCCGGCGCCATACGGTTGGTCAGCAGCCAGAAGAATAACTGCTTGTCGCCAAGGAACCGATAACGCGAGAACGCATAAGCGGCTGGCAAGGCAACACACACCGACAGCACTGTGTTGATCGTCACGTAAGCTATCGAATTGATGTAGCCCCAATACCACGTCGGGTCCGTGAAGATCGTGACGTAGTTTTCCAGTGTAAAAGTCTGTGGGAATAGGGAAAAGCCCGACAGGATCTCGTTTGTCGTCTTGAAGGACATCGCCACCAGCCAATAGATCGGCAGCATGAGGAACGCGATATAGAGGATCGGGATAAGGGACCGCTTCTTCATTGCGCGTCATCCTTTGTCATCAGAGTGTAGAAAACCCAAGACACCAGCAGCGTGATGGCGAAGTAGATCAGGCTCATCGCGGCTGCAGGGCCAAGGTCAAATTGTCCCAGCGCGATCTTCACAAGGTCGATCGACAGCAAGGTGGTTGAATTGCCGGGGCCGCCGCCGGTCAGAACGAAGGGCTCGGTATAGATGTTAAAACTGTCCATGAACCGCAGCAGTACCGCGATTGTCAGGACTGTTTTCATCTTGGGCAGCTGGATATAGCGGAATACCGACCACGGGCTGGCGCCGTCAATTTTGGCGGCCTGGTAATAGGCATCCGGGATCGATACGAGGCCTGCATAGCAGAGTAGTACGACCAATGAAGTCCAGTGCCAGACATCCATGATGACGACTGTGATCCATGCCGACAGCGGTTGCTGGGTCATGTCATAGTTGATGCCTAAAACGTCATTTAGGAAATAGCCCAGCAAGCCGATCTTGGGCAGGGTAAAGATATTCCACATCGACCCGACTACATTCCACGGGATCAGCATCGGCAGAGCCATGAGAACCAGACAAACTGGAACCCAGAACCCTTTGCGCGGCATCGACAGAGCCACGATGATGCCCAGGGGCACCTCAATCAGCAGGATCAGGAAAGTGAACAGAAACTGCCGCCCAAGCGCAGCCTGAAACCGGTCGGAACGCAGGATCTGCTCGAACCAGCCTAGCCCTTCCCAGAAGAATTGGTTGTTGCCAAAGGTCTCCTGCACCGAGTAGTTGACCACCGTCATCATCGGCACCAGCGCGTTGAACGCGACGAGTGCCAGCACCGGCAAGACAAAGAACCATGCCTTTTGGTTTTCCGTTCTCATTGTGCCCGCTCCTCGCTTGCGATCCAGCCGTCGCGGTAGACGCGGGATTGTTCAGGTTTGAATTGCAGGAAGACTTGTGATCCCGGTTCCGGAACACTGTGTTCAGTTACTGCTTTCAGGGCCGTATTACCAACCATGGCGCTGACCACGTAGTGACGGCCAATATCCGAGACCTTGGTTACATGTGCCGGGATACCGGTGTCACCGAACCCCACATATTCGGGGCGGATGCCCAGATCGGTTCGACCGCCATCACCATGGATCGGACCTTCCAACATCACTTCGTGGCCTTCAAAAACGGCGCGGTCGCCCCTGGCTTCACAGGGCAGCACGTTCATGCCGGGTGAGCCGATGAAGTGACCAACAAACGTGTGCTGAGGACGTTCGAACAGCTCGACAGGCGTGCCGATCTGAACCACTTCGCCTTCCTGCATCACGACCACCTCGTCTGCAAAGGTCAGCGCCTCAGTCTGGTCGTGGGTCACGTAGATCATCGTGGCCCGCACGCGCTGATGCAGTTCTTTCAGCTTGGACCGCAGCTTCCACTTCAGGTGGGGATCGATCACAGTCAGCGGCTCGTCGAACATAACCGCATTCACGTCGTCGCGGACCAGACCTCTGCCCATCGAAATTTTCTGCTTATTGTCTGGGCTGAGTCCTGACGCTCGGGTCTTGAGCAACTCAGTGACATCCAGCATCTCGGCAATCTCATCGACGCGTCGTTTGATCGTCGCCGTATCAACACCTCGGTTTTTGAGCGGAAACGCCAGGTTCTCGCCTACTGTCATCGTGTCGTAGATCACCGGGAACTGGAATACTTGCGCGATATTACGCTGGTCAGGCGGCAGAGCTGTCACGTCGCGATCATCGAACAGGATCTGGCCCTCGGACGGCATCAACAAGCCCGAGATGATGTTCAACAACGTGGACTTGCCGCAACCCGACGGTCCCAGCAGTGCATATGCCCCACCATCGCGCCATGTCACGTCGATTTCCTTCAGCGCATAGTCTTCTGGACCTGCCGGCGTCGGCATGTAGCTGTGTTTGAGGTTTGAAAGCTTGATCTGTGCCATGTCAGGCCACCCTTTTGCCGTCTTGGCCGAAATACCGGCAATGGGCCGGGTTCATATAAAATCGGTGATCTTCGCCCACCCGATAAGGGTGCACGCCAGCCGCCAAAGAGACCCAAGCATCATCCCCGTGCTGGAAATGCGCGCTGGAATCGGAACCCGATAGCTCTGTGACAATCACACGACCTGTCAGTTCCACATCGGCATCCGAGGTGCGGGTGGGAGTCACTCGGTGCGGTCGTACTGCAACCATGTACTCGCCGTCCGCCAAATCCGAAACCGCCCAGCCGCCGCCGCCTGCAAGCTGTGCCTGCGTAGCTGACACGGTGACACGGGCCACATTGATCGGCGGGTCTGAGAACACGCGCGCAGCGGCAATATTCTCAGGGTTGCGATAGATATCAGCAGTCGGGCCGAATTGCGTAACGCGACCGTCTTCCATAAGGGCGGTATATCCACCCAAAAGCAGCGCCTCTTCGGGTTCCGAGGTGGCGTAAACCACCACCGCCCCACGACCGGCAAACAGGTCGGGTAGCTGCTCGCGCAGTTCTTCGCGCAGCTTGTAATCCAGGTTGGCCAACGGTTCATCGAGGAACACGGCTCGGCTTTCTTTTGCGATGGCTCGGGCCAACGCGGTACGTTGTTGTTGGCCGCCTGACAGCTCATGCGGTCGGCGATGCAACATCGGGCGCAGCTGCAGCAAGTCGGCGGCCTCTTCCACGCGTCCTTCAATCTCGGATTTCGCCATTCCAGCCACACGCAAAGGCGAGGCGATGTTGTCAAAAACACTCATATGCGGATAGTTCACGAAGAACTGGTGCACGAGGCTGATCTGTCGCTTTTGCGTGTTCAGCCTTGTGACGTCCTGCCCGTCCATCAGCACCTTGCCCGAGGCGATCGGGTCCAGCCCGGCCATCATCTTGATCAGAGAGGTTTTGCCCGATCCCGTCGCGCCCAGCAGCACATTGAAATGGCCGGTTTGCAGCGTCAGGGTCGTGGGCTTGATATGGATAACGTTGCCAACGCGTTTGGTGGCATCTTGTAGTTCGATCATGTCCGTGGGTTCCGGTTCTTCAGTGCGTCGCACTGGTCTTGAGGTGGGGATGCCTGAAACGGCATCCCCGGGTTTCAATGGCTTACTGAGACTGCCAGCGTTGAACCAGTTCGTCGTAGTTGACGGTTTGGCCCTGCGGCTTTTCGTTCTCAAGCTTGGCTTTGGGCGAGCCTGCTTTTTCCAACCAGAACGACGCATCCTGCGGTTCGTTCAAGCGGGGACCACAGCCACCGTAGACACCGGCGCTTTCATCCGCGGCCTGCATGCGGGCCATGGTGATGTCCATCTCTTCGGCCAGACGGTCCATCGCCTCTTGCGGGGTGAAGGCACCCGAGTTCACGTCACCGATCTGCTGCCACCAGATCTGGGCCAGCTTCGGATAGTCCGGCACGTTGATGCCGGTCGGCGACCATGCCACACGGTCAGGCGAGCGGTAGAACTCGACCAGACCACCCAGCTTGGGTGCGCGTTCGGTGAACGACTCGTGGTTGACCGAGCTGTCGCGGATGAAGGTCAGACCCACATGAGACTTCTTCACATCGACAGTCTTGGACGTCACGAACTGGGCATAGAGCCAAGCCGCCTGAGCACGATCCGCAGGGGTCGACTTCAGGAAGGTCCAGGAACCCACGTCCTGATACCCGACCTTCTGGCCATCTTCCCAATAGGGGCCGTGCGGGCTGGGTGCCATCCGCCAAAGCGGCGTGCCTTCGTCATCTACAGTGTTGTTGCCTTCGGACTTCGGCTTCACCATGTCGGCGGTAAAGGCTGTGTACCAGAAGATCTGCTGAGCCACGTTGCCCTGGCTGAGCGCCGGCAGCGACTGATAGAAGTCATAAGACGCCGCACCCGGAGGTGCATAGTTCCGCAGCCATTCATCCCACTTACGGATCGCATAGACCGCAGCCGGACCGTTCGCAGCACCACCGCGTGACACCGAAGCGCCGACAGGGTTACAGGTGCCTGCTTCCATGCGGATGCCCCATTCGTCGACGGGGATACCGTTTGGCTCGCCTTTATCACCTGCACCAGCCATCGACAGCCATGCATCAGTCATACGCCAGCCCAGGTCGGGCGCACGCTTGCCGTAATCCATGTGACCGTAGATCGTGGTGCCGTCGACTTCTTTTACGTCGTTGGTGAAGAAATCTGCGATGTCCTCGTAAGCTGACCAGTTGACCGGAACGCCCAGGTCATAGCCATACTTCTCTTTGAACGCGGCTTTGTTGGCCTCATCATCGAACCAATCCTTGCGGAACCAATAGAGGTTTGCGAACTGCTGATCCGGCAGCTGATACAGCTTGCCGTCCGGACCGGTGGTGAACTGAATGCCCATGAAGTCATCCAGATCCAGCGTCGGTGAGGTCGTACCGGCCCAGTCGCCACCCATCATGTCGGTCAGCGGATAGGCCAGCTGCAAACGCGAATGCGTGCCGATCAGGTCACTGTCGTTGACATAGCCGTCATACAGGTTCCGGCCGGTCTGCAACTGGGTCTGAACCGCCTGAACCACTTCGCCTTCACCAAGGATTTGGTGGTTGACCTTGATGCCGGTGATTTCCTCGAACGCCTTGGTCAGGACCTCGGATTCGTAAGAGTGTGTCGGGATGCCTTCGGACAGGACGTTGATTTCCATGCCAGAGTAAGGCTGTGCAGCTTCGATGAACCACTGCATTTCCGACATCTGTTCGTCTTTCGACAAGGTCGATGGCTGGAATTCATCGTCGATCCAACGTTGTGCTGCGGCTTCGTCGGCCCAAACGGGACCGTGCCCCGCAATGACGGCCACAGCCGCCACTGCGGAAAGTAGATGTCTCCGCATCTCTTTCCTCCCAAAAAGTTATGGTTTTCCGGCGCAAACCGGATAGCAGACAGCATCAGCGATTTTCTGCGCACCTGTCAAACTAAATTTTTAGTAAATAGATAAACTCTGATCAACTTTTTGATTATATTATATATTTTTAGAAAACCAGCGTATCACCCAACGGCAGGATAGTGCCCGATCATCGTGAAAAACACCCTGCGGCAAGTATGCTAAAGCTGACAAAAACCTTTGTCGAGGATATGAAACCGTTCACGATACATATCGCCTGCTTCACCACACACACGAGCCAACAGAAGGCGCCATTCTCATCTGGATCTCCCGATAATACGCGCAATATTTTTATGAAAGAATAGTTCGATAGCGACAAAAAACGCCGGTGCAGCGCAATCATGTCGCGTTGTCGCTTGACAGGATGGCAGCATACGGCCTGATCAATTCAGTTCGCGGAATTTTCGATGACTCTGTCGACGGTTTTCCGAACAAAGCCTTATCGCGGTGGCCAAGCTCCGCCGCACGATCGTGAACCGCGCTCTGACTATGCACAGGACAAATCTATGATCCAAGACAACCCTGCCCTCATCGACGCCATCCGCGACCGGTTCGCCCATGTCGGCACTTGCCCGTTTCAGGGCGAACGCATCTTTTTCGAGAATGCGGGCGGAGCACTGACATTGAAATCCGTCGCTGAAACCTCAGCTTTTTATGCAGCAATCCCAGACAATCCCGGGCGCATAAATCCGGCAGGTCAGGGAACCCAAGGCGTTATTAACAAGGCAAAGGACGACCTGGCCGTGTTCATGAACGCATCTTCCGGGCAGTTCTTCGCAGGTGAAAGCGGAACCGAGCTGCTATTTCGCATGATCCGCACCGCGTGCCTGGTCGCCCCCAAAGGGTCAAAAGTGATAGGGTCATCCATCGAGCACCCGGCCACCCGAAGCGCAGCCTGCCGCTGGGCTGAAATCGCAGGGCTGGAGTATGTGAATGTGCCCCACGGCAACGACACCGGATTGGTTACGGCCGATGACTATACCGCGCTGATGACGCCAGATGTCGCAGTGGCAACGATCCTGCATGCGTCCCCCGTGACAGGCATGGGTATGGACGTAGCTGCAATTTCCGCGGCGATCCGTTTTGTGGCACCGGATTGTTTGATCATCGTCGACGGCATTCAGCATGCTGCCCACGGGCAACTGGATCTGGATGGCTATAATGTCGATGGCTACGCGATCTCGCCCTATAAAGTGTTTTCGCGTCACGGATATGGCATCGCCTGGGTTTCTGACAAACTCAGCGCTTTGCCGCATGACATGTTGATCGACGCACCCGCAACCGGGTGGGAGTTCGGGACCCGTGACGCGGGATCTTACGCAACTGTTTCGGACGTAGTGGCATATTTTGACTGGCTCGGTAGCGAAGTCTCGGATGAGACCGAACCGCGCAAGCGGATCGAGGCTGCAGGTCGCGCCATTCACGCCTATGAAACACACCTGACCAATACTGCAATCAACGGCACAGGCAATCTGCCAGGACTGCGTGATATGGACCACGTGACCATTTTGGCGGGCGCCGATAACCCGGCACGCGAAGGACTGGTGTCAATCGTGGTCGAGGGGTATGCATCCGAAGACGTAGTCGAGGTATTGAATCAACAGGGCATTCGGACCCATACGCGAAAGGCCGATCACTATTCCGGCAACGTTCTTACGCCGTTGGACCTGTCAGATTGCATTCGCATTTCCTTCTGTCACTACAACACGGAGCAGGAAATCGCCCGTCTTCTGGGGGCGATCAAGGTATTGGGCGAAAACCGCTGACGGGCTGGCGAACACACTCTTCGGCTTCAAAACTGTAATCCAGTTGCCCGGTTACATCATCGGTCAGGTGAACTTTGCCCAAGTCATCCCACGATCCGTCGAAGGTTTGGGCAAAGGATCGCAAATAGCCTGACGCCAGCCCCGCCCTCCCCAATGTCGCACTATAGTTTCGGCCCCTTCACGCCCCGCCCTGATCGCCTTGTCCACATTTTCGACCGAAGTACCACCCCTGTGTTCAGCGCACCCAATTTGGCACCGTCGTGCGTCCCGTGACGCAGAACATTGTCCGTTTTCCCGATCAGGTGCAGTTCAGTTGTCCAGCTTGTTGAAACCATTGCGGTATCGCCGCATCGACGTCATCAAACGCGACAATGACAAGCGCGCGGTTCGCAGGGCTTGAGATGTTTGCCATGTGGACTCTGCCTCGATTGCGCTACGTGAAGATCAAGAGAATACAGTTTCAATCAACAGGCGAGTTTGATGCCAATGCGCTATATTCAATACGTCGATTACGAACTCGGTCGGCGGCATATGGACAATCCGCGACGGCATGCATTTCCACTGTTGAGACATCAGTCTAGGATGCGCGCGAATGCTAGCCCATTCGAAACCCGAGCAACAAAAACGAGAAGCTTCGTTCGTGAATATTGAGAACCGCAGGGCCACCCAGCCAAGACATGAAATGCAATCAGCGCGCAACCAGGGGATCACATTCCTGGCGCTGGCGTTTCTGTTCAGTATTTTTGTCAACTTGCTGATGCTGACCGGACCCTTGTTCATGTTGCAGGTCTATGACCGCGTCCTTGGATCCCGAGCGGTCGAGACCTTGGCGGCACTGTTCCTGCTGGTCGCTTTATTGTACGGCCTTATGGCCATGCTCGATTTTGCGCGGGGTCGGATCGTGGCGCGTTTTGGCGCGCGTTTTCAATCGCAATTGGACGAACGCGTGTTTGACGCGACCCTACGCCGATCGCTGCACCCACGCGCCCGGGCAGCGCCAGCAACCGCATTGCGCGATCTGGAATCCATCCAAAACCTGTGTTCCTCTCCGGTTCTGTTGGCTGTGATGGATATCCCCTGGACGCCGATCTTCATTGCGGCGATCTTTCTATTTCATCCCCTTCTGGGCTGGCTTGCCGTTGGTGGCGGTTCGCTTTTGGTTGTGATCGCGTTGTTGAACCAGATACTGACCCGTCGCAAAGTTGCTCTGGCTCAATCCGCGTCCGCAAAAGCCAACAGCTTTTCGGAACATGCCCGGCAAGCCGCCGAAGTCGTCCGCTCGCAAGGCATGCAACAGGACATCACGCGTAGATGGCAGCGACAACGCTCAAACGCCCTGCAGCAGACAATCGCTGCCAGTGACTGGACCGGCAGTTTTTCGTCCGTGACCAAATCGCTGCGGCTGTTTTTACAATCTGCAATGCTGGCACTTGGGGCATTGCTGGTTCTTCGTAACGAACTGACCCCCGGCGCGATGATCGCGGGATCAATCCTATTGGGCCGCGCTTTGGCTCCCGTTGAACAGGTCGTTGGGCAATGGGCTGTCGTTGAACGTGCCCGAACTGCGTGGACCTCGTTGAGCCGGTTTCTGGATGCCACGCCGCCCGAAGCACAGCGCACCAAGCTGCCTGTGCCCCAGGCGCGGCTAACAGCCAAAGGTCTGACGGTCATCCCACCCGGCGCGGATACGCCAACCCTGCGTAACGTGTCGTTGAACCTCGAGCCCGGGCGGGCGCTTGGCGTCATCGGTAAAAGCGGGTCCGGAAAATCCACCTTGGCCAAGGCGCTTTTGGGTATTTGGCATCCTGCCGCGGGCGAGATCCGGTTGGGCGGTGCAACGCTGGATCAATACGACCCGACAGATCTGGGTCAGCATATCGGGTACCTTCCGCAAGAAGTTACGTTGTTCAACGGAACTGTTGCCGAAAACATCGCACGCATGTCCGAAGACCCAAACCCTGAAGCCGTTGTAGCAGCTGCCAAGAAGGCCAATGCGCATGAGCTGATTCTGACGCTGGAAAAAGGCTACGACACCATTCTGGAAGGCAATGACAGTCAGCTGTCGGGTGGTCAAAAACAGCGGATCGCATTGTCGCGCGCGCTGTACGGAGACCCCGTGTTGCTGATCCTTGACGAACCGAACTCGGCGCTGGATGCCGATGGGACCGAGGCGCTGAACGCCGCCGTTCGCGAACTCAAGGCCGCAGGAAAGTCCGCAATCATTATGACGCACCGTCCGCAGGCGATCTCGGAATGTGATGATCTTGCGGTGGTCGAGCGCGGACAGGTTGTCAAATCTGGTCCACGGGATGAAGTTCTGGGCGCAGTCGTACAAAACGCCGGATCGATCCAGCGCAACCTCAGCAAGGCAGGCAACTGATGCAGGACAAAACAAATAACCCGCGGCCGGTGTGGCGCATTACGATCCCTGCCCTGGTTGGTTTTGCAGCCCTTGGCATCCTTGTTGGCGGCTTGGGTGTTTGGGCCGTCAACACGCGATTGGCCGGGGCTATCATCTCGCAAGGCATTATCGAGGTCGAAAGCAACCGTCAGGTTATTGAACACCCCGACGGCGGCGTTGTTGGTGAGATCTATGTGCGCGATGGCAATGCCGTGGACAGTGGCGAATTGCTGTTGCGACTGGACGACACTTTTCTGTCGTCTGAGAAAACCATTGTCGAAGCCCAGCTATTCGAACTATTGGCCCGCCGGGCCCGTTTGGAAGTCGAGCGCGATGGCACAAATGCCGAAGCTCTGGCCGCCCGGCTGGCCGAGATTCTGCAACAGGAAAATATTGACCCTGATCTGATCGCAGGTCAGCAACGCCTGTTCGAGGCGCGCTTGAACACACTGAACCAGCAAACAGAGCAGCTGAGCAAACAGACCGTTCAAATCGAAAGCGAAATCGGCGGTACCGAAGCGCAGCTTGTTTCACTGCGGCGTCAGGTCGAATTGATTCAGGCCGAGCTGGATGATCAACAAAGCTTGCTTCAGCGCGGCCTCACTCAGGCAAGCCGTGTTTCCGCCCTTCAGCGCGAAGAAGCCAGCCTTACCGGCGATATTGGCCGGTTGGAAGCTGCCGCTGCGCGCCTGAGAGGTGAGATATCTGCGACCGAAATTGCAATCCTTGAGCTTGAGGCGACACGGCGAGAAGAAGCCATCTCGACACTGCGAGATATTCAATCCCAGATTTCAGAACTGGCCGAGCGCCGCCTGTCGCTGGACACTCGTTTGTCACGACTGGATATCCGCGCCCCTGTTTCAGGAACGGTATACGGCAGCCAGGTTTTTGCCCTGCAGTCTGTGATCCAACCTGCGGAACCGATGATGTATCTGGTGCCGCAGGATACGCCCCTGGTCGTGGCCGCACGCGTCGATGCAATTCACGTAGACCAGTTGCATGTTGGCCAGCCGGTTTTGTTGCGGTTTCCCGCGTTCAATCAACGTGAAACGCCTGAAATTGACGGACAGGTGATCAATGTCTCGGCAGATACATTTACAGACGAAAACACTGGCCAGACATTCTATCGCGCCGAGGTCGTACCACAGGACGGGCAAGTCGATCGTCTGAACGGGCAGGAATTGCTGCCCGGCATGCCAGTGGAAACATTGATCAAGACGGATGAACGTACGCCCCTGTCCTATCTGGTGAAACCGTTGGCAGATTACTTCAACCGGGCGTTCCGAGAGTGACCGCCCGGCCGCACTAAGGCGCTTCGAGGTTGCCCAGCAGGACCGAGGTCATGTCGGTGGCAATCAAGCCATCCACAGCCACTACATTGGCCCCGGTATCATAAGAAACATCGGTGCGCGTGATCCCTGAAAGGTCCGCGTCACTGTCGATGAAAACCCATCCCGGGGGAACGGCTGTCGGCTGTCCGACTGCTACTTGCAGAATCGACAATGCATCGAGCGCATTCACCGAACCATCTCGGTTGAAATCTGCCGCTATCAAATTCTCCGGCGAGGCCGGTCCCCATGTCGGGTCCAGTCCGACCGAAATTCGCAAAACCTGCAGCGCGTCCAATGCGTTGATGTCCTTGCTCGCAGTGGAATAGGTCTTGATGACGTCAAACTCGCCCTCAAAAGTGCCGGACGGTAAATTCAAATCGAACCGTCCATTGCTGTCTGCACGTACAGTGATTGTAGCTCCGCCATTTGGGGTGAAGCTGATTTCTGCGTCGCTGAGGCTGGGGTTGGCGGTTTCTGAGTTAATTGAAACATCCCCCAAAACCCCATCGGAACTGCCCGGATCGAGCCCCCCGAAATCGCCGAAATCGACGGGAATGTGATTGGGGCCGCCAAAACCCGCGCCAAACACCTGAGCGCTGTTCAGCGGACCACCAGAGGCGGAGTTCACGAATATTGTCTCATTGAAGTATTCAATCCGAGCGCCTTGTGCCGTCACGGTAAAAGTCAACTGTTCGGGCGTTCTGAGCAGCGGATAGTCGAATGTGTCCAACCGGTCGATACCGGCCTGAAAGTCCGTGATTGTGGTGGTTTCCGCTCCGTATTGCATGACAAAGATGTCGGCACCGGACCCGCCCGTCATTGTGGTCGCGGCCGAACCCGCAATCAATATGTCATCCCCGGCCCCACCAATAAGGGTCGTCGGAAGGATATTGCCGCTGAGTATATCGTTACCGACGGTCCCGTTAACGGTTTCCAGGCCACTACGCACGACGCCCAGATCCGCGACATCCACCGTAAGTTGGGTCAGCCCCGCATCCTGTTGCGACGCGACCAGAATCTGCAACTCATCACCGACCTGCGCGACGCTGAACGACTCCACATTCTGCAAACCGCTTTGGAGCGTATCGGCAAAACTGTCCAAATGCACCAATTGTCCGCCGGGCGTCATGGCGAACAAGGTTATTCCATCATCGCCACCGCCCGCGACAACAAACACATGCCCATTGACCTCAACCACTGAAAGATCCTGAACCGACTCGAACCGTGTGTGCAGCGAATCCAGGACATGATCGGTTGGGATTAGACGGCCATCGGCGGCCAATTCCATCACACTGAGAGAGTTGCTTTCAGCCCCCGCGACCACCACCCAGGACTTGCCATATGCCTGTATCACTTCGACCGCCGTGGGCGCAGCAATTCCCAAAGTCGTCAGGACCTCGCTGTTGTCTACCACTGCTATGGCTGCAGTTCCCCCATCAACCCTGTAGGTCGAGACAGTGTTGCTGGCCCCGTCGGCCGCAATAACAAAGTTGTCTGCGCCAACGCTCAATGACTGCATCGAATCAGATCGTGCCACGATCACGCCCGAGGACGTCAACGTGCCGTCCCCGTTCACGGTATAGGTGACAATCCGCCCGGTATCTTCATGCGCCATCATCAGCAGATCGCCGGACCCGGTCGACAGTTTCACCAGGGCTGAAATGTCACCGCCGCCAGTCAATGTCCCGGTTTCCCGCAAGGATCCAACGGTCCCATCCGCGTTCAAATCATATCCCAGAAGCCCATTTGCAGTGTCGATATCCAAAACGAGCTGATTACCACCACCAAATGAGACCGGTGTTCCGATGCTGCCCACCTGAAACGTGATCGAACCACTGAAATACTCGGTATCGACCAGTTGCGGCACAGCGCCATCAACAAGCTTCCAGACCGCAACACCGCCTCCGGGGCCGGTCAAACTGTACAGATACGTGGCCCCGTTAAGCGTTTTTAAAGCCGTATCACGGATACCTGAATCGAGCGCTGCGCTCCCTGTTGCAACCACGCTTTCGAACTGAAGCATCATACTACATCACCCCACGCCAAACTTGGCAATGACTGCAGGATGATCCGATGCCCGGCCCGATACCAAAGCGGAATTGTGGTGAAAATGAGGAGTTCGGTTTGAGTTTAACACAATTTTTCCTGGTCCGACCGCATGAGTCACAAACGCGAAAGACTGATGAACAAAACCTGGCCCATCCAGGCGGACACAGACATCACATGTGAGGGTAAGATGACCAAAGAACATGATCCCAAAGCCAAAACTGCAGACCCCGGATCAGACAATGGTCGCAAGGACCACATTCGCCGGTGGATTGATGGCAAGATGCGACGCTGGATTGGACGCGGTATCGCCGGGGGACTTGGCTCGACTCTCATGGCGCTACCCGCCTTGGCGCAGGCAACGATAGAAGAGCTTTATGCCTATCAGTTTGCAGAAACGATTCCCGGCGTTCAGTCAGTGAAGCTCCTGAAAAACGGGGATGTTCTGCTGAAGATGATAGATGGCAGTACAATGATTGTCGCTGCGGAAAACGTTCAGGTTCTGGACAGTGGCGCGATCATGATCGCCGAAAATACCGTGAGTGAAATTGCGCAATTTAGTCTGGCTGCCGAAGCAGGTGGTGCCGCTGCGGCTGGCGGCGGCATCAGTGGCGTCGGGGCTGCATTGGGCGGATTGGGCCTGGCGGGGGCCGCCGCGGCGGGGGCCGGCGGCGGCGGTGGTGGAGACGATGGTGATTTTCAACCCGCGCCGCCTGCACCGCCTCAGGTTTTGAACCTCGCACAAGCACAATCCACGGCGCTCAGCAGCACAGAGGCGAATATCAGGGTCCCGGATGGAACCGAAACAGTGGAACTTACGATCGGGTCTTTGGTCAAGTCCGTGCCACTCAATCCCGATGGAAGTTGGAGCATTTCGCTGACAGCCGTCGAAGCGGCCAGTCTGCCACAAGGTGTTCAGAACGTCACGGTTCTTCACTTGGACAGCGGCGGGCGAGAACTTTCGGTAGAGACCGTATCTTACAACATCGATACAGTACCCCCTACTCTGACAATTTCCGGATTGTCGGACGGTGCGGTCATAAATGCGGCGGAAAGCGCAACGGATTTGACCGTTTCCGGGACGACAAACGCGGAAAACGGTCAGACCGTGACGGTTACTCTGAACGGCGGAACATACTCTAGCACTGTGACCGACGGTCAATGGGCCGTCACTGTTCCTGCCAGCGATCTTGCCGCGTTGCCGGATGGCGAAACCATCGTGTTGACCGCAGATGTTTCAGATATGGCGGGGAACCCGGCAGCACAGATCAGTGACAGCATTGAGACAGACTTTACGGCGCCGACCGTTACCTTGGATCCTCTCCCCGTCGACAAAATCGAATTGGTCGACGTTCAGAACGATATGGAGCTGAGCGGATCGACAACAGCAGCTGATGGCCGGACAGTTATGGTCGAATTCGGCGGGCAAACCTATTTGACAACCGCCTCTGACGGTAGTTGGAGCGTCACTATTCCATCCGCTGATCTCGCAAATCTGCCCTCAGGTACTCCTGTGTCGATAAGGGTCGTTGTCAGCGATGAAGCAGGAAACACTTCGGTTCCGGCAATGACCTCCGTTCCGGTAGATCTGACTGGCCCTGCAATTTCCATATCGCCGCTATCAGTTGGATCCGCTGTGAACGCGGCAGAAGTCGGTTCGGATTTAACAATTTCGGGAATTACCGGGAACGTAGAAGACGGCCAGCAAGTAACAGTCGTGCTGGACGGCCAGAGTTACATCGGCGCAGTGTCCAGCAACAGCTGGTCGGTGACCATCCCAGCGGCCGACCTTGGAGCATTGGCAGACGGGGGCACATTCACCATCACCGCAAATGTATCCAATGCGGACGGGCTCGCAGCCAACCAGGCGAATGCACCCGTATCCAAGGATGTCACCGCCCCAACCTTGACCATCGATGGATACTCTGATGGTGCCGTCCTGAATGCCGCTGAGCGTGATACGGACCTGACAATCACCGGATCAACTGATGCAGAGGACGGACAGACCGTAACCGTATCGTTAAACGGCCAGGATTATACTGGCACCGTATCTGGTGGCGTCTGGAGCGCGACTGTACCCGCGGCAGATTTGACGGCATTGTCCGATGGCGCAACAATCCCGGTGACTGCAGACGTGACAGATGCCGCCGGAAACCCAGCGCTGCAGGCAAGCGGCAGTTTTGACACTGATTTCTCACCTCATTCCATCACCATCACCAATTTGTCCGACGGCCCGGTCATGAACTTGGCGGAACGCGGCACGGATCTGACGGTCTCAGGTGCATCGGATGCCCCGGACGGCACCACCATCACCGTGGAAATCGTCAGGGCAGATGGCATTGTAGACCTGAGCAATACCACTACGGTCAGTGGCGGCACCTGGACGTTGGTTTCGCCGGCGGCCGGCTTAAATGCCCTGCAAGACGACGAAATTTACAGTGTGAATGCGACGGTTTCAGACACGGCTGGAAACAGCGCCAGCGCGAGTGATGGGTTTGGAACAGACTTCACAGCACCAACTGTGACGATCAACCCATTGGCTGTAGGATCTGTTTTGGACGTCTCCGAAAAGGGCAACGATCTGTCCATTTCCGGGGCGACATCGGCGGAAGAAGGGCAAATAGTCACCGTCATGCTGGATGGCCAATCATATACCGGTGTCGCCACTGGTGGCACTTGGTCGGTCACTGTCCCTGCGGCGGATCTTTCCGGATTGGCGGACAGTACAAATTTCCCCATTTCTGCAACGGTCAGTGATCAGGCCGGCAATAGCGCCAGTCCGGCGACCACAACACTCGCTACGGATTTCCGGCCGCTGTTAGACCTGAATTCTATAGGGGCGAACAACTCAATTTCACTCGGCGACGCGCAGAGTTCTGGCGTTGTTGTATCTGGAACATCCGTTGGCCTCGCCGCTGGCCAAGCGGTGAATGTAACACTCAATAGTAACTCTGTCGGCACCGCTACTGTCGCAGCTGATGGAACCTGGTCGCTTGCAGTTCCGGCGTCGGATTTCACAGGTATTTCAGCAGGTGATGACCTGAACTTTCAGGCGCAGGCCACGGTTTCCGGCGGCCCTGATCCTTTACCGGCAACCGGTGAGACGACGGCGCATGTACCGGGCGCATATGTCATTGCAGAAGCGGGTCGGAGCGGTTCAACTATCACGTACCAAATCTTCGCAGACGCTGACCGCGACGTTTCCAGCGGGCTAGCTATGACGATCGAGTTGGGATTTGATCCTTCAGTTGTGACCTTCGACGCAGGATCCGATATTGGGAACGGGGCTTTCGGTCTGTATCTGTCCAACCCAGTTGGGGGCTCCGTGGTCAACTTTGCAGGTGTTGCGACCAGCTTTACGGATCTGAACCAACCTCTGGTAACGTTCACCATGACCGTTCAGGACCCCAGCAAACCGGTTGAACTGTCGCTTACCACCCCGGATGGGGGTCCGACGACCGTCATAGTCGGCACTGATGGAAATGACACTTTGGTCGCCAGCGATGTGGACAGCTTTGTTCGTGGTCAGGGCGGTGACGACGCCATCAATGTCTCGGACGCGGGTCGCGACGTCGTTGTGTTCGAAGCCGCCCCTGCGGCTAACGGAGTGGACACGATCACCGGCTTTTCACTCGGCGCGGCAGCGGATGTGTCAGATGCGTTGATGTTCAGTGGCCTCGATCACTCTACTTTGCGTGGCGATGGCACGGACGTTGAGACATTAAATGTAGGCAGCGCAGTTGGTGCCAACACGGGCGTCATCGGCTTGACCACAGCTCTGGCCGACCTGTCGATCAACACAATTGAAACTGCCGTCGAAAGTTTGACGGGACTTCAAGCCGGTGACGAGATCTACGTACTCGCGACAGATGGAGACGACAGCGTTCTGGTCAGGGTCGACTATTCATCCCCGACTGCAGCCACCGTTGAAACCATGGCGCATTTTTCGGGGTTGGACGACCTTAGCGGATTGAGCGCGGACAATATCCTGATCGCCGACCCGACCGGAGCAACGGCTTGATCAAAACACGGACTGCCGGCTTTTCAACCGGCAGCCACTCCATACACCAAAGGATCAAACATGGCAGAGAACGGCCTGTTCCCAGTCACATATGAGCGGCACAGTGGCAAATACTGGAAGCGTTTTTCATCTTACCACTTTGCGGAAACCCAGCAGGCTTGCTCGATTGTCGAGAAAGAAATTCTGCTCGTCGCGGCCACGTACCCGGTATTGTTTCGCGAATCCGAGGGGGAAATTGAACCTGTAGCGCTTTTGTCATTTAACACGGACGCGCCAACCCCTTTTGTGTCCGACGAAGGCCGATGGTTGGCCACCTACATTCCGTCCGCGTTACGGTGCCCGCCCTTTCAAGCGGGTTTGCCGAGTAAAACGGATTGTGAGCCACAACTTCAGGTCGATGAATCTTCTGGCCTGGTCACTGACACTCCGGAGGACGAACCGTTCTTTACCGACGCTGGTGAGTTGACCGCTGAACTTTTAAACGTCCTCAGGTTTATCCAAGCACGAGAGGCTTCGGCAAAGGACATTCGGTCCGTGTGTAAAGTCATTCAAGAGATGGGTCTTTTTGAAAAAATGACCAGCTACGAAAACGTCGCCTTGCCGACGGGGTACCTGGTCCTGGATGTCCGACGCCTGAAGGCTCTTTCGCAGACAGAGAAGCTTGCGTTGTTTGATGTCGGTGCAATTCAATTGCTGCACGCTCACCAAGTATCACTATCACACATTTCTTGGCTGTCGCAGGCACAGGAGCAGCTGGCAAAACCAAAACTTCAAAAGCAATACACCGAAAATTCAGACATTTCGCGTTTCCTTACCGCCATGGCACACGCGCATAATGACGAACTTTTAGTGACCGGTGAGGTGTGAATATGCCTCTGATCTGCTGCAACTCTGGCCTAAAGTATCTTGCCTGTCTGTGTATTCCTTTAATGGCGGCTTGCGCACCTCCGCCTGACCTTACGGGCGTAGAGGTTTCACTGTCAGCAGGTTCTGTTGGGGCTGGCGCGCAGCGGCCCCTTCCACGTCTGACGCAAAGCGAATTTGGTCAAAAGGTGCGGGCGGCTGTCGAAACTAACCCAAACCTCGCGCAAAGCGCGACACGACTGGAAATCGCAGACGCTGACGAAAATGCGGCCAAGGGTGCTTTCCTTCCTCGCGTATCAATGGGCATTAATGCGCGATCACAGCGTGTGAATTCCGATATTGCAGACTTCACCCCGTATCTGCGCGTTTCGCAACTCGTCTTTGACGGAGGTGCTGCGTCGGGCGAACTGGCTGCGGCTCAGGCTCGCGTCCTCGAAAGCCGAGGCGGTCAGCTGCAAACCGCAGCGGCGTTGGCCCTCGCCGCGATCGAAGCGTATGTTGTGGTCCTTGATCGGCGCAAGATCCTGGAAATCTCAACCCAGAACGTTGAGGTGCACGCCGAGATCGTGCGCCAGATCACGGAACGCAGCACGCAGGGCGTGGGCTCAAATGCCGACGTTTTGACCGCACGCTCGCGTATGGCAGACGCGCGAACGCAGCTTGCCGATGCAGAAGCCCGGACAGACAGGGCCGAGGCACAATACCAGGAAGTCTTCGGACGCCCACCGGGGGCACTTACCGCTCCAGTCGCTGCGCCCAAATTGGCCAGAACGGATTCGAAAATCGTTTTGGACAGCCCAAAAGTACGACGTGCGAATGCCGCTTTGATCGCCGCAAAGGCCGAGCAGACCGCAGCCATTGCGCGGCGGCAGCCAGGTGTAGAGATCGCGGCTTTTGCTGATCGCGATGACAGCAATGATGCTAATTTCGGTGTCGACCTGTCCGTTAACTATGAACTGGACAGCACCGGTCAACGTAAGGCCGCCATAGCTGCAGCCCAAGCTCAGGTAAAAGAGGCCGAATTCGCCCGTGAGACGTTAATTCGAGAAATCCGCCGCGAGTTAGAGTTCATCCGGTCAGATCAGGACGCGGGAGCGGTTCGCCTGCAGGCGGCTCGTTTAGCTGCCCAGGCTAACGCCGAAAGCGTGGAAGCTACGCGGGCTCAATTCACCATCGGCCGACGCAGCTTGATCGAGATATTGGATGCCCAGCGAGACTATGTGAACGCGCAGCAAAGGCTGATTTTGGCGGAACAAAGCTTCTTCCTTACAAACTACGCCGCCCTCAGTCTGACAGGGGACATCCTGGATTATCTCGGTATTTCAATTGCAAACACAGGCGTAGATTCATGGCCGCGTTGAAACCTTTAACACCTAAACAAGAGCTTTCTCCGTTAGAAACCTGCCTGCTGCACGTCGCCGCGCATCTTGATCGCTCACTTACGGTCGGGGCACTTCACGCAGCGCAATCCGGCACCACAGGCCATTTGACCCAACGCGAGGCGATTGCGGTGGCGCGCCATGCCGGGTTGCAGGCTGGGTTTGGGTCGCGAAGAGTTGTGGATTTCGATGACTCACTAGTCCCAGCAATTTTTCTGTTGGAGGACGAAAAAGCAGTTGTGTTTCACGGGCGTACCAAGAGCGGCCATCTTCTGATTTTCGACCCTGAGATGGGTGAAGGCATCGGAGAGGTTGAAGAGAAAGTTATAGGAAATCGCTACACCGGGTACGCACTTTTGTTTCGGCGCAGCCACAACGAGGAAACGCAGGGCCGAAACAAGACCGCATCCGGGCATTGGTTTTGGTCGGCCATGTTGGCAAACCGCTGGTCTTATGCGCAAGTGGTGCTTGCTGCGGCGGTAGCTAATTTCCTGGGCCTTTCCACATCCGTTTTCATCATGGTCGTCTATGACAGGGTTCTTCCGAATGAGGCGACGGAATCCCTTATCGCACTGACCGCAGGGGTTGGTCTTGCCCTTGCTTTCGATTTCGCCCTCAAACTCTTGCGCGCTGGCTTTATTGATCGGGCCGGGCAAAAGGCCGATTTGTTTATGGGGCGGCGCGTTTTTGACCAGGTTTTGAACATCAAAATGAAATCGCGGACCGGATCGACCGGTGCTATGGCCAGCACAATCCGCGAATTTGAAACTCTGCGCGAGTTTTTTACATCGGCAACTCTGGTCGCCCTCGTGGACCTGCCCTTCATCGCCCTCTTTATATTGGTCATTCACCTCGTTGGTGGACCCCTGGCGCTGATACCTGCCCTTGCCGTTCCGATTGTTTTGATTGCGGGCCTGGTAGTACAACCAATATTATCGCGTTTGGCCGAAAAAAGCTTTGCGGACGGTCAGTCAAAACAATCCGTACTGGTCGAGACGGTTTCCGGTCTTGAAACCATCAAAACAACCGCAGCGGCAAAACAAATGCGGGCGCGATGGGAAGATGCTATCGAGAGGCAGTCCTCGCATGGAATCCGCAGCCGGACAGTAACCCAATTCGCATTGAATCTGACGGGCTTCACGCAACAGGCGGCGCAGGTCCTGATTGTTTTCTTCGGCGTGTTCCTGATCACTGAAGGGCAGGCAAGTATGGGTGCGTTAATCGCGTCTGTAATGCTGACTGGACGCGCGCTGGCGCCATTGGGGCAGCTTGCCCAGACACTCACACGTGTGAACCAGGCGCGCAGCGCGTATCGAAATCTGAACGCTTTGATGCAGGCGGAAAATGAGCGGCCCGAAGGGCGCAACTGGATTAGTCGACCACATGTTAAAGGCCGCATTTCTTTCAAAGATGTGCATTTTGCCTATCCCGAACAAGCCGATGATGCCCTTTCAGGTGTCTCATTCGACATAGAACCGGGTGAAAAAGTTGCCATTCTGGGCGCGATCGGATCTGGGAAAAGCACAATCGCGCGTTTGATGCTCGGTTTATTCGAGCCGAGAACCGGTTCGGTATTGCTGGATGGGGTCGATATCCGTCAGATTGACCCTGGCGACCTACGTCGCAATGTCGGTTCGGTTTTGCAGGACGTTTGGCTTTTTTCCGGCTCAATTCGCGAAAACATTGCCAGCGGTGCGATCCGGGCCAGGGATCAAGATTTGATCAGAGCGGGCCAGGTGGCCGGGGTTGAAGATTTTATCGCGCATTGCCCCAACGGCTATGACCAACAACTGGCAGAACGTGGCGAAGGAATATCGGGCGGCCAGCGTCAAGCCATCGCGCTTGCCCGCGCGTTGATTGGACGCCCACCAGTGTTGCTGTTGGATGAACCTACCAGTGCAATGGACGTGAAGACCGAAGCCGAAGTTATCAAGCGTCTGAAGCAAGAAACCAATGACGCCACAATGGTTATCGTCACACATCGGAGCAGCCTGCTTGATCTGGTCGACAGGGTCATTGTTATCGAACGCGGCCGGGTCGGCGCAGACGGTCCAAAAAGCATGCTGACCCAGCGCGCGCGCTCAACAGGGAGGCATCTGAATGTCGCGGCATCCTGACCTTGCCATGATGGCAAGAGAAATGCGGGGAAAATCTCCGTTGGGGGGGTCTCTCCTGTTGCTTGTTATCCTTGCCTGTCTCGTCTCCGCCGGGCTTTGGGCCTATATGACGGAACTGGACGACGTGACTCGCGTGGACGGGCGGATTGTGCCGTCGGCAGACGTTCAACTAATCGAGGCAACAGAACCCGGAGTATTGCAATCCTTGCACGTCGCGGAAGGGTTGGTTGTCGACAAGGGAACACTGTTGATGGAGTTCGACACAACGCAAATCGACAGTCAGTTGAGCCAGGAACAACAGCGCGCGTATGGATTAATGGCTCGTGCCCAACGATTGAAGGCAGAGATTGACGGCACCCAGCTTACCTTCTCAGAAGAGCTAATTGAAGGTGCGCCAGAAGTCGTAAGATCGGAAACTGCTTTGTATCAGGGCCGTCAAGCGGAACTGGCTGCTGAAATCGCCATTCTGGAGCGGCAGCGTGAGCAGCGACACCGCGAGTATGAGGAAGGATTGGTAGACCAGGTAACAGCCGAAGAAACGCTTGGGATTCTGGCCGAAGAACGCGCCATCATAACCCCCTTGGTGGAAAAACGGATGGAACCTGCGACAACGCTTTTGTCGCTGCGCCGCAGTTCCGCCGAATGGGAGGGTCGCAAGGTCCGTGCAGTTGCAGTGACCAAAAGGTTGAAAACCGGATTGGAAGAAATCGACGATCGTATTCAAGCGGCACATAGCAGGTTCCAGAGCGCAGCTCTGACCGACCTTGCAGTCTCAACAGCCGAACTCGCAGCACTTCGGCCGTCCTTGCCGGCCTTGCAAGACCGCGCGGATCGCGCTCAGATCAGATCACCGGTGCGGGGGATCGTAAATCGCATTCACCGGACAACGATTGGCGGTTTGGCACGCAGCGGCGAAGAGCTGATCGAGATTGTTCCACTAGACGACAGGCTTCTGGTCGAGGCCTATGTTCGCCCAGAAAATATCGCGTTTTTGCACGCAGGCCAGCTCGTTAAGGTAAAAATTACGGCCTATGACTTTGCGAGTTACGGCGCGCTGGATGGTGAGATCACCCGTATAGGCGCGAACACGGTGACAAGGCCGGAACGTAATGATGAAGAGGTATTCGTCATCGAAATCCAGACACGTCACGCTATTCTGGACGCAAGCGGCGTTGCCGTCGAGATCATACCTGGGATGATTGCCGAAGTGGATATCTTATCAGGCAAGAAAACAGTTATGGACTACCTTTTGCAACCCGTAATCAAGATTAAGGATCGCGCTCTGCGCGAATAAAAAAGTGCAGCGTCAAACGACAAACTGGTGCCCCAAGTATTAACGCGGCAGGACGTCGTTTAGACCATTGCTTACCATTCAACATCACCCAAAAATATATATCCGGCACCATAGATAGTTTTGATCAGGCGAGGGTTTTTGGGGTCTTCGCCCAGTTTGGTCCGCAACCTGGAAATTCTGACATCCATCGCACGATCGAAACTGTCGCCGGCAGCGCCACCCAGGGCATCTTGCATCTGAGTGCGGCTGATCAATCGCTTGGGACTTTCCAGAAACAGCCTCAGAACTTCTCCCTCTGCATGACTGAACGGGGTCTCGGCGCCGGATCCGTCTTCTAGGATGTAGCGATCAAAATAAGCCGTCCAACCGTTGAAGCGCGCCACGTCAGACTGTGTGGTCTGCGCCTTGGGGGACCGCAGCCGCGCCCGAATGCGCGCCACAACTTCGGCAGGGTCGAATGGCTTGGTAATATAGTCATCCGCCCCCAGTTCCAAACCGGTGACACGATCCTGAACCTGAGCACGACCGGATATGATAATGACCGAAGCCCCCTGCTCCAGCGCCAGCCGATGCACCAGTGCCAACCCGTCCGTATCCGGCAATGACAAGTCAACCAGACATACGTCCGGCGTGACCCGTTTGAGCGACGCTTCGAATTCCCGTGCGCGCGCAAAGCTCTGGGTACGAAAGCCTGCTTCTTCAAGCGCGTCGGTCAGAATGCGCCGGATCTCGGGCTCATCATCGACGATGGTCACCAGCGGTTGAGTCATCAGGCAGCCTCGTCACGGATCAGGGCGGACAGTTGCGCCCGGGTAAAGGGTTTCCGCAGCACCGGCGCACATTTCAGCGCCTCGCGATACAACGGATCGGAATAAGGCAAGGATGTCATAAGGATACGGGGCAAGGCGGGCTCCAGTTTTGCCAAAAGATCCAAACCCGTCTCCTGCCCTTCAAGGCGAATATCGGACAGTACCAAAGCAATGTCTTTGACATCTTTTGCCAGGGCGATGGCTTCGTCACAAGACGTCGCCTCAATCACTGCAAACCCGATGTCGACCAACATATCGCGGAATTGACTGCGCAGATCGTTGCTGTCTTCGACCAACAGAACCAACCCCTCCTGTACCGGCGGCGCCGCACGGTAAGGCAATCGCAAAATGACCGACGCACCTGACGGGGTGTTGCGCAGACTCAGGTCGCCCCCGGCCAGCTTGACGGTGTCGTAGACCATCGGCAGACCAAGGCCCGACCCTTTGTCGCCTTTGGTTGTAAAAAACGGGTTCAACGCCTTTTCCAACGCATCTTTCGAAAACCCGGGGCCAGTGTCTGACACTGCGATTTCGGTCCATATCTCACCGATGGTATGGGCGCTGATTGTGATCTGACCGGATTCTCCACAAGCATCGCGCGCATTCAAAACCAGGTTCAGCAAGGCGTCCTGAACCATCCCCGGATCCAGCATAAGGGCTTTGTCCGGCAACGTATTGACCACCGACAGGCCAACACCGCGCGGCAGGGATGGAGAGGCCAGAATGCGTAAATCCTCGAGCAACCCGCGCATGTCCGTCGCTTTGGGTTGAGGTGTCCGGTTGCCCGTCATGTCGGCGATGCGGTTCAGCAATTGTCCGCCCCTGCGCGCTGTCTGCTTGGTCGCGTCGATCAGCTCACGGGCGTCTTCCGGCAAATCCATCTTTTCCAATCGGGACTGCATGCCCAGGATAATAGTCAACAGGTTCGAGAAATCATGTGCCAACCCACTTGTCATCTGTGCGGCCATCGCGCGGCGACGGGTTTGTTGCAGCGCGACACGCGCCTGCGTTTCCTCGGTGATGTCGACGGACATGATGTAAACACCACCTTCGCCATCAGGTGTGAAGGATACGCGAATGCGCCTGGAATCCTGATCTTCGGTAAATTCAAAAACAGAGGTTTCCCCGGCATAGGCCTTTTCTAGATGCGTCTGGACGCGTGTAAAAGCGGCAGATCCCAACGCCTGAGAAATATGCATACCCAAAATCTCGGACGGGCGACCTGGCATGACCGAGTTTAGCCGCCGGTTGGAGTAATCGTAACGGCCGTCAGCATCCAGATGTGCAATATGGGCCGGCATCATCTCGGTCGTCATACGGGTGCGCGCTTCGATCTCGGTCAATTGACGCTTGGCTTCTTCCAGCGCCGAATTTGTTGCCGCCAGTTTTCTGTTCGTTGCTGACAGTTCTTCAGCCCGGTCGAGCAACTGACCAGAAAGCTCCTCGGAGCGGGCACGCAACAGGGCCTCAGCCTGTTTGGTATTGGTTATGTCTGTGTAGACCGCCACCCATCCGCCTTTGGGTAGTGGGGCACCCTCGACCGATATGACCTGGCCATTGGCCCGAACACGTTCAATATAGTGAGATTCGAAGGTCAGAGCCTGATTGACACGCAGATCGACAGCCGCTTCGACATCATCGACATCGCCGTATTCGCCACTGGATGCGAGGTGCCGGATCGTATCACTGAACAACGCACCGGGCTGGACAAGATGGTCCGGCAGATCGAACATTGTCTGAAACGGTCGATTGCTGACCACCAGCCGAAGCTGACTGTCATAGATCGACAGGGCCTGGCCGATCAGGTTCAGACCAGCTGTCGTCATAGATTTTATCTGTTGCTCGGATATTTCCAAACCCATCCTCCCCGCGACACATGCGTAACACCGGATCTGTTACAGGTGTAGAGGGCAACAGCGCGACAGGTTGGAAAAACTGGTCGCATATATTTTGCGTTCAATACCTGGATTTGGTCTTGGGACCATCCGCCGTAATGGAATCCAGGGACAGCGTATGATCCATATTTTGCATCCGATGGCGCAACATTTGTCTGGATAGGCGCATCAAGACCGACATACATTCGGGATCATTTGCTTTGTTCCGCAATTCTCCACCATCCTGCCGATCAAACAGAATGGGCGGAAGGTCTGCGGCGAATTCGACCAGAGTGAATCGCTCATCCCTCAGGATGCCCAGACATGAATCGCTATTGCCCGTCCCCAAAACCTGCTGCCAGATCGTAGGTTGCTCTGGTTCGGCAAAATCCAACTCGCTGAAGGAATAGCTGCGCCAATCTTCGGGGATTTGCCCTTGCATCAGCGGCAGCAACGATCGACCGTCCATGGAATTTGGGATCGGCTGGCCGATCCAATCCAATATCGTCGGCGTTATGTCGATGGATTCCGTCGGTACCGAGATCACCGACCCGGCATGCGATTGATTGTTGGGGTCCCTAATCATCAATGGCGTTTTATAGGCGGCGTCAAAGACCGCCATCTTGCCCCAGCTGTGTCGGTCGCCCAGCATCTCTCCGTGGTCCGCAGTGATGACAACCATCGTGTTGTCGTATTGGCCGCTATCCTTCAGGAACTGGACGACACGCCCGATGTGATGGTCAACCTCGGTCGCAAGGCCCAAGTAAACGGCGCGTAGCGATTGGGTGTTTTCAAGCGTCGGCTCAACCCCGTCAAAGCCCAGAACAAAATCACCGGCAGACGTATTGTCAATTGTCGGGCCAATAAACGGGTGCATCGCCCGCTCATCCAACGAATTGGAGAACCCTTCGGGCCGAGGCAGGGTCGCTGGGTCATACATATCGTTGTAGGGTGCCGGGGCGACCAATGGCGGGTGTGGTCGAATATAGGTCAGATGGGCAAACCAGTCTTTGCCAACATAAGGCGCCATACTGTTCAAGAACACGTCCGTCAGGAACGCAGTATCACTGTCTTCCGCCCGATACATCGCAGGGTCATTCAATCGGGGATCACCCCCATCCGGCGCGACCGGCTTGTGAACGTCCCAGTAGTCTTCGAACGCATAGCCCTTTTGCATCAGGTGTCCGCGCCAAGGATAGGATTCCTCCAACCGCATTTCGAGGACCTCATGAAACCCAGCCATTGGGTGTTCATAGGATTTCAGGATCGGATCGTTGTGATCATGCACCCTAGGGTCGGCGGATGTATCCGTGTATCCAAACAGCATGGGCAGATAGCCGGCTTTGCGCATTTCGGTCGCGATGTTAGGGGTGTCGTGCCGCAACGGGGTTCCATTGCGAACCGACCGGTGGTTCATTGCATATTGCCCGGTCAGGATTGACACACGCGAAGGGCCACAGGGGTTGGTCACCGAAAAATGCCGGTCAAACGTCACCGCCTCGTCCATGAATGCACGCAGGTTTGGCAGATCGACATGGGCCGCTAAAGCGCCGTTCAGACAGTCGGCGCGCAATTGATCTATGATGATGAACAAAACATTCTTAGCGTGCCGCATTTCGCTCTCCCTGATTCCACGTCAGTGGCGCCAGAGCGAACTCTGTCTTGGTTCGCAGAACCCCGCAACACCTGAGTCACAACCCATCGGATTTTCGCCCCGCGCGCCCTTGCAACAGAAGCAACAGATTAATTTGAAATGATCTTGCACCGGTCGGCCCAGTTGAGCGCAAAACCAACCACAACCATGACTTTGGTGTCTGGAGATGTCACTTAGACGCTATTGAGCGGTAAGAAATACAACGTAGTTCGCAAAAATCCGTTGCAGGTCAATGTCCTTTGCCATCACATACGCTCATGACGCAGCCAGTGATACAGTCGGACCGTGACGCCAACGGCGTTTACCTGCGGGTTTCGGGTGATCTGGTGACTCAATCCCTGGACATGGTCGAAAAGGCGTTTGAAGGGTTTCGAGCAGACGGTAACGAACTAACTGTCGATCTTTCGAAGGTCGGGGCACTGGATACCGGTGGCGCATGGCTGATTGCCGATGTTGCGCGGCGCGCAAAGGCAAGTGGCGCAAACGTTCATTATGAAGGGTTAAAGCCCGCCCATTCCGCGCTTTTGGAAACCGTGGCGGAAAACATTCCCGACGACCCCGGTGTGGCAACTGAAAAGCGCAGTTTTACCGACTGGGTCGCAAGTGTCGGGGAACGCACCGCCCAGGCCGGAAAAGGCATGCTATCCCTGCTGGGCTTCCTGGGTCTGACGCTGCATCGTCTTGTCCGTACAATTCTAATGCCGCGCCGTCTGCGCAAAGCGGCCTTGGTCTCGCAAATGGAAGAGACCGGCCTCAAGGCCATCCCGATCGTTGCCCTTATGGGGTTCCTGATCGGCGTCGTACTGGCCTTTCAGGGCGCGACCCAGCTAAAGCAGTTCGGCGCCGAGATTTTCGTGGTCGAACTGATTTCGATCTCAGTTTTGCGTGAGCTCGGCATTTTGCTGACAGCGATCATCGTTGCTGGGCGTTCAGGCTCGGCTTTTACCGCCTCGATTGGCTCGATGAAGGTTCAGGAAGAGATCGACGCAATGCGCACATTGGGTTTGGACCCAATCGAGGTGTTGGTGATCCCACGTGTTGTTGCCCTGTTGATCATGCTGCCGATCCTTGGCTTCATCGCCGACCTTGCCGCCCTGATCGGCGGCGGATTGATGAGTTGGATCGACCTTGGGGTCAGCCCTGGCATGTTCGTCACGCGCCTGAAAGAAAACACAGGTATTTGGCAATTCGCCATCGGCATGATCAAGGCCCCCTTCTTCGCCTTGGTCATCGGCGTTATTGCTTGCTGGCAGGCAATGCAGGTCAAGGGGTCTGCCCAATCCGTCGGGCAACGAACCACGGCTTCGGTTGTGCAATCCATCTTTCTGGTGATCGCTTTGGATGCTTTGTTCTCGATCTTCTTTTCGGTGATGGAGGTCTGAGATGGACGGCACGACGCTGGAACAGACATCTAATACCGGCGCTCAGCGCGAAGCGGTGATCCGCGTTCGCAATCTTACAAACCAGTTCGGACCTCAAGTTGTACATCAGAACCTGAATCTGGATGTGTGGCGTGGTGAAGTTCTGGGGATCGTCGGCGGATCGGGAACTGGCAAATCGGTTCTGCTGCGCACGATTGTGGGCCTGAACAGACCCGCGGCGGGCAGCATTGAGGTGCTGGGTGTCGACGTATTGAATGGCCCGGAACAGGAACGCCGCCGGATTGAGCGTCGCTGGGGCGTTGCCTTTCAGGATGGAGCATTGTTTTCCTCGCTGACGGTCTTGCAGAACGTGATGGCCCCACTGCGCGAACATACAGGGCTGAGCGAAAACCTGATGTGCGCGCTTGGTAACCTGAAGATCAGCCTTGTCGGATTGCCGCAACTAAGTTGCGGCAAGTTACCCTCTGAATTGTCCGGTGGGATGCGCAAACGCGCCGCCCTTGCCCGTGCCTTGGCTTTGGACCCCGAGATCGTATTTCTGGACGAGCCAACCGCCGGTCTCGACCCAATCGGCGCGGCTGCGTATGACGAGTTGATCGGTGAATTGCAGCATGCTTTAGGCTTGACCGTCTTTATGGTCACACATGACCTCGATAGTCTTTATGCCATTTGCGATAGGGTCGCAGTGCTCGCAGAAAAACGGGTTCTGGTTGAAGGTCCGATTGAAGAAATGACCAAAGTCGACCATCCTTGGGTTCAAGAGTATTTCACCGGCCCCCGGGCCCGCGCGGCGCAAGAGAAGGGGCAGGACAGGTAAAGGCTATGGAAACCCGGGCAAACTATATCCTGATTGGCGCGTTCACAATCGCGGGCATCCTTGGTGCCTTTGGGTTTTTCCTATGGCTCGCGAAATTCGAGGTGTCGCGCCAATACGCATATTACGACGTTCTGTTCGAAAACGTATCGGGCCTCTCCTCCGCTGGCGGCGTAAGCTTCAACGGCTTGCCCGTTGGTCAGGTGATTTCGTTGAACCTGGACGAGGACGATCCGTCAAAGGTGCGCGTTAAGCTTGAAGTAGATGCCGACATACCCGTCACTGAAGATACCATCGCGCAGCTACAATCTCTGGGCGTAACTGGCGTCAGTTATGTTGAGCTGACGGGTGGCAAAAGCGGCGACAAACCCTTGCCGGAAAACAGCGTAATCAAAAGCAAGCGCAGCGCGATTCAATCCTTGTTCGAAGGTGCCCCGAAAGTTTTGGATGAGGCGGTTACCCTGCTAGAGAGTCTGAATTCGGTCGTTGACGACAAGAACCGCCAATCCGTCAGCAAAATTTTGGACAATCTGGCTTCTGCATCCGGCCGGTTGGACAAAACGCTGACAGATTTCGAAAGTTTGTCCACCGACCTTGGCGGCGCAGCCAAGCAACTGGGCAACTTTACAACGCGGCTTGATAAATTGGCCGACACAGCCGAAACCACTCTGACGACAGGGACAGACACACTCAAAAGCGTAAAAACTGCATCCGAGTCCGCGACAGAAACACTGAACAGCGCCAAGACTACAATCGAAACCGCCGATCGCATAATACAGGACGACGTGAAACCATTTATCGATCGGGCCTCAACATTGGCAGAACGCCTGACCGGCCTGTCCGACGAAGGCAGCGTTGCCTTGGCGACCGCGACCGAGACCTTTGTGAATGCAAACAAAACACTGGGGTCGATCACGGCAGCGATGGATACAGCAAACACCACATTGGCTTCTGCGGAACGCGCTTTTGACTCGGCCAATGAGGTCATCAACAAAGACGTCGGCGCAGTCATGGACGATATCCGCAATGCGGCCAATCAGGTCGCCTCAACAGTGTCTAATGTCACAAGCAAGTTGGACGAAATTTCGGCCGATATCCTCAATGCATCGCGATCGGCGTCCGAATTGCTGGGCACCATCGACGGCATCGTTCAGGACAACCGACGGCAATTGTCCGACTTCCTCCGCGTCGGCCTGCCGCAATTCACACGTTTCGTAGAAGAGTCGCAACGATTGGTAATCAGCCTGGATCGGCTGGTGGACAAGGTCGAACGTGACCCGGCACGCTTCTTACTGGGAACCCAAGCTTCGGAGTTTCGCCAATGATCAGGCTGTTTCTTTTGGTTCTGGCGTTGGGGTCGCTGGGCGCGTGCACCGGGTTGGGCACGCTGAGGCAGGCATCCAAGCCAAACGACCTGTATCTTTTGACGCCGAAAAGCACCTTTTCGTCTTCGTTGCCGCGCGTCCAAAAACAAATCGTTGTACAGGAACCGACAGCAACGGCGGCGGTCAATACCGATCAGATCGCTATTCAGCCGACCCCATTGCAGGTGCAATACCTACCGCGCGCCAGATGGGTCGACCGTGCACCGCTTATCGTACAGGCGCTGTTGGTCGAAAGCTATGAAAACAGTGGCAAGGTGGCCGCTGTTGGTCGCTCAACCGTGGGCCTGCGCGCCGATTATGTCATCGTTCCGGACCTACGCGAATTTCAGGGGTTCGTCGTCAGCGATGTTGAGGGGACAAAAACCATCCGCGTCGAAGTGCGCATGAACATTAAGATCATTGATGAATTCGAAGACAAGATCATCGCGTCTAGTTCATTTCGGGAAGTTGTTGCCTCTGCCAGCGATGCGACGCCTGACCTTGTGAAAGCCTTTGACGATGCTTTGGGCAGGACCATGCGCGACGCCGTAGAGTGGAGCGTGCGCCGGATCAACACACATGCGGCCAACAACCAAAGATCGTATTGACGGGACACGGGCGCTGCCCAACGCAGCGCCCCATTGCCCGCTGTTACCGTGACAACGTTTGCGCAAGCCGCATGAGCGTGGCAGCTTCGGCCCTGTACCCAAAGGGATCTTCACCGCGGGCTGCGTTTGCCAATCCGATCGCATCGTCGTAGGACCAGTTCCCCAGATATTCTGCACCGCGCAATAACTGCCCGAACCCGGCGATGGCATAGGAAAAGCGGACATCGTCTGAAACCTCGTCCTGCGTCGCCGCAATGGGCTGTTCGATCAACCGGCTCTGGTCGGACCCCGGCGTTTTATAACGCAGTTTGAAAAACCCGATCTCATCCGAACCGTCACGTACCACTTGGGCATTATAACGCAACGGATCGTTCAGGATCGCGTCTGAACCAACAGGCGTGACCTCGTAAATCGCCGTAACCGAGTGGCCTGCGCCGATATCGCCGGCGTCCACTTTGTCATTGGTGAAATCTTCCCGACGCAACGCGCGCGTCTCGTATCCGATAAGGCGATATTCGGCGATTTGTGACGGGTTGAACTCAACCTGGATTTTGACGTCGTTTGCGATTGGGAACAATGCGCCCGTCAACTGGTCGACCAGGACTTTTTGCGCCTCGCTCAGCGTGTCGATATACGCGGCCTGTCCGTTTCCGTTCTGGGCAAGTGCCTGCATCGTGGCATCGTCCAAATTACCCCGGCCAAAACCCAAAACACTCAGGAACGTACCGCTGTCACGTTTATTTGCTATGAAGTCTTTCAGCGCATCAGGATCAGACAAGCCAACATTGAAGTCGCCATCCGTTGCCAAGATAACGCGCGTGACCTCACCGTCGGCGCTCATGCTTTCGGCTACCTGATATGCCTGTTGCAACCCGGCCTGACCTGCGGTCGAACCGCCTGCCTCCAACTGGTCGAGCGCGCCGAGGATTTTGTCACGTTCCACGGCCGCGGTGGGTTCCAGAACCTGCCCCGCGCTTCCGGCATAGGTCACGATCGAGACCTCGTCCTCATCTCGCAACTCTGACAGCATTAAACGGAACGATTGTTTTAACAGAGGTAGTTTGTTGGCATCATGCATCGATCCCGACGTATCGATCAGAAAGACCAGATTAAGCGGCGGTCGGTCCTCAATCTGCGGCAATGCCCCTTGGATACCGACATGCACAAGCTGAGTACCCTCATTCCAAGGCGTCGGTGTTACTGTGATCGTCGGCCGGAACGGCGCGTCCCCTTCTGGTGCGGGATACGAGTAAGGAAAATAATTTACCATCTCTTCGACACGGACGGCATCCTTGGGTGGAAGCTGACCGCGCATAAGAGAGGACCGGACGATCGAATATGAGGCCGTATCAACGTCAATTGAAAAGGTGGAAACAGGCTCTTCACTGGTGACTTTCAGAGGATTGGCTTCAGCGTTTGAAAACGCCTCGGTATCCGGGAAGGGCAGAATTCCCACCTCTGGTTCAACCATCATATGAGTGGCATCGCCCGAAGTGATGCCAAGTCGCGCAGTGTTTTCAGCAACCAAGCCCGAAACGCCTTGCTGACGGGCGGCCGCTTTGGATCGCACGGGCGCGGCATACTCTTCAACTACGACCGGGGCCTCAACGACGAGATCTTCCAATGCGGCAGAATCTGCTTCGGGTGCGGGCGCAGGGCTTTCACTGCGCGATAGGGGCTGCACAACGATGTCGCGGGACTGCGGCACGAACATGATCAGCGCAACAGCGGCAATTGCGGTTGTGGCGGTCAGGGCGCCGCGATGGGACAAGGCATTCAACATGGATTTCGCTCCTTCTGTCATGCGGGCCATTGGGCCTCGCTTAACAGTCGGACGCACAGCAGCATGCGATCCTTGGTTGTGTGCAAATTTTTTCTGAGCCAATTTCAAGTTTTTCGCCCGCCGTTCGGCATCTGGTGCCGGCGTCGCGACATCCATCAAGGCTTTGAAATCATCAAGATCATCGGTCATTGTGCCAATTCCTCTTGTCGCAGGGCGCGCAGACGTTTGCGAATGTCGGACATGCGCCAGGACACGGTGCCTTCGGACACGCCCAGAACTGCAGCAGCTTCGGCGTGTGTCATTTCATCCTCTAATGTCAGGGCCAGAGTATCTTGCAATTCGGGTGGCAGAGACCGCATGGCGCGCTGCAACCAATCCAATGCTTGGGCCGTCTCGGTCGCTTCTGCCCGTCGCAATTGCTCCACATCACCCCACCCTGCGGCAGCGCGACTGTGACTTGCCTGGCGACGCCGGGCGTCCTCGGCCGCGTTGACGACAACGCGATAAAGCCAGGTCGTGAACTTGGCCTGCGCCCGAAAGCCCGCAATTTTGGTGGGCAGCGCCGCACAGATATCCTGTGTGAGATCCTCAGCCTGATCAGCCCGTCCGGTCAGACGAAAAGCCAGACGAAAGACCCGGTCGTAATGGCGCTGCAACAGGGTCGCAAACGCGTCAACGTCCCCGTCCGCAGCGGCCCTGGCCAAGTCTTCATCCGATGTTTTCATACGCATCACACTGAGTATGACGGATCAAAATCGTCAATCCTTGGCGAAATAGCCAAAAAAAATTAAAAGCGGTCCGCCGACGCGAGTTTCCAATTGGCCGCGTAGTCGGACGGTATTGCGTCTGTCAACAAAACGCCTTCGTCGATAAGGGTATAGAGTTCGGCATAAGACCGTTCCCGCTCGTCTGCCGTGCGGCGGCGGATATCTATCGGGTGAAGGTCTGACACTTTGTCTTTGCCCATAGCGCCCAAAAGTTCGCGGAAGCTTTCCAATGTCGCATCGTGAAAGCGGTGCACGCGCTGGCGTTTTTGTGGAACATTGACCGCCCTGCCCCGTATCGGGTCCTGAGTGGCAACGCCGGACGGGCAGCGGTTCGTATTGCAATGCAGCGCCTGAATGCATCCTACGGCAAACATCATCGCGCGCGCCGCGTTGCACATATCTGCCCCCAGCGCGAATTTTTCGACCATATCGTAGCCGGTGGCTACCTTACCCGAACAGATGATCCGGATTTTGTCGCGCAAACCGACGCCACGTAGGCAGTTGTTTACGAAAATCAGCGCCTCGTTCAGCGGCATGCCCAACCGGTTGGTGAATTCGACCGGGGCAGCACCGGTACCGCCTTCGGCACCGTCAATGGTGATGAAATCCGGCAGGATTCCTGTTTCCAGCATCGCCTTGCAAATCGCCATAAACTCGGACGGTCTACCAATACACAGCTTGAACCCGATTGGTTTGCCGCCAGACATTTCCCGCAGATGCTGCACAAAATGCATCAGACCGGTTGGACCTTCAAAAGCAGAGTGAGTGGGCGGAGATATCACGTCCTGATGTTCCGGCACGCCGCGAATTTCGGCAATTTCCTGATCCACTTTTGCGGCAGGCAGCACCCCGCCATGCGAAGGTTTGGCCCCCTGCGACAGCTTGATTTCAATCGCTTTGACAACGTCCTTTTTTGCCTTTTCGGCAAACAGGTCCTTGTCAAAACCACCCTCGGGCGTGCGGCAGCCGAAATAGCCTGTTCCGATCTGCCAAATGATGTCGCCACCCTCGGCCAGATGGTGCGGGGACAGGCCGCCCTCACCCGTGTTATGCGCAAATCCGCCGTCCTTGGCGCCGCCGTTCAGTGCCCGGATCGCATTGGCGCTGAGCGCCCCAAAGCTCATGGCGGAGACGTTCAGCCGCGACGCACTGTATGGCTGCGTGCATTGCGGGCCACCCAGCATGATCCGTTCTTCGCTTTCATCCACATGCTTGGGCGCAAGCGAGTGGTTAGCACGATGATATCCGACTGACAGGACGTCGTATTGCGTACCAAACGCCTGCGTATCCACCTGTCCTTTGGCCCGCGAGTAGACAAGTGATCGTACGATCCTATTGAAAGGGCGGCCGCTTTCGTTGGTTTCCACAAAATACTGCCGGATTTCCGGGCTGACGAACTCCAGCATATACCGGAAATGCCCCAGGACCGGATAGTTGTTCAGCACGTTGTGTTTGGTCGTCAGCATGTCGTAAAGGCCGATCACGGCATATGGAATGAGCACCACCAGCAACCAATGGGCGGGCGGCCAAAAAAAACCCCACAACAGGGTCAGCGGCAGACACACATATGCAATGAAGTAATAGAGTCTGCGTACAATCATTCGTGCTCTCCCAGGGTCGCGTGCTTGCCAGCCTGCTGCAGCAGGCGAGGTGTTCGCCAAACGTGGGGCAAATCGCTGTTAGATTGCAAGCGATTGTGCCCGCCTTCACGCAAACGGGCGAAGATGTGAAATGTAGTCCGGACATTGGTCACGGTTGATCCGGGCAACGCCAGCTATTATGCCCGAGGAAACGGGATAGGGGCAGGACGGCAGGCTGTGACACAAAAACGAACGCATGTTCGGACCACGGCATTGATGTTCGGAGCCGTGTTCATTGGTGGCGCAGTTGGGTCGCTGCTGCGCGAGTTGTTCTCGGTGAGCATACCGCATGCCGGATTTCTGACGCAGACCTTTGGCATCAATATTGTGGCCTGCTTCATACTGGGATGGCTGTATTCGGTGCGAAACCGCGTCCATGCCCATGTGCTGCATCTTGGCGCTGTCGGCTTTTGTGGTGGCCTGTCGACCTTTTCCTCTTTTGTTTCCGAATTGGAGCGGTTGGCATTGTCTAACATCTGGGTTGCGGCTTCGGCCGCCGCGTTGGAAATCGCGGCGGGACTGGCAGCCGCCATTCTGGGTGAGGCTATCGGAAGGCGCTTTCATCCGCCGAGGGCGACTGAATGAGCGAATTGTTCCTGCACGCGATGTTCGGGTTAGGCGGTGGTTTAGGGGCTGTTTTGCGCCACTGGATCGCTCTGCGAATTGTTCATGACCTGCCGTTTTCGACCCTGATTGTAAACGTTCTGGGTAGTCTGCTGCTGGGGTTGTGGATCGGCTATCTTGGCGGATCAATAGAGATGGGCGAAGAACAAAAACGCCTGGTCTTTGGTTTTTGCGGCGGCTTCACGACGTTTTCCAGCTTTGCCTATCAGTCGCTGGAACTTAGACGCGAACGGACCGTGGCGCTGTCGGCGGGCAATATATTGCTCAGCCTGGGTCTTTGCTGGGCGGCGCTGGCATTTGGCTTTTTCCTGATGCGTTAATGTGCAGGCACTGACGCCTGCGTTCCAGGTTTAGGTGCTTTGCAAAAGAACAGCAGCGGAATGGTCGCCAAGGCCAAAAGCCCTAGATTGTTGAAGACGGTCAGATATGAAATCAGTTCAGCCTGCTGAGCAATTTCCTGTCCCAGAATAGCTGCCCCCTGCGCACTGTCTGGCGTCAGGTTCAGTGGCGCAAGATAGGCTTGGGCGGCGGGGTTATAGGGCGTCACGTTTTGGCTGAGAACTGCCGTGTTTGTTTGAAGACCCCGAACAACCCAAGTTCCGACCAAGGAAATTCCGACTGATGATCCAAGCTGACGGGTCACATTGAACAGGCCGGATGCCTCGTCCTGCCGCGACTTGGAGATGCTTTCAAACGCCAATATCGACATTGGTACAAACACGAGGCCCATCCCCAGACCGCTTACCGCCCCTGGCCAGGCAAGCTCCCAAAATCCAGCATCCATGTTGAGCGCCCCCATCATGAAATTGCTGACAGCCGTCAAAAGCATACCCAGCCCGGCCAGAACACGCGGATCGAAACGCGTAACCAGAACAGCGCCGGTCAGGACCATCGACAGCCCGGCGGCGACCCCTCGCGGGATAAAAAGATGGCCCGATGTGATGACTGGATAGTCCAGCAAGTTCTGAACGAAAGTCGGCAGGATCGCGATACCTCCGAACAGGGAAATGGCAAATCCGGCGATAACCAGATTGCACAGCGCGAAATTGCGATCCGCGAAAAACCGCAAATCGACAACCGGCTTTTCCGTGGTCAGCACATGGATGATAAACCCAACCGCGCCCAAAACCGAAGCGATGAGGGCAACCTGAATGACCCGTGATGACAACCAGTCCTTGGTCTCTCCCTGATCCAGAACAAATTGCAGGCAGCCTATGCCAATGGCCAGAAGAGCAAGGCCTTTCCAATCGATGCGAACCTCTTCGGTTTCGTCATCCGGCAACTCTCCGGCCAACAAAAGCAACGCCATCGCGGCTACCGGCAGGTTCACGAAAAACACCATTCGCCAAGAGAAATACTCGGTCAGGATCGCCCCAACTGTGGGCCCCAACACCGGTGCTACGACGACTCCCAAACCGAAGACCGCCATCGCCTGCCCACGTTTTTCACGGGGATAGGCGTCGAAGAGAATGGATTGGGACAACGGGATCAGAAACGCCCCGAACATGCCTTGGGCCAGGCGAAAGGCTACAATGGTTTCAAGGCTCCAGGACAGGCCACACATGACCGACATCGTCGCGAACCCGGTCACAGCGGTCAGGATCAGACGTCGACGGCCGACACGGCGGGCTACAAAGCCCGTCAGTGGCATGACCACAACGGCCGACACAATATAACTGGTCAGTATCCACGTGGCCTGATCGGTTGTTGCGCCGAACGCCGCCTGAATATGGGGCAGCGCGACATTGACGATTGTACTGTCGAGCACCTCAAGAACAGCGCTGAGGACAACAGCAACCACAATCACCGGATTGATGTGGCCTGCTGCCGGGGATGTCATTTTTGGGCCTGCAGTGTGGTATCCACGGTCACCTTGCTACTGCCACCCACGCGCAATGGGGCATCCGTAGGATCAAGTTCAACCCGCACCGGAAAGCGCCGCGTGACCTTGACCCAATTGCCGCTGGCATTTTCGGACGGCAGAAGCGAGAACGTATCCCCCGACCCCCGTCCGATTGACGCAACTTTGCCCGTCAGGGTGACGCCCGGCATCATGTCGATCTTAACCGTGACCTGCTGACCCGGACGAATTCGTGGCAGAGAAGTCTCTTTGAAATTGGCGTCTACCCACCAATCAGACGACTCGACGATGGAAAACTGCGGCGCGTTAGCTGAAACCGACGATCCAGGCCTTAGGGTCAGGTTGGCGATCCACCCATCTGCCGATGCGAAAATCTTGGTCCAATTCTGATTGGCCTGCGCAATTTCCAATTGAGCTTGCGATGACAGAATATCATCCTGTTTGGCCGCCAGACCGCTTTGCAAGGCCAAAAGGGCGGATTGGCTTGTGGTAAGCTGCGCCGCGGCGCGCGCAAATTCCGAACTGGTCTGATCCAGGGACGCCTGCGCCAGATCACCGTCTGAAAACAGCGCCTTAGCACGTTCCAGATTACTCTGAGCCGTATTGTAGGCCGACTGCGTGCTGTCGACCACCGCTTGTGCGGCCGCGATTTGTGTACTGTAAGACTGCGCCTGCTGCACCGCGCTGTCGAGGTTGGCCTTGGCTTGATCAACCGAAGCTTTGAATTGCGTATCGTCGATCGTGAACAGCAAGTCCCCGGTTTTGACCGGCTGGTTCTCAATCACAAGCACTTCGGCAACCTGACCGGTGACCTGTGGCGCCACGTAGATGATGTTCGCCCCCACATAGGCGTCATCGGTCGAAGGGTATCGTTCCTGATGGCGCCAGTACAACAGCAGCCCGATGGCAATTGCGCCCAAGATGACCACCGCGCCAACGACCTTAACAGATTTCATGAACCAGCCCCCTTCATTTGGCTTGGCCGAACGTCACATTGGAAACGTGTGCATCCGAACCGCCAGATTACCCATGATCCAAACAGTTCCAAGAATGATGATCAGCAGCACCATCGTGGAAAACAGGATAAGGTCCAGATCTTCGCGGCTGCTGCGACGTCGATCGATGTGCAGGAAATAAACCAGCTGTACGATCAGCTGAGCCAATCCGAGCAGGCTGATTGCAAGGTAAACGCCCTTTGTCTCAATGCCGAAACGGTAAGCGATTCCAAATACTGCAAAGGTCAACAATAACGACCCACCATAACCGATTACATAGCGACGACGCTCGCGGCGATGCATTTCGCTGCGCTTATCCATAGGTCAGCCCTCCGAAATAAACGATAGTGATGATGCCAATCCAGATCAGGTCCAGAAAGTGCCAGAACAGCGCCAGCCGTACCACGCGAGACATCAGCAAATCGGTAAGGCCAAAAATTCGTAGCTGAATACCCAGCACGATCAACCAAATGCACCCGGCCGTGACGTGCAGACCGTGCAAAGGCACCAACCCATAGTATGCTGACAAAAACCCACTGCGCTGTGGGATACCCCCCTTTTCGGCCATCGACATGAAGTCGCGCATTTCCAGAACCAAGAAACTGAGACCAAGAACCAGTGTCACGAAGAACCAGAATACGATCCGCCACCGCGGAAGGTTGTATTTGAGCGCAAGCATCGCCAGACCCACTGTAAGACTGCTGGTCAAAAGGATCAGCGTCTGGGCAAAGATGCTTTTCAGGTCGAACAATTCGTGCGGCCCGGGTCCGCCTGCCTGTGCGTCGATCATTGTGATGTAGATCGCGAACATCAGCCCGAAATAGACTAGGTCGCTCATCAAAAAGACCCAGAACCCGAAGGTAACGACTTCGCTTGCCTTGTCGGCACTTGCGTGCCGCCGTCCAAGGTTCAGGCCGGGATAGCTGTGGGTGGGCGCGCGTTTCATGTCACGGCCTCCAGATCAGGGCGGGCCAATCCGCGATTTTCCGGGGCAGTTTCGTGATCACGGTCAACGGGCGTAGAATTGTGAACCAGATCCAACCAGGCTTCGTGCTGCTTACGCACGTCGTCTGCCGGAATGACCCGCTCTGTTTCGGCCTTGAACGTCCATGCGATAAAGGTCGCGAGCATAAAGATTGTCATCAGCGCCGCCAGCCACCAGATCCACCAGACCAGCGCAAACATCCAAACCCCGCTGAGTACGCAGAGACTGAACCCAATTCCAGTGTTCAGCGGAACCGAGATATCCTCATAGGCATCAGGCGACGGATACGCGTTTCCACGCTCTTTCGCGGCAGCAAAATCGTCACGATCGGTCACGTGGGGGATGATGGCAAAATTGTAGGAAGGCGGCGGGGCCGGGATCGACCATTCCAACGTATGCGCATCCCACGGATCACCGACCGGAACGCGTGCCTTTTCCCGATCACGGATACTAACCCACAGTTGTACGATCACCGACAGCAAAGCCGCCAATATGATCAGCGCGCCGACGACGGCGACGATCATGTACGGGTGGAAGCTCGGGTCCTGCCAACTGAATGACCTGCGTGGCATTCCCATCAGACCGACGAAATACAGCGGCAGGAATGTCAGCATGAACCCGACGGTCCACAACGCAACCGAGACGCGGCCCCAGAATTCGTTCAGGCGGAACCCGAAAGCTTTGGGGAACCAATAGTTGTATCCGGCAAGCAATCCGAACAGCACACCCGGCAACAGGACATTGTGGAAGTGGGCGACAAGAAATAGCGTGTTGTGGACCTGATAGTCCACTGTTGGGTTGGCAAGGATCACACCGGAAAGCCCGCCGATGACAAATAGCATCAAGAAAGATAACCCGTAGAGCATCGGCACCGAAAACCGGATGCGCCCGCGGAACAGGGTAGCCATCCAGTCATAGACCTTCACGCCGGTCGGGATAGCGATCAGCATTGTCGCGATGCCAAACACGGCATTGATCAGCGCGCTTTGACCCATGGTGAAGAAGTGGTGCAGCCAGACAGTGAATGACAACACCGCAATCGACATGGTGGCGATAACCAGCGAGTTGTAGCCATACAGGCGCTTGGCCGAGAATGTTGCGAAGACCTCAGAGTAGATACCGTAGGCCGGCAGAACCAGCAAATAGACTTCGGGATGACCAAACAGCCAGAACATATTGGCATAGTTCATCATGTTGCCGCCAAGGTCGTTGGTGAAAAAATGAAAGTCCAGATACCGGTCCGCTGCCAGCATCAGGGCGGCAACGCCCAGAGGCGGCATGGCAAAGACAATCAGGATCGAGCTACAGATAATTGTCCAGCAATACATCGGTAGCCGCATGAATTTCATGCCAGGTGCGCGCAACTTATAGATCGTGACAGCAAAATTGATGCCCGTCAGTGTTGTTCCGACACCAGAGACGACGATCGCCCAGATCCAGTAGTCCGGACCGACACCGGGGTTGAACGCCGCACCGGTATATGGCGGATATGCCGTCCAGCCGCCGGTCGAAAACTCGCCCACCACCAACGATACCATCAGCATCATTCCGGCTGAGACGGTCAGACCAAGGCTGATCTGATTCATCACGGGAAAGGCCACATCGCGCGCACCGATCATCAGCGGGATCAGGAAATTCGCCAGACCAAACACAAACGGAACGGCGACAAAGAAGATCATGATCGTGCCATGGGTACTAAAAAGCTCGGCGAAATGCTCGGCCTCAAGAAATCCATCGCCCGGACCGGCCGCCTGCTGCGCCCGCATTACCACGCCTTCCAAAACGCCGCGCGCAAGCATGACGATTGCAAAGACGATGTACATGATGCCGATCTTCTTGTGATCCGCACTGGTTAACCAATCGCGCCACAATAGTCCCCAAAGGCGAAACCACGTTAATGATCCAACGACGACGATGACACCGACGATCACTATCGCAGCGGCAGTGTTGGCGACAATCTCGTTCGTGTTGGGATTCTGAATAAGCCCTGTAATCGGAAACGCGTCCCAATTCAGGCGGCCGAAGAAGCCAGAACCATTGGTGGTCATTGCTGCGCCTCCTGCCCGAATTCTACCGTCCCTGGCTGCTGGTCGGCGGTCAGAGCATTGTTGCCGTGATACCGATGCACAATTGAATGAAACAGGTTGCTGTCCTCCAGCGTGAAATACAACGCGTTATCTGGCATTTGCGCGGTTCCCAACGCGGCTTGCACCTCGTCCCGGTCCGTCCGCATGGCCAAAATGCGATAGGTCTCGTCATTCAGCGCAATGCCGTTACTGCGCACCTTGTCGACCCATTCGTTGAATTCCTCGACGGACATGGCAACGGTTTGGAACTTCTGTTTGGTGAACCCGCGCCCGTTATACTGGGTGTTTTCGCCCTGCATTGTTGCAGCCACATCCGACACAACATGCAATTCCGTAGTCATACCGGGCATTGCATAAATCTGGCCTGCCAAAGCAGGGATCATGAAGGACTGCATCACAGTATCGGTCGTCAGTGTCATTGCGACCTGCTGTTTGACGGGGATGCCAAGCTCTCCGACGCTGGCGATGCCAAGATCGGGGTAGATGAACAACCATTTCCAATCCAATCCGACGACCTGAACGTTCAGCGCGGGCATTTCGCCAAAGCGATCCGAATATGGGTCCAATCGGTGGGTCGCCTTCCACAGATAGAAAGATAGCAGCACGACAATCAGAACCGGCACGCCCCACATAACGAACTCCAACGGACCGGAGAAATCCCACTTGGGCCGGTACATGGCTCCGCCTTCTTTGCGCCGCCGATACCGAAAGGCAATCAGCGGCACCAGAACAAGAACCGGAACAACCGCCAACAGGATCAGGACAGTTGCGCGGAAAAGATGCACTTTTTGGACAGCGGCAATCGGACCTTGTGGGTCCATGAAACTGTCACTTGCACCGGCAGCTTGCGCCGTAGCAGAGAGAGCCGCAGCGACAATCACAACCTGCATCGCCTTTGGTGACATTCGGAATAGGGCCACGCCTGATTGTCCTCCTAAAGCAATCTCTCGCGCCAACTATCGGCAGACAAATGAAATTTCTCAAGGCTTTTTCCCAAATAGGTCGGTGCTCGGCCGCCGACCCTGATCAACGGTGGAAATAGGCGCAGACAAAACCACGGGAAAACCGCTGTTGACTTGCGGCTTTGACCAAGCCAGACCTTAAGCGATGCGATGGATCATGTTCGTCCTGGGTCTTTGGTGCCTGTCCACAAGTGCAACCGCGCAAGATCGTGCTGCGGTTGAAAGACAATTCCAGTCTTGGCTGCAAGACACCATCTGGCCAAAGGCCAGAGCCAAGGGTGTTTCCAGGCGCACGATGCAACAGGCCTTTGACGGTGTGACGCTGAACTGGAAATTGCCGGATCTGGTGCCTCCGGGGCAACCGATCAAAACCCCGAAATGGCAAAAACAGGCTGAATTTGGCTCCCCGGGTCGATACTTCAACGCGGGCTCCGTTCAGGGCGCGACATCCGTCGGGCGGCAGATGGCCCGGCGACACGCCGCAACCTTGGCGCGCGTCGAGGCCGAAACAGGCGTGCCCGCCCGCATCATTCTGGCCATCTGGGGTCGTGAGAGCGGCTATGGGCAAGTTCCCATTCGACACGACACCTTCCAGGTGCTGGGCACCAAAGGGTTCATGAGTACCCGCGCTGACTATTTTACCAAAGAGCTGATCGCGGCGCTGCAAATCGCCGAAGCGGGCGATGCACCGCCGGGCACAATGAAAAGCAGCTGGGCGGGCGCTTTGGGCCAACCGCAATTCATGCCCTCCAATTTCCTGACCTATGCGGCCGACGGGAACGCGGACGGGAAAGCTGACATTTGGACCTCAGCCGAAGATACAATTGCCTCTATCGGGAACTATCTGGCGCAGCATAGCTGGAGGGCCGGGCGCGATTGGGGGTTCGAAGTCGTTGTTCCTGACACCATATCCTGCGCGCTGGAAGGTCCTGACCAAGGCAGACCCATTCGGGACTGGGCCGCAATGGGAATTGCGCGCGTGTCAGGCAAGCCGTTTCCAAAACATGAACTGGCCGGAGATGGGTATTTGATGATGCCCGCCGGGCGGAACGGCCCTGCCTTTGTCGTCACGCCGAACTTCTATGTCCTCAAGGAATACAACAAAAGCGATCTGTATGCCTTGTTCGTTGGACACGTCGGAGACCGCATTCAATATGGCGTTGGCAATTTTTCTGGTCGCTGGGGCAAGATCGACGCCATGTACCGATCCGATATCGCTGCCATGCAGCGCACACTGGAACAACAAGGGCACGACGTCGGAGGGGCGGATGGCCTACCCGGGTTCAAAACCCGTCGTTCGATCGGACGCTGGCAAGAATCGATCGGCCAAGCTCCTACCTGCTTTCCTGATGCGGGAATGAAGGCCAGCCTGAAACAGTAGCGATTCGCCCTGATCCAGATACCCCTCAGCTGTTTGACCCGACGGAAACAACCAAACGAAAATCGGCACCCTTCACGAAAATGTCACGAAGCCTCCGAGTTTCAACATAAAATTTCCACTGCACCCCCGTTTCCATTCACATTCCACCTCTGGTTGCCCAATTTTAAGGCAAAGGCTTTAACCTTTTTTGAAATAATGCCACGTTCGACATCAGTGAAAGGCGACTTTTGCAAACACGTTCCCGACTGCAAACCGAAAGACTGCGACGCGGTGTTCATTGCGATCTGAAAAAGCAAAATTCGAACCAGTCCCGGTCTCTTTCTGGGTCGGACAAACATGGTGGCCCTTAGCCATCCTGAAAGGATGCGCGTGGGTCGCCGAAAAAAAAACGGGAGTTGAAACACATGAACAAGTATATTCGTACATCTCTTGCGGGGCTGTTGACCTCGACCATGATCACCGGGGCTGCTTTTGCCGCCGGAACCCATCCGACTACCGGCGAAGCGTTGGCGGATGACCAGACCTTTACCTACCGTATTCTGGACGAACACAGCTCGGTCGATCCTCAAGTTGTTGAGGATGTTTCCGGCGCCGAGATCGTGCGTGACCTGTTCGAAGGCCTGATGAACCAGGACGAAGACGGCAATCTGGTCCCCGGTGTTGCCACCGGTTACACCACCAACGACTCCAAAGACGTTTACACCTTTTCCCTGCGCGACGATGCGAAGTGGTCGAATGGTGATCCGGTAACCGCCAGCGATTTTGTTTTCGCCTGGAAACGTGCCGTCGATCCCGCCCTGTCCTCGCCCTATGCATGGTTCATGGAACTGATGTCGATCGAGAACGCATCTGAAATCATCGCAGGTGACAAGTCGGTTGACGACTTGGGCGTTAAAGCCATCGACGACCACACGCTTGAAGTGACGCTCAGCGCACCGCTGCCGTACTTCCCGCAAATGACCACGCATTCGACCACTTTCCCTGCCCCGCAGAAAGTTATCGAAGAGTTTGGCGACGCCTGGACCAAGCCTGAAAACATCGTATCGAACGGTGCATACGTCCTGACCGAGCATCTGCCGCAGGAACGTTCGGTTCGTGAGCGGAACGAAAACTACTGGGATAACGACAACACGATCATCGAAAAAGTCGTGGCACTGGTCATCAACGACGAAAACGTCGCGCTGACCCGTTACCTGGCAGGTGAGCTGGACCGCACAGAAGTTCCCGCAGGTCAGTTCCCACGCTTGCAAAAAGAGCACCCGGAAGAAGCAATCAGCTTCCCGCGCCTGTGTAACTATTATTACACGTTCAACCTGTCCGATGGTGGCCCCGAAGCCTTCAAGGACCCGAACGTCCGTCAGGCGCTGTCCCTGGCAGTTGATCGTAAGATCATCACTGAGAACATAATGGCAGGTGGGCAGCCGCAGGCTTATACCTTTGCCCCGGCAGCAACCGCTGGCTTTGACGTTCCAGACGTAGAAATGGCGTCCATGTCGCAGGCCGAGCGCGACGAACTGGCCAAGGAACTGCTAGCCGCAGCTGGTTATGGTCCCGACAACCCACTGAGCTTTGAGATGGTTTACAACACCTCGGAAGCGCACAAAAAAGTTGCCGTGGCCCTGAGCCAGATGTGGAAGCAAAAGCTGGGCGTCAATGCCGAGCTGGCCAACATGGAATGGAAGATCTTCCTGGAAGAGCGTGGCAACCAGAACTTCGATATGGCACGCGGAGCATGGTGTGGCGACTATAACGAAGCCTCGACCTTCCTCGATCTGCTACAGTCGGATTCCGGCTATAACGACGGCAAGTACAACAACGCCCGCGTTGATGAACTGCTGTCCGAAGCCAAAACCTCTGACGATGCCGCACCTCTGTACACCGAGGTCGAGCGTATCATCGCGCAAGAGACGCCCGTTATCCCGATCTATCACTATGCTGGCGTCTACATGATGGACAGCGATGTCGGTAACTGGCCGGTCAAAAACGTAGAGCAGAACTGGTATTCCAAGAACCTCTACAAAACCGCCGAATAATCTTCCTTAGACCAAGCTTTGCCCCGGAGTTCTTTCCGGGGCAAAGCCAATAATGGGGGCATGAAATGCTTGCCTATATCGTCCGGCGATTGCTGATCGCCGTCCCAACGATCCTTTTGCTGATCGTTGCAAGTTTCTTTCTGATGCACTTCGCGCCAGGTGGGCCCTTCACCTCGGAACGGCCACTGCCGCCCGCTGTGCTGGCCAATATCGAGGCGCGGTACGGATTGGACCAGCCGCTGTGGAAACAGCTTTGGGATTATCTGTACAACATCGTCGTGCATTTTGATTTCGGCCCGTCCTTCAAATTCAAGGACAGGGACGTGAACGACATCATCGCGCAGGGTTTCCCGATCTCGCTGACCTACGGTTCGCTGTCCTTCCTGGTGGCAACAACCGTCGGAGTCGCGCTTGGGATTGCCGCTGCGATCAAGCACAACAGCTGGATCGACTACTTCGCTGTTGGTCTGGGCATCGCGGCACAGGCGCTGCCGAACTTCATCATGGGCCCGATCCTGATCCTGACCTTCACTCTGTGGCTCGGATGGCTGCCGGGCGGCGGCTGGAATGGCGGCCAGTGGCCGTATCTGATCATGCCGGTTATCGCGCTTGCCACCTCGTATATGGGATCCATTGCGCGGATCACGCGATCATCGATGCTGGAAGTTCTGAACTCGAACTTCATCCGCACGGCCCGCGCCAAGGGTTTGCCAACCAGAACCGTGATCTGGCGCCATGCGCTGAAACCAACATTGCTGCCAGTGGTGTCCTATCTGGGCCCGGTTTTCGTCTACGTACTGACCGGTTCTGTCTTTGTAGACATCTATTTCTCTACCGGCGGATTGGGGCAAGCCTATGTGGGGTCCGCGCTGTCGCGTGACTACGCGGTGCTGTTGGGGGTCACGATCCTTTATGGCGTCCTGACCGTTCTGGTGAACCTGCTGACCGACCTGGCCTATGCCTGGTTCGATCCGAAAATCCGTTACTGAGGGGCTGGCAATGCTTGGTAAATCACAAAAAGCCGCCCACTTGGCCGAAGACATCACAGATTACACGGTCATTCAGGGGCGATCACTTTGGCAGGACGCACGGATGCGTTTTGTTCGCAACAAGGCGGCCATGGCAAGCCTGTTCATTCTGGTAATGATCGTGTTGTTCACAATCATTGGTCCTTACTTTGCCGTATGGAGCAACGAGGAAATCGACTGGAATGTCATGGGCGATGTTCGCGGCATGGGAATGCCGTCCGCAGAGACCGGACATTTCTTCGGTGTCGACGATCTGGGTCGTGATCTGTACAGCCGTGTCATTCAGGCGACGACAACGTCATTGCTTGTGGGTCTGATCGGTGCCGCGACGGCCCTGATCGTTGGGACCTGCTACGGTATTGCCGCGGGCTATATCGGAGGCCGCACTGATGGCGTGATGATGCGCTTCGTCGATATCTTGCTGGCCATTCCGGCGACGCTGGTCATCATCCTATTGCTGGTTGTCGCGGGTCGGTCGTTCGTTATGCTGTTCATCGCACTTGGTGCGGTTGGTTGGCTGACGATGGCACGAATTGTCCGGGGGCAAACCCTGACCCTGAAGAACCGAGAGTTTATCGAGGCCGCACGTGCGGCTGGGGTCAGCGAATTCACCATCATGTATCGCCATATCCTGCCCAACCTTCTTGGCGTGGTGATTGTGTATGCTTCGCTTCTGGTGCCAGAAATGATCCTGACCGAAAGTTTCATCTCGTTCCTCGGCCTTGGGATTTCCGAACCCTATACCTCTCTGGGTCGATTGATCGCCGAAGGGGCCGGGACGATGGGCTATGGCACGCTGTGGCAGTTGTTGTTCCCACTGACATTCTACGTCGCAATCATCATCACCATGTTCTTCATAGGTGATGGCTTGCGCGACGCTCTGGATCCGAAGGATCGCTGATATGAGCCTGTTTTCCGTAAAAGACCTGAGCGTCCAGTTCAACACCGCCGACGGCGTTGTAGAGGCCGTCAAAGGCATCAGTTTTGACATCAATCCAGGCGAATGCCTGGGCATCGTGGGCGAAAGTGGGTCCGGCAAAAGCCAGACATTCATGGCCGCGATGGGCCTGCTGCCACCTGCCGGGCAGGCAACCGGTTCCGCCATGCTGAACGGTCAGGAAATTCTGAACCTGCCGGTCAACAAGCTGAACCAGATCCGTGGCGACGATGTCGGCATGATCTTTCAGGATCCCCTGACCGCCCTGACCCCGCACCTGCGGATTGGTCAGCAGATGCGCGAAGTTCTGCAGGTTCACGAGGGGCTGCAAGGATCGGCTGCTCGGGCGCGCTGTCTTGAATGGCTCGAACGTGTGCGCATCCCTGAGGCTAAACGGCGTCTGGATCAGTATCCACATGAGCTGTCGGGCGGCATGCGCCAGCGGGTCATGATTGCAATGTCCATGTTGTGTAATCCAAAGCTGTTGATCGCGGATGAACCGACAACGGCGCTGGATGTGACCGTTCAGGCAGACATTCTGGACCTGATGGTACGCCTGCAAAAGGACGAAGGCACCGCGATTGCGCTGATTACCCATGACATGGGTGTCGTGGCCCGAATGTGCGATCGCGTTCAGGTCATGCGGCTGGGTCAATTCGTTGAGGCCGGCGAGACGCGTGAAATCTTCCGGGCGCCCAAACACGACTACACCAAGACTTTGCTGGCCGCGATGCCCCGCATCGACGCCGGTGACGCACCCAAGGCGCTGGAAAAAGTCGATGAGCCGCTGCTGAAAGTCGACGACGTCAAAGTGCACTTCCCAATCCACGTCTCGGGCGGTTTGTTCGGGCACAAAGTACCTTTGAAAGCCGTCGATGGTGTCAGTTTTGACATCCGCAAGGGCGAAACATTGGGAGTCGTGGGCGAGTCTGGTTGCGGAAAGTCCACTTTGGCACGGGCCGTCCTGCAGTTGATCGAACCCAGTGCGGGAAATGTCAGTTGGCTGGGTCATCCCATTGTTGGACTTAGGAGGTCCGAGTTGAACAAGTACCGCAAGGACTTGCAAATCGTGTTCCAGGACCCGCTGGCCAGCCTCGATCCGCGGATGACCATCTCGGCCTCAATTGCGGAACCGCTGAAGACCTATCGCCCTGACCTGACTGAGCGGGAGCGCAAGAAGCTGGTCGCCGAAATGATGGAACGGGTCGGCCTGAAGGCCAACATGATCAACCGCTATCCGCACGAGCTTTCGGGCGGTCAGAACCAGCGCGTCGGCATTGCACGGGCGATGATCAACAAACCCAAGCTGATCATCTGCGACGAAGCAGTGTCCGCGCTGGACGTGTCAATTCAGGCGCAGATCGTGGAATTGCTGCGCGAGTTGCAGCAGGAGTTCGGTCTGTCGATGATCTTCATCAGTCACGACCTGTCGGTTGTACGAGCGGTATCTAACCGGATCATGGTGCTGTATCTGGGCCGGATCGTGGAACTGGGCGACGGAGAAGTGATCTGTTCTGATCCGATCCACCCCTACACCAAATCGCTGATCTCGGCCGTGCCAATTCCGGACCCGGACGTGGAGCGCAGCCGCACGCGCCTGAAACTGCCGGGCGAACTGCCCTCACCGATGGATCCGAAAGCCGCGTTGCGTTTCCTCCCAAGTCGTTTGGCGGCCGGTGAGAATGACTATGTTCCTCTGTTGAGTGAAGTGAAGCCTAATCATTTTGTGGCCGAGCACGACCCGCTCGAGGCGATCATGGCAAAGGCATAAACCCGCCTGCTCCGAAGCAATTCACAGCCTTCGGGGCAGGTTCGTTTTTTGGGTGTTTCAGCGACTCAGTTTGTCTCCACATTGCATCCAATATGCACATTTTCATCCATTTTAACCCTAAACTGGCAACCTCTAAGGCTATGTCATAGCCAGCATGTGCAGAGCATTTTGACTTCCGATTTCAACGGTGGCACGATCTCTCCAAGTTGACCGACTTTGCCTAATTGCGTTGATTGTTCTAATCGCGCGCAATATGAGGTGGCGTCGACAAAACACTTTCATACGGACAAGACTTTTTGCTGAGAGGTAGCATGGCACGTAAGGTCACAAAGGCGGTTTTTCCGGTTGCGGGTCTTGGTACTCGCTTTCTGCCCGCGACAAAATCGGTACCTAAGGAAATTATGACCCTGGTCGATCGCCCGCTGGTTCAATACGCAATCGACGAAGCTCGGGCGGCCGGGATTACCGAATTCATTTTTGTAACGTCCCGCGGAAAGTCAGCGCTTGAGGACTATTTTGACCACAACCAAATCCTTGAACAAACGCTTAAGGAAAAAGGCAAAGACGACCTGTTGGAAACGCTAAATGCGACCAACATGGAAAGCGGGGCTATCGCCTATATCCGGCAACACAAAGCTTTGGGTTTGGGTCACGCCGTGTGGTGCGCACGCCGCCTGATTGGAGACGAACCATTTGCGGTCATGCTGCCCGACGACGTCATCGCAGGGGAAAAGCCCTGCTTGCAGCAGATGATAGAAGCCTATGAGGAAACTGGCGGCAATATGGTTGCCACCATGGAAGTTCCCCCGGAAAAGACAAGCTCTTACGGCGTTTTGGATGTGGGCGATAACATCGGAACAGCGGTGCGCGCGCGCGGCATGGTCGAGAAACCGAAACCCGAGGAAGCACCGTCCAATCTGGCAGTAATCGGTCGTTACATTCTGCGCCCATCGGTTCTGTACAACCTTAATCAGAACAAGCTGGGCAGTGGCGGCGAGATTCAACTGACGGACGCAATCGCCGAAGACATCAGAAACGGTGTCCCGGTTTTCGGATACAAATTCGACGGCCAGCGGTTTGACTGCGGGTCCAAAGCGGGTTTCCTGCAGGCAACAGTCGCGTTTGCGCTGGCGCGCGATGACCTTCGAGAGGATTTGCAAAAATACCTGCACGACGTTGTCGCCACGGGTCAGGCAGCCCAGTAACCAGGGATTGTGGCCTCGAAAACGAGGTAAACGGTATCGAATTAAGGGCAAACTGCAAGCATTGCAGTTTGCCTTTTTCTTTCGGTGTAGTTCAAAAGCCCTGGGGTGATTGGACAGCCCATCGCTCAGGCAAAATATTGGCACGGCATTAACCGAGCGTTCGTATCGGTCAGGCGGGATTCATGTGAGGCGCGGCAGTCTGGCGCGCAACGCAATTGTCGATCCGACAACCAACGGAGAATGCCCTTTGTCCCAAAATTCGCCCAGATTGAACCTGCCATTGCTGCAACCGTCGCAAGCGCAAAAGCACGTCACACATAATGAAGCCCTGAGACGCCTTGATCTGGTCGTCCAGCTTTGCATTGAGTCTACTAATGCCTCGACGCCGCCCACAGTTCCGGCGCAGGGTGAGCTTTATGCCCTTGGGTCGACGCCCTCCGGCGATTGGTCGGATCATGCGGGAGAACTTGCAGCTTGGTTAGACAATGGCTGGCATTTCATAACGCCCAAATCGGGCTGGCGCGCGTGGGACCAGGAGAATAACCGTCTGACAATTTGGGACGGGTCGGCATGGGTCGAACCCCCGACCACGACGCAGAACCTGCCAGGCGTCGGAATTGCCACCGGGCACGACACGACCAATCGTCTGTCAGTGCGCGCGCCGGCAACCTTGCTAAGCCACGAGGGTGCCGGGCATCAACTGAAGATTAACAAGGCAAATGCGGGTGAAACCGCATCCCTTTTGTTTCAATCCAACTGGACCGGACATGCGGAAATGGGTCTGTCCGGTAGCACAGGCTTTTCCATCAAGGTCTCGCCGGATGGGAACAATTGGTCCGAAGCGTTGAGCTTTGATCCAACGTCCGGGGTGGCCTCTGGCACGGCCGTGCAAAACAGCGCGGAAGACACAACTGCGGGCCGCTTGATGCGGGCTGACTATGGCTATGGGCCCGGAAATCTTTTGGGGGCGGTCACGCAAAGCGGCGGAACCCCAACCGGCGCTGTGATTGAACGAGGAGCCACACCGAGTGGTGATTTCGTCCGGTTTGCTGATGGTACCCAGATTTGCACCGCTTCACTGGATGCAACGACCTGCACAAACACCGAAGGTGCACTGTATGCGAGCTCGTCTGCAACATGGGTTTTCCCGGCTGCCTTTGCTACTGGCACCAACACGGCAATCAGCGGCAGTGGGGGCGCGATCAACAGGTTCATGGGCTTTGATGAACCGTCCGAAACTCAGGTCGTGTACAAAGTTCTTTCGTCTGTTTCTGACGCGACGGCTTTACCTCCAACGGCCATAGCAATTGGCCGCTGGTTCTGATCCGCCAGACTGCCCGGATCTGTGTCCGGGCGGTCACTTCGCGCGAAGTTCTGCCTCGGGTTGCTCTAGAAACCAGGCATAGGTTTCGCGAATACCGTCTTCGATCCTGATAGTCGCGCGCCATCCCATGTCGGCCAGCCGGGAAACGTCCATCAGCTTTCGCATGGTACCGTCCGGCTTGCTGACGTCTTGCGTAATCCGCCCGGTGAACCCGGTGATCTTTGCAATCGTCGCTGCCAGTTCCGCGATTGAGATATCTTCACCACATCCCACGTTGATATGGCTCAGCATGGGTTGGGTATTTGCCTCATATGCAGCACGGCACAGGTCCATTACGAACAAAGACGCCTCAGCCATGTCGTCAACATGCAGAAACTCGCGCCGGGGCTTACCTGTGCCCCAGATGACAACTTCTTCCAGATCATCCCGGCGTGCCTCGTGAAATCGGCGGATCAGGGCGGGCAGGACGTGACTGTTTTCAGGGTGAAAATTATCGCCAGGTCCGTACAGGTTTGTCGGCATCACGGAACGATAGTCCACGCCGTGCTGCCGATTGTAGCTTTCACACAGCTTGATTCCGGCAATCTTTGCCACGGCATAGGGTTCGTTTGTCGGCTCTAGCACACCTGTCAGCAGGGCCTCTTCGCGCATTGGCTGCGGCACAGCGCGCGGATAGATGCAGGAACTGCCCAACTGCAGCAGGTTTTTGACCCCCGCGGCAAACGCCTGATGGATCACGTTGCATTCGATCATCAGGTTTTTGTAAATGAAATCAGCCGGGTAGGTGTTGTTGGCATGGATACCGCCGACTTTAGCCGCCGCCAGAATGACAACGTCTGGGCGCTCGGCCTGCATGAAATCAGCGACAGCGGCTTGATTGGTCAGATCAAGTTCCGCATGGGTCCGTGTCACAAGTTCCAGCGCCTCACCTGATGCCTGACGGTCTTGCAAGCGACGCAGGATTGCACCGCCGACCATGCCGCGATGCCCGGCGACGTAGATCTTGCGCATGCCCCCTGCGTCAGCCATTTTCAAGCGTGACCGGTAATTCGTAACCATGCTGTTTTAGCAAGGCATGCCGTTTGGCTGTCTTCAGGTCCTCGGTGATCATTTCAACGCACATTTGCTGAACGGTCAGTTCCGGCTCCCATCCCAGTTTGTTTTTGGCGTTCGAAGGATCCCCAAGCAATGTTTCCACTTCGGCCGGTCGGAAATATTGCGGATCGATGCGCATGATGACATCGCCGGGCTTCAACGCAGGTGCACTATCGCCCTCGACGGATTTGACCGTAGCGATTTCATCGACGCCTGTACCTGAGAATTCAAGCGTCACGCCCAGTTCAGCGGCAGACCATTCGATGAATTGCCGCACTGAATACTGCACACCCGTTGCGATAACAAAATCCTCGGGGGCGTCCTGTTGCAGCATCAACCATTGCATCCGGACGTAATCCTTGGCGTGCCCCCAGTCGCGCAGGCTGTCGATATTGCCCATGTAAAGGCAGCTTTCCAGACCTTGTGCAATGTTGGAGAGACCACGGGTGATCTTGCGCGTCACAAAGGTTTCGCCCCGGCGTGGGCTTTCATGATTGAACAGGATGCCGTTGCAGGCATACATGCCATACGCTTCGCGGTAGTTCACTGTAATCCAATAGGAATACAGCTTGGCCACCGCATAAGGGGAACGCGGATAAAACGGCGTTGTTTCGCGTTGCGGTGTTTCTTGGACCAATCCGTACAGTTCGGACGTGGACGCCTGATAAAAGCGTGTCTTTTTCTCAAGACCCAGAAAGCGGATCGCCTCGAGAAGGCGCAACGTACCGATCGCGTCGACATCAGCGGTATACTCCGGCGATTCAAAACTGACCGCCACGTGGGACTGAGCGCCAAGGTTATACACCTCGTCCGGCTGAACCTCTTGAATGATGCGCGTCAGGTTCGATGTATCGCTTAGGTCACCGTAATGCAGGTGCAGGCGCGGATTGGGCACATGCGGGTCCTGATAAATGTGGTCAATGCGCTGTGTGTTGAACGAAGATGCACGGCGCTTGATCCCATGGACTTCATACCCTTTTTCCAGCAATAGCTCAGCAAGATAAGATCCGTCCTGCCCTGTAATACCAGTCACCAATGCTGTTTTTGTCATAGCCGCGATCCGAGAATATCTGATTTGCTTTTCGCCGCCTCAGAAACAGCAATATACCCCTGAATGCAACCCTGCGCCACGATCGGGCTTTGAATCAACTGCAGTTGACCATCGTTTGCGCAAGCGCTTCAGAAAGACGCATATAACGGTACTGAGCCTTTTGCACCTTCTGCCAGCGCTGCGCTTTGATCGCTGCGAACCCTGTCGTACAGCGCAAGCGCATCAGCAGAAAACAACTCGGTTGGTGGCTCGACATGAACAAAATTGCTTTGGCCGTCCTGACCGCGCGCCAGCATGGCATAGTCTCGCTCGGCAACCAGTTGCTTGGCATTCGGGTTAAGATAGCGGATCGCAAGACCAATACGCCGGTCACCCGATTGATTGGGCCCCGAACCGTGGATTGTCAGCCCATGATGCAGAGACATCTGCCCTGGTGCCAATTCGATGTGGGTCTTGTCTTTCTCGGCGACATCCACAGCAACCTCTTGTCCGCGCGACAGAAGATTGGTGTCTGAATACGTGTCCTTATGGGGAAGGATCGGGTTCTTGTGGCTGGCGCGCACAAAATCCATACACCCACTTTCAACCGTTGCAGGCGACAGCGCAATCCAGGCGGTGACCTGATCCGGGGTTTCACCCATACCCCAGTAGGTCAAATCCTGGTGCATCCCGACGGTATGGGCTGTGTGCGGCTCTTTAATGAAGAATTCAGCTGACCAGACCATGATATCCGGCCCCAATACACCCTCAACCACATCCAATACGCGGGGATCCGTCGCGACACGCGCCGCAAGCGGCATCACCAGATGTGCGTTGACCCGTTTATAGGTGTTCAACGGCAACGGCAGATCCGCGTCAAGCCACTCCCGCTCAATCCGCTCAAGCTCAGCGCGGGTTTCGGCAGCCTCCTTTTCGGAAAAGATGGTCAGCGGAAAAAGAAACCCATCCTCCCAATATTTGTCGGATTGCGCCTGGCTAAGTACGACATCACGCGTTGGGGTGCTTTCAGACATCTGGCATACCTTCTCGAAAACTTGCTTTCCCAGAATTTTACCCTGCGCTGCCCGCAGGGCGCTTATCCTACCTGCGACGATAAGTTCAGCTTTGCCTTTGGGGCAAGTCACCTCGCGTTTCATTTCTGAAACGCTTTCGTGCTTTCAAAACTCCGGCCGGATCCACACGGATCAGACCTTATGATTAGATTTAGGGCACGACTAAACCCTCCCGGATCAAACGTGTCGCCGGAAAGCCAAAACCAGAGTTCACGTTTCAGCATCCCAGCTGAGCGAAAGCACCTATGCTGCCTGCATTCACCAACCCGCTGCCGTCGCCGCAGCGGATAACAAGGGTGTTCGGGTCTATCATCTCGGGCTGATCGCTATAGGCGATCAAGCCACTTCCCAGCACCGTATACAACCCACTGGGCTGGGGTTCCGAGTAATAGCCCTGAACCTGAACAACGCCGACCGCACCGGCGAACAGCCCGGCTTCTAGACGCTCGGCCATAATCCCGTCGCGTGTTGGCTGCCCGACAACTCGAACAAGATCACCCGGCGACAGATGTTGCGGCTCAAGCCCACTGACGACGCTTGCCCCGATCACTGTTTGGGCCTGAGGGTCAGACCCAAGATATGTGCCGGACAACCGCGCCCGATGCCCAACGCTTGTCAGTTTTTCGATGTGTGAAGCGCGCACTGACTGACCTTGCCACAATCCGCTTATAGCGACCCAATCGCCGACTTGAATGTCTGCCTGCCGTTCAAACGCAACTTCGGTTCCAAGAACCGATATCTGGCCGTCCTGCACGCTGGACACTGGTCCGACCAGAGGCAGGACCTGACGGATATGTTTTGCGTGCCACCCGCCATTTTCCTGCGCTACAATAACCGCAACAGTATGACCCGGCTTCAAATCGCCCGCAGAGATGAGAGGAACCGAGTCGGCCACCGGCATCTGGTCATCGAACAGAATATGCTGCCCATTTACATGGATGCTGCCCAGATGGGTGATTGTGCCCACGATACCGGTGCCGATAATGCCACCTTCACGATCAGTTTCACCTTTGTCTTCGGCCTGAATCGGAGCAGGCAGCCAAGACACCATGAAAAACGCCGCGAGCACACGAAGAAACACACCCATACTTACTCATCCTCTTTCGGGTTTTTACTTTGCGCATTTTGCGGCGAGGGCAGGACAAAAGCGCCCGCTGCAAATCGACCACTGTGATCGCCATTACTGTCTTTATCCTGCAGTTCGCGGGCCAGGGAATTGATCTCTTGCAGCAGCGTTTGCGCCCGGTCTGACGAGAATTGCCGCAACTCTTCAATCGATTCTGACGACAGATGAGAATACCGCACCGCGCGGTCAAAATTGCGTGGAGCATCCGGTTCTGCCAGCAGGTTCTGTGTTGCCACTGCCAAATGCGCAGACAGCGTCGCCTCGTAGGCCGCCACTTGTTCAGCGCTACCAGCAGAAGGAAGAAAGGCTTGGGACAACAGGCGAAGCTCGCCTCTTCCAACCTGTTCCACATTCTTTTGAACGACCAAGGTTTCCAGAACGGTACCTGGGGCCATGTCCACACGCGCGCGCCGCACCAGATCATCAAATCCCGGCCCAGTTTCGTCGCCTTTTCGGTTCAGAATCCGAGGCGCGCCCAAGTCGTCCAGAAATTCGGGCGTCGTCGACCAATAGCTGATGACCAATGCCGCCGCATTACAACTGCGCTTCAACGGGGCATCATCGTCGATGTGGCGTAGCCTTTTGACATCCTTGCGATGCAGACCCGTCAACAGACTGGCGCGACTGTCGCTTAGCTTTCCGTCCGTGCTTTGTTCAGCTGCCGTCAGCAGGGCTTGTTTGAGCGCTTCGGTCGCGGTGCCAAGCGTGACCCCATGCGCAACCATTGCCTGCGCCAGTGGGACCAGCAACGCAGACAGGGCGGTTTCAAGAGGAGGTTTGGGATCATTCGACATTTGGGAACTCGTCACGGATTGGTAGTTGATAACATTTTCCTAGAATTAACGAATTCAACGCTTTCGTGTTCAAAATGTGATCGAATGTGACCTTTAATGGGAATTTTTTCCATTATCACTAAGGTGTGACCCCTTCTTGAACTGGAGAATGCCATGCACCTTATCGCAACCGATCCCCAGACAAACTACCCCCCCCTATCTCAGACAGATCTAACTCGCACAAAAAAACCAGGTGCGCTGGACGCGCTCAGCCCCGAAGATCAAGAACTGTTTCTATCCTTTGGCTGGGGGCCGCAGGTTCCGCCACGCCATGCCACTATCGCCGACGCGCTGCGCCAGTCGTTGCGAGACCAACCCGATGCCAACGCGGTGGAATGCGCGGACCATAGCCTTAGCTACCGGGCGCTGGACGTAGCCTCGAACCGATTGGCAAATGTCATGCGCGCCCATGGCGTGAAACGCGGCGACGCGGTGTGCCTGTTCCTTCATCGTTCGGTCGAGATGGTCGTAGGTATCGTCGCCGCCATAAAGCTTGGGGCCGCCTATATTCCGCAGCATGTTGGTGTCGCGCCAACGGAAACCTTACGCCACGTTGCGAATGTAACTGGTGCAAAAATCATACTCGGCCTGAGCGAACTGGCAGACCAAATCCCCGTTGGATTGGATCAGACCCTGATCACCATTGATACGACGATGTTTGACCCGATGCTGGACGCACCGGCCCCTGGCCCTGCCTATCGGGCCAGCCCCGACGATTTGGCGATGATATTGTTCACGTCCGGCACAACCGGCGTTCCAAACGGCGTACAAGTTAGCCATCGGAACCTGGCCAATATCTTGCTGACCGCCCCCGGGGATCTGGGGATGCGACCGGGCTTGCGGGTCGGACAGATCCTGTCGATCTCATTCGACATGGCAGCGTGGGAGATCCTTGGCGCTTTGTCCAATGGCGCAACTTTGGTGATCCGTGGCAAATCGATTCAGGAAACGGCCGAGAAGGTGGATGTTCTGATCGCCACGCCGTCGATCCTGAACGCACTGGACGACACCCGTTGCGCGCAGGTCAAAACAGCTGCCGTGGCAGGTGAGCCCTGTCCGCGCCCGCTGGCCGATCGCTGGTCTTCCTTTTGCACCTTCTACAATTCCTGTGGTCCGACCGAGACCACCATCATCAATACAGCGGAACCGCATCACCCCGACAAACCGGTTCTGTCGATCGGGCGCCCGACACCGAACAACACGGTCTATGTTCTGGACGACAACCTGCGCCCTTTGCCCATCGGCGAAAAGGGCGAGATGTGGGCCGGCGGCGATTGCGTCACAGCCGGTTACCTCGTCAACCCCAAACTGACGGCCGAGCGTTACCGACCCGACCCATTTCGACCGGGAAATATGATGTTCCGCACCCGTGATCTGGGACGCTGGACGAAGACCGGTGAGTTAGAACATTTCGGGCGCATTGACGACCTAGTCAAAGTACGGGGCTTTTGGGTTGAGCTGGACGGCGTTACATCTGCGCTTGAGGCCTCGCCCTGCTGTCAGCAGGCGGTGACCTTGCAATATGACAGCCGCAATCTGGTCAGCTTCATCTCACCGTCGTCGGCCTGCCCCAAGCAGGCGGCGCAATCCGTCTCGGATCGCCTGCCATACTACTGCAGCCCCGCCGTTGTGGTCCCGATGGACGCGCTGCCCCGCACTCCGCGCGGCAAGTTGGACAAGCGTCTTTTGCTGGATTTGGCGCGCAACCATATCGCGAAAACTGGTGCGGAGTTGAACTGATGACGACGCAGACGACAAATCTAGACACAGGCGGCCTGAATTGGCGACGGGTGACCCGCCACCCGGCCCTGATGGAATACCGCCGCCTGGTGATGCTGGTTGCATTGGTGAATCTGGCCGTCTTTGTGGTTGGATTGCGCGATGGGACTTGGTTCGCTGAGAATGCATTCACGCTCGGCCCGATTGCGGATATGGCGCTGATCAACCTCAGCCTCGGCATCCTGATCCGGCAACAGCGGGTGGTCAACGCCCTGTTCTGGCTGGCCACACGCATTCCCACATCATGGCCACTATGGATCCGTTGGGGGGCTGGCAAGGTGTTCCACTTTGGCGGGTTGCATTCCGGCGGCGCCGTCACTGGAACCATCTGGTTCGGCTTTCTTTTTTTTGCGATAATTTGGAACCGCGCCAACGGAGCCGCCTTGCCCTCAGACCTGACACTGGGCCTAAGCGCGACAATGGTCGTCTTGATGACATTGATGGTGATATCGGCCCTCGGCCCGGTCCGCGCGCGGTTTCACAATGCGTTCGAGAAAACGCACCGCTTTGTCGGCTGGACGGTTTTAGGATTGTTTTGGGCGCAGACGATCTCGATCACAAATGACCTGGGGGGCATGTTGTTGCACAGCCCGGCCTTCTGGATGCTCTGCCTGATCACCTTGTCGATCCTGTCGCCGTGGCTGACCCTGAAACGCGTGAATGTCCGGATCGAAAAGCCGTCAAACCATGCGGTGATTGCGCAGTTTGACTATGGAGATACTCCGTTCCCCGGCAGTTCGAACGCGATCAGCCACACCCCGTTTGGCGAGTATCACTCATTCGCCAATATCCCATCCCCGGACCAGCCGGGTTACCGATTGGCCATCAGCCGTGCGGGCGACTGGACCGGGCGTTTTATCGACAATCCGCCCAAGAAGGTTTGGGTCAAGGGCATCACCACATCCGGTGTCGCGCGGATCGAAGTGCTGTTCAAAAAGGTGGTGTATGTGGGCACCGGTTCGGGCATTGGGCCGATCCTGCCACATCTGCTGGCCAAAGAAGTGCCGAACCGCCTGATCTGGTCCACCCGAAGCCCGCGCAAAACCTATGGTGACGCGCTGGTTGACGAGATCGAAGCAAATACCGAGCAGCCTTTGATCTGGGACACCGACGAAGACGGCAAACCGAACCTTTCGGCCTTGGCATTGCAAGCCGTTCGCGACAGCGGGGCCGAAGCAGTTATCGTGATCTCAAACCAAAAGCTGACCCGCAAGGTTGTGCATGACTTGGAAAGCCTTGGCATTCCCGCCTATGGCGCAATTTGGGATAGCTGATCATGTTTGAGACAATCGAAACCCATACACAGGGGCGGGTCGCGACGATCCGCCTCAATCGGCCCGATCATCTGAACGCATTGAACACACAACTCATGCACGAAGTGCTGACCGCCGCCACCGAATTCGATAAATACTCCGGCATCGGCTGCTTGATCCTTATGGGCAATGATCGTGCTTTTGCCGCCGGGGCAGATATCGGCGAGCTTGCGGTGCAAACCTACGCGACCATGCAGGCAAGTGACTACTTTGCCGAATGGGACAGGTTTGCGGCGCTTCGCCTGCCCAAGGTGGCAGCGGTCAGTGGCTATGCCCTGGGTGGCGGGTGTGAAGTTGCGCTGATGTGTGACGTCATTCTGGCCTCGGACACTGCGAAATTCGGTCAGCCCGAAATCAAAATCGGCTGCATTCCCGGCATTGGCGGCACGCAGCGACTTACGCGGCTGATCGGCCGTGCCAGAGCTATGGACATGATCCTGACCGGGCGCATGATCGACGCGTAAGAGGCCCTGCAGATGGGCTTGGTCAGTCGGGTTGTCCCGCAGGACACTCTTTTGGACACCGCGCAAGAGGTGGCCGAAACCATTGCAGATTACGCTGATGATATCGTCAGTATGGCGCGTACTTGCGTAAACATGGCCGACCAGAGCACACTTGAATCGGGTGTGCGGTTCGAGCGGCAGATGTATCACGCGCTTTATGGATTGCCGGCCCAACAAGAAGGCATGAATGCCTTTCTGGAAAAGCGAAAGCCCCAATTCAGGCGCAGGACCCAGTGATCACATCCCGCATCGTCAATCACCGCTCGAGAAATGAGCGGTGATATGACCAGTCTTTTCGCTTCAGTGCGTTTTCCCAGCCGTGCTATACTCAAAGTCGTTAACCTTGCGGGCCATGGATTCAGAATCCACAACCAAGTTCGCAAAGATCGTTTCGACCCATGACAATGCGCCCGAAGTCAGCAAGAACGTCTCGGGAATAACGATCCATTCGCCAATCCACATACCACCCGAACGTTCGTGTTGGTGGGTGGTGAATTCGCCGATCTGTTCAGCCCGCTGTCGTCCAAGCCGGGCGACGGCCTCTCCGAATTCTGACGCGCGCTGGTTCTGTTTGTGCGCCATAGCCGAAGACGCGCCTTTACCGGCTTCATGCACCTCGGAACATTCGGAAATATCCGATGAAGACAACAGATTGACGTTATGCGAGATCTTGCACAGCGTCGCACACAGCCCTCCCAGCGCAGTTACAACATCGGCAAGCCCGTCACGGGCGTTTTGCCAATGGGGTTCAACTACATTCAGACCCAAAGTGGCCGCAACGCCTTCCTTGATGCGATGTCCGGTCCCGTTTTCGTAACCGCGCAGATCGCCAACGGGGCCACCAATCTGGACATTCAGGCCGCGAACGCCTGCTTCTTCCAACGCTTGTGCCCGCCGCTGTAGTTCAACTTTCCAGACGGTCAGTTTAGTTTCGGCCCGAATGGGCAAGGCATGCTGGCCATTCGTGCGACCGATCATGACAGTATCACCAAGCTGATCGATATGTTGCTCAATAGCGGTGGTCAGTCTTTGCAGTCCGGTCTGGATGTGCTCCAGACCGATCTTCATTTGCAGGGCCAGTGCAGTGTCCATAATGTCCTGCGTTGTCGCCCTGTAGTGGACTTTTGTCGCGTGCTCACCGACCTGCCTTCGCAATTGTTCGACCAGACCAACGATCGGGCGCCCGACAAGCATCATGTCTTCGTGCAACCGCTCGGTATCCAGATTGCAGACCGACACCGCATCCAACGCATCTGCAGCCTCTTGCGGGATCAGGTTTTCCAGCGCCTGGTGACGGGCCAGCGTCTGTTCAACCTTCAACCAGGCCGAGATCGTGGCGTGTTCCGACCAGACGGACCGCATATCGGCGCTGGAAAAGCAGTCGCGATAGAGGGAGTGCTCAAGCATCTTCCAACGCTCCCTTCGCGATCTTGCGCTCTTTCATGATCCCACGGACGCGGAAGGCAATTGCCCCTGCGCCGATGACCAGGAAGGCCAGAGCGATCGGGCGTTCAACGAAGATCAGGGCGCCACCATCCGACATCAGCAACGACTGACGGAATGTCTCTTCAGCACCTTTGGCCAGCACGAACGAAATGACAAATGCCGCTACGTTGAAGTCGTATTTCCGCATCAGCCAGCCAGCAAAGCCCGCACAGGTCATGACCGTGACGTCAAACATTGATCCACGTGCAGAATAAGCTGCTACAAACGCGGTCAGGAAGATCAGCGGGTACAGGACATTGGTCGGGATCTTCAGGATAATTCGTGCAACCTGAGTGGCACCGAAGTAACCGATCAGACCATAGGCCACGATACCCAGCATCCCGCAGGCGAACAGTTTGTAGACCAGCTCTTTGTCAGTCAGGAACAGGGTTGGTCCTACCTGGATGCCGTGGATCAGGAAAACACCCAAAAGGATTGCACCAATCGTCGAACCCGGAATGCCCAGCGTCAGCAGCGGGGCCATCGACGGACCCGACACCGCGTTGTTTGCGGCTTCGGGTGCTGCGACACCTTCCAGCGCGCCCTTGCCCCACTTCTCGGGGTTTTTGGCGCGGCGTTTGCCTTCACCGTACGAAATGAAGGCCGCAATAGCCGAACCCAAACCTGGGAGCACACCGATACCTGCACCGATGAAGCCTCCACGGAACGCATGAGGCAAGCAAGGTTTATACTCTTCCCATGTCAGGCTGTTGCCGTCTTCCGTGCTTTCATTTTCTTTGGTTTCACCGGTTGCCTTGCGGCGCGTTTCCAACTGGGCAAAGACCTCGCCCAAAACGAATACACCGATCATCAGGGGCACAAGACCAATCCCGTTGGACAAGTCAAACGAGCCAAAGGTATAGCGTTCTTCGCTTGAGATAGGGTCCAATCCGACCATAGCGATTAAAATGCCCATCAACGCCGAGGCTAACCCTTTGACGATTGAGTTGCCGATGACCGAGCCGATGACCACGAAGGCCGCGAAATAGATCGCAAAGGTTTCTGGCGGGCCAAGCTTTAGGGCAATAGCCGCAATGAAACCAACGCCGACGACCAGCAGAATATCCCCCATGAGGTCACCGATGACTGATGATATGGTCGCGACCTTCATGGCCTTTCCGGCCTGCCCGGCGCGTGCAAGGGGATAACCGTCAATCTGTGTCGCGGCACTGGCTGCAGTGCCCGGCGTGTTGAACAGAATTGCCGCGATCGATCCGCCATAGCGACCGGACTTACCGATCACATACAGGAAGGCGAGCGCGAATAGTGGCGACATGTAAAAGGTGATGGGCAGCAGCATGGCAATCGCTGCCGATGCGGTCAGACCGGGCGTGGCCCCAACGACCATGCCCACAGCTGCGGCCAGCACGATGGCAAACAGCAAACTGGGGTCGGTTATGACCGAAAGAAGTGCGGGAAAAATTTCCATAACGATTTACCCCTGCATCCAGCTGAGCAGGTCAAAGACCTCGCCATAAGGCGGGTACACACCAAGCAGCACAAAAAAGATGAGGTGGAAGATCAACGGGCACAGAACGACGGAAACCGCCAGACCGATCCAGCTGCGAACTCCGAAAAAGTACAAAACGACCGGCGCAGAAATCGCTGTTGGCAAAAGATAGCCAAACCAGCGGAATGACTGCTGATAGATCAGGGCGATGATGAACAGACCGATGATCTGCAGGGTTGCGCCGTCATCCTGTTCCTGACCGGTATCGCCAGCCGGTTGACGGACCGCACCTAACAGTAACAGGCCGGAAAGAAACAGCAGTCCGATGGATGCTGAGAATGGTACGATGCCAGCCCAGGTATCCCCCGGTGAAGCTGCTGGCACTTGCCAGGCGCCCCAAATGGCAACGATGGAAATAAGGGCAAGCACAAGGCCTTCTGCATAGGCGCGCATATCGTTCCTCCCTGATTGCGTTAGGTACAAAAAGGCCGGGGGAAGAATATCCACCCGGCCCCGAGGACTTTAGTTGGTCAGACTTTCGACCAGGGGAGCGGCGTCCTCTTTCATGGCGGACAGCGTTGCTTTAGCGTCCGTACCATTCTGATAGACCGGGCCTGTTCCGCGCGAGGCCAGCAGTTCGGCAAATTCAGGTTTCGCAGCGATTTGCTCCAGCGCAGTTTCCATCGCGGCAACGACCTCGGCCGGTGTGCCCTTCGGGGCGAACACGATCACTGGCGAAGATACAGCGGCAAACGGAATGCCCAACTCGCCAAACGCAGGCACGTCTTTCATGATGCCATCACGTTCCTGGCTGTTGACCGCTAGGGCGCGAAGCTGCTCTTCAAACCCTGCCAGCTGCTGAACACCCAGGAAACCAAAGTCAGCCTGTTCACCGATCAGTGCCGCGCGGGTCGGACCGCCACCTTTGAACGGTACATCCTGAGCTTCGATGTCATTGCTGGCCAGGAAGCCCATGCCGCCAACGTGGTGGAAGCCTCCGCGACCCGAATGGGCCCAACGCAATTGACCGGGGTTGGCTTTGGCCGCGTCGATCACGTCCTGAACGGACTCGAACGGGCTGTTCAGCGGCACCATCAGCGACGTTTGCAGCTGACCGACCTGAGCAACAAACTCAAAGCTGTCCAGCGCATCGATATCGGTGTCACGTGTCATGGTCGACAACAGGAACGAACCGCCCGAAGTCATCATCAATGTATAGCCGTCAGGGCGTGCACCCACGACCGAGTTCGCACCATTCAGACCGCCCGAGCCGGGTTTGTTCACGACGACAACTGGAACGTCCAGAATGCCTTCGGCTGCTGCCGAAATAGCGCGGGCATAAGCGTCAGTACCGCCGCCGGCTTTGTAAGGAACAACCAGGTTGATCGGACGTTTCGGCCAGTCGGCTGCGAAACTTGCTGTTGCTGTTGCAGTCACGGTTACTGCCGCCAGAACAGCAGTGATAATTGTTCTACGCTTCATAGCATCCTCCCTAAGATGCGATCAAAATTAGCTTAAATTCAGTGTTAATAAAAATGCAAAGATGTTATCTTATCTTGCAAAATCGTAAAGAGTCCGCCTAATGAATATCAAAGCCCTTCGCGCCTTTCGTGCAACCCTTTCCGAAGGAACGCTCGTGGCCGCATCCGAAATCCTGCACCTGAGTCAGCCTGCAATCAGCCGACTGATTTCCGGGCTTGAGGCAGAATTGGGCCTGACCCTGTTTGACCGCAGTGGCCGCAACTTGACGCCGACACGTGAAGGTTTGGCGTTCTACCGTGAAGCGGGGCGTATCTTGGACAACCTTGATGAAGTGCCCCGCATCGCTGCAGAGATCAAAGCCGGACGTACAGAAACACTGCGCGTGGTCACGATGCCGCGTATCGCCCGGGCAATTTCGGCCCCCGCACTTGCGATGTTTTTGCAAGCCCACCCTGATACAAACGTAACCTTGGATATCCGGGCGCGGCGCGAAGCCAGCAAATGGCTTGCCGGACGTGAATATGACATCGGCATCGGGGCATTGCCGGTCGAGCATCCGGGCGTCAGGACAAAACCCCTGCTGCGGGTCCGGGCGCAGGCTGTTTTGCCTGTTGCGCATGCATTGTCTGATCGCAAGTCGGTAACCGCCACTGATCTCGCCCGCGAGCCGGTCATTCGACTGATGAACGGGCTTCTATTACGCGAACAGCTTGATGACATCTTCCGGTCTGCGGGCGTCAATCCCAGACATACCTGCGAAGTCGCGGCGTCCCAGCTTGCCTGTTCGCTTGTCGCGGAAGGCGCCGGTATAACCATTGCTGACGAGTTGGTCGCAGCACAGGAAACAAAAGAACGTCTGGCCCTGGTTCCAATCGCACCAGAGCGCTGGATGACCTTTGGTTTGTTGTACCCCGCAACGCAGGAGAAATCTCAGGCGCTTCAGGATTTTGAGGACGTCCTGTTTTGGCAGGCGTCCGTGCTATGCAAGAACAGCCCAACTTTGTCTCTTGCCTGACAGTCGTTGTCAGGCAGATTCAGGCCCATGTTCCATGCCATGCATAGGCCAAAGCAACGATTGCAACAGAGCCGATGCTCAAGCATCTTGAAACCCCCGATCCACGATCATTCATGGGCTGCGCGAATTGCGTGGCGCAGCTGACGGACACCAAAATGAAAAAGTTGAGCGCAATCGTCGCAGACTGCCGGGTCATCAATTTACCCGATAACAATAGCAGACGGCTTCATATGACCAACTTGATGAACAGGCACGACATCAGTTTTTCATTTTCAGAAGGCAGCGCCGGACAAAGCCATGCCTTAAACTGCGCCCGCGCCCACCTTGCAGCGCTTGAGACAATCAAAACGCTCCCGGCATTGGTTCTGGAGGATGATGTCTCCGCGTCGACCGAAGACCTGACCATTCCTGAAATTCCAAAAGATGCGGACGTTGTTTATTTGGGGGTTTCGCCCTTCGGCTGCTTTCCCTGGACACGTCGCTATGTTCAACGTTTCAGCCACCGCGCGTATTACAACCTTGCACTCGCTTCGACTGAGAACAGTAATTGGCTGAGGCTGCATTCTATGGCCGGCGCAGTAGCTATTCTCTATGTGTCACCAGCAGGTTTGGATGCGTGGCGGTATTCCATGCGGGCGGCCATAAATCAGAGTAAGCCGTTTGATGTGTTCACCGCCTACAAGATGACTTCCCTGAACGTTTATGCACCTCATCGCCCCGTTTTTTACGAAGAACCCAGCCTGCAGCGCCCTCTTAAGCATGTTACCCCGGAACAAAGACTGCAATGGACGACAACACCCTTGTCGCCCGTCAAAGAAGGCACAATCGTCACTATGCCCACCAAAGGCGGGGCAATGCGCGCTCGGGCTGAAGTGTGCGGAGATAACCGTCTTGAATGGTCATTGCTTCAATGAGGTCGGAAAAGGGGTATTCTCAAGTTGCTGGCCACGTAATGTCAGTGTTGTTAAGTAAGGTGCGCCTGCTGATACCACCTTCGACACAACGCCTGGACCCACAGATTGCAACCAAGTCGGAGTGCCAAAGCCTTGACATGCCCCTTTGCAAGGAAACCAACGTCTTTTCAGTACAGCGTTGCAACCGATTGCAAACCCGACGCAATAAGGCGTAGTATTTTCCCATGAATTTGACTGAAAGCCACCCCCGAACCCATCGGTGCCAGCCATGAGTGTGACCCTCAAAGAAGTGGCCGCACTGGCCGGTGTATCTCGCTCTGCCGTATCGCGGACTTTTACCGAAGGCGCGTCCGTATCACCAAAGACACGTAGTAAGGTGGAGAAGGCTGCAGCCGAACTGGGGTACAGCCCAAACGCGTTGGCTTCTTCGCTGACAACCGGACGCACCAAGTTGATCGGTTTGATTTCTAACAACTTCCACAACCCCATTTTTCTTGAGGTCTTTGACCAGTTCACCCGCGCTTTGCAGGAACGCGGCCTGCGTCCGCTGATCGTGAACCTGACCGACGAAACCGAGCCGACAAATTCGGTCCGAATGCTGCGGCAGTATTCTGTGGATGCTGCCATCGTCGCCTCATCTACCTTGCCCCCCAGCTTTGCCAAGGCGTTCCACGATGCAGGTGTTCCGGTAGTGCACACTTTCGGTCGATCTGCGACGTCACCTGAGGTGCATGTTGTAGGCATAGACAACGTTGAATGCGGACGCATGGCCGCGCGCGAGCTGTCGTCGCGGGGGTATCGCCGTATCGGCTATCTGGGCGGCCCAAAAGATGCGACATCGGCGATGGATCGGTATCGCGGCTTCATGGAAGAAGTTGAAAAGCACCCGAAACTCGAAGTGACGCATTGCTTCGCAGGCGCCTATTCATTTGAAGCCGGGCGAGAAGAAATGCTTCAGCAACTGGCGGAAGGCCCTGCAGAAGGGTACTTTTGCGGCGACGATATTCTGTCCATAGGTGCCCTGTCCGCATTGTCCGATCACGGGCTGAAACCGGGCAAAGACATCGGCATCATCGGCCTGAACGACATGGAAATGTCGCGCTGGGAAAGCGTGGACCTGACGACGATTCATCAGCCGATCAAACAAATCATTACCGCATCCGTCGATCTGGTCGAAGAGATGCTGAAAGACCCCGAGCGTTACCCCGAGGCCCGTATTTTCCCCTGCCGTGTGATCGAGCGGGGCACATTGCGGCCCCGACCCTGATCAGCGAAACATCGGTGGGCGCGCGTCCGTCCATGCCCCGTCATTTTTCGCAGACGCCACTGCGGCATGCACGGCTGCGATCGACCGCACTCCGTCGGCAGGTGTAGGCAGACCATCACGCGCCTCTCCGCGAATAGCGTCGGCAAGATCGCAATAGATGTTGGCCACGGCCAGCGGGAACCCTTCGGGATGGGCAATCGCCACACGGGACAATCGTTGCGCATCGTCGTGAAGACCGCCCTCGCCTTTTTCGATGATCTGTGTACGGCCACCGACAGGCGTATAGATCAATTGGTTGGGTTGCTCGGACGTCCAGCGAAGACCTCCGGTTTCGCCAAACACCTGAATATCAAACCCGTGCTGACGCCCAATTGCCACCGAAGAGGTCCACAACCGCCCGACAGCACCGCCTTCGGTCCGGAAGTTGACCATGGCGTCGTCCTCAAGTTCGCGGCTTGAAATCGTAGACGCCATATCGGCAGACAGGGACTTAACTTCATCGTCACTGATGAAGCTGGCCATGTGAAGCGCATGGATACCGCAATCTGCGAACTGGCCAGACACACCCGCCATCGCCGGATCATAGCGCCACCGCACCCGCGGGTTATCGGCGTCAGTCGCGTCACCATGGTGGCCATGGCTGAAATTCGTCACAACCAGGCGAACCTTGCCAATATCCCCGGCGCGAACCATCGCACGCGCCTGGCGCACCATCGGATAAGCAGAGTAGCAATAATTCACCGCACAAATCTTGTCCGAGGCCTCTGCAACGCGAACGATCTCTTCGCCCTCTTCCACGGTCATTGTCATTGGCTTTTCGCAAAGCACATTGAACCCGGCTTCAAGGAACGTTTTGGCAATCTCAAAATGGGTGGAGTTCGGAGTGGCGATGGTCACCAGATCAACCCGGTCGGGGCGGTCCTTTTCCCCGGCCAGCATTTCCTGCCAGTCGCCATAGGCGCGATCCGACGCCACTCCAAGTCGTTGCGCATATTCTCGCCCAACATCGGGTCGGTGATCCAAAGCACCCGCAGCGAATTCAAACATCCCATCCGCCAACGCTCCTAACCGGTGTGCGGGTCCGATCTGACTGCCTTCACCACCACCAATCATGCCCCATTTCAGCTTTGCCATGGTTCTCGTCTCTCTTAGATGATCTCTTAGTTTTTGTGTTCAGACAGTGCTGACATCCTGCCACTGCCGTTGCTCTGACGATTTCAGCGCGGCGGCAAGGACGCAGTTGACCTCATGCCCATCACGGAATGTGGGCCAAATCGTTTTGCCCGTGTGAATGGCCTCAAGAAAATCTTTGGCCTCGATGATGATCTGGTCCTGATAACCTGTTCCATGACCGGGGCCCTGACAGAAAGGCTCGTAGTCGGGGTGCGCCGGACCCGTCAGGATCTTAGTGAAGCCCCTTTCTTCCTCTGGTCCTTCGCGCCGATAGAGCCACAGGGCGTTCTGATCTTCCTGATCAAACCGGATTGCGCCTTTGGTGCCTGTAATTTCATAGGCATAGCCCATCTTTCGACCTGTCGCGATGCGGCTGACATAGATATTGCCCATCGCGCCACTGGCAAACCGGCACATGATTTGCGCGTGGTCATCATTGGTGACGGTGCCGCCTGGGCGCTCAGTATGAACCGTTTCGACTTCGGCCATAACCTCGACAATCGGACCGATCAGGGCCAAAGCACCGTTGACCATATGTGGGGCAAGATCTCCGATCGTTCCGTTGGCCATTCCGGACGTCCGCCATGTGGCCGGGGCGTCAGGGTCGGCATAGAAGTCCTCAGTATGCTCGCCGCGAAACCAGGTTATGTCCCCCAATTCACCGTTGGCTATCAACTGACGGGCAAACTGTGTTGCGGGCGTTCTGACGTAGTTGAACCCGACCATATTGGTGACGCCCGTGGCCTCGGCCGCGGCAACCATTGCGCGCCCATCATCCAAAGAAGATCCGAGGGGTTTTTCGCAAAACACAGGCTTGCCCAAGGCTAACGCGGCCTCTGCAATCTGTCTGTGCGTTGTTTGAGGCGAGGCAATCACGACAGCATCCACTGCCGGGTCATTGACCAGCACTGACCAATCCGAGGTCGCGCGACGAAAGCCGTAAGCCGCACGGTATCGCTCGGCGCTTTCGGGCGTGGACGCGCAAATCATCTCAAGTCGTGGCCGCAAGGCTGTGTTGAACACTGCGCCTACGGCTGACATCGCGACTGAATGAGCTTTGCCCATATAGCCGCCGCCAATAATTCCAATTCCGATTTCAGGCATCTGCAACGGCTCCGAACAATGTATTTGCAACCGGTTGCAAAATCAGTATCGTGTGAATCGATTCAACGCAAGGACCAACGATCCTCGCCAGCCCATTTTTGCCGGAGGACATGACGTGAGCGCTTTGATAGACGGTATCAAAGGAAACCGGTTCGCGGTCTTTGGACGCGCGGGCATGGACCTGTATGCCGATCCCGTTGGTGTTAAAAGCGAAGACGCCGACACGTTTCACGCCGATCTGGGTGGTTCATCGGCAAATATCTGCGCGGGGCTGGTCAAACTGGGCAGCCAGGCATCCTTGATCACTTCGGTCTCAGATGATGCGGTTGGCCGCTTCTGCCTGAATAAACTTGCTCACTACGGTGTAGACACATCCTATATCCGCGTCGTCGGTGGTGAATACCGCATGTCTCTGGCCGTTTACGAAAGCCGGATCGAAGAATTTCAGAATGTCATCTACCGCAACGGCGCAGTCGACTTTCAGGTGACCGAGGACGACATGAACAAGGTCGACTACGGCAAATTTTCAGCCGTGATATCTGCCGGAACGGTGTTTGCCGCTGAACCCTCGCGCAGCGCCACGTTTCGCGCGTTCGAAAACGCCCGAAAGGCGGGTTTGCCGGTAATATTTGACATAGACTACCGCCCGTACAGTTGGCCATCACCTGAGGTTGCTGCCGAAGTCCTGTCGCGCGCGGGCGAAGCAAGCGATCTAATCGTCGGCAATGACGAAGAATTTGGTTTCATGGCAGGCGGCATCGACAAAGGCTTCGCCAAAGCCAAGGAGTTGGCGGCGAAACCGGGCCGGATCGTGATCTACAAGATGGGCGAAAAAGGCGCGGTAACTCTGGTGGATGGGCAGGAAATCGAAACCGGCATCTATCCCGTCACCGCAGTCAAACCCAACGGTGCTGGCGACAGTTTCATGGCCGGCCTGCTGGCCTCGATCGCCGCTGGAAGCGAGCCTAAAGAAGCGGTTATGCGCGGCTCGGCCTGTGCCTCGATCGTCGTGTCCAAGCCCGGCTGCGCTCCGGCCATGCCAACAACTCCGGAACTGGACGCATTTCTTGCGGCCAATCCCGGCCCAACGACATAGGAACCCCTCATGCACATCGCTCCCTATGACAATCAGAACAAACCGATCGTCGACGCCGATGATCCAACGGTTCCGCTGAACTACTTCAACATCGTCAAACTGAAAAAGGGCGAAGCGTTTGAATATCAGGTGCCCGGTTATGAGACGTGTATCGTGCCCGCCACGGGCAGTGTCGATGTCGACGTAGAAGGCGAGCAGTTCGCCAAGCTGGGCAAGCGGGGCGAAGACGTCTGGGATGGGGATCCGGAAGGCGTTTATGTTCCGGTCGGCGCTAAGGTCCAACTGGTCTGCGTGTCGGATGAAACCGAAATCTTCATAGCGGGCGCCAAGTACGACAAGGTACTGGATCCGTTCGATGTGCGTGAACACGACCTTGTGCAATACGGCAGCGACGACACTAAAACGCATCGCAAAATCAAACACATCCTCGGCCAGAAACAGCACGACAAAGTGGGTCGTCTGCTGATCAGTGAGCTGTTCACCGTGGGTCAGGGCGGCTGGTCCGGCTTCCCTAGCCACAAGCATGACACGAACCGTCTGCCCGACGAGACGCGGCACGACGAGACCTACAATTTCCGTTTCAAACCCAACTGGGGGTCGGGCCTTCAGATGTTGCAGCGTGAGGATAACGAACCGGGCGACGCCTATCACATCGTCGACGGCTCAACGATCTGCATCGACAAGGGCTATCACCCCTGCTGTGTTCTGCCGGGATACGAGATGTACTATTTCACCATCCTTGGCGGTCTGACTCAGCGTTCGCTGGTCCAGTACTTCCAACCAACCCATGCCTATCAGGTCGAGACCATTCCGGGCATCAAAGACATGATTGCCAAATTCAAATGACACTCGCCACACTCAAAGACGTCCTCACCCCTGCATACGAAAACGGCTACGCTGTTGGCGGGCTTGTTACACTGGGATGGGAGGATATGCGCGCCTATGTAGCCGCAGCCGAGGCGGAAAATGCGCCGGTGATCCTTCAGGCTGGTCCAAGCTGCCGCGAACACACGCCCCTGCCTGTTCTGGGCAAGATGTTTCGCTTCCTGGCCGAGAATGCCTCGGTTCCGGTCGTGGCCCATCTGGATCACGGTTATACATTCGAAGACTGCAAGATCGCATTGGACAGCGGGTTCACATCGCTCATGTTTGACGGGTCACGCAAGCCGCTGCAGCAAAACATCGACGAAACTGCTGCCATTGCCGAAATGGCGCATGCGGCCGGTATTTCCTGCGAAGGTGAGATCGGCTTTGTCGGCTATTCCGGCGGCGAAGGATCGAACGGGACAGACCCAAACGAGGCCGCGCAGTTCGCTCGTGAAAGCGGCGTGGACGCAATGGCCATCTCAGTCGGAAACGTTCATCTGCAACAAAACAAAGAAGGCGGATTGGACGAGGCTCGCATCGCCGGAATCGACGCTGCGACAAGTGTTCCGTTGGTCATTCATGGCGGCTCTGGCGTGCCTGTGGAACAACGCAGCCGGTTGGCGCGGGAAACGTCGATCTGCAAGTTCAATATCGGTACCGAACTGCGCATGGCATTTGGTAACGCGCTGCGCGAGGCAGTCAACCGAGACCCTGACAGATTTGACCGCGTGACAATCCTGAAAGAGACCCACGACCCGGTTGAGGCGGCAGCCCGCATGGTCATTCGGGCCTTTGGTGCGCCCGCGCAAAGTTAGGCGTGGGCGTTACGCGTCGCGCTCCATGATCCATTCAACTTCGGGGGCCGGAACAAAGCGCCATTTGCGCAGCGGTCCGGCCATAACGTTCAGATAATACATCTCGAACCCATAAGGTGCGCCGCATGGGTGATGACCGCGGGGCACGCAAACAACATCGCCATCGGATACAGCCATAGTCTCATTCAACTGCCCATCATCGGTATAGACACGCTGAATCCCGAACCCATTCGCCGGGTTCAGACGGTGGTAGTAGGTCTCTTCCAGATAGGTGATCCGCGGAAAATCATCTTCATCGTGTCGATGGCTGGGATACGATGACCAATGCCCGTTTGGCGTAAACACTTCGGTCACCAGCAAGCTATCAGCATAGTCCTCATTCTCCATCGCGATGTTGTTGATATAGCGCGTATTTACGCCCTTGCCTCGCTCGGTCAAAGTAATGCCTTCGGGGCCGATGCGTCGCGCAGAGTGGCCACTCTTGCCCGGGGCTGTACACACCGCAATCACGCAATCCGTTTCGGCTGTGGCCGCCCATTCTGTGCCGTTCGGCAGATAAAGACAGTGCGGCGGCGTCTTCTCAAAAACGTTCATCCGATCGCCCAGAACACCCCAGTCCCGCTCAGCTCCGGCGATGCGGGCCTTGCCCTCGACCATGACCAGAATGACCTCGCGATCACCCGTTGCCTCGGCCACTGTATCGCCTGCCCGAAGGTGGTAAAGCCCAAACCCCACATAGCGCCACCCGGCACTGGCCGGAGTGATGTCATGCACTTTACCTCTGGTCCCAAAGGGCTTTTTGAGCAGGTCGGCCATGTGTTTTTCTCCGTGTGGGGCGGGCTTGGAATGCCCGCCCGTATTCCTTCAGGCAGCTTGCCTTGTTTGCAGCGCCGAGAATGTCTCGGCCAATTGTTGTTCGGTCCATCCTTCAGACACAGCACGACGCAAAATGTCGGCCTGACTTTCCGGGGCGTTGCCACCGACCGGAGGGTCCGTATCCAGATTGGTAGGGAACGGATATCCCTCTGCCGTGGCGGCGATGACTGCATCCAGTTCGGCCCCGAACAGCTCACCACGTTGTTTCAACGCAATAAGCGAAGGAAACACCGTCTCAGACATGGACCGCCGGTCAACAGTTTCCATCGCGCGACCAAATGCGGATGAGATTTGCAACAGGTTCGCCATTCGGTCGATATCCGCACTGCGATTTTCACCAGCCGCATGGAACAGTGCCGGGTTGAAGAACACAGCATCCCCCTTGTCCAGCGCCAGCTGGATATAGCAGTCTTCGAAATGCGCGCGGTGGCCCTCGTCATGAAACGCCAGGTAACCCGGCGGATAAATCTGCGAGAACGGCAGCAGCTTGGTTGGCCCGCTTTCGACTGGCATGTCGCAATGGGCAATCGCCCCCTGCAATGTCAGTGATGCCGTAACAAGATGTGCGTGCACTGGATAGCGCGCAGCACTTTCTGCGCTCTGAAATCCAAGGTGGTAATCCCTGTGAGCCTGCTGCGCTTTACCGCCTGGACGCACTTGATTGATCTGTGACGTGACCTGATAGTTTGGCCCCAACCACGCCTCGCAGGCTGCAGCAACAGCCGTGTTCCCGAAATAGAGGGCAAAACCCTCGGGGTCGCGCAGACATTGCTTTTGCAGGGCGTTCCAGATCCGATCATTGGCCCCGGACGCCGCAAAGTGGTCACCCTCTCCCGCGCCGCTTTGTCTTTCGTCAACTATGATCTGGCGAAAGACATCGGTTGCGCGGTCAATTACGGACGTATCGGCGAACGCACGTTTCAGAACGATCACGCCCGACGATTTGTCCAAAACATGTCCCCACTCGGCCAGCAGAGCCTTGCGCTTACCTACGTTTTCCAGCGCAGGGCGCAGCTCGTCCATGTCATAGACTGGAACGTTCTTTTCGATCGTGGCGGCGTTCGGGACGACATCGGCTGTAAGGTTCTGCGAGGTCAACACCTTGAATTCATCCAGATCACAGGATTCCCGGTCGAAATAGCCGACAAAACCTAGCTGCTGATTTACCATGATCTTCTCCTTTTCATGGCTTCGGTGTTAACCCCGTAGGGAGATTTGTTACGACTGGACCTCCAATCCTGCCTGTCCACAGACGTCGAGAATGTGCTCGTAGCCTTTCTTGGAATATTCGTATGGCGGAGCCTTGGCCGGGTCCTGTTCGGCCTCCACAACGATCCATCCGTTGTAATCCAAGGATTTGAGCGCATTCGCCACGGCCTGAAAGTCGATACACCCGTCACCTGGTACGGTGAATGCTCCGGCGACGACCGCATCGAGAAAGCTGCGATCATTCTCCTTTACGTCCTGCACCACAGCCGGGCGGATATCTTTGAAATGCATGTGATGCACACGATCGCCCCAGCGTTTGAGGGTCGCCATCACATCGCCGCCGCCAAACAACAAGTGTCCAGTGTCAAAGCACAGGTTCACCTCCTGGCCCGAACCTTCCATCAACCAGTTCACGTCATCTTCGGTCTCGATGACGGTACCCATGTGATGGTGATAGGCCATCGGCATCCCCTGATCGGCCATCCATTTGGCCAGCTCGGTGATCTTGGCTGCATAGGCCAATACTTCGTCTTTGGTCAGCCTGGGCCGGTTGTTCACCGGCGTACCCGCTTGGCCCTGAACGGTGTTTGAGCATTCGGCATAGACGATGCACGGGCTGTTCAGGGCGACAAACTGCTCAACCTGTTCCCGCACAGCCTCACGTTCTGCAGCGAAATCATTGACCAGCGAGGCACCCGAGCACCACCCGCCGCAGAGCGCGATATCATTGCCTTCCAGATAAGCACGCAACCCTTCGGTATCGCTGGGCATCCGCTGACCACGCTCCGCACCGGTGTATCCGATTTCACGCGCCTCTTTCAGCGCCTGTTCCATCGTATACGCCGCGGTCAGGTCCGGCAGGTCATCATTCTGCCAGGCGATCGGAGAAATCCCGATTTTCACGCTCATTTCGTGTTTCTTTCCTTGATCGCCAGCTCATAGGCCGCGCGTTTTTCGTTCACTTCGGGGCGGATGCTGACTTCCGGAACCGCCACTTCCCACCACGTCCCGCCGTATTCGGTCGAGGGGTACGGATCGGTGTCGATGACCACCACATAAGGACCTTTGATATCGCCACGCTTGGCAAGCGCGTTTTCCAGTTCCGCAATCGAGCTGACCTTGACCGAGGTCGCGCCCATTGCCGCGGCGTGGGCCGCGAAATCGATGGCCGAGGGGTTCTCGTGCACAGCATGATCCAGCAGATTGTTAAACTCGGCTCCACCTGTGCCCATCTGCAGACGGTTGATACAGCCAAAGCCGCGATTATCGGTAATGACCACGGTGAACGAGATGCCCATCATCGCAGCCGAAGCCATTTCCGAGTTCGCCATCATATAGGTGCCATCGCCGGTAAAGCAGATCACATCGCGATCCGGTTGCGCCATCTTGATGCCCATCGCACCAGCAATCTCATACCCCATGCAACTGAAGCCATATTCCATGTGATAGGCACCCGGACGCGGGGCCTTCCACAGCTTGTGCAGTTCTCCGGGCATGGTGCCCGCCGCGCACATGACGACAGTATCGTTGTTCGAGGCTCGCTGAACCGCACCAACCACCTGCATATCGGTCGGCAGCGCATTGCCGTCGCCAGGGGCATCGGTCAGTTTGTCGACCTTGCCGTACCAATCCGCCTTAAGCGTATCTGCCACAGGATCGGCACGGTATCCTTGCAAAGCCGAACCCAGCTCCTCAAGCCCAACGCGCGCATCTGACTGCAGGGGCATCGCGCCGTGCTTTTCAGCATCATAGGCAGCGGTATTCAGGCAAATCATTTCGCGCTGTGGGTTCGAAAACAAACCCCATGAGCCGGTCGTGAAATCCTGCAGGCGAGAGCCAACTGCCAATACCAGATCAGCCTCAGCGCAGACCGAGTTTGCCGGTTCGCCACCGGTCACGCCCACGGGTCCAAGGTTCAGTGGATGATCCCATGCCAGGGCGGATTTGCCTGCCTGTGTCTCGGTGATCGGGATATTGTGCGTTTCCACGAAACTCTGCAACGCGTCCGTCGCGCCCGAATAGTGAACTCCGCCCCCGGCCACGATGACCGGGCGCTTTGCCGCTTTGATGGCAGCGACGGCGCGGGCCAGTTCGCCTTCGTCGGGGCGAATGCGACGCTGATACCAGACGCGGGGCTCAAAGAAGCTTGCAGGATAGTCGTAGGCCTCGGCCTGAACATCCTGACAGAAGGCCAGTGTTGCCGGTCCGCAGTCGGCCGGGTCCGTCATCGTGCGGAAAGCCCTTGGCAGTGCGGTTAGCAGATGCTCCGGCCTTGAGATGCGGTCGAAGTAACGGCTGACAGGTTTGAAACAGTCGTTCGCGCTGACCGTTCCGTCCCCAAAGCTCTCGATCTGCTGCAATACAGGGTCGGGACCACGCGTTGCGAAGATGTCCCCGGGGATGATCAGAACCGGCAACCGGTTCACATGTGCCAAGGCGGCGGCTGTCACCATGTTGGTCGCGCCCGGTCCGATGGACGACGTCACCGCCATCGCGCGCGTGCGCCGCATCTGCTTCGCATACGCGATAGCACAATGCGCCATCGTCTGTTCGTTGTGGCCGCGATAGGTCGGCAGGCTGTCTTTTACAGCATGCAGCGCCTCACCCAGGCCAGCCACGTTGCCGTGGCCGAAAATAGCCCAGACACCTGCGATAAACGGCTCTCCGGCCTCGTTCATCTGCGCGCCCAAGTAGCGGACCAGAGCTTGCGCTGCGGTCAGTCTGATAGTTTTGCCCATATTGATCCCTTTCAACTCAAGGCCACCCGGCCAGTCCGTTGAATACCAGTTTTTCGAAAGCTGGGTCTGCGCGGGACCGCGTCAGACCGTTCCGCCCAAAGACCCTTCCAGCTGGGCCAGTTCCTGCCCACCTGCCATCAGGTCCTGTAGTTCTTCGGGCGAAATCTCACCCCGTTTGGCAGTGCCCAGAGTTTTACCCCGGTTCAACACTGTAAACCGATCGCCGACCGCCAGCGCGTGCCGAACATTGTGGCTGATAAACACCACACCCACACCCTGACTGCGCACTTTGTCGATGGTCGCCAAAACGTTCGAAGTCTGGCGCACGCCAAGAGCCGATGTCGGTTCGTCCAAAATCAAGATTTTAGCGCCAAAATGCACGGCCCGTGCAATCGCAACCGTCTGACGCTCACCACCTGACAACGTACCCACAGCCTGATCGGGACCACGCAAGTTGATACCCATTTTGCGCATTTCTTCCATGGTGATTTCGTCGGCCAACTTCTTGTCGAAAAAGCTGATCCCGGCGACTTTGCGCGTGGGTTCATTGCCCATGAAGAAGTTGCGGCTGACGCTCATCAGCGGGATCATAGCCAGATGCTGGTGTACTGTTGCGATCCCGGCTTCGATGGCATCACGCGGGTCCTCAAAATGCATGGGTTTGTCTTCAAAGATGATCTCGCCAGCTGTCGGCTTATGGACCCCGGACATCGTCTTGATGAAGGTCGATTTACCTGCACCATTGTCACCCAGAAGGCAGTGACACTCACCCGGCTTCAGATCAAAGCTGACCCCGGCTAGAGCAATCACAGAGCCAAAGTGCTTTTCAATGTCGATCATCCGGATAATCGGATCCTGACCCTGCACATCACCGTGATGGAAATTGGTATCTTCGGTCATCTCAGCGTTCTCCTGTGATGATGCGACGGATGTAAGTGTTCAGGATCACGGCACCCAAAAGGATCACGCCCAGGAACACCCGGAACAAAGAGCTTTCGACCCCGGCAAAAAACAGCCCCTGCTGCACCACGCCAAAGATCAATGCCCCAAGCGCCGCCCCAAGGACCGAGCCATAACCGCCGGTCAGCAGCGCACCGCCGATCACCACGGCGATGATTGCCTCGAATTCCTTCAGCAACCCGCGATCTGCACCGGCGGAACCGAATTCCATAACCTGACAGGTCGCAAAAACCGTCGCGCAGAAGGCGGTGAACATGAACATCAGAACTTTGACTCTGTTCACCGGAACACCCGAGTTTCGCGCAGCCTCAGCGTCACCCCCCGAGGCGAAGATCCAGTTGCCAAACTTTGTTTTGGTCAGAAGCACATGGCCGAAGATGATAAGCGCGATGGCCCAAATAATCAGCATGGGGATACCGTCAACCACCGGCTGACCCTCGCGCGTGCCGCGTTCAAAAGTTCCGATTAGGTCATTATCACCCAACCAGACGAAAAAGCCCTGCCCTATCTTGCCGCCAAACACCGATGCCAGCCAATCGCCCTCGGCTACATCCCGAATGCCGCCAATGATTGTTTTCCGCTCGATTGTTTGCGGCAGAAAAATGGTAAAACCACGCAGAATAAACAGGAAGGCCAGTGTCACGATAAAGCTGGGCAATCCGGTGCGCACGACGATAAAGCCGTTCAGCGCCCCAATTGAGACGCAAAGTACAAAGGTCACCATGATGGCAATCCAGACCGGCCAGCTAAGAGTAACCGAGAAAATCGCGATCATCATGCCTGCGAACCCGATCATGGAGCCGACGGAAAGGTCAAACTCCCCCGCGATCATAAGCAAACAGGCACCAACTGCGATAATCATGAACTGCGCGGAAACCACGGACCAGTTCATCACGCCCTGGCTGGTGAACATGCCGCTGTCAAAAGCGAACAGCAGGAAAAACGTGAATACCGCGACTGTGCCAACCATTCCGCCCAATTCGGGGCGTATCAGGGCCTGGCGTAGAGGTGATATCTCTTTTACCCGCTCGTCACCACCGACTGCGGATTGCGCTGACTCAGCCATTGTTGCCTCCTTGGCGCGTTCGTCTGAATGCTTGCATCAGGTGGTGCGGACACACGTCATGCGTCCGCACCGTCTTGAAGATCAGCGGTATTCGCCCGCGAACTCTTCGATCTTTTCCAACCCGTCAGCGGTCACGAAACCGGGGCCTGAGTTGATGTTGTTGCCCGGCAGAACGCCGTAGCGGTGGTAGTTCGTCATCACGACGACTGGCAGGTAGGCCTGCAGGAAGGGCTGCTGGTCGATGCCCCACTGGATCACACCACTTTTGATGCCTTTGACGATTTCACCACCCAGATCGAAGGTGCCGAAGTAAATGTCACCGGCCATGCCATTTTCTTCCAGCGCCAGAATGGTTGGGTCAGCCGATGTCGGGCCAAGTGTCAAAACGGCTTCCGTTTCGGGGTTTGCCGACAAGTAGGCCAGAACTCGGTTCTTGATCTCGGCCGGGTCTTGACCCGCGTCGATCATCTGCTCACCCAGTTCAATGCCCAGACCGTCTGCAAAGCCCTGGCAGCGTTCTTGGCTGGATGGCTGCACGATATAGTGGTTCACGCACAGGAACGAGCCGATGCCATCGTCTTTGGCGCGCTGGCCAGCGGCCAATCCAGCGTCATATTCCGGCTGGCCGACATACATCAGCGCACCAACTTCGCGCGCCTTTTCCGGCGTGCCAGTGTTCATGATGATGACGTCGATACCGGAATCCACGGCGGCTTTGATCGGACCTTCCAAAATGTCCGGGTCGGCCAGCGTAGTGATGATACCATTGGGTCCCGAAGCTGCGGCTTGATCGATGATCCGCGCCATGTCGGCAAGGTCACCGGTAGGCGGGTTGCGATATTCGACCTCAACACCCATCTGATCGCCCGCCAGGGCAATACCGTTTTTGATGGTGTTCCACCAGCTGTCACTGTCCGGAGCATGGCTGACCAGAATATACTTCTCGCCTTCTGCCGCAACGCCTGTGGCGCCGGCAAATGCGACTGCGCTGGCCATCAGCACACCTTTAACGATTTTTTTCATTTCCATTCCTCCCAATAGAAAATTCAATCTTGGTGCCGGGTCTGCCCGGCCATTCGGCTAAACCGAATCTCGTCTGCTCCGATCGGTGACCGGGCTTCCTTCAGTTTCCGGAAATCCGATCATTTTGCAACCGGTTTCAAAAAACTTCCTCCATCGCCACGGGCCTTCCGGACTTCGCCGAGCGCGTTGCGGCTTCGGCCATTGCCAACGCCGCGACACCATCCTCAAGTGTTACCGGCACGTCCGAGCCGGACTGAATGGCACGCGTAAACGCATCCCATTCGGCGCGGTAAGCGGCCATGTAGCGCTCAAGAAAGAAGTATGTTGGCTTCGCTCCGGTCACACCGTCGGCCGTTGATTTAACAATTGAATTCTCAAGGACATTATGCGCCTGCAAAAGGCCTCTTGAGCCTAGCAGTTCGACCCGTTGATCATATCCGTATGCTGCCCGCCGCGAGTTCTTGATAACAGCGAGGCTACCATCCGCGTAAGCCATTGTTACCACAGCCGTATCCACGTCACCGGCCTGCCCTATTTCCGGATCGACGACCGAGGTTCCCACGGCTGAAATGGTGACAGGAATTTGCCCCGTCAGGTAGTTGGCCATATCAAAATCATGAATCATCATGTCCCGGAACAACCCGCCCGATACCTTGACATAACTTACCGGAGGCGGCGCCGGATCAAACGACGTAATGGACAAGAGTTCAGCTTTACCGACCTCGCCCGCATCATAGGCGGCTTTGAGCGCCTGGAAATTTGGGTCGAAGCGACGGTTGAAGCCAAGCATGACCGGTTGACCAGTCGCGCCCGCGGCTTTTTGACAAATTTTTGCTCGCTCAAGGTCCAGATCGACGGGTTTTTCGCACAGGACCGCTTTGCCGGCCTGCGTTGCCGCTTCGATCAAGTCGGAATGCGTATCTGTCGGCGTTGCGATCAGAACCGCATCAATCGTAGAATCACCGATAATCTCGTCAGAGCTTTGCACCCTGGCCCCGTACTCAGCAGCCAATCCAACAGCGGCATCATTCACCGCATCTGAAATAGCTGTCAATTCGGTTTTGGGGTGTGCCGAAATCGCTTCCGCATGCACGCGACCAATACGTCCGGCCCCCAGCAATCCGATCTTCAACATACGGTCCCCCGAATCAATTCTCAGGTGACACAATCAATATTTTTGCAACCGGTTGCAAGAATTAATTTCGACGGCCCTATTCTGCTTTGAAAGGCTCTAGGCTGTCTCGGAACTGCTCGATGAATTCCAGCGTCACCAGTGAAGGTTGTTTCAAAATCGGGCGAACAAGCGAGAGAGTATGCGGCAAGAATGGCTTGAACGGTCGATAGCTTAATCCGTGCGCTGCGTATTGGACGGCGTCAAGTTCGCTCACGACGGAGACGCCAACGCCCTTCACGGCCAATTCACATGCCGCAGTGAACTGCCTGACTTCAATATGGGAATTTAACTCCACATTGGCACTTTGAAACGCTTTTGAGAGCCGCCCGAAAAAGTCGCTGTCGCGTCGTGTGTGGATAATTTTGCTGTTTACAAGGTCCGTCGGTGTAACCTCAGAGAGGTTTTCCAATTCACTTCCGGTGGGGAACACACAAACCGTCCGGACCTCGATATCCCAGCTTTCGACAGCGGGGTGACCGTTAAAGCTGTCGGTGATCCCGAAATCATACTGCTCGCCGATCATCCATTCAAGAATGCGCTCAGGTCTGTCAGGTTCGATCGTCAGGGTGACGCCGGGTCGATCCTTCAAGAATCTGGCGACAACATCAGGCAAATGGCTGGTGGCGAACCCGGGCAGGCATGCAACACGGATGTGCCCTGCTTTGCGCTGTGTGATGTCCTGGCTGACGTCAGAGATTTGCCTCATAAGTTCCAGAACACGCTCGACGCTGGGCAAAAGATACCGAACCTCCTGCGTCGGTACCAACCGGCCTTCGCGGCGATCGAAAAGCTGAAACCCAAGTGACTTTTCAAGATCCGAAAGCAACCTGCTGACGGCTGGCTGGCTCACCCCCAGGTCGGTCGCTGCCGCCGTGACAGAGCCGTTGGTTGTTACAGCCATAAGAGCTTCTAACTGCCGGACCCTAAGAATTTGACTCATTACCGATCCCAATCTGCCGCCCTCGCCTCATAACACTATGTTATTTTTTTATCCAGTAAATTGGGCTTGAATTATATTTCTGTAACGTTAACGTCGTGAAATCGTCATGTGTGCCGTTTACCCGTTGCGGTCGGTATTCAACGAAGCATCGAACCTGATGCATGGGAGGAATCATGAAAAAGAATTTTCTCGGCGCTCTCGCCGTAACAACTGCATTGTCCCCAGTGGCGGCAATGGCACAAACCGAGGTTCAGTTCTGGCACGCCTTTACCGGCCGCCTTGGTGAGCTTGTCAAAGCCCAAGTGGAAGAATTCAACGCCAGTCAGGACGAGTATGTCGTGGTTGAAAGCCACAAGGGCAACTACTCGGAAACCCTGAACGCAGGCATTGCTGCCTTCCGCGCCGGTGAGCAGCCGCAAATCCTGATGGTATTCGAGGTCGGCACGGCAACGATGATGTCAGCCGAAGGTGCGATCAGGCCGGTCTACGAAGTGATGGCTGAAAGTGGCGCGTCTTTTGATCCCGACGCGTATATTGGTGCCGTCAAAGGATACTATACAACCACTGACGGGGACATGCTTTCGCTGCCCTTCAACTCATCCACGCCAGTTCTTTGGGTCAACCGAGACGCGTTCGAAGCGGCCGGCGTTGATCCAGACACGGATCTGTCCACCTGGGAAAAGGTTGGAGACGTACTTGAACAGCTCAAGGCCGGGGGCGAAGACTGCCCGCTGGTCACCGCATGGCAGAGCTGGATCCATCTTGAAAACATGTCGGCCTATCACGACGTTCCGTTTGCATCGCAGGATAACGGTTTTGCCGGTCTGGATACAGAGCTGATGCTGAACGGTCCGGCGCAGGTGGCACACCTGACCGCGATGGGTGACTGGGCCAAGGATGGCAAGTTCATCTATACCGGCCGCAGAAACGAAGGTGGCGCGAACTTCCGGTCAGGTGAATGCGCATTGTTCACTGAAAGTTCGGCAGGTTACGCGGGCATCAAGGCAGAGGCCGAATTCGATTTCGACGTCCGTCCGCTGCCCTACTGGGAAGCCGTCACAAGTGAGCCGCAGAACACCATAATCGGTGGCGCATCCCTTTGGGTAATGGAAGGTCATGACCCTGAGGAGTACAAGGGCGTCGGAGAGTTCCTGAGCTTCCTGTCATCGTCCGACGTGCAGTCGGCCTGGCACCAGAACACCGGCTACCTTCCAATCACGGCCGAAGCGGGTGATGCGACACGTGCGGCAGGTTTTTATGACGAAAACCCCGGCACCGACATCGCTGTGATCCAGATGACCGCGAAAGAACCGACCGCAAATTCCAAAGGTCTGCGTCTAGGATCATTCGACCAGATCCGCGGTATCATCGACGAAGAGCTTGAGGCCGTCTGGGCCGGTGAGAAAACTGCTCAGGAAGCGATGGATAGCGCGAAGGAACGTGGTGACGCACTGCTGCGCCGCTTCGAATCCGCCAATCAATAAGTCATAACTTCATGCGGGCCCTTTTCGGGCCCGCATTATCTTTCTTCGGTGGAAATTCAGGATGGAAAAACGCGTCACCTTTCGCGGCTGGCTATTGCCATTGGCGCTGATCGCCCCACAGGTCATCATTTCCGCCGTCTTCTTCTTTTATCCCGCCGGCCAGGCGGTTTGGCAGTCCCTGTTCATTCCCGACCCGTTCGGTCTGTCGTCGCAGTTTGTGGGGCTCGGCAACTTTGAGTTCCTTCTGAGCGACAAGTATTATCGCGCATCTTTCGTCACAACCGCCGTGTTTTCGACGCTTGTGACGCTCTGCTCAATGATACCAGCACTATTTCTGGCAGTTATCGCGGACAGACTCATTAAAGGTTCGGGTGTTTATCGCACATTGCTGATCTGGCCTTATGCCGTGGCCCCCGCCGTGGCAGGTGTGCTGTGGCTGTTCATGTTCAATACACGCGTTGGCGTTGTGGCGTGGTACCTCAGCCAGCTTGGCTATGACTGGAACCATGTCCTGAACGACACCGAAGCTATGGGGTTGGTTGTTGTCGCCTCGGCCTGGGGCCGCATCAGTTATAACTTCCTGTTCTTCTTTGCAGCGCTGCAATCCGTTCCCCGCTCGGTCATCGAAGCGGCGGCGATTGACGGCGCGCATTTCTGGCGCCGGTTCTTCACGATTGTGCTGCCGCTGCTGTCCCCGACTGCATTCTTCCTGCTGGTGGTAAACGTTGTTTATGCCTTCTTTGAAACCTTCGGGGTGATCCACACGATCACCGGCGGCGGCCCGCAACAGGCGACAACAATCCTGGTCTACAAGGTCTTCTCAGATGGGTTTGTCGGGCAAGATCTTGGGTCATCTTCGGCGCAATCTGTTATCTTGCTGATTGTTGTCGGCCTACTGACCGTCATTCAGTTCAAATACGTGGAAAAGAGGGTGCATTACTGATGGCAGCCCAACAACACGGAATGGTCGAAAAACGCGGCGTAGGCATATGGTTTACCCATGCATTCATGATCCTAGGCGTTTTGATCGTCTTTTTCCCGATCTGGCTGGCCTTTGTAGCCTCGACCGTGACCCAGGCAGACATCGTTTCGCCACCTATGCCCGTAGTGCCGGGTGATCAGTTCTGGGTGAACTACAAAGCGGCGCTGTTCTCGGGTGTAAACGTGCCCGTTGCGACGATGCTGTTCAACAGCCTGGTGATGGCAATTGGCATCGCGGTGGGCAAAATCATCATCTCGCTGCTGTCAGCGTTTGCGATTGTCTACTTCAAGTTTCCAGGCCGTACGACGTTTTTCTGGCTGATCTTCCTGACCCTGATGCTGCCGGTCGAGGTGCGGATTGTTCCAACCTTCGAGGTAGTTGCCGGGTTTGGCATGCTCAACAGTTATTACGGTCTGATCTTTCCCCTGATCGCTTCGGCAACGGCGACCTTCCTGTTCCGTCAGTTCTTCCTGACGATCCCTGATGAACTGGCCGAAGCTGCCCGCGTGGATGGCGCGCGACCGATGCGGTTCTTCATCGACATCGTGGTGCCCATGAGCCGGACCAATATCGCGGCGCTGTTTGTGATCTTGTTCATCTACGGCTGGAACCAATACCTGTGGCCGCTGCTGGTCACGACAGACCCTGAAATGAACACCATCGTGATGGGCATCAAGCAGATGTTCCCGTCGGGTGATGATTTTGCGCATTGGCCGACGATCATGGCGACCTCAATTCTGGCAATGATCCCGCCGGTCATCGTGGTGGTGTCGATGCAAAAGCTCTTTGTCCGCGGCCTTGTCGATAGCGAGAAATAAGAAATGGCAACAGTAACCCTAGAGAACGTCAAAAAGAGTTTTGGCCCGACGGATGTGATCCACGGTATTGATGTCAATATCGCAGACGGAGAGTTCATCGTGATCGTCGGCCCCTCGGGCTGCGGTAAATCCACGCTGCTGCGAATGGTGGCGGGGCTGGAAACGGTTACGTCCGGGGACATCCGGATAGGTGAGGAACGGGCCAACGACAAAGAGCCTATGGATCGGGACATCGCGATGGTGTTCCAGAACTATGCGCTCTACCCGCACATGTCCGTGCGTCAGAACATGGGTTACGGCCTGAAGATTGCCGGACTTCCCAAAGATCAGATCGATCAAAAGGTGACAGACGCGGCCAAGCTATTGCAGTTGGAACCTTTGCTGGATCGTAAGCCCAGACAACTGTCTGGCGGTCAACGCCAAAGGGTGGCCATGGGCCGTGCCATTGTCCGCGAACCAGCAGTCTTCCTGTTTGATGAGCCGCTCTCGAACCTCGATGCCAAACTGCGTGTTCAGATGCGCCTGGAAATCCGTGAGCTCCAGGAAAAGCTTGGAGTCACCTCCCTGTACGTTACGCACGACCAGGTCGAGGCCATGACGATGGCGGACAGGATGATCGTGATGAATGGCGGTATCGCCGAGCAGATTGGAACGCCACTGGAAGTTTACGAAACACCCAGAACTCTGTTCGCGGCGCAGTTTATTGGCAGCCCTGCGATGAACGTGTTTGATGCCCGCCGTGAAAACGGGACGGTCAAGATCGGAGAAATCGAGGTTGGCGCATCTCAGGGGCCTGATATCGCAGTAAAGTTGGGGATACGACCAGAGCATCTGTTGTTGGATGAAAACGGTCCGCTGGAAGCTACGATTCAGATTGCGGAACCGTTGGGGGCAAACACACTATTGCACGGTCAGCTCAAAGGCTCTGGCAGCGCGATTACGATAAGCCTTCCAGGTGTCCACCCAATCGAAGGCCAGCATCCGAACATGCGGTTTTCGATCACCTCAGAGAATATGCACCTGTTTGACCATTCAACCGGTGAAAGGCTGCAAAGCTGATGACGTTTCCACAGGTTGAAGCCTTTCGTGGCGGTGAAAACCTGATCCGGGTTGTGGGGCATCGGGGCGCACGCGGCGTTTTACCCGAAAACAGCATGATTGGCTTTGACTTTTCGCTGTCCATCGGCGTCCCGCTCCTGGAATTTGATGTCGTTCTGACCGCAGATAGCGTTCCGGTCATAACCCATAACCACCGACTGCACGCACCGACATTTCGAGACGCCGATGGTCGATTTTTGGTGGGAGAAGAACTAAAGGTTTCCTCGTTGACCGTCGAACAGATGCAGCAATTCGACATCGGACGGTTGGATGGGCATTCGGCCTATGGTCGTCGTTTCCCAGACCAGGCCCAAATGGACGGTGTTCGTGTTCCAACGCTGATGAACCTGCTGGAACTGGTCGATGACCCAAAATACCGCGATGCCTGTCTGATGCTCGAACTAAAGTCAGATCCTGATTTGGCACATGATGCGGTTTACAGACAGAGCTTCGTCGGCCGGGTTCTTCAAGACGTTCGCGCCAAGGGTTTGTCGTCGCGTGCGGTTCTGCACAGCTTTGACTGGAATCTCTTGGAAGAATGTCAGCGACAGGCCCCCGATATGCCGTCTTCGTACCTGACGCAGCTTCCCGATAACGCGGACGATGTGGGCGAGGATTCATCAAAAGCAGTTTGTCCGGACTTTCGCGGCCGTCGCGATGAAATTCCAAAGTTGGTCAAAGAAGCGGGCGGTGCTCTTTGGTGTCCGTATTTTGCGGATGTGACTGTTGAAAACGTGGTTCTTGCCAAGAAGCTGGGCCTGTGCGTCGCAGTGTGGACTGTCAATGAACACGAAGACATCGACAAGATGATTGATCTGGGCGTGGACGCAATCGTGTCTGACTATCCCGGACGGGTTCAAAGGCATCTGTCGGATTTGGGCATAAGGTGGAGTGCCATCCACTAGCAAAGCTAGTCTAGGCATGAACGTCGCAAACACATTCCTGATCACTCGGAAACCCCGCGCAGCTGCCCACAATACGGTTGGCCATCAAAAACCATCGAAGAAACTTGGGAACCTTTTCGCGCGCTGCGCATCCAATAACACAGGTGCCAATTGTGACGCACCGGATGTGAACTATGAAAAGGACAAGCCCATGACTAAAATCTCTGTGTCTGCAATCGGACTGTTGTTCGCCACCACAACGCTTGCCGCTGCGCATGACGAAAAGGCTCTTATGAATGCGCCCGCCGGTGATCCTTATGTGCAAGTGAGCGACGTGCTTCCTTTGCCGGAATTTATCCCGGGCCTTGGCACGCTGTTTGTAGACCCGGCCACCCTGCCCGCTGGTCCGTTCCTGGCTTATGATCGCGATGGGCAGTTGTCGGCAACGGTCTATATGACCCCGCTTGACGATCTGCAGAACGGAGTTTCATTCGACGGGCTGGGTCTGGGGTCGCACACTGTCAGTTCGACAGATGTTTACTTCAACGCCGGTCACCCCGGGGTGGAAAAGCCCCACGCACATGTCGTGCTGTTCCATGATGAGGGGGCAAAAGAACGGCTGGCCGAATGATCTGCACGCGACGCCATGCGCTGTGGCTCGCAGGTGGCGCGATCGCTACCTGCGCAGTCACACGATCATCAGGTGCACAAACAGTTATCAATGTTGAAATGCGCGGCAGCGCGCGTGGCGAGAGGGTCTGGTTTGATCCCTTGGGCCTGTCAGTGGCACCGGGCTCCACCATCCGTTTCACCAACCGAGACCCGGGAAACAGCCATACGGTGACCGCCTATCACCCCAAGTTTTATGACCGAATGCGTCGCATTCCTGCGGCGGCGGACCCCTGGGACAGCGACTTTCTGCTGCCCGATGCATTTTTCGAGGTCACTCTGACAGCTCCCGGGGTGTACGATTACTATTGCCTGCCCCACGAAATGGCGGCGATGGTCGGCCGCATTGTGGTGGGGACCCCCGCCGATGCGGGTTGGGAAGGAGCCTCGGAAGATCAAAGCGATGTATCCGATCAGGTTTTGGAGGCATTGCCATTGGCACAGGAAATAATCGCGAAAGGTAACATCAAGCGAAAGGACGGATCATGACGGTCGGGACAAGTCACGCGAAGGAAGCCCGATACGGAACAGCTAAATCCGAAGCAGAGCTTGTGGCCGGCGCCCGGAGCGGAAACGAAACGGCCGTCCGTGAACTTGTCCGTCGTCTGAACCCGCGTCTGTTCCGCGTTGCCCGAGGCATTGTTGATACAGAGGCCGAGGCCGAAGACGCGCTGCAAGAGGCCTATATGTCCGCTTTCAGCAAACTGGACAGTTTTCAGGAACGGGCAAGCTTTTCGACTTGGATAACCCGGATCGTCATCAATACCGCTCGCATGCAACGCAGACGTTTTCGGCCAGAGGAAGAGTACGACACTGTTGAGGAAACCCACCTGTCTCGGGTCCTGACATTTCCCGGTCAAAATTCGGAACTTCCCGATGCCGCCATAGGTCGGGCACAACTCCGCGGATTATTGGAAACCGCGGTTTCCGAACTGCCACCCGATATGCGCCTTCCGTTTTTGTTGCGGGAATCCGAAGATATGAGCGTTATGGCCATCGCCCGTGAGCTGCAGATCAATCCGATCACGGTAAAAACGCGCCTATTCCGCGCCCGTCGCCGACTGCGCTCAGCGCTTGAACGACAGGTTCGTGGTGGATTCGAAGCGATCTTTCCATTCGGAGGCAAGCGATGCGCAAATATGGCAAGCCGCGTGATCGTGCACCTGCGGGCTAACGGCCAACTCTGAGTGTCAACTAACCGGGGATCACGGAACCAACCAAAGCGGAAGATCTGATCTATCATCAATCTGGGCACGATGAACGGCCACACAAGATCCAAAGCAGACGGTCAAGTGATCCATCGGCTGTTAGCCAGTGATATCCTGCACTTTCATGACAAGCTCACACCAATTACGGTGGTTTTCGATGTCATACTGCCGGCCCTGTTCGTCAGCTATCGTGAAACACTTGATCTCGGGCGTTCAGTCAGCCCCAAAAAGATCGCGGGTGAAAACCTTAGCAGACACATCTGCGATCTCATCTGTCAGCCGGTTGGTCACGATCAGGTCCGCTTCGGCCTTAAAGGCTTCAAGGTCAGAGACTACCGGACTTCTGAAAAAATCATCGTCCTCTAGAACCGGTTCATAGACGATGACCTTGATACCCTTGGCTTTCAGCCGCTTCATGATCCCCTGGATCGAAGACTGTCGGTAATTGTCAGACCCCGCCTTCATCACAAGACGATAGATGCCGACCACTTTGGGATCTTTCATCAGAATCTGGTCGGACAAGAAATCCTTGCGGGTGCGGTTTGCGTCCACGATGGCGCGGATCAGGTTTTGCGGGACGTGGTTGTAGTTGGCCAGCAGCTGCTTGGTGTCTTTGGGCAAGCAATAACCGCCATAGCCAAAGGAAGGGTTGTTGTAATGCGCACCAATGCGCGGATCGAGGCTGATGCCTTGGATGATCTGACGAGTATCCATACCACCCGCCATTGCATAACTATCAAGTTCATTAAAGAACGCTACGCGCATCGCGAGGTAAGTATTGGCAAAAAGCTTGATCGCCTCAGCCTCATCCAGATTGGTAAACAGGATTTCGACATCATTCTTCCTTGCCCCTTCAAGGAGCAAATCCGCAAATACACGCGCCCGCTCAGAACGTTCGCCAACGATGATACGGGACGGGTACAGATTGTCGTAAAGCGCGCGCCCCTCACGAAGGAACTCGGGCGAAAAGATCACCTGTTCGGTCTCCATTCGGGCACGCAAGTCGCGCACAAAACCTACGGGAATAGTGGATTTGATAACGATCGTGGCGGTGAGATTCACTTGCAGAACTTCGGCCACAACGGCTTCGACACTGGACGTATCAAAGGAATTGGTCTTCGGATCATAGTTCGTGGGCGTCGCGACGATAACGTAATCCGCATCTTCATAAGCTGCGCTGCCATTTGTGGTGGCGCTGAGGCCCAGCTCGCGGGTGGCAAGAAGCTCTTCTAGGTCGGGATCTACAATCGGGCACTGGCCGTCGTTTACCATCTGCACGCGCGCCTCAGAGATATCGACCGCCGTAACCTCATTATGCTGCGCCAAAAGCACCGCATTGGACAGCCCCACATAACCGAGGCCAGCAACTACAATTTTCATGGCATTCATCCGAAGAAGACAGGAAGGTAAAAATACGCTGATCTTTTGTCGACTGGGTCTTGGGGGCGATTGTCGAAAAAACCACAGAGGATAACAGGAGCAATGAGCATCGCGCACAATCTCGAACAGTAAGAACTAACAGTGAAGTCTGCTTATAGATGCCTTTTGACCGAGACAACCCGGGACCTAATTTCGATACTAAAAAGCCTCCGGGTATGGCCTTTGTCAGATTTTAGTGCCGACTGATGTTGTCACATACCTTTCTTGTACAAATTGGGGGCTTTATCCGAGAGGTATCTGTCGAAGGTAGCGCCTCTGGGCCGGATTTCCGAGGCTTACCGGTCAAAGCTCTTGGCCATGAAGTTCTGACTGATGTACCTCACACCGAGCATCTTATTTAGACGCGGTTCCGGCCGTCGTTGGCTTAAGCTGCGTGGCATTCTTACGCGGCTGGATGACCTAATGCGGATACGATCGACGCAAACCATTATCCAATCAAAACAGATCGGCGAGGATCCTCCCCTTTTTTGCTGAGCTGTACGACGGTCAATTTACGGTCATGCGTTTTGCGGTGGAATAATAACTCACCACTTCCAGCTATCAGGATGGGTTCAGGTGGGGAATTCGTACCTACCCTTTTATGCAACATAGCAGGTGAAATGCATCGACATATGGGCCGAATCCGATTGACAACTATTGACAACCTCACGAAGAGCTTACTAAGCGATTAACGAAAACTCATCCCTCTTTGCGTGTGTAATAAAAGATTATGATCAGGTTCTATTGTAGAGATGTTTGATTCTAGTTTTTCTGAGGATGATAGCTCTGGTTCGATTGGTAAGCGTCGTTTTTCCAGCCCTTTTCGTAGTTTTGTGTTTCAGATTGTTAAGCGGGCGTTTGATCTTTTGATCAGTGCGCTTTTCCTGCTACCTTTGATGTCGTTATGCGGTGTACTTTTGTTGATATTGAACCCGTTCTGGAACAAGGGACCGCTTTTTTTTTGCGCAAGAGCGCATGGGCCAAAACTGCAAACCTTTCACGGCGTACAAGTTTCGCTCGATGCGCCCGGCTCGGAAGATCGAGCGCAGCGCGGATTGCCCGCTTGAGGAAGGCAGGATCACGCCGCTGGGCCGGTTCCTGCGTCGCAGCCGTCTGGATGAGTTACCACAAATCATCAATGTTTTCAAAGGTGATATGAGCCTGGTCGGACCTCGTCCGGATTACATTGAGCATGCGCGTATGTACTTGTTGCAGGTGCCTGGATACCAGGAACGTCACGACGTT
>NZ_JBXWQH010000010.1:0-164655 GCF_059612275.1 Ruegeria sp. CDSA034
GGCGATCAACAAAATGCTCAAGAGCTTTGGTTGTCCAATCCCGATCGAGATGGTCAGGCGCAAATACCTCAATAACAACATTGAACAGGATCACCGATTTATCAAACGAAGGATCAGACCCATGCTGGGGTTCAAATCCTTCGCTTCAGCCGCATCTGTCCTGGCAGGCATAGAACTGGTCAACATGATCCGCAAAGGTCAATTCACGCCCGGACTCCGTCCGTTTCAGCAGTTCATCCAAATGGCGGGATAAACTGCTCGCCAAATCCACTGATGCTTTGCCATCTAAAAAGTTTGCGACAGAACCGTATTGAACACCCTGTTCGTCGTCACCTTTTTCATCGGCCTGACGTTGGCCATCCTCTATGTCACGCGGCGCTTGCATCCAGCCACGCAACGCAGTTTGCAGTTTCTGCCGCCCAACCAAAAGGAAGTCTCGGTCGCCTGGGTTTCTTTTGTGATTGGGTTGTTTTGTGCCTATCTTCTTGGGCAGGCCTTCTCCGGGGCCACACGCAGTGGCCTAGTGTCAACAGCTTATGGGCAGCTGATATTTGCTGGCTCGTACGGAGCAATTCTTGGCTATCTGGCGCTTGCTCTACACATGCTCAACCGCGGGAAAATTCTCTGGTTTTGCGTTCTTACCTTGCTTTTTGTCGGTGCTTTGGTGGTTCTCGGAGGACGCGGTCGCGTGGTTTGGCCACTTTTGTCGTTATTTGCGACCTGGAAGATAACGCAGCACGGAACAATGCATCTCGGTAAGCTGATCGGTTTGGGTGTCGTCGTGTTCCTTGCCGCTTCAATGATCGACCCGCTATTATCATACTATTACGGGTTTGGCACCGACGCCCTGCTAAGGATAAGTGCCCCAGGATCTTTGTTGGAAGACGTTTTCGTTGCGAAGCGTAATTTTGATGGCTTTCACAACTTTTTCCTGATCTACAATATTGACCCTTTCCCACAGTCGATCTCCTATATGCTGAACGGACCGCGTACCGCTTTTATGTCAGAGTTCTTTCCGGAGGTTCTTGCAAAGGGCGTTGGTTTCCCTGCGACTGTGCCCGGCACGTTCTGGATGGTTGGAGGATGGGTGGGCCTTGTCTTTGGGGCCGTTGTTTTTGGTTCGCTTGCGGGCGTTATGACCACGCGGTTCAACAGAACCCGAAGCCAGCTCTCAATCTGTTTTCAGATTTACCTATTTACATGGCTCTTCAACGTTGGATTATCACTATTCGACAACGTGCCAAAAATCATTGTTGTTCTTGCTTTAATGGCTCCATTTTATGCGGCTAGAAGATTCAAGATTTGAGTCTTTACTAAAGTGGTTCATGAAAATCGAAAACACAAGTTCGCGTCCGCTAGGTTGTCTAGCAAGAGGAATAGGCCAACGCGCGCCCTGTTCTGGAGCATTGCCTGAGCCCTGAAAAGGTGCGTTGGCTCATCGCCCGTCGTGAAGCAAGGTGGCTCTTGCGCTGATCCGGTCGTACTCTTTGGCGGTTGGGTCACTGGCGGCCACGTTGAAATCTTGTAGGCGCAGGATCGTAAAGAATTTCTGAGCTGCGGGGACGCGGTGGAAACACTTTTTGCAAAGTGCGTGAAGTAACTTACGCATTCGAAATGAAGATAAGCCCGTCGGGTCGGGCGCACAAATCATCCAAGGAGAAAACTAATGGCAGACGATTTCGCAGATCTCCGCGCCGGTCTGGATAGCCCTCAGGAACATCACGCCGCAGTCTTCCCAAGCGATACCGTTGATCTCCCCAACGCTACTCGGGCGCTGTGGGTCGGAAATGGCGGCAATATCACAGCAACCACGATTTTTGGTGAGACGGAAGTCTATGAAAACGTCCCAAACGGTACTCTTCTGCCTGGGCGGTTTACTCGGATTCACGCGACCGGTAACTCAGCAAGCAGCATTTTGGCTCTCTGGTGATCTGATATGATCAGTCTAGGGCTTTCAATCACATCACTGGCCGCGCGGTCGCGGCATGGCACCGCGTCACTGAATCTGGTGGCTAACGGCAGCTTCGAAGCGGAAACAACTGGCTGGGCACCATTCAGTTCAACTACACTTGCAATAGAAGCCGGAAGACTGCGTGTCATTGCTGGGGCGGCGGCAATCAGGGTTTCTCAGGACGTCAGCGCTCTGGTACAGGGTCAGCAATACCGGTTAACCGCTGATATCGACGCATCCGCTAGCAATGGCACCGTCACAGCTCGTATCAACAACACTGTCAGCACAACCGGTTCCCTCGTCGTTCTCAGTGTCGAGGCCGGGCAATCCGGTACTTTTGAGGCAAATTTTACCGCACGCGCGGAAGATGACGTCCTGCTGTTCAACAACACTCGGGGGCTTGGCGACTACTGGCTGGACAACATCAAGATTGAGCCGGTCTAGTCACGTCAGCACTGACAACAAATAGGCGGCTAGCGCCACGACGATGAAAATCACAACCACAGACGGTGGGTTACCGATGTCCAAGGGTTTTTGCTAGATCGCCCCGGCCTGGTACGCAAGATCTAACCCTGCTGCCAGCAGATAAGGCTACAGTGTCGATGCGTATTGTGACCCTAGGCTGGTTCGCCTACGTCCATTGTGAACCAAGTCCTGACAGACCTGCAGTCGCCCGACCCATGTGGTCGGGCCCTTTATTTTTGGAAGTTGTCCACAATTTGTGTTCGTAAATTTCGCGGTGCTGTAAAAGGCCAGTATCGTTTCACCTTTTGAGTGGACAATGCCCTTTGCCTTTATCGGGCCATCAGCAAAACGGTAAGACTGGTGACTTCATGCCGTCAAAGCGCCGGAACAAGGCCATCGCGACGAAGTTCTTCTCCCGCTCCTTAGATATGAACGGCCTACCACGCAAATTTGTTGTCGACAAAAGCAGTACCAACACAGCTGGCACCAATTCCACAAACAAGATGCTGAGGGGCCTTGGATACCCAATCCAGATCGAGATGGTCGACATGATCCGAAACCTGTCCTTTCAAACAGTTCGCGGAGTTGGCCGCTTAACTCGCCGGTACTAAGCTATCGCTGTGGTCAGTTAGTACTTCGCAACAGAACCCGTTTGGGCATCACAGCACGCGTGAAAGGAATGCCTTGGTGCGTGGTTCGTGTGGTTGGGAAAAGAGCACCTCGGGCGGGCCCTGTTCCAGGATGCGTCCGGCATCAAGGAAACACACTTTGTCTGCCAGCTCACGTGCAAAACCCATTTCGTGGGTGGCTAGTACCATGGTCATACCCTGCTTTCGCAGGTCCCTCAGCACGTCCAGAACCTCGCCTACCAGTTCGGGATCCAGTGCGCTTGTAATCTCGTCAAACAGCATGATCTGCGGTTCCATCGCCAGCGCACGGATGATAGCCACTCGCTGCTGCTGGCCGCCCGATAGCTGGTCTGGATAGTGCTCCATCCGGTCGCCCAACCCAAAGCGCGTGAAAAGCTGGGTCACCCGCGGGCGCAGGTCGTCTCTGCTCAGCCCGCGTACACGACGTGGCGCGAGCATTACGTTCTCTGCCGCTGTCATGTGAGGAAAGAGGTTGTAGCTTTGGAAGACTATGCCGATCTGTTGACGCACCGGCTGTGGGTCCAGTCCCGGTTCAGAGATGTCTTTCCCGTCCAGCCAGATCTCGCCGTCATCGATGGGTTCAAGCAGGTTCATGCAGCGCAAGAGTGTGGATTTGCCAGAGCCTGAGGCGCCAATCAGGCACACCATCTCGCCCTCAGCTACATCCAGGTCAATGCCCTTGCATACCTCGTGATCATCGAACCGTTTCCGCACCCCGCGCAAGGATAACTTCGCTGTCATGTACGGGCCCTGTTCTGCTTGTTCATAAGGTAGTCCGCATACCGCGTTGCTGGTATGGTCAGCGCAAGAAAGATAAGCGCTGCGCCCACATAAGGCGTAAAATTGGCATAGAGCGATTTGTAAACACCAGCCTGACGGAAAATCTCAACCGGGCCGATAAAGGACAAAAGCGCCACGTCCTTCTGCAAAGCGATGAACAGGTTCATATTTGCAGGAACGACGTTTCGTATGGCCTGCGGCAGGACCACATAGCGCATGGCGTCCTGATCACTTAGCCCCAGCGAGGCCGCGGCGGATCGCTGCGACTGATGGATAGAGTCAATGCCCGAGCGGATCACTTCGGCCACATAGGCCGAATAGACCAAAACCAGCGCCAGCGTGCCCCAAATGTAGGGGCTGTTCCAGGGCCTCGGCAGGCCCAACCCGGGCACGCCAAAGCCAATAATGTAAATAACAAGAACCACTGGCAGGCCACGGAAGATGTCCGTATATGCAATGCCGAACAGCCGCAGCGGAAAAAGTGCTGGTGCGCGCGTGTCCCGACACAGCGCGATAACCAGACCCGTGATCGCGATAAGCGGTGCAGACCACGCGAATATCATCACGTTCATCAGAAAGGCTTCGAGCAATCCGGGAAACGTCTCGGCGAAGACCCGGCCGTTAAAAAACGAGCGTTGTACGGCCTCCCAACCGGGGGCGAGCGGGACGAGGACGACGATGGCAAGAGCCACGCTGACCACTGAAATCAGCGCGATGCGATTTGAGCGACGCCGTACCTCAGCTTCATAAACCTCGCGACGCGTGGGCGTCGCGGCAGGGCGCTCAACCGAGTCTTTTTGCAATGACGTTTCTTCCATCTATTCGATGACCGGTACACCTGTAGCCTCGGACAGCCATTGGGTTTCAATCGCGGCAAGCTCGCCGCTTTCGGTCAGTTCTGTGATGGCCGTGTTGACGCAGTCCTTCAACGCATTGCCCTCTTCCATCAAAACGCCGAACTGATCAGGACTTTCGGATTGCCCCGCAGGGAACTGACCAAGCAAAGCACCGTTTTCGACCACGACAGCCGACAGATAGAGTGCCGTAGGCAGGTCATAAATTGCGGCATCGATCTGGCCAGCCATGATGGCCGCATTCACATCAGCATTGTCGTTGTAAAGCAGCGGTTCACTAGACGGCTGGATCACGTCGTTCAGCATCGGGATCGCTGTCGTCGTGGCCACAGCGCCCCACTTCAATTCCTTGAGGCCGTCCAACGTCGCTTCTGCGCCGGAATCGACAACGTTCTGGGTGGTCAGAACCGCCATGGCCGAGGTGTAATAGGGCAGGCTGAAATCAACCATTTCTTCCCGTTCGGGAGTGATCGAGTACTGCTGCATGTTGAAGTCAAAGTTCTTAGCGCCGGGCTGAATCGCCTCGTCAAAACTTGTACGAACCCAGGTGACATTGTTCTGGTCGAAGCCCATTTTTTCGGCGATTGCATAAGCAACGGCGGCTTCGAATCCTTCGCCGCTTTCGGGCGCGTCATTCATAACCCAAGGATAGTAGGCCGGATTACCTGTTGCGATTGTCAGGGTGCCTTCTGTCAGGGTCTTGCCTTTGGCGCAGGTCCCATCGCCCGCAGCAAGCACTGAGGTCGTCGAGAAAAGTAAGGCCAGAACTGGGCCAGCAATCAGTTTCATCAATCTTCTCCCTGTTTTTGTTTGGTCACAGGTTCTTATGCGCAGGGGGATTTGTCTAGGTGTTTGATCCCGCAGTGTGATGTCGGGTTTTCTTCGTTCGTCAGGACCTTTGCAATAGAACCAACACAAATATGTCGCAGCGGCTTTGTCAGGTTGTTCGTGGTTTGCAGCACAGGGCTATCTGAGTGGCGTTCAGGGGTTCAGTTCGCGCGTGTAATTTTGCCAAATATCAAAAGCATCAGCTCGGGCGTGACGATAAGAACTGGCAGAAAGGCGGTGGCATTTTGGGCGGAACAATGCGGCGATTTGGTCGTGAGGCGCCAGAAATCTCTGCGCCTGTCCGGGTGACTTGAACCGCCCCATGATCTTCTCCTGCTGGCGGGTGTGTTGATGCGAGGCTTCGGCTCGGTTGTTCAAGCCCTTGTTCTGGCGATGCTCGATCCCCGGTGCAATCTCAGCTATTGCGGCGGCGTAAGACCGAAGCTTGTCTGTAACGAGTAAGCGATAAAAAATACTTTCAGGGGATGTTGTGGCGGGCAGCGCACTGCCCACCACCTCTTACCAAATGCTTAAGCATTCTTCTTTGCCATGGCTTTATAGATAACGCCGCCAAGGATTGCACCGATGATCCAGGCGTAGCCTGACAGTATGCCAAGGGCCGGGACCCAGACCGTGGCGACCGAAAACACCGAGGCGACGCCGAAGGCAATCAGAGCCGAGTCGTTCCAGCCATTGCCATAGTGGTACTCGCCCCCTTGCATGTTGTAGAGGTCATCCCTGTTCAGCTCTTCTTTGCGGATCATGTAATAGTCGACAATCATGATTCCGAAGATCGGAGCCAGTGTTGCACCCAGTGTATTCACGAACCCAGCGATGCCGATATTCGAGATTATGGCCGTCCACAGGCCACCGATGACCAGTGCAAAGACTGATGTGGCCAGGCCTGCCTGACGGAAGCTGATTTTCCCAGGTGCAAGGTTGGCGATGCCGTTCACCGCAGGGATGAAGTTCGCGACAAGATTGATACCTACCGTAGCGGCGAAGAAAGTGATGGCGGCGATAATGCCCAGCAGAACGCTATCGGTTTTTTCAACGATCTCGGTCGGGTTGATGATCTCCTCACCGAAGACTACGGCTGCACCACCGGTTGTCAGCAGCGCCAAGGCCGAGAACAGGATCATGTTCAACGGCAAACCAGCTAGATTACCCGCCTTCATAGATGCCTTGTCTCGTGAATAGCGCGAGAAGTCCGAGAAGTTGATCATCACAGCCGAGAAGTAGGCAACCATGGTGCCGAAGATCGCGATAAAGCCTTTGACCTCAGATCCGAACGTGCCTTCGGGATTGGCGAAGATCGTTGCCGTTGCGCTCAGAAGCTGCCCGTCTGAGCGCTGCCAGAGAACAATCACAAGGCCGATCATTACCGCATAAACGAAAGGCCCAGCGAAGTTGAGGAACGTTTCGACCCAGCCCATACCGCGCCAGAAAATGACGATGTGAAACACCCAGACGATGAAGAAGGCGAACCAGTCGATACCAGTCAGGCCTAGCATCTCGGCCCCGCCATCCGCGCCGGTGATCGAACGGATCAGAAGTGACAGGGCGGTTGAGGCGAAATAGACCTGAACGCCGTACCAGAACACCGCGACTGTGGCCCTTAACACCGCCGGGAGCTTGGACCCAGCCGTACCCATACTGGCGCGCGCCAGAACCGGGTAGGGAATGCCGTATTTCTCGCCTGGTGCACCAGACAGATTCACCATCCACATGACGAACAGCCCGGCCACAATAAGCGCCAGAAAGGCGGTCCAACCGCCAACGCCGTATGAAATGAACAGCGACGCGACAAGTGAATACCCAAACAATGATTGAACATCGTTGGCCCAGATGTTGAAGATCGCAAATGCGCCCCATGTTTTTTCATTGGGCGATACCGGATTAAGCGTATCGCCTTCCGGATCTGTTGTACCTGCGCTTTCGACAGAGGTTGCTGTAGTTACCATTATTTCCTCCCGTTTTGATACGGGGGTAAGCCCCCCGGAGTTTGCGACAAAAGTCGCCCTTCGCTTCAGGCATCCCACCCGAACCGTTGCAGTCGCAGGGTTGCGACGTTCAATCCCATTTCAGCTTTTGTCCGGGACAAACCTTCCCTGTCCGACCACGCGTAGCGGTGATCGGCTTCTCTGCCCTCGGGCATCGAATTGGCTAAAGTCTCAGCCAGTCAACGCTTTGCAATTGCCCAGTAGAACACACCTCCGAATCCTGCGCCGATCACCCATGCAAAGCCCGAAAGTGTGCTCAGCATTGGGACCCAGACTGTGAGAACGGAAAATATGGCCGGAAGGATGAATGACACGATTGCCGCCATGTTCCAGCCATTGCTGTAAAAGTAAGGACCATCCCGCGCAGCCGAGAACAGCTGATCAACATCCAGATTGCCAGATTTCACCAGATAAAAATCGGCGATGATGATGCCGTAGACTGGGGCCAGAACGGCCCCAAGCGTATTCACAAAACCCAGAATGCCGATCTGGCTGATGGTCGAAACCCATAAACCGCCTATCACCAGCGCATAGGCCGAAGTGATGATGCCGGCGACCCGGAAGTTAATCCGGCTGGGCATCAGGTTGGCAAGGTCATAAGCAGGTGGGATAAAGTTTGCCACAAGGTTGATCCCAACTGTGGCGGCGAAGAAGGTTGCCGCAGCCAAGAGCGTCAACGGTAAAGAATCGATCCGCGCGATGATTGCCGTGGGATTGGTCAGCGCTTCGCCCCAGATCGCGACGGTTCCTGCTGTGACGATCAGAGCAATCAGAGAAAAGAAGGCGATATTGATCGGCAAGCCTAGCAGGTTGCCTTTGCGCATTTCATGTTCCGAGCGCACGAACCGCGAAAAATCACCGAAATTGATCACCACAGCCGAAAAATAGGCGATCATCGTTCCGACCACCGCCGCAAATGCACCTAACTGACTGCCTTGATAACTGCCGGTTCCACGAAAGATGGTTCCAAGCTCGCGCCACAGGTCGTTACCAGCCTCAATCCAGATCATGACGGCCAGCGCCACCATCACCGCATAGACGAATGGCCCTGCAAAGTTGAGGAAACCCACAATCGGATCTATCCCGTTCCAGAACAGGGCAATCTGAAAGGACCAAACCGCCAGAAAGGCAATCCATTCAATAGCACTGAGGCCAAGAAAGACGGGTGGTCCCTGAGTGCCGATCAACGCGACCATGGCAAGTGCAAGTGCGGTTGAAGCGAAATAGGTTTGAACGCCATACCAGAAGATTGCCACCACGGCGCGGATTAAAGCTGGGAAGTTTGCCCCTCGCACACCCATACTTGCGCGGGCCATGACCGGGAAAGGAATGCCGTATCTGACACTCGGCTTGCCGATCAGGTTGACCAGTCCCATGACGATGAACCCGGCCAAAACAATGCCCGCAAACACAGTCCAGCCGTTCAGCCCATAAGTCAGAAACAGTGAGGCGGCCAACGTGTATCCGAACAGTGATTGCACATCATTGGCCCAGACATTGAACAACTCAAACCAACCCCAATCGCGCTTTCCAACAGGCACCGGCGCCAGATCCTCATTGTAAAGGCTGGCATCTCTGGGCGCTTCTGTAAAAGAATGCTGCATTGAGTCCCGGTCACTCGCTAAGGCGATTGTCATTGCACAGGTTCAGCGTTATATTCGTGCAGAACTGCGTGCAAATAAACGTTCATAATTGCGTGCATAAGTCAAGAACTTACTGTGGATCCAATTCTACGAGATTGATTTAGAATGGTAAAAATCGGATATGCGCGGGTATCATCGAAATGGTATCGAAGTGAAGTTCAACTAAGCGAGCTGAAGCGCCAGGGATGTGATCGTATCTGGAGTGATACCACACAAGACGGCAATGACCGGGGAGAAACACTGGAAACTTTTCTGGCGGATGTGTCCGCTGGTGATGTAATCGTGGTTTCGCGCCTATCTGCGATTGCCGACTCCATCGCTGAACTGGTCAACCTGTTGCGGCAAGTTCATGAAAAGGGAGCTGCTTTCCGATCTATGTCCGAGCCTTGGATCAACACTGAAGGCGGACGGGCGGAAACAGTTCTGGATGTGTTGTCCGGCGTCATCGACTATGAACTCGGGCTGGCCGATCTGGAAAGCCGTACTGTCGAAGACCGACCCAGATCCTTCGGCCTGAGCAAAGGGCGTCCCAAGAAACTGACTGCAACGGAGCGCGAAGAGGCACTTTCCCTGCTGTCTATGGGCAAAACTGCCGCAGAAATCGGAAGGATGCTGGGCGTAAGCAGATCAACAATTTCGCGACTTAAGAACATGCTGCCTGAAACGGGTTAACTTTTATTTCAATTTTTCACTGATAATTTGATGACGAAGTTGAAAGACAGTTGACCACAATCCGTCTCCAAGGGAACAGCCAAATTAGCCAGGAATGATAACGACCATTTTTTCCACAGACAGCCATTAGCACAAGCGCGGCGAATTCTCATTTGGTTACGTGTCTTACTTTTCTGACCAGGCTGCGTTGAATTTGCAGTTTCGTTTCCGTTCAATTCGACATCAGCGAATGACCAGATCGACGACACGCGCTGCGCCGCAAAAACAAAAATGCCGCAACTACGCGCGGATACTGCGTCAGCAAGCACCCGAAATGAATCGGCGGCAAAATCCCGCGATGTCTAAATTCGATAGCAGGTAAATTATGCGCTTGCAGCGAATGACATCAAAGCGGGCTGCGACCGCAAAAACTTGCCTAGGTGTTCTATGTCCGGAAGGGGCCGGCCACATCTAGGAAAGATTGACGTGTATTCACGCATCCTTATGGTGCTCAAGCATCGCGATCACCTCTATCTCAATCACCATGTCTTCGTAGACCAGATTGGGCACCGGAATGCCTGTCGTGGCTGGGCCAGGTGCGATGTAGGAATTGGATCGGATCAGAAGGTTTTCGTGTAGCGCTTCGGCCGAAGCGCTGCCTTGATAGAAGGTGGTGACTTTGACCACATCGTCCAGAGTAGCGCCGAATTCATCCAATACGCGAGCCACATTCTCCATTGCGATACGGGTTTGGGCGACCATGTCGCCAGGTTCCAGAACCTTTGCTTGCTTATCCAGTGCCACCTGGCCGCCCACATGGATTAATTGGCCGGAGCCGATTCCGTGTTTGTAAGGCAGTGCAGTGGTCCAATTCCAGTGCCCGTCAGGCCAGGCATGACGGATGTGGTGCGCTCCCGGGTCGCAGGCTGTAGCAGCGATTCGTGTCGTCAGCCCGTCATGGGGAAAGGACGGCACAGGAATGCCGGTGGGCGCCGGACCGGGATTAGGGAAATAATCGGCGCGGATGCAGGCCGAAACTTCCCAATCTTCTGCTGTGCCGTCGCCAAGATAGAACGTGTTGACCTTGACCACATCCTGCATCCCTGCGCCTGCGGCCTGAAGTGCTTGGGAGAGACGCTCCATCATCAATCGGGTTTGCGCCACGATATCGCCGGGATGGGTGACTGATCCGTCGGCGGAGCGGGCGGTCATGTCACCGGTAAAGATCATGTCGGCGCATTTCACCACATGCGAGAAGGCTTTAGGCAGGGGTGATTGGGCATCGAGATGGTAATTCTGACGGGGCAGAGCGCTGCCATCAGGCGCGCGCATGGCGACGCCTTCAATTTCGCACAGCATGTCAGGGTAACAGAGTTCAGGCAGGTTGATCAGATTAACCACGGGTTTGACTTCATTTCCGATGATGTCGACCAGAAGGTTCAGCATCCGGGCCTCATCACTCGCGTCACCGACATAATAGACAACCAACCGCACCAGATCGGTGAAACCCACGCCAAGGTCAGTCAGAAGATCCTGCATATAGGCCATCGAATTACGCACCTGCGCATCCAGATCGCCGATGTTGCGTACGGTTCCCTGGGTATCCAAATCCACTTGCCCGCCAGTAAAGATCATGTCACCCGCACGCACTGCGTGGTGGTGAGTCAGCTTTATTGGCCAATTCCAATGTCCCTCGGGAAAGCTGTATTGCCTGGTCATTGGGCGGTTCCTGGCTGTTTGATGCCTGTAAGAACGCAAGTAATCATGAGGCCGAGGGTCTGGCCAGTGGTTTGTGAAGCACGCATGTGACGATAGCACAATTGTGCAGTTTGAGCCCATGTCGACCGATGCTGCGCGCTGCGTGAACGATCGGATTACGTAAACATCACCACCTTCATCAGGATGCTATTGAGGCATAGCTTCCATCTTCGCGATGTACTTCACGCCCGCTGAGCGGCGGATTGAAGACGCAGACAAGTCGCAGATCAGCCTCTGTTGCACGCACCAAATGTCGGTCATGTTGGTCCAAGGCATAGAGGGTAAATGGTTCAAGGGAATGCCATGTTTCTTCACCTGACGCTCTGATCTGCCCCTTTCCTTCGATACAGTAGCACGCCTCTAAATGGTGCGTGTACTCAAGCTCAAGCTCGGCACCGTTTTTGATGACCGTATCCGTGAGCGAAAAACCCATTCCATCAGACGCCAGCAATAACCTTCTGCTGTTCCAGCCCGGACCAGAAACATCGCGATCTGTTCCAAGGGTTTCACTGAGTGCTGTAACAATCATACTTCCCCGCCTCTTTGCTATCGTACCGCCCGGTTCATCCCGCCGTCAGACAGTATGCTCTGGCCATTAATATACCGGGCGCCATCGCTGGCAAGAAACACGCAAGCTTGCCCAATTTCCTCAAATGTTGCCGGCCGCTGAGCAGGGATTTCCCGGCGTGCCCGCTCAGACAGGTTTACGTTTTCGCAGAATCCGGGGAGCAGGTTGTTCATGCGAATGTTATGCCGTGCATAACGATCCCCATAAAGCTTTGAGAAACTATGCAGGGCACCGCGCAACATGCTCATCGGATAAGGGGCTCGCGGCTCGATTGTGTTCATGGACGAGATGTTTACGAAAGCACCGCCGCCCTGTGCGATCAGTAAGGGTGTGACGATACGGGCAATCTTGACGACGTTCAGCACATACATGTCCAGGCTTTCGTGCCACAACTCGTCGCTGAGTTCCAAAAGCGGCCCGTCAAAGTCGGGATCAAACCCTACCGTCTTTATGGCTTCTGGCACCGAGCCACCGTGGCCCATATTGCTGACGATTGCATCAATTCGTCCATATTTGCTCATGGTGTCGTCGATCATCGCTTGCAGATCATCAATATCCAAAACAGAGCCGCGGCGGCCAATGCCTCCAAGCTCTTCCGCCAGTTCGACCGAGCGATTGGACGGAGGCATCAGCGAAACTTTGTAACCTGCCTTCGCCATCTCAACGGCGCAGCCCCGGCCAATGCCTTGTCCCGTTCCTGTCATCAGCGCGACTTTGATTTCAGGCATGGTGTCTCCTTTCTCTAGATGCAGAGTATGTGAGAATTTTTGTGCTGAAAGCAGTGTATTTTCTTGGAATTAGGTAAACCTATCGAGTTTCATGAACATTGATGTTAGATTTTCTCACATCGTGGAAAACCTCAGACACCTTCGTGCCCTTCAGGCCTTTGACGAAACCGCAACCCACTCCAGCCTGACCAAGGCGGCGGATGTGCTCAACGTCACTCATGGCGCGATCAGTCGGCAAATCAAGCTGCTGGAACTGCATCTTGGTGTGACGCTCTTTCACCGCCGCCCCAATGGCGTTGAACTGACGAAAGCCGGAGAACGCCTGCATCAATCAACTCGTGGGGCGTTTTCGGCGTTGCAGCTGGGCGTGATGGAGGTGAAGCGATTGCATCACCGCCAGTCGATTACGGTGTCGCTGTCCACATCGCTGGCGCTCAAATGGCTTGTTCCGTTGCTAAGCTCGTTTCAGCAAGAACATCCGGGTATCGCATTGTTGTTGGACACAAACGATACCTTTGCGGATTTCGAATCCTCCGAGGTCGATGTCGCTTTGCGTTTTGGGCAACCAGGCTGGGACAGGCTATATCATGAACAGATAAGACAAGAGGAATTGATTGTCGTGGCCGCGCCGTCTCTTGTTGAGAAAGCCCGATTGCCAATGCGCGCCCAGGATGTGGCTGACCTCCCGCTATTGCACGACGCCTTCAACGTCGGATGGGAAAGCTGGGCTGCGCAAGTTGGTTTGAATGCCAATCGGATCAACGCGCAGAGCATCAAGTACGTGGACAGCGCTGTTCTTTTGGAGGTCGCGATTGACGGGCAGGGCGTGGCACTAGCAAGGCATCTCTTGGCGGAAAGGGACTTGAAACTTGGACGGTTGATCCGCCTTGATAAAAGCCGTGTTCCATTGGATCGTGGGCTCTACTTCGTCTGCCGCCCCGGCGATCAGGAGCGGGTCACGGTGAGAATTTTCAAGAAGTGGCTCATGTCGATTTGAGCTCTGGGTTTCAATTGAAGCCCGGGAAAGCGGTCATTGGCTCGCGCTCTGCATAGGTCCGGATCGTCCGCGATCCATGTATTCTAAAAGATCGAGTTATTGCGATTGTAGCGAATACCTGGAAAGCGGGCTGCAACTGCAGTATGGACGTATGTCCTTGGAAGTCTACTTAGGGCTGAAACTTACCTAATGCTGCGTGGTGCGCTAGTCGGTGCGGTGGTGCGCTTAGCTGAACTTGGGTGTCTGCGGAGATTCAAAGGGGGAACAACCTTGCTTGGGTGCTGAATTCGACCGGGTGATTTCTTTGGCCAAACTCCCTCAAAAATGATGGAGATTTTATCGTGTCGCTCCGGCACGTAAATGACGGAGCGAGGCGGCAGGCTCAGCTTAGTTGCCGTTGGCTTCGGTCCTAGCATATTCGGTAAGAATCAATTCGAACGGACCTTCGGTGGCAACTGCATCCTCATAAACGAGAAATGGTCCCAACTCATCCTCAGCAATCCAGATCGTGCCGTTAACATGTCCATAGATACCCATGCGGAAAATCCGGAAAATGCGCGTCGGCGTGGACCGCTCACTGTATCGTCTGCGCAACCTGGTCGAACGATGCTTCAACAAGCTTAAGAACGCTGGCGTGTCGCAACCCGCTGCGATAAGACTGCGGAAAGTTTCCTAAGATTCATCGATATCCGACGATCCGCCTCTGGCCTCGCCATTTGTCAACATGACCTAACGCCATGAAGATCAATGATCCAAAGTTTGCAACAAATCCCGTCGCAGGTGCTGTTCTGTGGATCAACAGCTCAGACGGGTGACAGAAAAAGATACACGCTGTCTCAGTGTGGCCCCTAAGCACCGGTGCCAGTGAACTCGTCAAACGCTTCCAGCGCTTTTGCGCCAAAGGCGATCGAAGGACCGCCGCCCATATAGCCGATCATCTCCAATGCTTCGCAAAACTCCTCGCGGGTGGTGCCGAGCCGGACAAGCGATTTGGTGTGAAACCCGATACAGCTATCGCAACGCGTCGAGATTGCGATGCCCAGGGCGATCAGTTCCTTGGTCTTTTCATCCAGCGCGCCATTGCGTTTGGCGGCTTTGGACATCGAGTTGAACCCCTCGAACATACCCGGCGCCTGTTTCTGCAAAACGCCTATACGTCCCATTGTTTCAGTGAGAAATCCGCTCCAGGACATCGTGTCTTTCCTTTTCTTGACTGGTTCTGTTAGCTGGCAATATGCGATTGGAAGAGATGACCTGGACCGAGGTCGAGACATACCTCAAGACCCAAAAGGGAGTTATTCTGCCGACCGGGTCTGTCGAACAGCACGGGCCCATCGGTCTGATCGGTACGGATGCCATTTGCGCGCGCGAGATCGCCTGGGCTGCGGCCGATATTGCCGGCGCGGTAGTGGCACCCGAACTGGCTTACGCCCCTGCGCCGTTCAACATGAGTTTTCCTGGCACCGTCTCGCTGAGCGCCGGTCTCTACTGCGATCTGGCGAGAGAGGTTATGGAAGGGCTGGCCCATCATGGATTCTCGATGATCTATGTTTTGAACGGCCACGGTGCCAACGTTGAGCCCTTGCGGAAGGCGGCACACGACGTAAGTGCGACAATCCGAATTCGGAGCTGGTGGGACTTTGACCGGGTCAACAAGCTCCGACGTGGCTACTACGGCGACTGGGAGGGTATGCACGCCACCCCATCCGAGGTCGCGATTACACAGGCCACCCATCGCGTTGTTCAGGCCGGAGACACGAGTCCTCCGCGCAAGCTTTCTGCCGAGTACATCGCGGCCCACGCGGGTGATCGCCATGGGCCACCCGATGAACATCGGCGCGACTTTCCCGATGGGCGCGTCGGGTCCTACTCTGAACTGGCCCGACCAGAACACGGACGTGAACTTGTCGATGCCGCGGCGCGGGCCGTCGCCGCGGATTTCGCCTACTTTATTCATTGATCAGCGGCTTTCGTCCGATCTCATTTTTCGTTCCAGCCAGCGCACGAAGAAGCTGATGATCAGGACGAGAACAAGATACTCAAAGATCAAAAGCGTATAGATCTCAAGCGGTCGGTATTCCGTTACGACCAACTCGTTGGCACGGCGCGTCAACTCCTGCATCCCGATCACCGAGGCAAAGGCGGACATCTTTACGATATAGATGAACTGGTTCGCCAACGGGGGTAGAATCCGCTTGATCGCCTGCGGCAGGATTACATACAGCATCGTCTGGCGGTAATTCAGGCCAACAGTCTTTGCCGCTTCGGTCTGACCCTTGTCAATCGACTGGATGCCCGAGCGGTAGATCTCGGCGGTGAAGGCACTATCCGAAATGGCCAGAGTAATGATCGCGCCCCAGAACGCGTCTATGCTGATATTGATACCGATTGATTTCAGAACAACCGGGAATCCATAAAATACCCAGAACAACATCGGCAGGAGCGGTATGGCGCGGATGAATTCAATGTAGACCCTGCTTGGTAACCGCAGCCATCGGTTTGAAGACATGCCCGGCAGGGCAACCAGAAGCCCGATGGCCATTGATAGAACGGCGGCAATCAACGACAGGCTGATCGTCGACCAGAAACCCGACAAAAGAAATCGGATGTTGTTCTGACCCGTTTCTGTCGAGGGGTTGACGACGTACCATCCCCAGTTGCCCGAAGAACTACAACCGGCGAGAATAACAAGCGCACAAAGAGCGACAAGCGTTGTACGTTTCATGTGATACCCCTTAGTGCTGAAGGATCTGGCTGAGGAAAAGCTTGCAACGTTCTGATTTAGGTGCCTCAAAGAAATCTTCGGGTGTACCTGTTTCAATCACTTCGCCCTGATCCATAAAGATCATACGGTCCGCTGCCTTGCGCGCGAATCCCATCTCGTGGGTAACGCAGATCATCGTCATTCCCTCTTGGGCAAGATCCACGATCACGTCGAGCACTTCCGAAATCATTTCGGGGTCTAGCGCCGAGGTGGGCTCGTCAAAAAGCATGATCTTGGGCTCCATGCAAAGTGAGCGTGCGATGGCGACCCGTTGTTGTTGACCACCGGAAAGTTCGGTTGGCCGTTTGTGCGCCTGATCAGGAATCCGGACCCGTTCGAGATATGTCATTGCGCGTTCTTCCGCGTCCGATTTCGACAGGCCACGCGCCTTGATTGGTCCTAGCGTCAGATTTTGAAGAATTGTCAGGTGTGGGAACAAGTTGAACTGCTGAAACACCATGCCAACCTCGGATCGGATTTCCTCGGCGGCCTTTTTGTCCGTCATTTTGATCCCGTCGACCGTGATCGAACCGGAATCATGCTCCTCCAGAGAATTCACGCATCGTATGAGGGTTGATTTGCCGGAACCCGAAGGTCCGCATACAACAATTCTTTCCCCTAGCGCGACATCCAGATTGATGTCTCTGAGCGCGTGATAGTCTCCGTACCACTTATTCAAGTCCCGGATTGTGATGACCGGCGATGCATCTGACATAGACCTGCCCCTTTGAGATTGTTAGCGTAAGACTAGCTTTGCCTTCAAATTAAAACTATACAAAATATGATAAATACAGACATAAATCTGGTTGCGAACGCGCGAACAAAAGGGGAGGAAGCGATGAAGCTGCTGAAATCAATGGGCCTGGCCGCGGGTCTTATAGTTGGAATGCTCACAGGGGCGGCCAATGCCCAATCGGCCCTGAATGACATACTGAACAATGGGGTGCTGAAAGTCGGGACAACCGGCGACTGGAACCCGATGTCCGTCCGGGATCCGGCAACCAACGCCTACAAGGGATATGATATCGACGTCATGACCCAACTCGCCGAAGATTTGGGCGTGGAGCTTGAATTCGTGGCAACGGATTGGAAGACCTTGGTAAACGGTGTCGTTGCCGGGAACTATCACATTACAGGTTCTGCCTCGATCAGCCCGCCCCGCCTGAAAGCTGCCGGGTATTCGAATAGCTATATCTCAGTTGAAATCTATCCCTTTACCACTGAAGAACAGGCCGAAAAATTCTCGGATTGGGACTCGATCAACAAAGGGGAAGTCAAGGTTGCGACCACCTTGGGGACGACATTCGAGAAAAGCGTCCGCGAGTGGTTCCCTGACGCTGATATCAAGGTCGTTGAGGCACCGGCACGTGGGTTCCAGGAGGTTCTGGCAGGGCGCGCTGATGTTTTCATCACATCGAATATCGAAGGTTCGACCCTGCTCGAAAAATTCCCGAACCTGCGTCAGATTGAAGTAACCGAGGCGCGTGCGCCAACACCGATCGCGATGCTGATGCCCCAAAGCGATCAGGTATGGATCAACTACGTGAACAGCTGGATCGAACTGCGTCAGGCGCAGGGGTTCTTCGCGGCGACCGCCGCAAAATGGGGCCTGTAACGTTCTGACTTTGACACTGTAAAAGGCCCGCTGCGATAATCAATCGGTGGGCCTTTTCTGTGCGCTACGTCAGTAATCGAGATGTCAGGAGAGACCAATATGCGCATTGATATGCATTCCCATTACTACGGTGGTGGGCTGGTCGAGACTTTGCGCGCCCGAAAGTCGCATCCTCGCCTCCGAACACGCACAGATGGGGTCACTGTGATGTCAGCGATGAATGGAGAATTTCCGTTCACCGATGCCTATCATGACCCGCAAGTGTGTCTGGCCGAAATGCGAAAGCAGGGACTGACGCACCGCTTGCTGACCTTCCCCGGAGCACTTGGCGCTGATCTGTTGCCCGCCACGGAAATTGCACCGGTTATCTCTGCCTTTAACGATCACCTTGCCCAGTTGGGAATTGATAGCGATGGTGCACTGATCGGGTTGGCCGGAGTGCCGCTGGATGATCTTGATATTGCCTGTGCAGAGCTTCGCCGTGTTCGTCGCGATCTGGGTTTGCCGGGAATTATTTTGCCGTCGAACTATTTCAACTCTTTGGCCGAAGCTGACACATTGCGACCGCTATTGGCAGCGGCAAATGAATACGGCTGTCACATCATGCTGCACCCTGGTCTGAAAGTCGGGCAAAACCCGCCGCCGCGCCCCGCGGACCTGATGCAATACCGACTGTCCGCAGTGGAACTGCAATCCAGCGCTTCTCAGGTCGCCTTGACCATGATCATGTCAGACCTGTTGGATTCTTACCCGGCTGTTTCCTTTCAGATAGTCAATTTGGGCGGCACGCTCCCCTTTATTTTTGAGCGGTTAGAAAGCATTGCGCGGCATCGCAACCCGGATGATCCGTTCCCGACCCAGCGTCTGCGTCGGCTCTGGTACGATTGCGCTTCACTTGGGCCACGTGCGTTGGAGGCAGCTGTTAAGCTTTTGGGCGCAGACAGGATTATGCTGGGATCGGATTATCCGATCTTCACGGACGATCCTTATACGCATGCGGTTGTTCCGGCAGCGCTGACCGCCGAAGAAAAGGAGCAGGTGACGTGGAAAACAGCGAACGCATTGCTGAGCCACCTGTCGGAACTTCGCGCGCAAAAATGCACCCCGGGCTAATTTCAACGCGTGATGGCTAAGTTACCTCCTATAGTCGATTGAGGTTCTCTTGCCCGCTATCGGTTCTTGAGGCGCGCCAATAATGTAATGCTGTCCTCAAAACCGATGGTTGTGAAATTGCCATCCTTGAGGATCGCAGCCTCAGTGGGCTCAACCCTATTTCCGTCGATAGAGCAGCCCTTGTACACTGAAAACAGACACAGAACTTCGTTCGGACCCGCTTGGAGCTTATGGGGGTCCTCACCGGTCAGGCAATCTACGGATGCAGCACACTGAACAGGATCAAAGATTACATTAAAATTACGCACTGGTCCCGCTTCCAGCCGGCACCACAATTCCAGATCGCCTGAAAACCTGAGTGGATCGGAAAACCGCGCGTTCAACGGTGTCGCAGGGCCAACCAGATCAAAGCCATCTCCCTCTACAACGGTCAGGATACGAGACATGCCCGGAAATGTGGAAAATGGCCCGTCAGCCTCCACGTCAGCAAGGCTCACACGCCAGACGACGCCCTGCTCGCCACTTCCCCGTGCAATTTGTCGCGTGGTCCCCAAGCCGTTTTTCCACAAAACGGGCTCCAGGGTTCTGGTTCGGACATGTTTCATTTCTGGTCGCATTTCGGGTTAGTCATAGGAAGGCAGCGTATGCTTGCTGTTGTTCGAATTAGGCGTGCCGACGGTTGCAATCCCTAGCCGCATACGAGTACAAACATTATGCAATTAATTTAGACATATTATAGGCCATTTGTCGTGCGGGTGAGCTATCAGGATATAAAATCAAACATCCTAGGCCGCATTCGCGACAACACCTGGCCTCCCGGCGCGGTAGTGCCTGGTGAGATTCAGCTTGCCAAGGAATTTGGCTGTGCGCGGGCCACGGTAAACCGTGCAATGCGCGAACTGGTTGATGATGGCGTTCTAGAGCGTAAGCGCAAGGCAGGAACACGGGTTAAAACAGCCCCGACGCGCCAGGCCCGGATCACAATTCCGCTTATTCAGGAAGAAATCACCAACCTAGGGGCCACCTATCGATATTCGCTTGTTGAGCGCGAGGTTATCGCCGCCCCCGGCTGGTTGCGTGCTCAGGTCAAGATCCCAAAAGGGGGTGAGGTTCTGCATCTCAGATGTATGCACTTTGCCTCAAACAAAGCCTTTCAGTTCGAAGAGCGCTGGATCAATATTGCGACTATTCCTCAGGCACGCGATCAGTCTTTCGAAGAAATTGGGCCAAACGAGTGGCTTGTCCGTGAGGTTCCGTTTACCGAGGTTGAACTGACGTTTTTAGCGACCAACGCCAATCTGGAGGTTGCGGAGTTCCTGGGGGAAAACGAAGGAACGGCCTTGTTTACCGTCGAAAGAACCACTTGGCTGGAGGAGAACAACGTGACTCATGCCAAACTCTATTTTCCTTCCGGTTACAAAATGACGACCAAGCTGTGATGGCATTCGCATTGGGTAGGTTGGCAACCTCGGAAAGGGATCTGTTGCAAACTTTAGACCCTTGACCTTCATGGCGTTACGTTGATTGAGTGGGCAGGGCCGGATCAATCTGATCTCACCGCACAGCAATGTTCTTTGGACGCGAAAGCATGAAAGCCCCTAGAATTGTTGAAGATGAGACGCCCCCGCGGACCGCTTGTTCTTAGGAATTTGGTGGGAACGAACTGAGTTTCTTTTGGCGCGTGGACAAATGTTTACGCGAGCCGGACAAGCTCACACGCGAGCAGTGGTTTCATTGGCATTTCAGGTGATGAACAACCTGATCACGTACGCGACAATGGCCAGGCACAAAACACTGCCGAACCAGATCGCGCCGAACCAGAAAACTCGTTTTAGCGTTTTCAATGGTAGTTCTCCTCTGGATCGATCTTCCCACGGAAAACCCAGTAGGTGTAGGCGGTGTAAGCCAGGATCACTGGCAGCAGAGTGACTGCTCCGACCAGAGCGAAAGCCAAACTGCTGTCTGGCGCGGCGGCTTCAGCAATCGTGAGGCTTGGAGGCAGCATATAGGGATAGAAGCTGATCCCGATACCAATGAAGCACACGACGAACAGGGCAATGGCGCAGACAAAGGGCTGATAGTCGCGCTGTTCCGTTATGCCACGATCGAGCTTCCATGAAATGGCAGTTACAAGAGCCGGCACAAGCACAGTGAAAACGACGCCGGGCCCCGAAAACCATCTGACCATATAGATCGGGTCTTGGAACGGGGTCAAAAGACTGACAAGACCGATCAGCCCGAGTGTCATAAGCATCAACGGACGGACATAGGAGCGCATCTGACGCTGAATCTTTCCAGTGGTTTTCATGTTGAGCCACGTCGCGCCCAGCAAGGCATACCCGATCACAAGGGCCACACCTGTCAGGACAGAGAACGGCGTCAGCCAATCCCACCATCCACCGGCATAATGCCGACCTTCGACCGGGATTCCCTGAACCAGCGCGCCAAGCGCGATGCCCTGGCAAAGTGCGGCCACGGTTGAACCACCGTGAAACGCAACATCCCAAAGCCAGCGCCCGCGTACCGTTCGCCATCGGTATTCGAAGGCAACACCACGAAAAACAAGCGCAAGAAGCATGATGATGACAGGCACATAAAGCGCGGGCATCACTACAGAATAGGCCAACGGGAAAACAGCAAACAAACCTCCGCCGCCCATGACCAGCCACGTCTCGTTTCCATCCCAAACCGGTGTGACCGAGTTCATCATGACATCACGGTCCTTTTCGGTTTTTGCGAATGGAAAGAGGATCCCAATTCCAAGATCGAAACCGTCCAGGATCACATAGGTCAGAACGGCAAAGGCAATGATGCCTGCCCAGATTGTCGAGAGTTCAAGCATCATGCTGCCTCCGCCAAGGTAAAGATTTCAATGGGTTTTTGAGCTTTCTGGAAGTCTTCGACAGGCGGTTTTCCCATGAGACGCAGCATGTAGAACGTGCCTGCTCCGAACACCGCGAAATACACGACGATGAAGGCAATCAGAGACGCCGCAACTGCAGGCGCATCCACTTGGGAAAGGGAGTCCGATGTCCGCATCAGCCCGTACACCGTGTAAGGTTGGCGCCCCACTTCGGTGGTGATCCAACCGGCCAGTACCGCCACAAATCCGCTGGGCGCCAACAGGACGGATGCGCGGTGCAACCAGCGATCTTCGTTGAGGCGGCCCCGAACCCGCTGAACAAGCGACCACAACCCGACGCCCAGCATGGCAAAGCCGATGGCAAGCATGACGCGGAAGCTGTAGAAAACGATCGCGACCGGGGGTTCTTCGTCGTCGGGAATGGTGTCCAGCCCGTCAAGCGGCGCGTTCAGATCATGTTTCAGGATCAGCGACGATAGCTTCGGAATTTCGATGGCGTAGTCCACGCGCTTTTCATCTTCGTTTGGAATGCCGAACAGGATAAGCGGTGCACCTTCGGGGTGGCTGTCAAAGTGACCTTCCATCGCCATCACTTTCTGCGGTTGATGCTCCAGCGTGTTCAAACCATGAAGGTCGCCCGCGACGATCTGCAGAGGAGTAACCAAAACAGCCATCCACATTGCCATCGAGAACATGCGGGTGACCTCGGCCGTTCGATTGCGGCGTAGCAGGTGCCAAGCCGCAACCCCCGCCACCACAAAGGCAGTGGTGAGATATGCCGCCAGCACCATGTGTGTCAGGCGGTAGGGGAAAGACGGGTTAAAGACGATCGACCACCAATCCACTGGGATGAATTGCCCCAGCTCGTTGACGTCAGATCCGGCCGGGGTCTGCATCCAGGAATTGACTGAAAGAATCCACGTGGCCGATATCAGAGTGCCAAGGGCAACCATCGCCGTGGCCATCATGTGCAAGCCGGGACCCACGCGTTCGCGACCGAAAAGCATGATGCCTAGGAAGCCTGCCTCAAGGAAGAAGGCCGTCATCACCTCGTATGCCATCAAGGGCCCGATCACAGGCCCGGCGGTATCCGAGAATGTGCTCCAATTCGTGCCAAATTGGTAAGACATCACAATGCCGGACACGACACCCATCGCGAAGCCGACAGCGAATATCTTTTTCCAGTAGTTGAAGAGATTGAGGTAAGCCTTGTCCTTGCGCCAAAGCCAAAGGCCATTGAGGACGGCCAGGAAGCTTGCCAGGCCGATGGAAAAGGCCGGGAAGATGATGTGGAACGACACAGTAAAGGCAAACTGGATGCGTGCCAGGGTCTCTGCGTCAAAGTTTGCTAGTAGGTTCATTGCCGTTTCCTTTGGCGTCGGATTGGAAAGAGCGGCAGTCACCTGGGTTGCTTCGGTTGCCAGCTCGTCGATGTTATTCAGATGAGCAGGATTTGGGGCAGAGGACGTTTTAGTTCGTTTGGGTTCTGGACGGTTGTTTTTGGATTTTGGACAAAACCCAGGTCGAGAATGGCAAGAAAGGAAGCGGAATTTGAAACGCGAAGTCAGGGCACGGCCGGTATTTAAGTGCCCTAAACAAAGTTGCCACCCGGCTCGTTTGTGAGCCGGATGGCAACCTATCAGAAACTGTGCGAGTTCTGTTCGGGGTGGTCAGTCACGTTGCGTCTGGATGCTAACAGCGCAGGGCCGATGGACCTTATGCTGACCGGTCAGTTTTGTTCGGCTGTGTTTCCTCCTTTTTTCGGCGCGTTTGGGATGGCGTTTCAGTCTTCGTTCCAGTCCTTATGGTCATCTTTGAAGTCGTCGCGGCGTTCTTGTGCCTCGTCCTGCGCGTCTTCGAAATTGTCCTTCTGGATCGCACCGCCCACGGCACCAACCGCAGCGCCGGCGGCTGCGCCGCCTACGATGCTTTCGCCGGCAATGCCCGCGACAGTAGCGCCGACAACTGCGCCTTTGATGGCCTTATCGGTGACATAATCAGCATGAGCTGTGGCTGCCATGGTGATCAGAAGTGCGCCGGAGATCGGGGCGATAAAGAGTTTCTTCGAGGTTTTCATAGGTTCATCCTTGTTCTGGGTCAGCAACCACCGCGGCTGCCGTGTGCCATTGAACTAGGTGACCCCATGGGCTGCTTTCTTTTGGGGACAGGACAAGGTTTTGTGGATCTTGGACATCTTATGGCCCCGCGCGCTGCACAGGCCAGGAGACTTAGCGGCCAGCTTTACGAAACCTGGCTGGCGTTTCACCTGTCCATCGCTTGAACGCCACTGAAAAGGCCGCCTGATCCGCAAATCCAAGCATGAAGGCAACGCGGGCAACACCCTCCCCATTACGAAGCATCCGTTTGGACAGGTCGCACAACACCCCCTCTAAAAGTGCTTTAAAGCTTGTTCCTTCGGCTGAAAGGTGCCGGGTCATTGTGCGTCGGGTCAATCCAAGCTCTCCGGCTATTTGATCGCCGTTTGGTATTGGACCGGGAAGACGTTCCCCGAGCATGTCTACAATGCGATCGGACAGACTTCGGACCGCATCAGGTTGAGCCTTTAGCTGCTCTTCCCCATGCCGACGCAAATGCCCCAACAAAGTAGGGTCTGCAGTTGGAATCCTAAAGCTCATACCGTTTGGGGGCAGAGCCAACGCATATCCGGACTTGAACCCTTCTACGGCGCACCCGGCCAACTCTGCCAGCAGCTTACAATGCTCGACGTCGTCCGTTTCCAACTCGATTGAGATAGGGGCAAATCCGCCCGACGTGATCTGTTGAACGCGCTTATAGAGACCGAAAACCAGCATTTCGCGATGGCGAGGATATTGATGCGCCGGGATCACGCTACTTTCCAGCGTGATCTTGGGTTCATTTGGCGCCCCTACAACATCCAGATGCAGGTCAGGGTCTTGCATTGCATAAAAGCGCTGTGTCAATGCCAGCGCGTCTTCGACCGTTTCTGCTGCCCGCACAATGTAAGCCAAAAGCGTTCCGGGACCTTGCGCCGAAAGCCCCACCCGCGCGGCAAAGGTCTTGTCTTCCAAAACACGACACACAGTTTCAACGGCGCCCGCTTCATGAAGCAGTTCGACAGTGGCGTCTGGGCTGTTGACGATATCCGAAGGTGCCCCCGCCATTTCCAGAATTTCAGGAAACGGTATGCGCGCACCGGGCTCTTGCGAATAACGCAACCCGACACTTTGCAGTCTGTATGCACTGATCCGTGGCACTTTCGCTTCCTCCCCTGACGGGCACAAACGGCCCTGCAATTCCCGCAATTGTCCAAAAGCCAACAACAAATGTCCAGAACCCTAAGGATCGCGGGGGCGATGACGGTTAGGTCCCGATCATCAGAAAGGACAAGGCAATGATCTACTTCGCAAGGTACTACCGCGTTTTTAAGGCAATCAACGACTCTGCCAGACAGGAATGGTCCGGAGGCAACATTTACGGCCTGCACGCTTCGTTGCTTGGCGAGAAAACACCGAACGGGCGTCGCTGGGATCCCCCCTACGCCCCGCCGGAACAACCCTCAGAACCATCACAACAACCGACCGAGAACTGACGTTCTGAAGACACCTAAAATCTTCACGCACCGCGTGACTGCGTAAATCAAGGACCTGAAACATGAAACCACCCGCGTTCCTGATGGCGCCTGTACTTGGCATCATCTCAACTCCTGCCTTCGCCGCTGGCGGCGACCCCAGATGGTGGGTCGCGCCCAATCAGACTGACACCTATGCTTGGGTCGGACTGATTGTTCTTTTCCTTGCGATCCTACTGGTCGTACACCTCTATGCCCGCTTTGAACGCTATACGGAGCGCAAATCAATCGGCACTCCGCTGCGCACAACCATTCCGGTGATGCTTACCATAGCCTTGGCATACGAATTGATGCCCGCGCTCAGCCACTTCAGCATTCTGCTGCCAGGCGCGTTGATCCTGACTGCAATCGCCCGCGACTTCATGTTGTGGTGGCGGCCTTCGAAAGAGGAGTTGGTATAATGATCGAATTGCTCGTCACTTCTTTTCCGTTTGTCCTGCGCGTGATCTACCTTAAATGGCGCGGGATTCCAGTCACCTTGTACAACGTTCACCGGGCGCTATTCATGTGGTTCGTCCTGGCCCTGATCGTGTTCTTTGCTGTATTTTACTACTACCCCAAGTCCTACACTGGCCTTGTGCCCTTCAGAACCGTTCCTGTCGTCGCCGAGAACGGCGGAACAGTGACCGATATCTATGTAAAAGGTGGAGATCGTGTCGAACCGGGCGACCCGCTTTTTGCAGTTGAGAACTCCTCCGAAGAGGCTGCCGTAAAATTCGCGATGCGAAAAGTTGAGGAAATAGAAAGCGCGAAACTGGCAGCTGAACTGCAAGTCGAAACCGCCCAAGCCGTTCTTGATGCTGCGATTACTTCAAGGGAGCAAGCCGAACTGTCCCTGATGGATCATCGCGCACTTCAAGCCAAAAACTCTGCTGCATTCCAAGTGAGCCAGCTGGAACGCGCACAAGCCACCTTGGATACCCGATCAGCAGAAGTTGAGGCCGCGGAAACTCAATTGGGTGTGGCCCAAGTTCAAGCGACTGCCGTATTGCCTGCACAGCTTGCATCGGCACGAGCTTCGCTGGAACAAGCACAAGTGGAGTTGTCCAAAACTCTGACGCTCAGCTCCGTTGACGGAGTGGTAGAACAGGTCACTCTCAACGTCGGATCACGCGCCGCACAAGCCGCAATGAGCCCCGCAATGCTCATCGTGCCAGACAGGAAAGATGTTGAACGTGGACGTATCGTTGCCGGTTTCTCGCAGGTTTCACGCACGGAATTGTACGAGGGAATGGCGGCAGAAGTGGCATGCGAAAGCAACTTCAACATCTCGATGCGCAATACCGTTCTTCCCGCAAGGATCGTACGCATTCAAGAGTCGATTTCTTCCGGTCAGCTTGCGCCCAGCGGTCGCCTGATCGAGCCGAGTGAAAAGGCAAAACGGGGTCAGATCGTTGTGCATCTTGACCTGGTACACCCAGAGCACCGCGATCTTTTGGTGCCAGGCAGTGGTTGCATCGTTCAATCCTACACCACCAATTTTGAAGGTGACATGGAAGGCACAATTGTCGCTCACGGGATCCAGGCCATGGGTATCATCAAGGCTGTCGGTTTGCGGGTCAAAGCTTGGTTCGGTCTGACTTCGGGTATCGGCTTGATAGGTGGTGGGCACGCCTGATATTCCAAATACCCTCATTTTCAACAACACGGCTTCCGACAAAAGTTGGGAGCCGTTTCGACTTTTTGCGGACAGAGAACACACCAAGTAAATTATTGTTCCATTGCGATTTTGCGGTTTCAGCTAAAGTCGGGAATGCGGGCTGTGACCGCACCATTTGAAGACCGTTCTAAAGGTCGGCTTTGGGCTGCCCACGCTTGGGCAGCATGAACCAAAGTGTGAACATGGAGCATCAGATATGCCAGCCGGTGAGAGCTCGATGCGGTAGGGCCTTAAATGTCCCGCTCAGGTTCACGCAAAATAGTCGAATTCGCAATTGGCAGCTCGTCGGAAACTACTCTGACACAACAGCGAAGACCTCAACTTGCTCCCTGATGCCATTCATCTCCACCTCTCCCTGGCTTACTGCCTCTACTACGCTTTCAATGACTGCCCAAGCTTGGGCGGAAATCAGTATCTCATTGTGGGTGGCCACGTCGCAAAGCCGCGCGGCCATGTTGATCGAAGTTCCTGAGGCAGTGTACTCAAATCGTCCTGCTGAACCGACGATACCGACGGTGGCATAGCCAAACGAGATGCTAACTCCATAACAAACTCGATGACCCAGTTTTCCCATTTGGCGCAGAGCGATTGCAGTGTATCGCGCATGGTCGGCGCCCGGCGCGATGGCCTTGGTCGGCTTGATATAGTTGCGCAGCTTGCCCGTGATCACGACACGTGGTTCGCCATAGGTTGCAACCAGTCGGCCGACGGAACGCTTTGCAGCCTCGGCACTGCGGCGAGATTGAATCACAATGTCAGGTACATCTCAAATGCCATCGATCGCACACCATAGCCAATGTTTCACGCCGTTGATCGGGACGACCACTTCGTCCATATGCCATTTGTCGTGCGGCCGGGGCCGGTCGTGCCGGATACAGGCCGCGAACTGAGACCCGAAGCGGTTCACCCAGAGACGAACCGCTTCATGACTGGCAATGACGCCACGCACCGCCAGCAGGTCCTCGATATCTGCCGTGCGAGAGCAAACCAGTGATATGCCCTCACCGTATAGGCGATGATTTCGCGAGGAAAACGGAAGCCCTTCAGCCGCCGCAAAGAGGACGGTATAGCCATGGGACCGCGCTATCCGAGAAGGGCAACGCGAACAGATTAGCAACGCTTTTCAAAGAGAACATGCCGAAAACTGTTAAAGAACTAAACGCCGAGAACAAACGTCGGAACCTGCGCACTTGTCAATTCAGATAAAAAGTTTGCTGCACATCCTTTTTTCACCCCGTGGCAGGCACCCACAAACCGCCGATTTCTGTCTTCGCAATACGTATGGTCAACGCCATAGCGACTATCCAGCCGGTCACTACGGCCGCGGCCGTTCCGAACCACACCCCGGTTTCGTTGAATCCCAATATGCCAATAAACACCCAAACAAAGAACGCGACCCCAAAGGCCTGGCGATAAAGGCTGATCCAAACGGTCCAAATAGGTTTTTTGAAGGCCTGCAAAAGTGAGTTGATTGAAAACAGCATCATGTAAAAAGGCAGGATCAGACTGTCGACTCGTAGATATCCCACACCAACGCGTACAACCTCTGGGTCCGCTGTAAAAAGGCGCATCACTAAGGGACCACCAAGCCAGAGGATCGGGATCGCAACCAGCGACATATAAAACCCGACTCGCCAGCAATAGAACAACGCGGCGCGCACCCGCTGGCTGTCCCGAGCACCGAAATTCTGTGAGGCGATTGGCAGTAGGGCACCCGTGACACCCAGAATGGGCAGCAACAAAACCTGTTCAAGCCGTATAGCGATTGCATAACCAGCAATTGCATGTTCACCAAACAGCTTCAGCGCAAACTGCAGCACAAAGGCCGACAACAACATGATCGTAAACGAAAAGGCAGTGGGCAGAACCTGCAGCGAAATTTCTGCAAACCGTTTTAGGCGTGGTCTGAAATAGGCCGCGCGCATACGTTTCATTCGCCTTCGCCGAAGAACCTGCCGGATCAAAAAGATCATCACGCCTGTCTGGCTGATCACCGTGGATAAAGCCAAACCGTTGAAGCCGATGCCCGGAATCACGCCCGGAATTCCGTAGATCAGAAGGGGATTCAGGATGATGTTCGCCAGAAACGCGACGATAAGTGCCCGTTGCATAGACACTGCGTCGCCATGGGCCTGCAAGATGCCATTACATCCATGAGCCAGAAGAAATCCCGGCATTGCCAAAAGCAACCAATAGAAATAGCGAAGCCCGGCTTCACGATAAACGCCTGGTTCCGAGACAAGCTTGATTAACAATGGGCCGAACCAAAGCCCTGCCAGGGCAAGCAGGCAAGACGCAACGATTCCGTAAGTTATCCCTTGGGCCGCTAGGCGTCGTGCCGCTCGGTTGTCGCCTGCACCCAGAGCGTTTCCAACCAGTGCACTCATAGCTGCACCCAGCCCGACGCCCACGGAAATAGAGATGAAGAAAGCTTGAAAGCCAAGGGCCAGCCCAGCTTGGGCGCTAGTCGACAACAGCCCGGCAAAGAAGATGTCGACGATGTTGTAAAGTGTACTGAAAAGCATTCCGACCGCGCCGGGTATCGCCAATGTTCGGAAATGGCCTGCAATGGACCCTTGGGTCAGATTAAGGTCGATTGCCTGAGCCATGTTAACTGGGTGTCATGGGCGCTCGGCCTGAACTGTTAGAAAGACAAACTCAGGGGTCAGAACATCTTCGAACCCGTGGTTGAGTTCAGCGTCCACACTGATCGTGTCGCCAGCTGACAGCGTAAAGCGGGCCTCGCCATATCGGTAAACGGCTTGGCCCTCGAGTGCCTGTACAAACACTACGCCGTGGCCGACATAAGTGGGCGGCGGCCCGCCTTCGCGCAATAAAGTCACGCGACGCGCCTGAAATCGCAGGTCTTTACGAGAATGCAGTGAAAGATTGACGTACTCGTGGCTGTGCCCCGCCGAGATACGGTTTGATTTCAGTCCCTCACCATGGCGCACGAGAGTGTAGTCAGTGTGATCTGTACGCGCTTCGCGGAACAAAGAAACAATCGGAACTTCGAGCGCTTCGGCCAGTGCCGCCAGAGTGTCGATTGAGGGAGAAACCAACCCATTTTCGATCCGGCTGATCATAGCGGCTGAGATGCCGGACTGTTCTGCCAAGCTACGAGCGGATTGCTTCCGACTTTGCCGTAGTTCCTTCAGCGAGGCTCCGATGGCACGGTCGATCTGTCTGCCTGGAGTGTCTCCTTGCATGATCCGTCCTTTCAGTCGCTGCTATAATACCCCACCACATCGCCATCGGTGGTGACACCAAGGCCATTCAGCAACCGGTTGGCGTAGTTGAAGTAACCTACGATCTGGTTGATTTCGAGAATCTCGCCGTCCTCCCAACCGGTGTGTTTCAGGGCTGCCACATCAGAATCGACCATCGTACCCGGCGAAAGTGTAAGCTTTTCCGCATAGGTCAGTGCCGCCAAATGTGCGCCGTCGAACGCATCCTGCGGGCGATGTGCCTCGAGTGCGGCTTCGATCTTGTCGGCGCGTGTGGCGTCGTCGATCAGGTGACGGGCGTTGGACCAGTGGTTAGCATAGGAATAGGGGCAGGTGTTGAGAGTGGATACGTAGGAACTGATCACTTCCTGAAACCACATGGGAACTTTGTTCGCCTCATCGTGCAGACAGGCTCGATACAGAATCACATGCCCCTTCATGGTGTTAGGCCGCAGGGAATGCACCCGCATGACATTGTCGATAGTGCCGTGCGGTGTACGCGCCAGATCCAAAGTGGCCTTCAGATGCGAGTCAGCATCTTCGTCAGATATCATGCTGATCCAGGCAGACATTTGCGGTTCCTCCCTTGGTCGTCAGTATTATCTGAGGGCAGATCATAAATTGTCCTCTGAGTTTTTTATTGACGAGTATTGCATATTAAGCAACCATATTAATTAGTGTGCAACGTATTTGAGGAGGCTCAGGCCTTGCCCGACTGCCCCAAACAATCGCAGCGCCAGCCCGGCCTCGGCTGTTTTGTCAGGCCTGGCACCACGACATGCCGGCCTGCCTTTGCAGGAACGGTGGAGAAAACTCCTTTGCACGCCCGGTCCATCAAAAGACAAATTCGCATGGTGTCCCGAACCCAAGCAGGTACGACATGAACCAAGCCACTCCGATGATTGAAGTGACCAATCTGGATAAATATTACGGTGCGTTTCACGCGCTGAAAAACATCGATCTGACGGTCCATCAGGGTGAAAAAGTCGTGATCTGCGGTCCCTCGGGATCGGGGAAATCGACGCTGATCCGGTGCTTTAACGGGCTGGAGTGGCACAACTCCGGCCGCCTCGTGATCGATGGGATCGAGGTTTATGACGGGGCCAAAGAAATTCGCGAGCTGCGGCAGGAAGTCGGTATGGTCTTTCAGCAGTTCAACCTGTTTCCACACCTGACAGTGCTAGAGAATCTGACGATCGGTCCGATGAAAGTGCGCGGGATATCCAAGGCGCAGGCCGAAGAAACTGCACGCAACTATCTTGAACGTGTTCATATCCCGGAACAGGCTGACAAGTACCCGGCGCAGCTGTCGGGCGGGCAACAGCAGCGCGTGGCAATTGCGCGGTCTCTGTGCATGGAAACTCGGATCATGCTGTTTGACGAACCGACATCCGCGCTGGACCCCGAGATGATCAATGAGGTGTTGGATGTGATGGTCGAGCTGGCCGATACCGGCATGACTATGGTTGTCGTCACTCACGAGATGGGCTTTGCCCGTAAGGTCGCTGATACGATGGTCTTTATGGAGGCGGGCCAGATCGTCGAGGTTTCGCCACCCGAACAGTTTTTCACCAACCCCTCGAGCGAACGCTGCCGTTTGTTCCTAGATCAGATCTTGGCGCATTGACATGAGCGATCTGGGCATTTCCCGGCCAAAAGGTCAGCCGCTGCCAAAGCCGCCTTTTTTGAAGCGGTTTTTTGACTCGACCCTGATTTCGGTCGGGATCTATGCCGTTATCGTCGGGCTGATCGCCTATGGTGCATATATCGGCGCGCAGGGCATGGGGTATAACTGGCAATGGTACCGGGTGCCGCAGTTTCTGTATCGCAATACCGAGGTCGGGTTTGAATGGGGTGAAATTCCCATCGGGCTGGTCGCGACGATCAAATTGTCGGTCACGGCTTTCATTCTGGCTATGGTTATAGGCCTGCTTGTGGCGTTGCTGCGTCTGTCGGATCTTGTCATCGGGTCCGCAGTTGCGGTTGGATTTCTGGAGCTGATCCGAAATATCCCGCTGTTGGTTCTGCTCTACCTCTTCTATTATGTTCTGGGGCCGATTTTTGGGTTTGACCGATACACGGCCAGTATCCTTACCCTGGCCGTTTTCCATTCTGCCTTGATTTCGGAAATCTTCCGGGCCGGGATCAACGCCGTCCCCACAGGCCAGTGGGAGGCCGCTAAATCCATCGGGATGAGCCCGTCCCAGACTTATCGCTATATCATCCTGCCACAATCCGTCCGCTTCATGCTGCCGCCGATGACCGGTGAAGTCGTTCACCTCATCAAATCTTCGGCCATTGTTAGCGTGATTGCGGTGGCCGAGCTGACGACCTTCGGACGCAACATCATTTCAGACACATACATGAGTTTCGAAATCTGGTTCACCATCGCACTGGTTTATCTGGTGGTGACCCTGATCCTGTCGATTGGCGTAAGCCATCTGGAGAAGAAATATGCCGTCGACCAATAACCCAGAAAATATGTCGGACAACAAGGAGAACCAAGATGAAGCTTTCTCGCAGAATGCTCGGGGCTGCCCTCGGCGCGGTCGTGGCTACCGGTGTGGCGACCTCAGGCTGGGCGCAGAGCGCTACGCAGGAACTATCCAGCGAAAGTGTGATTGAAACTATCAAGCAGGATGGCGTGATCCGGATCGGTCTGTCGCTGTTCGTACCATGGTCGATGCGCGACAAGAATGGCGATCTGATCGGATTCGAACTGGATGTTGGCCGTCAGCTGGCCGAGGATATGGGGGTTGAGGTCGAATTCGTGCCCACCGCTTGGGATGGTATCATCCCGGCGCTGGTCTCAGGCAATTTCGACGTGATCATCTCGGGCATGTCGGTGACAGCGCAGCGGAACCTGACCATTAACTTTACCGATCCATACGCCTATTCGGGTCTGGCCATTCTGGCCAATAAGTCGATGACTGAAGGCATGACGCTTGAGGATTTCAACAATCCCGAAGTGACCTTTGCCGCCCGGCGTGGTGCAACACCTGCGGCGGTGATTGCACAGAACTTCCCAGACGCGACCTTGCTGTTGTTCGATGAAGACGGCGCCTCAACTCAGGAGGTTCTGAATGGGAACGCTCATGCTTCCATGGCAGCGCAGCCAACTCCGAACCGCGAGGCTGGGTTGCACCCTGAAACGCTGAGTGTGCCGTTCGAAAATCTCTATGATCCGCGCGGTGAAGCCTTTGGTGTGCGAAAGGGCGACCCGGACGCCATGAACTATTTCAACAACTGGATCGCGCAGCAGTGGCGTTCCGGTTGGCTGAAAGAACGTCATGACTATTGGTTTGCTGGAAATGAATGGGCTGACCAGGTCGCCCAGTAACCCTGACCCACCCGGGGGGCAGCGATGCAGCCCCCCGGATCTGATACGGAGCGTCTCGCGTGCAGGATTTTCTCAAAAAACTCAGATGGCCGGACTACCTGATCGCCGCGGTTCTGTTCGTGTTTTTCGGGTATATCTGGCTGTCGATTGAAGGCACGCTCAATTATAGGTGGCGCTGGGACGTCATCCCCAGTTACATTGTCGGCTGGCATTCAGGTCGTGAGGAATACTTTGCCAATTTGCTGCTGCAAGGGTTGGCCGCAACGGTTCGCATCAGCCTCTATGCCGGAATTCTGGCGTTGATCCTGGGCACCATTCTGGGTGTAGCCCGCTGTTCATCAAATCTGACCATCCGCATGCTGGCGCGCACCTACTTGGAATTCTTGCGCAATGTGCCGCCGGTTGTTGTCGTTTTCATTTTCTTCTTCTTCCTGTCCCAACAACTGATTGATGCGTTGAATCTGGAACGATGGGCGCGCGGTATCGCGCGGCAGGAAAACAATCAGATCTGGGAGTTCTTCTTCGGTGAAATGCGCCGCTTCCCATCGCTTGTTTCGGGCGTCATTGTCCTGGCCCTTTTTGAGAGCGCATTCGTTGGTGAAATTGTGCGTGCCGGCATCCAGTCGATCCCAAAAGGTCAGCGGGAAGCCGCGCGCTCTATCGGTATGAGCCGCCTTCAGGAACTGCGCTATGTGGTACTGCCGCAAGCGATGAAGAAAGTGGTGCCACCGCTCGCCAATCAGTTCATATCGCTGATCAAGGACAGTTCAATCCTGTCGCTGATTTCTGTGCAGGAACTGACTTACAAAACGGTTGAGCTTGTGGCCTCATCCCGCATGATTTTTGAGGCGTGGATCACCACGGCCGCTTTTTACTTTGTGGTTTGCTTCGGCCTTAGCCGATTGTTTGCGCGGCTTGAAAAACGGTCAGATAAGCGCTGACATATAGGCCAGTATGATACGGCTCTATGATTTCCCGCTTTCGGGCAGTTGTCACAAAGTACGACTGCTGCTGTCCATGCTGGCGCGGGATCATGAGGTCGTCGACGTAGACCTGCTGAACGGTGACCAAAACCAGAGCGCTTTTTTGCAGGTCAATCCGCTGAACAAGGTACCGTTTCTGGACGATGATGGGTTCGTCCTGCGCGACAGTACTGCCATCATGGTCTATCTGGCACAGAAATATGGCGCAGCCGAATGGGCCCCGACCACACCGAAAGAACACGGCGACATACAGCAATGGCTGTCGTTTTCTGTGAATGAAATCTTCCACGGCCTTGCAATGGCCCGGGCGATTGTTCTGTTTGAACGCGACACCGATCTGGCTGAGCCGCTGGCGCTTGGGCGGAAATCCCTGAAGATCATGGAGCAACACTTGTCAGACCATCGCTGGCTGGCCTGCGACCGTCCCACCCTCGCAGATCTGGCCTGCTATCCTTACATAGCTCTGGCGTATCAGGGTGGAATATCGATGTCTCCATACCCGGCGGTGCGGGCATGGATCGCGCGTGTTGAGGCTTTGCCCGGATATGTCCCGATGCCGGGGTTGCCGGCACCGGGTTAAGGGCAAGCGGGGCTATGCTCTGATCTGAACCATGCCTTTTTCGACCCGGGATTCAAACACTTTCATCGGCCGCGTAGCAGGCGCTGAAACCGGGTGCCCATTTCGCACATCAAACGCGCCCTGATGCAGGGGGCACTCGATGACATAGCCATCGAAATACCCGTCACACAGATCCGCACCGCTATGATTGCACAGCGCCAGTGAGGCATAGATACCACCGGGTGTGTCGTAGATTGCGATGATACGTGAGCCGAGTTCGACCCGTGTGACCCAATTTTTTTCCAACCGAGCAGCCTCGATCACGTCCCTCCACGGTTTTACATCTGTCATGGATCACGCCTCCTCCTTGTGCCGGATCTGACGCAGGATTTCGCGGTGGGCAGCCAGATAGCCGCCGGGCTCAATATGGATGTGGTCTTTTAGCTTCTCATGCAAGCGCGGGAGCGCGTGAAACGGGACCGAAGCGACATAGTGATGTTCCGCGTGGTAATTCATGTTCCAGCACAGAAAGGACCACGGTGCCGAAACCAGATTGGTGCGCGTATTTTCCGACATCTGCGCGACGGTCGGGCGTCCGACATGTTCGGTCATCCGGATGAAGCGCATCACCGGCTCGCCCAGAAACAGGGGGATGACCCAATACCAGATCAACCCCCACCAACCCGTGATGGCCATGCCCAGAAAGATTGCCGTATAAATAGCCAGCATTCTGCGGGCATCGCGATATACGGCCTGATGTTCGACTTTCGGAATGAACCGCAACTCGGTCTCGCTGAGATTGCCGCTGGCGTGGCGAAACAGTTCCGTGAATTTGCCGCGCCAATAGGGCAAGGCGGACAGATAAAGCAGATATTTTCCCATTGTTTCGGGCAAAGGGATCAATTCGGGGTCTTCCCCGGTCAGTTGCGTATAGGTGTGATGATCGCAATGCTCGTAGCGAAAGAACCGATGTGGCAGAATGATGATCAGGCCGCAGATCTGACCTACCAAGTCATTCAGCCACCGGGTTCGGAACACCGTATAGTGCACGCATTCATGCTGTAGTGAGAAATGGTGCACCAGAACGATGCCTTGCAGGAACATTGCGGGCCAGATTAGCCAGCTGTTCCAGGCTAGGGTGACAAGGGTAGTTGTGCCAGCTAGTACCAGTACCCAAAGCGCCAGATGGCGCAGGCCGGGGCCGTCGGACCGTTGCATGAGTCCTTTCAGTTCTTCACGCGTGAGCTTGCCTTCGGCCAGTGCCTGAGACAGGGGCGTTACGATTGCTTGTGACATGTGAATTCCACATTTTTGCCGGTGCGGGGGCCGTGCCCTCATCGCATGTACCGGCACCGGAGACGGGAGTGCTCCGCACCATAGGACCTTGTCAGGTGGACCTATTGCAATCAGTTTAGCGCGATGGCACGCGTTCGATCAAGCGGGAAGGCTCAGCCAGTGCGGCGTAGACCGATATCCAGATCGGGGTCGGCGAACAGGGCAGCCGCGCAGGGGTGCTTGTCCAGAATGGTGGCTCCGCCAGGCAGACGGTCGGCGTGGAAAGCCCCGTTTTCCCAGTAGGTCACACCGTCGATTACGATCGTCGGATCAAACACGTTCCAGCTGATTTCGCCTGGGGCATAAGCACCGCAGGTGTGGAAGTGCAGAATACGCGGATTGCCGAAAGCGGACCCGCCCCAACGCTCGAAATTCTCGCGCATATCCCATGGGTAGCCGCAGCCCGGGTGGATGCCCGCATGCCAGGAATGCACGAAATTGCGGTCGATGCCGAACTGACCCGCGACCCGGTCATAATGAGCCTCGGCCCGTGCGGCGTCGGCAGGATCGCCGTCAAACCCTGTCAGACGCCCGTTTTCCAGCATCGCAAACACCGGTCTTTCGAACTCTACCGTATAATCATCATAGTATTTTGATCCGGTGCCCGTCAGAAATTTCAACGCCACCCGGCCCGAAAAGCTGTGCGCCGGGACTGGTGTGAAGACCGACATGGGGAAGCGCAGGATCGACGTATCGCCTGTCGTATCCAGGTTCATCTCAGGCCGCCCCTGAAAGTCCGTGCCCAGAGGGCAGGTGACCCGCACGTCGGCGGCCCTATTCAGAACGCTGTTGATCCCTGCCTTGATGTCGAGGAAGGCATCGTGATGCCCGTTGGAAAAACCAGAGCCAAAAAGCTCGCGGCTCAGGGCAAAACTGACAATGATCTTCTTGCCCTGCGGCATTTCCGAGAACCGGAGCTGATCCCCAAGACGGGCCAGAAACAGGATGATATCGGCGGTTTCGAACCGCGCCAGGAGATCCGCGGAAAGGTGTGGATTGTCCGGATTAAAACCTACGTTCACTGCATCAACCGACAGCCCCATGGATCGCGCGGCATGCGTGACGATTTGGACACTATCCGCATCGAAATAGCCGTGTTCGGGAGGTTCATAAGCGATCAACAACCGGTCGCCTGCCGTTGCGTGGGCGCAATTAGTCAATAGATTTCGCGCGCCGCGCTCGGGTGTGATGTCCGACATTCGCGTCTCCTACGGGTTCCGGTCAGTATAGATTAGGCTCGGGTTGCGCGCCTAATCTATTTGAAAGTGATTATGCCTGACATTAGGGTGACTAATATGATCGTAAACCTGCCCTATTCCGCCATGCGCGCCTTCGAGGCAGTTGTCCGACATTCCGGCTTTTCCCCAGCAGCAGCTGAGCTGGGTGTCAGCCAAAGTGCGGTCAGTCAGCATGTGCGGGCGCTTGAGGAATGGCTTGGTCTCGAATTGCTGGTACGTGGTGCACGGTCATCGCGTCCGACCCGCGAAGGGGAACTGCTGGCGCTGGCCATTTCTGAAGGGTTGGGGCGTATTTCGGACGTTTGTACCCAGCTGAGGGACAAGACCCGCACCGACAGGACCATCGTGATTTCATGTCTGCCGGGTTTTGCGTTCAACTGGTTGTTTCCACGCCTTTTAAACTTTGATCTTGCTCATCCGGACCTGTCGATTTCCATTGCCACGGATACCGGGCAATATCCGTTTTCAGGGGCGGATGCGGATATCGGTATTCGCTATGGCCTGGGTGATTACCCTGGCTATCAGGTCGATTTGCTGATGACCGAGCAGCTGTTTCCGGTCTGCGCTCCCTCTTTGATACCAAGCTTGCGTGGGGTCGAAGATCTGGCGCAGCACACGATGCTGGTGGATGAGAACCTGCATCATGGGCCCGCAAGTCCAACGTGGGATTTCTGGGCGCGGCAATGCGGGTTGACGCTACCGTGGCCCTTGCGAACACGGAGGTTTGGGCAATCCAATCTGGTCGTTCAGGCGGCCATCGAGGGGCTTGGTGTCGCTTTAGGGCGGGAGCCTCTGGTCATTGACACATTGTGCGACGGACGTTTGGTGCGACCAGTTCCGGAGCTGACGCAGTCTCCGCTGTCTTATTGGCTGGTTCGACCCCATGAAACTAAGGATAGCCCGAAAGTCGGTGAGTTTCTGAACTGGATCCGCGCCGAGGTTGAGGCGCAGCCAGACATTCCGCCAGCCGCGGGCGCCGGGAATTAGCCTGACTTATACGAGTCATTACCATTCCAGCATGGTGCAAGATCGGCTTGCCGCCCATACTTGCACAAGCCATCTGACAATCTGGAGAGCATTCCAATGTATCTGAGAAACTGCTGGTATGTCGCCGCCTGGAGCAAAGATATCGGTCGCGAGCTGAAGGCCGAGACGTTTCTGGGCGAGAATATAGTGCTTTACCGGCAGAAGGATGGCAGGCCAGTCGCATTGGAGGATGCTTGCCCGCACCGCAAGCTGCCTTTGTCCAAGGGCAACCTGATCGGGGATGTCGTGGAATGTGGCTATCACGGGCTTAAATTTGACTGCACGGGCAAGTGCACGGACAGCCCGACGCAGCGCGGCATGACCCCGCGGCGGGCGGTGGTTAGATCATATCCGGTTGTGGATCGGTATCGGTTCCTTTGGATATGGATGGGCGATCCGGAACTGGCAGATCCCGATAAGATTTTCCCGATCGACAATTTTGACGATGACAGCTGGGGCAAGACCGACGGTGGGGTAATGGATATCGACTGCCATTACCTGTGGGTCTGCGACAACCTGCTTGATCCCAGCCATGTCGCCTGGGTGCATGTATCTTCTTTTGCGGGCGCTGGAACGGATGAAGAGCCGCTGAACGTCGAGCGGACCGACCGTGGCGTCGTCGTCTCGCGCTGGATCGCGAACAAACCGCCATCGCCCTATTACGCCAAACTGGTGGCATTTGACGGCGATTGCGACCGGCTGCAGCACTATGAGATGTGCATGCCCGCGATCGGGCTGAACAAATCCATCTATACGCCGGTCGGGACCGGTGGGTATGATAAGCAACCCATTGCTGAAACGTTCATCAATATCTCCTATAATTTCATGACCCCAATCGATGAAGACCGCACCAGATACTTCTGGTTTCAGCACCGAAATTCCGATCCCGAAAATGCGGAAGTGTCCAAATTCATGAATGACGGTGCGCGCATGGCGTTTCTTGAGGACAAGGACGTTCTGGAAGAAGTCCACAAGGGTATGAAGTACGCCAAGACGCCCAACATCGATCTCGGGTTGGACGCGGGTGCCAAACTGTTTCGCAAAACGCTTGATCGCGCGATCGAAGCCGAAACCACCCCTGTGAGTACAACAGTTCCGGCTTGAGGCGTCGTCTGCGAAAGTTACTTATGTAGTTTCACTTGATCGGGCTATTTGAAGTTGACCCCGCCCTGCCGACCGAATTCTTGGCTAGAAGGGCGGAGTTTGCCACTTGCTTGTTATGTCGCACTGTAGATCACTGGAAACCGGCCCCCAGCGAAGGGCGCACCGGGGCGTAAGCTGTCGTCGTGCAGCCATTCGGTGACAGTATCGCGGGGCTCATAGGTTGCGCCGTCCACAGCGAACCGGATCGCATAGCCGCGTCTGCGCCGGGTTGAGGTGCGGTTGCCCATCGCTGAATGCACAATCATACCGTCAAATGCCAGCGCATCGCCGGGTTTCATCTTCGGGTAGTGAAAGATGTCGTAGTCGGCGCGGTTCATCTCGAAATCGGGCATGTCGATATAGTCTGGGTTGTTCACTTCCAGATAATGCAAAAAGCCCCCAAGCTGGTCCGTTCTGAAGGGCCGGTATTTGGCGCCCCAGGCATGCGAGCCCCTTACGAACTCCAACGCACCGTTGTCGGGGTCCACGGGGTCCAGCGCAATCCACATGGTCATGATCGGGCCTGAGACCGGCCAATAGGGTTGATCCGTATGCCAGCCCGTTTGTGTTTTTGTGCCCGGTTCTTTGGCAAATATCTGGTCGTAGATCAGCGAGGTCCAAGGGCTGTTTGCTACCTCTGCCACACGCTGCCCAATATCAGAGTTCAGGCAATAGTCTTGAAACACGCCGGGATTTTCACGCATGTTTTTGTAAGCAAAGTAACGGTCACCTTTGGCAACTTCGTCATCGACGGCCTGGCGCAGCTTACTCAGCCAATCCTGCGACAGCACTTGTTTCAGCAGCACGACTCCGTCGCGCGCATAGGTATTCTGAACGGTTTTCAGGTCAGGTGTTTGTGTCATGTAACGTCCATTTCTGTCACCTCATTTACTGAGGCGGTTGCAGAAGGTAGGCGCGTTGCGCCCGTTTTTTTGGCGTTACGAGGTGGGTGAACTGCGGCAGTTTATGATGAAGCAGGGCCAAAGCGACCGGGCCGACCATTTGCCGGCAAGACGTCGATGGAACTGTTCCACACGGAAGCTCATTGCGTCACCTTTCTCCGTTATCTTAGCCGCAATTTCCGCATTGGAATAGAACCCGTGGCGAGTTGTTTTGCATATCGATAAATTTATTGACTAAATGTGCATAGTGATAAATATAATTACCATCATGCAAAATTATTCTGTTTTCTCGCTCGCCCGCAATGCGCTAACCGGGCACCGGAATTGGCCGCAGGTCTGGCGCAGCCCGCCGTTGAAAGACCGCTATGATGTCGTGGTGATCGGGGCAGGAGGTCACGGGCTGGCAACTGCCTATTATCTGGCCAAGGAATTCGGCATCACCAATGTTGCCGTGTTGGAACGCGGCTGGTTGGGCGGCGGCAACATCGCGCGAAATACGGTGACCATTCGATCGAATTACATGAGGGATGAGTCAATCCCATTCTATGTCAAATCCGTCGCCATGTACGAAGGGCTCACGGACGAGTTGAATTTCAACATGATGCATTCCAAACGAACCATGGTGGATGTGGTTCAGACCTGGCCCAAGCTGCGCGAGCTGCGGCGGCGGCAGTTGGTGATGGACATCTACGGCTCGACCTACGAACAGATCACAACCGAGGAATTGCGCCGCCGCATTCCTGCGTTGACTGGCGGCGGCCAAGATGCACGGCTGCCTGTGATTTGCGGCATGGTTCATACGGATGCAGGTGTGAACCGGCATGATGCGGTGGCCTGGGGCTATGCCCGCGCGGCTGACGCGCGCGGGGTTGAGATTCATCAGCAAACAGCGGTGCAATCCCTGCTACGCGGGGCGGATGGGGCCATCGAAGGGGTCGAGACCAACCGGGGCACAGTTCGCGCAAAGAAAGTGGTCGTGGCAGTCTCAGGCCATACAACGACGCTGACCGAAACTGCGGACCTCAGACTTCCGCTGCGGACGATGAACCTGACGGCCTTTGTGTCCGAGCCGGTCAAGCCGCTGGTTGATGTGATCGTGAACTGTCCGGACAGCGGGTTCTATTTCAGCCAGTCCGACAAAGGTGAGATGGTCATCGGCGGCGCGCCCGATATGGGGCAGAGCTTCCGTCGAGACATAAAGCAACATGTATTCGAGGATACCGTGACTGCGATGCTGTCGCTTTTCCCCAGTTTCAAGAAGCTCAAACTGATGCGGCAGTGGGGCGGGCATCTGGATATTGCTCATGATGCCTCACCCATCATGGATCAGACAGATGTGCCGGGCCTGTTTGTCACCGCCGGATGGTGGGGCGGGTATAAGGCTATCCCTGCGGGCGGGCTGACACTGGCGCATCTGGTGGCCAAAGGTGAACCGCACCCGCTGATGGCACCCTTCACACTGGGCAGGTTCCGGCATCTGGATTTCGTAATGGAAGCCGGAACCACCACAGCGCGATAGGAAAGGACAGGATCATGATGAATATAACCTGCCCGTTCTGTGGCAAGCGCAATGAAAGCGAATTTATCCATGGTGGCCCGGTAGGGGCGGTCCGCCCCGATCCCAATGCCGTCAGCGATGAGGAATGGGTCGAGTATCTGACGGTGACGCCGAATCCACTGGGTCCGGTTCAGGAGAAATGGTGGCACGCACGGGGATGCGGTGAATGGTTCACGATCTGGCGTGATACACGGACGCATGACATTGTGGAGGCACCCGATGGCACAACGTAACCGCCGCGCCTCGGGCGGGCGCATCGACCGAAATCGCCCTTTGCATTTCACCTTCAATGGCAAACCATATGAAGGGTTTGAGGGCGATACGTTGGCCTCGGCCCTGCTGGCCAACGGTATTCGTGTCACCGCCCGCAGTTTTAAGTATCACCGCCCGCGCGGTATTATGGGGCACGGGGTCGAAGAACCTGCGACGCTGGTGGAATTGGACGGCGAGGATGCCTCGGGCAACCGTCCTGCGACCACGGTACCGCTTCGGGACGGGCTCAGCGCACGCTCGGTCAATTGCTGGCCGTCGCCCGAGTTCGATCTGGGCGGGATCAATCAGTTACTCGCGCGGTTTATCCCCGCAGGGTTTTATTACAAGACGTTCAAATGGCCGAACTGGCATCTGTTCGAACCTTCGATCCGCCGGGCTGCAGGGTTGGCGGCAGCACCCAAAAGCCCCCCGGCTTCGGGCCATTTCGAGGCCCGAAACGCCCATGCCGATGTGCTGATCGCGGGGGCGGGCCCAGCCGGGCTGCAAGCGGCGCTTGAGGCTGGTCGCGCCGGAAAACGCGTTTTTCTGGCCGATGAGGGTGCCGAGGCGGGCGGTAGTTTGTTGAACCGCAACCTGTCTATCGGTGGACGTTCAGCCTTGGACTGGGTCGCGGATGCGGTGGCTGAGCTGCGTGGGATGGAGAATGTCACCCATCTGCAGAATGCAACCGTCTGGGCTTACCGCGAGCACAATCTGATGATCGTGAACGAACGCGAACCCGAACTGGACGGAGTTCTGGAACGCAGCTGGCGCGTGCGAGCGGGGGAAGTTGTAATCGCAACCGGGGCCACCGAACGTGCCATGGTCTTTGGTGACAATGATCGACCCGGTGTCATGTTGGCCTCTTCGGTACAGGCCTATGTCAACCGCTGGGGCGTTAAGCCCGGGCAGCGTGTGGTGCTGTTTACAAACAACAACAGTGTTTATGCCGTGGCGGCCGATCTGGCAGCAGCCGGTATGCAGGTTGAGACCATCCTCGATTGTCGCAAAACCGTTCCGCCTGAAGCTTTGAAGCTGGTGCCGGATATTCCGGTTCATACCGCAACCGTTGCTGGTGACGTGCGCGGGCGCAAAGGCGTGCGCGCAGTCAAAGCCGTTCCCGTGACCGGAGGGGCGGGTCGCTGGATCGACTGTGATGTGCTGGGTTGTTCCGGCGGTTGGAGCCCGACTGTTCATCTTTGGTCGCAATCCCGCAGCACGTTGCGATTTGATGAGGATCTGGCAGCCTTCGTTCCTGACGAGGCGGTTCAGAATTGTCGCGCTGTGGGTGCAGCGGCTGGTGATCTGACGCTGGATAAGATTGTTGAGGGCGGCGAAGACATGGCCTACGCGATCGAACCTCTCTGGCGGGTCAACGTGCCGGGACAGCGCGGGAAGGCGTTTCTAGATGTGCAGAACGATGTCTCGGTCAGCGATGTGCATCTGGCCCTGCGCGAAGGCTATGACAATGTGGAACATGTCAAGCGCTACACGACCGGCGGCATGGGGATCGATCAGGGTAAAACCGGCAATATCAACATCATCGGCACTGTTGCGATGCAAAAGAGCGTGCCGCTGCAAGAGGTTGGAACAACCACATTTAGATCCCCCTACACGCCTGTTTCGTTCGGTGCGATTGGCGGGTTACGGGAAGGCTGGCGGCTATTTCCCTATCGCCATACCCCTGTAACCCAATGGAATAAGGACAACGGCGCTGTGATGTATGAAGCCGGCGCGCGCTGGCGGCGTCCGGGCTATTTTCCGAAGCCGGGTGAAGGCCTGCAAGAGGCGGTAAACCGCGAATGCCGCGCTGTTCGTGAAGGCGTCGGCGTCTATGACGGCTCACCTCTTGGCACGTTTGAACTGAAGGGAAGGGACGTTCCGAAATTCCTAGATTTCATCTACTCCAACATTATGTCCACGCTGAAACCGGGTGACGGGCGCTATGGGTTGATGTTGTCTGAAGATGGTTTGATCCTGGACGATGGCGTGGCCTTCCGACTGGATGACCACCGCTGGATGATTTCAACCTCGACCGGTCACGCGGATGCGGTGAACCAGCATATGGAAAAGCTGCTGCAAACCGAATTCCCCGACTGGCAGGTGCTGATTACCACTGTCACCAGCCAGTGGAATAATGCCACTATCTGTGGTCCCAAGGCGCGTGAAGTATTGCAGGCGTTGGGCTCGGATATCGACCTCTCGCCCGAGGCGTTCCCTTTCATGTCCTTCCGCGAAGGGACCGTCGCTGGTTTCCCTGCGCGGGTGGTGCGGGTGAGTTTCACCGGTGAACTATCCTATGAGGTCAACGTGGCCCCGCGCCACATGGCGGCCCTGTGGGACAAGGTGATGGAGGTTGGTGCGCCCTTTGGTATCCTGCCTGTGGGTTCGGAATCTAGCCATGTGCTGCGGGTCGAAAAAGGGTTCCTGTCGTTGGGGCATGAAGTCGACGGCACGGTCGATGCCTATGATCTGGGAATGGGATGGGCGATGTCCAAGAAGAAGCCTGACTATCTGGGCAAACGCTCGGTCCATCTGCGCAGGTCAGGCGGCGGTACCCGGCGCGAGCTGGTCGGAATTCTGGCGGATGATACCAACCGGCAAATCCCCGAAGGTGCACCACTGACGCCCGGAGGTCGGAAAGAAGCCACCGACGGGTTGGTCACTGCCTGTGTATGGAGCGTGGTAAACAACCGCTGGGTTGGGCTGGCGTTGCTGGAAGATGGCCACGCGCGGCTGGGTGAAACCGCCCATGTCCGGCTAAAGGATGACGTGATCCCGGTCACGGTTACGAAACCGGTCTTTCACGACCCCGAAGGTAAATTGCTGAGGTCCTGAGATGAGCTATGACGTCACAATTGAACGGTTTGGGTTGATGGCTCTGTTCGACCTCAAAGGCACGCCTGAAGCGGTATCGCAATGGGCTGGGGACGCTTTGCCGAGTTTGCCGCTCCGCCCCAACTGCCGAACAGAAAAGGACGGCATCGAATTGTTTCACATCGGTCGTGACCACTGGATCACCCGCGCCTCACTGGCACAGGAAGACGCGATGGAAGCCCGGCTGAAGCCCACGGACTGCCCGCCAGATATCAGTATTGTTAGGGTCTCGGACACGATGACCTTCTTTCGCATAGTCGGCCCAGATGCAGGTCAGGTGATGTCAATTGCTTGCCCGATGGACCTGCATGACAGCGTGTTCCGGACGGATGCGGTTTCCTATACCGAAGTTTTTGGCCTCAAGGCTTTGGTGATGCGGTGTCAGGATGGTATTGAGTTCGCAGTCGAACAGAGTTTTGCGGATATGGTCGAAGACTATCTGATCCGCGCCACGGCTTGAGGGGAAGATCGGCATGGCTCGAACGCACATCCACAAGTACCAGACGCGCTATCACGCGAAAGCAACCTATTCCAAGGCGATCCGCGCCCGGGGTGACTTTGTCTTCATGCAGGGTCAGGTCGGCACGCTGATGGATGGCACACTGGTTGGCGAAAGCGACCCGGGCGCGCAGGCAGATCAGGCCTGCCGCAACATCCAGCGCTGGATGGAAGAGGCCGGGGGAAGCTTGACTGATGTTTGCAAGTTGACAGTCTACGTCACCGATATTTCGTACCGTCCGGCCGTTTACGAGGCGATCAATCGCTGGTTCGAAGGTGTTCATCACTGTTCGACAGGCGTGGTTGTGCAGGGGTTGGCCGATCCGTCGCTTTTGGTCGAGATCGACGCGATGGCTGTAATCGACGATGATGCTGATACCCCGGGCTGAGGAACTCGGGTCTATCTGACATCGTATTGCGTAGAAACGCCGGTCATGACAGTGTCCGGTCGAGCCGGCCCAGTTTTGTCTGCGAATTGTAATGCTTTCGACACTCACCTCGATACTGCCGATCTTTTTGATCATTGCGCTAGGCTTGGCCCTGCGCAAGGGCGGCATTCCCAGTACGGATTTCTGGAACCTGAATGACAAGCTTGTCTATTGGGTTCTGATGCCATGCCTTCTGTTCAGCAAAATTTCTCTGTCGCCGTTGGACAAGTCGGCGCTGGGTCTTTTTTCGGTTGCTATTCTGGGCGGGTTCGTTGTGGCGCTTCTGTTTGCGCTTCTTAGTGCCCGTTTGATGGGTTTTGCGCCGCCGCAGGCCACCTCGATCCTGCAAGGCAGCGCGCGACATAACTCATTCATCGGACTTGCGCTGGCTGCGAACTTGTTTGGGCCAGCGGGGTTGGATATCGCGATTCTGGCGACCGCAATTCTCGTGCCCACTACTAATATCGTCATGGTGGTTCTGATGGTTGGTGCGCTCAAAGGCGATCGAACCAACAGCCTGGCCGTTGCAATCCTGCGGGAACTCGCACGCAATCCATACGTGATTTCGATCTTTCTGGCGGTCTGTGCCAACCAGTTGATCGGTGACAGGATAGCGGTCGTGCATGATGTGACGGATGTTCTGGGTGCAGGCGCTTTGCCGATCACATTGCTGGCTGTCGGTGCCAATCTGAGAGTCCGGGCCATGGCCGCAAGTGCGCTGCCCTTAATTCTGGCCTTCACGGGCAAGATGATTGTCTTCCCTCTGGCAGTATTGGTGATCGGATTACTGGTGGGGTTGCCGCGGGAGGTTCTGCAGATCGCCGTCGTCTATTCGGTGGTGCCCACTGGTGCGTCTTCGTACACGCTGGCCAAGCACTTGGGTGGAGACGCGCCGCTGATGGCGGCCATTGTCACGTTGCAGACGTTGGTAGCAGCCGTCAGCATTCCCGTATCACTTGCTTTGCTGCTGCCCCTAATTCCTTAAGCGGTCATTGCGACAAGTGTTCATGGGCCCAGACCGCGATGTCCAACAGGCGGGCGTCATCACCCTTTCGTCCGATCAATTGAATGCCAAGCGGCAGGCCATTCTGGTCGGTCCCGAATGGCAAAGCGACCGAAGGCACCTGCAACAGGTTCCACATCCGGGAAAAAAGCGGATCTCCAGTAGCGTCCAAACCGGCAGGGGCTGGTCCGGGGGCCGACGGGACCAAGAGAGCGTCCACATCCCGGAACATCTGATCCAGCATCGCGCCCGCCCGGTCGCGTAGGTCCAGCGCGGCTTGGTATTCTGCGTCGGTAACGGCCAGCCCCGCCGTGACAAGGTTATGAAACTGCGGGCTGACGGCAGGCATGCCTACAGCGTATTCTGCCGCGCGCTGCCGCGCGACCTCATAGCCCATGACGGTAATCTGAGCCTGCGTAAGTTCGGCAAAAACGGGTGGAAAAGCAATTTCTCCGGTCTCTGCTCTCGTTGCGGCAAGGGCGGCTAACGCACGCGTGCACGTGTCCCGCATCTCGACCGAACCGTCCCGCCAGTGCGGGCCGCGCATTAGGCTGATCCGAGGCAAAGCCTCGTCGAACTCAGCTGGCGGTGCCGGGTCAGTTCGGCACATTACCGCATCGGTCAGCACAAAGTCGCGGGGATCACGAGCCAACAGGCCGAGTGTATCCAGGCTTTGGGACAAGCCCATGACACCCGCCAGAACATACCGTCCGGTGGTTGGCTTGAACCCGCAGACCCCGCAATACGCTGCTGGTCGGATCAGCGAGGCTGCGGTTTGCGATCCAAATGCGAGCGGAGCCATGAAATCGGCCACAGCTGCAGCAGAGCCGGATGACGAGCCTCCCGGCGTATGCGCCGGATTCGTAGGATTGGCAGTTTTGCCGGGTTTGAAGTAGGCAAATTCGGTGGAGATGGTTTTTCCGATTGGGATCGCGCCCGCGTCCAAAAAAGCCTGAACGCAGACTGCATTGCGGTCGGGGCGGCGCCCGGCATACAGGTCGCTACCCCATCCTGTCGGCATGTCTTCGGTGTCGATGATATCCTTGATCACAAACGGCACGCCATGGAGCGGCCTACCAACGGGGAGAGTATCGGCGGCCTTTGCACGCTCCATGGCGCGGTCCGCATCGAGGGTTTGAAAAGCCCCGATTACGGGTTCACGGTTTGTGATCCGGTCCAAATGGGCCGCCATCACCTCGGAAGGCTTCACCTCACCTGCCCGGATCAATGTGGCAAGTTCATGGGCAGAATGATGGTTCAGCCCGGTCATGCCTCCAGCGCTTTCAACGCGTCGGCAAAGGGGGCGACTGGCATATCGTAGATGCCACCGCCCAAGCGACCGGCCTCGCCCAATCGGTCAAGAATGCCCAGCCCGATCACAGGCCCCGAACCCTGTTCCACGGCACCCCGCGCCGTGCTGCCCAGCCGAACATCCAAGGCCCGGAAATACGGATGCGTTCCGACTGACAGACCTGACATTCGCGCTTGAGCGTCGTCGGGCAGATAGGCACCCAGACCCTTCTTTTGTTCAGGGCTCAGATCTATGGCCATTGCCCCCAGCCCGAATGCCTCGACCACGGCACTGTCGCCGATCGCGCCAAGGGCACGGTCCTGCGGCAAATCCACGTCAAACGCCCCCTTGGGAGGGCTGGCCGGAATTGTGAACCAACGGCCCGGTAGGCCCGAGATCTGGATGCCAACTTCGCGCCCATTGCCGCCTGCAGCGGTGACGAAGCTTGATCCTTCAATGCCCTCCGCCAGTTTAATCATGCATTTGGTCGCTGCCATCCAGAGGTTGAGAAACAGTGAGGGCGAGCTGTCCATAAAGGCCAACACGTCTTCATCCGTGATCCCGCCGGTGGTGCGATCCTTGAGTTCAACAATCAACGCCTGTGCGGCCACGGGTGTACGGCCATGGCAATCATCCCCGCCCATCAGGCCGATCACGGCCAGCGGGACCAGCGCGATCCCTTCGGCAATCCCTTTCTCCAGAACATCAAGAAACCGGGTGTTGAGCCAGCGAATGTGGTTGAGCACCGCCTCGGACCTCAGCCCTAAACGCATCGCTGGGCGGCTGCCCGCATTGATCGGCGCGTAAACACGTTGTTGGCCACGCCACGCGTCATAGACTGTGTGCAGGGGCATATCCGCCGAGACCACGGCGGCCAGAGGTGTCACGACATCGTGGTCTTGCGCGGGTTTCAGCACGATCTCGCCTGCGTTAATCATCGCCTCGGCCTGATCGAAATTCTGTGCTAGCCCCTGCCAGACTGCAGCGACACAGGCCGAGTTCAGGATCGGCGCGGTGATCTGATCCGGGCTGGCGAAGGCGGGACCGGCATGTAGCAGTACATTTTCGTCCAACCTCAGCGCCTCGGATGCTGTATTGAACCGGTTCCAGACCGGTTGTGTCACCATGGCCTTGTCAAACGCCAGCTGATCAGCCGGATGCAGCATCAAGTATCCTCCGGTGGGATGATCCATGTTTCCGAGAAGTAGAGGAAGGCAGTCGTTGTATCATACCCAGCCTGCACCCGTGTGCCCAACTTGCCCGGCAATGCGTGACCATTAACGATGATCTGCGCCGAATGTGCAGGCACCAGTAGCGAGAACATGTTCTGCTCGCCCGAAGCGACCTCATGCGGAGACAGCTCCAGCGCGCGAGGCGGCTCGAGCCCTTCCCAGACCAGTTCAACTGTCAGGTTTTCTCCGGCGATGGTTTCGGTATAGCGGTGGCTCATCGGATCGCCCGAGGATCGGACGACCTGCGCGCCTATCTCGGGGAGAGAAGCAAAAGCGGGAGCATTTGCGAAAGCGGCCAGTTTGCTGATGAAGTTGGCCTTCAGAAAGGCGGTCAGATCGGGATTATCGCTCAGGATCACGTTCGGTGCCTCGGGCGGTCCGTCCATCTGATCTGGCGTTCCGTACAGCAGCAGCACCTGACCTTGCCCAACCGGAGACCATGCCACGCGAAAGAACAGCGCCATAGCGGTGAAATTGTTGTTGTCGTCTTTCAGCAGGATGCCCGGGTTCTCGCCTGTCCAGTCGACTGTCCCGGGGGTGATCGGTTCGTTCAACGGCATTACAGATCCTCCTGCGGGGTCACCCAGGTTTCGGAAAAGGCCAGAAAGGCGGTAGACATGGTGCGGCCAAAGAACTGGCGGCTTGCGACCTGACCGGGGAGCGGGGTGCCGTTGATGACGACCTGCGCCGCCTTGGCCTCGAGGAACACTGAATACATCTCATGCTCTTTGGTTGCCGAGTTTTCCTTAGTGACCTCAACCGGCAAGGGTGGACCCATTTCCTGCCAGATCATCTCGACCGTGACGCCCGAGCCGCGCAGGGTCTCGGAATAGCGCGATCTCAAATCGCCAGGGCGTTTTTCGACGCTGTCACAGTCCAGCCAGCTCATCGCGTCGAGGCCTGCCTTTCCGATAAAGGTGGGCATCTTGGTGACCCAGCCATCCACGATCCAGCGCATCATGCGTTGGTTGTCCGTCATGATCAGATTGGGTGCGTGCGGCCAACCCTGCGCTTGATCCGGCGCGCCCAGGATCAATGCGGCGTGGCCCCGACCATAGGGCGACAGTACCACCCGGAAGAACAGCGCCAGAGTGCCATAGTGGTCCTGCGTCGAGTTCTGTTTCAGATAAATGCCGGGGTTTTCGCCGGACCAGTCGACCCGACCCGGATTATGTGGAACACGATTGGTCATGACCAGCTTGCCTCGTACTTTTTCAGCGCATCGACGATGAACGTCTTGCGGGTCTCGCCCTGCAATTGGTCGCCAGATTTGTAGATCTCAGCTACCTGATGCGAGATTTCCTTGAGCACTGCACCATCGTCGCGGCCGTCCTGAAGCGGGATGCGCAGCATTGTGTCCCCGGCATAGGTCGGTATCACCTGACCGGCAAAGCTATCGGTCGGTTGCGGAGGGGACTGACCGTCTTTCAACGCACGAATGGCGTTGCGCAGCAGGCGGCGTGCCTTGGCCACACCCCGATCCGTAAAGCTGAGGTTTTCGCGGGCATGGATGTTCCGCGGCCCCTGACTGACCCAGGCGTCATAGTCGCCGGGGTCCCGCTGGCGCATCTCATAGGGTCGATCGGGATCCTGGCCATAGAAATCCGTCATCCCAAAGCCCACTTTGCTTTTGTCCGTTAGGCCCTTTGGATCGTCATTCGCCGCCGCATCCCGGAAGTGGCGCCATGCGATGACCATCGTGTTGGTGTCGTCAATCGGGGTTATCCAACGCGACAGCCCGCAGCGCCCAAAATAGCGCGGCTCGTCTGGCACCGGGAAGTGGCCGCCATTTTGCGTGAACGACGGCAGCATATGGTCATGTATGCGCACCCAGACGATATCTTCGACACGTCGGACATTGGTGTAAAAATCGCCCGTTTGACTATCGTGAAACTCGATCATCGGCATCTCGGCAAAGGCGTCGATGAACTGGCTGCGTACGGCCAGTGTATGCAGGTAGACAACATGGAACGGGTCCCATGCGTTTTCCATCACCTGAAGCCAGTTGCACGGGGATTTGATGAGGTAAGGCACCAACTCGTCGCCACCTTCGTCAAATGTGTCCATTACTGGGAATGGGGGTTGCTCGTCGGGGGGGCCCATAAATGCAAAGGCCAAACCCTTGTATTCGATCACCGGATATGCCCCCAGACAGGCCTTTTTCTTGACCTGTGAGGCGGGCGGCTCACATGGGGTTTCCAGAATGGTGCCGTCCAAGCCGTATTTCCAGCCATGGTATGAGCATCTAATTCCGCCTTCCTCAACGATGCCGAATTCCAGGCTCATGTTGCGGTGACAGCAATGCAGATGGGTCAGACCCAGCTTGCCCTCTTTTTTTTCGCGGAACAGAACCAGATCTTCGCCCAGAATACGCAGGCGATAGGGCAGGTCGCCAATCTGATCGGTCATTGCCACCGGCATCCAGAACCGGCGCAGGTATTCACCGCACGGCGTGCCGGGGCCAACCTCGGTCAGTTCGGGGTCAGGTTGCTGTTGCCAGACTTTTTGTTGGTCGTGACCGCGGAAATTGCCCTTGGGGGCTGAGAAATGATCGTTCATGCCGTCCTCCGTGCGTATCGGTGGTCAGGGAAACGGATCTGACACCGGCGTGGCACCGGTCCAGATCGATTTGACCTGACAGAAATCCCTTATGGCGTCCGGGCCCAATTCACGCCCGTAGCCCGACAGTTTGATCCCACCAATCGGGCATGCAGGGTCAACGCTGCGATAATGGTTGATGTAAACAGTGCCCGCCTCGATCGCTTCGGCTACCCGAGCGCCCTTGTCGGCATCGGTGGTCCAGACCCCCGCAGCCAGCCCGTAGTCGCTGTCGTTAGCCAGCGCGATGGCTTCGTCTTCGGTGGTGAAAGAGGTGACGGCCAGAACCGGGCCGAACACTTCTTCACGCCAGAGCTGCATGCCGGGCGTCACATCGTCGAAAACCGTTGGTCCGATATAGAACCCATTCCGGCCTGCAGTTGCGGCGTTGCCGTCCAGTAAGCAAATCGCACCGTCGGCTTTGGCGCGTTCGATCATTGCCGTAACCTTTCGCAGATGCGGTTCATTGGCCAGCGGTGCGACCTGAGTATCCGGGTCCATCGGATCCCCCATCTGCAATGTGCGGGCGCGGTCGATCAGGCGGGATAACAGCCTGTCCTTCAGTCCGGCCTCAACGATCAGCCGCGATCCGGCGACGCAAGTCTGGCCATTTGACAGGAAGATGCCGGACAGAATTCCGTTGACCGCATTGTCCATGTCACAATCGGCAAACACCACCTGCGGAGATTTGCCGCCCAGTTCCAGCACCGCCGGGATTACACCGGCTGAGGCAGCCTCGGCCACTTTTCGTCCGCCAAGGTCCGAACCGGTAAAGGTGACCTTGCGTGTTAGAGGGTGGCGGACCAGTGCTTCGCCGACCTCATGACCGAGTCCGGTGACAACGTTGAGCACTCCGGGCGGAAGTCCCGCCTCATGTGCCAGGCGCGCGAATTCCAAGGTTGAAGCCGAAGCCATTTCCGAGGGTTTCACAACAACCGTATTGCCAGCTGCCAGTGCCGGGGCCAGCTTCCATCCAAGGATCATCAGCGGAGAATTCCAGGGCGTGATGGCGACCACGACGCCATAGGGCTTAAAGTGGCCCACGCTATGCACACCGGGGATGGAATTGGCCTGAGGTTCGGGCCGCAGCTTGCGTGCCTCTGTCGCAAAAAATCGAAACCAGCTGTGCAACCCGGCAAACTGCCCGCGCACCTCAGTAATACGTTTGCCGTTGTCGCGAATTTCGGGTGTGACAAGGTCTTCCCACCGAGTTTCCAGCATGTCAGCTAAACGGTCCAGCATATCCGCCCGTTCTGTCGGCCCGGCTTTGGCCCATGGCCCGCTGCGGAAGGCCTGGTCGGCGTCCCGGATGGCTATGTCGGCGGTCTGTGTGCCGCCACGGGCGATCATGCTCCACACCTGACCGGTGGCGGGGTCGATACTGGGCAGGGTTTCACCATCCCAATCGACAAAGGCACCGGAAATGAACGGGGAATAAGTTTTCATTCAACGTTCCTCGGACAGCGGTTGAGCCACCAATGCCAACAGATTGCCACGGCGCACCATGCCACGATTGCCATGAGCCAGAACGTGCCCGGCTGTGGGAAATTTAAGTTCGACAGCCGAGCGTTCCGGTTCGGCGGGGAAATGCAGCGTGCCTGCCAGATCGCCTCGTTTGATCTGTTGTCCTGCGGTGCAGCGTCGGTCGAACAGTCCATCTGCGGGCGCATGGACCGAATGCAACGGGTCGGCGATTTCGACACATTGCGTCGGAACAGAGTCCGGTGCACCGCCGGGCAGGATACCTAAATGCTTCAGACAGCGTTTGAGCCCGGTTTCGGCAAGGTCCGCGGCATGCGGATCGACACCACCTCCGCCGCTGAGTTCAGCTGCGATCATTGGGACCCCAACCCGCGCGGCGGCGGCATTCACACTTCGGTTATCGTTATGTGCGCCCAGCACCCAGATCAGAGGCAACCCGAAAGCGCGGGCCAGTTCCATGTTGGAAGAGGTCAGGTCTGCGTCATCCCCCCGCGCCGCCAAGGCGCAGGGCTCGAATACAGATGCTTTGCCACCCGAGTGCAGGTCAATAGCGGCATCCACACGCGGCAGCAGCATAGTTTCAACAAAATGCGCCAGCATCGCTGTCGGGCCGCCATTCGCGGTGCCAGGAAAAGCCCGGTTCAGGTTTTGCCCATCCAATGGCGACACCCGCGATGAGGTGAGAAACGCGGGGGCGTTCAAGGCCGGGATCAGGATCACCTGTCCGGTCAAGTCAGATGGGTTCAGCTGTGCCGCAAGCCGCAGGATCGCGGCAGGTCCTTCGAATTCGTCTCCATGAGTGCCGCCCAAAATTAGAACAGAAGGTCCGGGTTTGCCACGTAAGCTGATTACCGGGATCGGGTGGTATCCCAACGGTACGGCATTGTCGGACCATTTCAGCATCAGATCACCGGACTGTCGACCTGGCGCGTCCAGATCGATGGTCAGGTGAAGCCTGCTGTGTTGGGGCGAAAACGTATCGGTCATCCGGGTTCTTTTGCTGAGTCCCAGTCTTCATAACATAATTTTTTTGAAAGTGAATTGCTTAAAACACGGCTCTATGTGATATATGGTGAAAATTGCCATTGCCGCCATCTGGTGGTGCCGGAGGAATTGGATGGGCATAACCCTCGCAAAAACAGGAATAGGCAGGATTAAACCTCATATGATTGGAGGGGCGTCTGCTGACGTTCCACCGCCTGCGATTCTTTTGAACTCGAATGAAAGCGTGATTGGTCCTAGCCCGTCTGCCCGCGCTGCCGCTTGTGCGGCAATCAGCAATGTCGAGCGCTATTTGGAAAACCCTGACGATATTCTGGCCCCGGCGATTGCCGCGCAGTACGGGTTGGATGCGGCCCGGATCACCACAGGACAGGGATCGGACGATCTGCTGGCCCGTCTGGCCCGGGCCTACCTAGGGCAAGGTACCGAGCTGATCCGCAGCGCCAATGGCTATCTCAAGGTGCCCAACTATGCTTTTGCCAACGATGCCGAGGTGGTGTCGGTCGCGGATGACGCATTCAAACCTTCAGTCGACCGGATGATCGATGCGTTGACCGAACGAACCCGGATCGTCTACCTCGCCAATCCGGAGAACCCGGCAGGCACCTATCTGAACAGCGCAGAGCTGCGCTGCCTGCATGCCGCGCTACCGGAAAACGTCCTGCTGATCGTGGACGCTGCCTATGAGGAATATGTCGATGCGGCAGATTATGAGCCCGCGCATAAGCTGGTAGAGGCTGCCAACAACGTGGTCTTGTGCCGGACATTTTCCAAGATATTCGGGCTGGCTGGTGCGCGTGTTGGTTGGATGTACGGGTCCAACGATGTGGTGGATAGTGTGCGTCGGATCGGCCTGACTTTCCCGGTGGCGTCCTCTTCGGTCGCAGCGGCTGTCGCGGCGCTGGAAGACACGGCACATACCCGTTTCGTGCGAGAGACTAATTTGAACAACCGAGCCTGGCTTAGCGCCACGCTAACGGAAATGGGTCTGCATGTTGTCCCAAGTCAGGCCAATTTCGTGCTGGTTCATTTTCCGGACCCTGTGAAATCTGCCGAAGCGGCCGATCTTTTCCTGCGCGGACAGGGGATTTCTGTGCGTCGGTTCGCCTCACCCGCCTACCGTGATTTTATTCGCATCACCATCGGTCACAGGCATGAACTGCAAGCGGCGCGGGATGGGCTTGCCGCATTTCTGGACGGAGGTGCCTGATGGTTGCGTCCCCTCTACCGACCGAATGTACGCCGCAGGTCAAGAATCCTTCAGGTGCGGCTATCATCGCTGCTTTCAAAGCGGCGGGTGTTGGCGAAATCGTGGCATTGCCGGACATCGTTACCAGTGACGGGCTGCTCTGGCCGATCTCGCGAGATCCCGAATTTCGCCTGACCCGGATCTGCAAGGAGGATGAGGGCGTCAGCATCTGCGGGGCGATGTCCTTTAACGGCACGCGCGCGATCCTGATGATGCAGCAAACGGGGCTGATGGATTCATTGAATGCGATCCGGGCCATTGGCGTCGATTATGAACTGCCGGTGGTCATGATGGTTGGCCTGCAGGGTAAAGAGCCACATATTCATCCGGACCAATCGGCCTCTTACGGGGTGCGGATTGTTCGGCCGGTGTTGAATGCGATGGAACTGTCACATTCCCTGATCGAATGGCCAGGGGACGAGGCTCATATCCCGCAGGCGATTGAAGCGGCTTATGCAACTTCGAGACCCCACATTTTCTTGATCGGCCGGGCGCCGGAGGCATCATGACCATGCACCGCGACGCAGCGCTTAAGGCTCTGATCCCTCATGTCCGCGAGGACGATATTGTTGTTGCTGTTTATCAGAGCTGTTTCGACTGGCTTGCCCTGAATCCGCGCGACCTTAATTACGTGGCCGTCGGGGCTATGGGACAGGCGTCGTCCCATGGTCTTGGTCTGGCGCTGGTCAATCCTGACAGGCGGGTCATCGTTCTAGATGGCGATGGCAGCCTGCTGATGAATCTTGGGACATTGGTGACGATTGCCAATTCAGGGGTGACGAACCTCTATCATTTTCTGTCGGCTAACCGGGTCTATGAGGTGAACGGGTCGCATCCCCTGCCTGGTGCGGATAGGGTTGATTTTGCGGCCATGGCCTGGGCTGCCGGGTATGCCAGTGTGCAGCGCTTTACCGAGCTGGATCAGTTTTCAGCTGCGGTGCCTCAGGTTCTGTCATCCACCGGCCCGCAATTCGTCTCGATGGAACTGACGGCAGGTGCCCCTTACCCTCGGGACTACGCCTATATCCACAGCGCGCAGGCGCGAGCCAGTTTTCGCGAGGCGCTTAATCGTCGCTGATCTGCGATTGCACGATCGTCAAAAAGGACTGTCCCACGGCGGACAAGGGCTTGTTCTTGGACCAGAACAGGACTGCGCGAAACGTCAGAGGCGCCGCAAAAGGCAGCGCGACACAATCGGGAATGGTTTTGAGATAATCCAGGCTTGCTCCGACAACAGAAACTCCTAGACCGCGCGCGACCAGACGGCACACTGCGTCGGTGGTGCGGGTCTCATACTGCATCTGACGTGAGATCCCTTTGGCCTCAAAAAACTGGTCAATCTCAAACCGGAAGCGTGAGGACGGCATATATGAGATAAAGCTCTTACCCGCCAGGTCCTGCGCCTGAACTATGGTTTTCTCTGCCAGAGGATGGCCGGTTGGAACGACGCAACAGACGTCGCTGTTCCGGATAACCAGGCTGTCAAAGGACGGGTTGGCGGGTTGGGTTGTCGTGATCCCGAAATCGTAATTCTGCGAAACCATCCATTCGACGGCGTCATCGCTGGGCGCGATTTCCATTCGGGCCATGGCTTTTGGCCAAGTAGCTGAAAACTCCTGAAGCAGATCCGGAGCAAGCTGAGAGGACACCCCCGGCGTGATCACCAGGTTAAGCCGCGCGTGACCGAACTTCCCAATGGCTGTGGCGGAATCCTTTATGTGCTCCATGCCGCTAACGGCCTGCCGAACCTCTTCCACCAGCAAGCGTGCTTCATCCGTGGGTACCAGGACCCGGCCCGAGCGCTGAAACAGCTGAAAACCGACTTCGGCCTCGAAATCCGAGATCAGGCGGCTGACCGCGGGTTGTGAGATGCCCAGCATCGCTGCCGCTTCGGTTACAGTTCCGGTGGAGACGACGGTTCGAAATGCATCAACCTGTTTGAACGTAATTTTCATGGGGGCTCAGTGCTTGATTGGGATATGCGGTTGGATTATTCATAGTTTCACATAATACAAGAATATGAAACGGTCCGGGTAGGTTATACGGCTCGAGGGTGTCAAATCGCGGTCTGAATTTACTGCGGGCGAGTTGATACAGTGATGAATTCGATCTCATCCGACACGATCTTGCAAAACCCGTGACGCAGCTTGGCATCAAAGCTTAGGGTATCGCCAGTTGCCATAACAAAATCCTCGGTGCCACACCTGTATATTGCGTCGCCCATTATCATGTAGAGAAAAACACAGCCTTCGTGCTGGTAACTGGGCAATGTCCCAGATTGGTCCTTTGAAATGGTAATACGGGAAGATTGAAACAGACCTCCCGGTCCGCCATGTTTACCAAGTAAAAGGTAGTTATGCACGTGGCCCTGCGTAATACGCCGGGACATGAGACCTTCGCCTGCTTTGACGTGATGTACGTCGGCCGAAACTTCCGTGTCCGCAAACAAGGCCATCAGAGGAACATTCATCGCGTCCGCCAATGCCTGTAGCGTGCCAAGAGACGGAGAGACGCTACCGTTTTCAATTCGGCTGATCATCGAGGTCGAGACCTGCGATGTTGTCGCCAGCTCAGAGAGGATCAGATTGCGTTCCTGCCTTAGCCTTTGTAAGGTTTGCCCGACTTCACGCTCGATATCTCTTTGTTTGATCACAGTTTTCAGTGCCGATACTGCTGTAGTTGCATAGAAGCTTGTTAGTCTTAGTTGTGTCAGTTTTTAGCATTCAGTCAATTGGTCTTTGTCAGGTTATTGAAGGTCACTCAGCAGAGTAGCGATACACCATTCCGAAGGTACCCGACTTGTCCCGCAGAGTTGATCCTCCGTTTCCTAACTATATAGAGCGGACAATTTCAGTTGGGGAAGGATCAGACGGCATTGCCAAGTTGATCGCATTGTTCATCTCGGATCGCGCGGACCCATGACCATACCGGCCTAGGCGGCTTGATTTTTTGCTGCAAAGTACGGGGCAAAAGGCCGGGCAGCCTTGATTGTCAATAAATTGGTCCATATATTGTGGCATCAGGAGTGATCGATATGGAATTACGTGATCTTGTAGAAGACCGATTGATCTCACCGGATCGTCTGGCCCGGCATCTTAAAACCACCAAGCGCGAGATTGGTGAGACCTTAGGCATTGCTCCGGAATCCTTGTCTCGGCGGCAGCGTGTAGCTTCCGTATCGGTCCAGACATCATTGCGTCATCTAGTTGAGATTTTGAACGCCGTTGCACCGGCTGTTGGAAGCTCGCTTATGGCCTATGCTTGGTATCGATCCGAGCCCATTGTGGGGTTTGGCGGGCGTACGCCTGAGGAAATCGTCAAGGACGGAGAGAACACGGCGTTGAAGTCCCATATTCTGCGGCGTCTAGAAGGTGGTTACGCTTGAAGCATGCCATCCGGGTGCAGCGTACTGTCATCCGTGCCGCCAAACCGCGCTGGTCGTACCTGCCGACATCAGGGGAGGGGGGCTGCGCGACGCGGTGGGCGGTTTAACCCGATCGGTGAGCCCGCGCTATATACGTCGCTTTCCCATGAAACAGCCGCGCGCGAGGTGCGTTTCAGCCTGAATCAAGAACCCTATACATTTTATTTTTTGGCGGTTGATTGCCTTCATATCGCTGATCTGACCAGCCGGGATACCAGACATGCATTGGGTATTTCCTGGGAGGATCTCGCCAATGATAACTGGAAATCCGAGATGCACAGGGAATTGATTCCTTCAACTCATGATGTTGCGGAAAGTCTGAAAGGCGAAGGCTACGCCGGTGTTTTGGTGAACAGTTTCGCATCGGGGGCCACGCCTGATGACATCAATCTGGTTCTTTGGGATTGGGACGCGGTTGACCATTTGCCGTCAAGCAGACCAAATGTGGTGATGGTCCTACACCGGGATGATCTACCGAACAGTGATGTATCCTGGCAATAACCCCCTGATCTCGAAAAACTCTTCATGGCAAAGTGGATGTCGGGTTTTTAAAAGGCAGGATGGATACCACTTGGTTGCAAGGGGTCTCACCAGTACCAGTCGTGGGCTTTCGAAAAAGGGGCTTTGTCTCTACATCAATTTCGAGCGTCGCTAAGCCTCATAGAATGAATTTGCCGGGAAAAAGTCCGGCTAAGAATCTTCGAATAAGTCCAGCAGAACGTCGACGCGAAAAAACTTGCATATCGGTAAGATAGTTTACCCACATACCTTCCAATAGGGCCAGCGTTCCGCTGGTGGCATCATTCACCAAGTTCGGATCATGCCCGTTTTGCTGGGCTATCTCCATGAACGCATGCCGCAATGTCTCGACAAGTTTGGGGTCCTGAGTGCTGCTGTATCGGGCAATGCCTGGGTGTGAGCTCGCGATGCCGCGGAATGCATGCCAGATTTTTGTACTTCGTGGATTGAGCAAAGCTTCAGACAGATCGGCCTCAATCACAGCCATCACTCGGTCTTCGGGCGATGCATCCGAGCCCAGATCGGTCATTCTGTCCATCTCGGCATAATACTCGGTACTGAAATGCTGGGCCGCTGCCGTAAGTAAATTGTCCTTCCCCCCGAAATGCAAATGGATCATTCCGCGCGACAGACCTGAGCGCTCGCAGATGCGACTGACGGAGGTATCTGTAACTCCGATATCAGCAATCGTGTCCAAAGTGGCCTTGATCAAAAGTTGCCTATTGGCCTCTGGATCGCGCTTCGAGCTACGCTTTCTTCCTTTTTGATCTTTCACTCTATTCAATGATTCCATCAGCTTAGGGTCTTCTCATATGGGTGGCTCACAGGAAGATTGACACGAAAGGTCTTTCTGGCGCAACATTAAATGGACGATCGTCCATTAGAGACTCGTAAGTACCGAGATGGGAGATAGGGTGATTTTTCGTAGCGAAGCGTCCCGGGGTTATACCCTCAGCGCACCAGCCACGGCATACGTGGGGTTTCTGGTGGCGGCGCCTTTGGTGATCCTGATCGCCTATTCGTTCTGGACCCAAACCTACGTAACGCTCGACAAGACACCGACGTTGAAAAACTATAGCGACGCGCTTGCTGATCCGCTGGTTCGACACTTAATGCTAAGGTCGATCTGGATTGCCGGAGCAGTTACGGTAGTCACTGTCGCACTGGCCTATCCCATCGCGTACTTCATCGCGATGAAGGCCCGGAAAAAGACTATCTGGCTTCTGCTCATCACCATTCCGTTCTGGTCCAGCTATCTGCTGCGCGTATTTGCCTGGAAACTCATCCTTGGGTTCAACGGGGTGATGAATTCTGCACTGATGATGCTTGGTTTGATCGACGAACCGCTCGACTTCCTGCTGTACAACGAATTTGCTGTCGTGCTGACGCTTGCTCATGCCTGGGCACCTTTTGCGATCCTGCCGATCTATGTCTCGTTGCAGAAGATCGATCCAAGCCTGCTGGAGGCCGCCACAGACCTCGGCAACAGTCCTTTGCAACGCTTTATGCGGGTGACGCTGCCGTTGACGATACCGGGGATCATTGCGGCTTGTCTGATTATCTTTATCCCAACAGTCGGTGACTACGTGACCCCAGCACTGGTCGGCGGATCGGACGGGAAGATGATCGCCAATCTTATTCAGGTGCAGTTCGGGGCAGCCAACAATTGGCCTCTCGGCGCCACACTTTCGCTGATCGCGATGCTGTCGGTCGGCTTCGTCGCCATCGTGTTTGTCATTACCGCCACCCAGCTTGGGAGGAGGATCAGATGAAGCGCCCCTCGACCCTGACAGCCTATGCTTTTCTGTATTTGGTTTTTCTGTACCTGCCGGTTCTTTTCCTACCTTTGTTCTCGTTAAACAGCGGTACAATCGTTGCCTTTCCGATCAAGGGCTGGACGCTGGACTGGTATCGGAAGCTGGGCGAACAGGATACGTTGATCCAGGCTCTTTGGAATTCGCTTGGTGTTGGCACGGTCGTCGCAATTCTATCCACCGCCATGGGGCTGTTCGCTGCGCGCGCCTTTGTTCGATACCGTTTTCGGGGCCAGCGCGCCGCTGAAGGTCTGGTAATGCTGCCTTTGGTTATTCCTGGCATTATAGTGGCTTCGTCAATGCTGGTTCTGTTTCTGTTTCTCGGTCTCAAACCATCTCTGCTGACAGTTGTTCTGGGCCATACGTTCCTCGCCTTGCCGTTTTCCGTTTCGATCCTGAAGTCTGCCTTTGATGACTTCGACGCGTCGCTGGAAGAGGCATCTTACGATCTGGGTGTCGGCGTGTTCGAAACCTTCCGCCGCGTGACGCTGCCGGTCGTTTCCCCCGGTATCGTAGCCAGCATGCTGGTCACTTTTACGGTCAGCTTCGATGAGTTCGTCCTGGCCTTTTTCCTGTCCGGAAACCAGCCAACCCTGCCGGTCTATATCTGGAGCCAGATCCGCTTCCCCGCCAAGCTTCCAAACGTTTTGGCCTTGGGCTCTATCCTGCTGCTCACCTCGGTTCTGCTTCTGGTGCTGGCCGAGTATTTCCGCCGCCGCTCATCCGCATCAGAGGTCCGATGACAGTCAACAACATCATAGAACTCAGGGGCGTCGAAAAGCGCTATGGCACATTCCTGGCTGCGAGCGGGATCAACCTCGATCTCAAAGAGGGCGAGTTTTTCTCACTCCTCGGCCCCTCGGGATGCGGCAAGACCACGGTATTGCGGATGATCGCGGGCTTTCAGGAACCGACCAAGGGCACCGTGCTGATCGACGGTCAGGATATGGAAGGTGTGCCTGCGAACAACCGTCCAACGAACATGGTCTTTCAGAGCTACGCCATCTTCCCGCACCTGAACGTCGGGAACAACGTGGCCTATGGATTACGGGGAAAGGCCCCTAAGACTGAGATCGACCAGCGCGTGGCCGAAGCCCTGGAAATGGTCGAGCTGGGCGGTCTTCAGGATCGCGGCGCAAGTGAGTTGTCGGGTGGGCAGCGGCAAAGGGTGGCGCTCGCCCGGGCGTTGATCATGCGACCCAAGGTGTTGTTGCTGGACGAGCCCTTGTCAGCACTCGACAAGAAGCTGCGCGAACAGATGCAGTTTGAAATGCGTAATCTGCAGCAATCGCTTGGCATCACCTTTGTGATGGTCACCCACGACCAATATGAGGCGATGACCATGTCCGATCGTATTGGCGTGATGTTCAATGGACGGCTCAAGCAGGTGGACACACCAACCACGCTTTACGCCCGTCCTTGTGATCAGCAAGTGGCCAGTTTCATCGGTGAGATGAACATACTGCCTGCCCAGTTATTGGGTGAAACCGGCAATATGTTGTCTATCGATGCAGCCGCCTTCGGGCGGATTGAGATTGAGAGAAATCCCAACGTTGCGACCAGCTCTAAAGACATGAATATCGGTATTCGCCCGGAACAATTGGAAATCGCTGCTCAAAGGCCCGAAGACTACCCATCAACGGTTCAGGGCACTGTCAGCAACGTCGCTTTTTATGGCGAGAACATTCACTACCACATTCAGGTTGCGGGAGCTGAGAAACCAATCTCGGTCTCAGTTCCAAATTATTTTCACACGGTCGATTTCAAACGCGGCGACGCAGTTTGGCTGGGGCTTCAGGGGGCAAGCGTGATCGATCTAGGTACAGACACAAAGTAAAATAGTGGGAGGATAAAATGAGACTACAGGGAATTGCGGCCTTCGCATGTGCGACGGCAATAGGCACGGGAAGTGCCATAGCAGGTGGCGCTGATCTAACGGTTTTTGACTGGTCGGGATATGAAGACCCCGGGTTCTTTGCCAGCTACATGGAAAAATACGGGAACGAGGCGCCAAGCTATTCCTATTTCGGAAGTCAGGAGGAAGCCTTTACGAAACTGAGTTCGGGTTTCACGGCTGATCTGGCGCATCCTTGTTCTGACGCGGTCCGGAAATGGGTCGCAGCCGACCTGATCCAGCCGCTGGATGAAAGCAAACTGACCAACTGGGCCGATGTACTGCCCGAGATCAAGGAAGTCGACGCCATCGTCCTAGACGGCAAGCTTTACATGTTGCCGTTCGAGTGGGGGAACACGGGCCTCATCTATCGCACCGACAAAATCTCAGGCGACGATATCTCGCTGCAAATGCTGGCGGACCCGGCCTATGCAGGCAAGATCGCCGTCCCGGATGCCGCGTCATCTGCATACGCCTTGGCCGCGCTGGCCACTGGAAACGCCGACGATTATACCAATCTGAGCGACGAGCAGTTCAAGGAAGCATCTGATTTCCTGCGCTCGATCCACCCGAACATGCGCTTTTACTGGTCCGATGCGGGTCAATTTGATCAGGCCATGACCAGCGGTGAGATCGAATTGGGTTGGGCCTGGAACCAGTCAGAACTGAACCTGATCTGGAACGAAGTGCCTGCCGCCATGATGCGTGATGTCGATAAGGGCATCGCGACTTGGGCGTGCGGTTACGTGCATCTGAAGTCTTCCACGACTCCGGTAGATCAGGTCTATGATCTGTTGAACGCTCTCACTGACCCTGCCAGCGGTCAGTACATCATCGACAACTGGGGCTACCCACATTCCAACGCAAAAGCGTTCGAAGTTGCCGATCAGGCCAACATCGAAGCCTATGGTTTTGCTGACCCTAAAAGCTTCTTCGAAGGCAGTTTGTTCTTTGATGCGGTGAATCCCGAGCTTGAGGCGAAAATGCTGGCAGAATTTGAACGGATCAAAGCCGGCTTCTAACACAACCACTTTTCCGGGGCCTTACGGCTCCGGATCCCAGATACAGGAAAACGCGTGAACATGTCGAACGCGAACCCATATGCTCTGCTTTTTGAACCGGTTCAGATTGGACCAGTCACAGCCAGAAATCGCTTTTATCAGGTGCCACATTGCACCGGGCTGGGGCATGTCCGACCGCGGGCGGATGCCGCCGTTCGTGGGATGAAAGCCGAAGGTGGGTGGGCGGTGGTTTCCAATCAGGAGACCGAGATTCACCCAACCTCAGACCTGTCTCCTTACGCCGAGGGGCGGCTATGGGACGGGCGCGATGTTCCCGCGTTGCGGCTGATGACGGATGCGGTACATGCGCATGGTGCGCTGGCAGCTATCCAGCTGGTGCACAATGGCAACCATGCGCAGAACCTGCTGACCCGGGCTCCGGTTCTTGCACCTTCCGAGATGTCTGTCGATACGACGCATCCCAAGCAGGCGCAGGCCATGGATAAAGCTGATATTCGCGAGTTCCGCCGCTGGCACCGCGAGGCCGCCCTGCGCGCGAAAGATGCCGGATTTGACATCATTTACGTCTATGCCGGACACAACATGACTTTGGCGCAACATTTCATGCTGCCGCATATGAACCAGCGTAGTGATGAATATGGCGGGTCGCTTGAAAATCGTGTGCGCCTGACACGCGAACTGCTGGAAGACACCCACGAAGCTGTAGGTGACAGCTGCGCTGTGGCGCTCCGTTTTGCCATTGATGAGATGGTGGGCGCTGACGGCATGCAGGCTTCAGAAGAAGGCCGTGCCGTGGTCGAGCTTTTGGCCGATCTTCCTGACCTATGGGATGTGAACGTTGCCGACTGGTCCAATGACAGTGCCACAACCCGCTTTCAACCCGAAGATGGCTATCAGAACGCGTTTCTGTCGCACGTCAAACAGATCACCGGGAAACCTGTGGTTGGTGTCGGTCGCCTGACGTCCCCCGATATGATGCTGTCGATGGTCAAAAAGGGAATTGTCGACCTTATCGGAGCGGCGCGACCTTCCATCGCGGACCCATTCATTCCCAAAAAGATCGAAGAGGGCCGCATTGACGAAATCCGCGAATGCATCGGCTGTAATATCTGCGTCTCATCCGACAATCTGGGCATCCCGATCCGCTGCACTCAAAACCCGACCATGGGTGAGGAATGGCGCCGCGGTTGGCACCCCGAGATCATCGCGCCGAAAAAGAGCAACGCGGATACTTTGGTTATTGGCGGTGGCCCCGCCGGTCTTGAATGCGCCACGCAATTGGCAAGGCGAGGATATCAGGTGACCTTGGCCGAAGCCTCAGCTGAATTTGGTGGACGTGTTGCAATGGAAAGCAAACTTCCCGGCCTCGCGGCTTGGTCCCGCGTCGTCGATTATCGCCTGAATGACTTAAAGCAGCGCGGCAACGTTCAGTTGTTCACTGACAGCAGACTTGATGGCGATCAGGTAGCAGAGCTTGGCGTCGAACACGTCTTTGTGGCCACCGGCAGCCATTGGCGTACCGACGGCATCGGCCGTAGCACGCAGCGCCATATGCCTCAGATCGAGCAAACCGCCAAAGTGTTGACGCCTGATGACATCATGAAAGGCATTCTGCCCCCGGATGGACCGGTGATGATCTATGATGATGACCATATCTATCTGGCAGGGGTGATCGCTGAAAAACTGGCGACCGCCGGATACCAGGTGGTCTTTGTCACGCCAGAGAGTTTAGTTTCAACTTACGCTGTCAATACTTTGGAGCAGCCTCGTATTCAGGCCCGCCTGATCGAGCTTGGTATCGACATTCGCTGCAATCAGGTGCTGACGGCGGTTGAAGGTGACATCGCGCGCATTGGGTGCGCCTTTACCGGCCGCGAAACTGACATACCGTGCGCCTCAACGGTTCTGGTCACCGAGCGCCACCGCGAGACGGCTCTTTATGACAGCCTGCAAGGGACCGGATTGAAAACCCTCGAACTCATTGGCGATGCCGCGTCTCCGGGGTTGATCGTGGACGCAGTCTTCGCAGGCCACCGCGCGGCACGCGATTTTGAACGCCCAAAGGCAGAAGCAGACAAGGATTGGTTTCGCCGCGAGATAATCGATTTGGAGGAGACGTGATGAACAGCCGACCGTTTGAGTTAGATGCTTTGATGGCCTCGCACCAGTACGGCCACGCGCTGCCGCGTGAATTCTACACTTCGCAAGACATCTATAACTATGACATTGCCCAGGTCTGGAACCGTAACTGGCTTTGGGCAGGGCATGTCAGCCAAATCCCAAACTCCGGAGACTATTTTCTGTTCGACTATGGCCCGGAGAGCATCATTATTGTTCGCGACCGCGAAGGCGAAGTTCGCGCTCATTTGAACGTCTGTCGCCATCGTGGATCTCGCGTCTGCACTGAACACTCCGGCAACTCCCGTGTTCTTGTTTGCCCGTATCACGCCTGGACATATGAGCTATCGGGAAAACTTCGTGCAGGCCACAACATGGGGGAACACTTTGACCCATCCAAATTCGGGCTATTTCCCGTTCAGGTGAGTGTCTTCAAAGGCCTGATTTTTGTCTGTGCCGATGCAAACACGCCATCGCTTGATCCTGTCCTCAGCCAACTTTCGCCACTCGTCGAACCCTATGGTTTAGACGACTTGAAAATTGCGCATACGGCGTCATTTCCGGTTCCAGCGAATTGGAAACTGGCGGTTGAGAACTATCTTGAATGCTACCACTGCGGACCAGCACACAAAGAATACTCTCGCTCTCATAGCCTGAAATCGCCACAAGACATGGCTGGCTTGGTCGAGCCGCTGAATGCAAAGGCTGTAGAAGTTGGGCTGACGCCTGATGAATTGGCGCTTGTTGGCGAGGCTGCGCCCACCCCATTCACCAGCGGGTACTATCGGCGCTACCCGCTTTACCAAGGTTACAAAACCGGCAGCAAATCGGGCGAGGCGCTTGCGCCATTGCTTGGAGCGCTGAAAGGCTTCGACGGTGGCGCAACTGACTTTGATATTGGTCCATTGAATTGGTTCCTGATCTATTCGGATCACATGGTGGGTTACCGCTTTGTTCCACGTGGCCTACAGGAAACCGACATTCAGGTGGTCTGGCTGGTTCGCGCTGACGCCGAAGAAGGCCAAGATTACAATAAAGAAGACCTGACCTGGCTTTGGCATGTCACATCTTTGGATGACGAACGCATCATTCGACACAACCAGTCCGGCGTGAATTCTCAATACTTCCAACCGGGCCCCTTGGGCGAAATGGAAACCGCGATCCAGGATTTTTACGATTTCTATTTCGCAATGATCAGTCCGGAACCAGAACAAAGGATGGCCGGTAATGGCTGAGGTAAAATCACGCCGTCGCGGTGGTGGTGGGCGCGCCGCGCGCATAAAGGTGCAACAGGCGACTACGGGCAACGAGGCCGTGCGTGGAGGCTTAAGCGGCGGACGCTATAAGCCGTTGACCCAATCAGATATGGAGAACATCCACCAAGCGGCCCTGACCGTTCTGGAAAACACCGGCGTCACCGACCATTTCCCGGAACTGCTTGATCTGGTGCTGCCCAAGGGCGCGGTGATGAATGACCTTAATCGGCTGTGCTTTCCCCGTGCGCTGATGGAAGACATCCTGGCTGGTGCTGCCAAGGAGTTTTATGTCTATGCCCGCGGAGAGCGTGAAGGCAAAGACGACATGCATTGCTCGGCAGAGAGTGTCTATTTCGCCAACTCTGGCACAGCCGTCACAACCTTCGATTCCGAGACCAAAACTTATCGCCCTTCGGTCCTGCGCGACGTTTATGATTTCACCCGTCTGGTGGACTGTTTGGATAACATTCATATGCTGGGCGACACGGTTTTGGCCACCGACGTGACCGATGATTTCGCTCACGACATGAACACCGTATATGCGATGCTCGCAGGTAGCCAAAAACCTGCCTGTCTGACCTTTCGCGACCGTAGCCACATCCCACATGCCATTCGCATGTTCGATATGGCGCAAGGTGGCGATGGGGCTTTCATGAAGAAGCCAAGCGTCATATTTGGCGGCTGCCCTATGGTTTCCCCCTTGCGGATCGGCAAGGAGAACATGGAAATCCTGATTGATACCGCCAAACTTGGGCTAACTGTCGATCTGGCAGTGCCTCCTCAGGCCGGGGCCACAGCCCCCGCGACGCTTGCGGGAACACTGGTTCAAACCGTAGCCGAAACACTGGCCTGTGTTGCCATTGTAAACCTCATCACACCGGGCTGTCCGGTCTGCTTTGCTGCCTGGCCCTTCATCACAGACCTGCGCAGCGGATCGTTTACCGGCGGCAGCGGCGAACAGGCACTGATCGGGGCGGCAGCCATTCAGATGGGCAACTTCTATGGCCTTCCCACATCCGTTGGCGCAGGCATGACCGATGCCAAAATACCCGACGCGCAATACGGGTTGGAAAAGGCGCTAACCTTCACGCTTGCCGCGCATGCCGGTGCCAATCGTTTGTGCGAATTCGGGGGTATGATCGGCAGCCTGATGGGATGCAGCTTTGAAAGCATGGTTATTGATGACGAAGCGGGTGGTATGATCCTACGATCATTGCGCGGGATTGAGGTAACAGATGAAACCATGGCGGTGGATGTGATCCACCAATGTGCCATCGACCCAGGTCATTTCCTCGGCAACCCGCACACACTGAGCTATATGAACAGCGAATTCGTCTACCCGCGACTTATGGATCGTGAGCGCACAGATACATGGGAAAACGAAGGCAAGACGGATTTGCTGGACCGCGCCCGTGACAAGGCCAATTCCATTCTCGATAGCCATTTCCCCAACTACTTCGGCGCCTCAGACGCTCAGGTCCGCGAAGAGTTCCCAATAGTGATGAGCGCAGAAAGTATGGCCCGCCGTGGATAACTCTAACGCCAAGCAATGGGATAACGACCACTTCCTGCACCCGTGGGAAGGGATGGAGGCTTTGGGTGAAAACGATCGCACTTTTATAGAAGGTGCCAGCGGTATCCATGTGGTGAACGAAAAAGGCGCACGCTTGATCGACGGCCCGGGCGGCATGTGGTGCACTCAGATCGGATATGGGCGAGAGGAGATGGCCGAGGCCATGGCTGAGCAAGCTCGGAACCTTGCTTATTTCTCACCCTTTAACAACTCCAACTCGACTGCTGCGCGGTTCGCGCGCGAAATCGCCAAACGTGCGCCGGGCGATTTGAACAATGTCTTTTTTACCACCGGCGGTTCCACTGCGGTTGATACGGCCATCCGGTTTGTTCATTTCCGCAACAACCTCTTGGGACGCCCCAAGAAAAAGAAAATCATTTCACGGCAAAAAGCCTATCACGGAAGCACTTATCTGGCGGCGAGCATCAGTGGAAAAGAGCGTGACCGGCTTTGGCTCGACAAGGCGGATGACCTCGCGCATTTCTTGCCGGACGTGAATCCGCTTTACCGTGCACCTGGTCAAAGCGAAGAGAGCTTTCTGAATGAGAAAGTTTCGGACCTGGAAAACGCCATTGTGACGCTGGGCCCAGAAAATGTTGCCGCTTTTATCGCCGAACCGGTTCTGGCATCTGGCGGTGTGATCGTGCCGCCAAAAGGATATCACGAAAGCTGCCTAAACATCTGCAGGAAGTATGATGTTCTATACATTTCCGACGAAGTAGTGACGGCTTTCGGGCGATTGGGCCATTGGTTTGCTTCGGAGGCAGTTTTTGGCATTCAGCCAGACATAATTACCTGTGCCAAAGGAATGACATCCGGGTATGCACCGATGGGCGCCGCGATTATCTCGGATAGATTGATCGCCGATGTTTCAGGAAAAGACGCAACCTTTTCTAATGGTTATACCTATTCTGGTCACCCGGTCAGCGCGGCCGCTGGTCTGAAAAGTATGGAAATTATTGAACGGGAAAAGCTTCTTGAGCACGTTCGAAGGGTTACTCCGATTTTTCAGGATCAGCTACAGCAGCTGGGTCAGATTGACATCGTTACCGATGTACGTGGCATGGGGTTGATGGGATGCGTTCAATGCTCAGTCGACGGTGATCCCCAGAGCGATCTGGGGTGCGACTACGAAATTGGTAGCCAGATCGATATCGAATGCCAGAAACGTGGGCTATTGGTTCGACCTGTGATCAACATGTGTGTTCTTTCACCGCCCCTTGTCATTAGCGAGAGCGAAGTTGAGCAAATGTTCGATGTCTTGCGAGAAGGGCTTGAAGCGACAAGTAGGTGGCTCGGAGGGGATCGGTGACCAATGAAGAGCGTGCGCTCTTGTTGTGAATACTCGCTGATCGAGATGCCGCTGCTACCTTTGAATTCAGTGCTCAATGTCCGTTTTGGGTCGGGGATGTCGACGGTTCGGGAGCACTTAGTCAGCAACCGTCAGGATCTCTTCGAGTGGCTTTTTGATCTTCGCCACAGCAGGTACTTTTGCGTCCTTCGCGGCATGACCAACAGCCACGATCATGATAGGTTTTTCGCTATCCGGTCGATCAAACATCTTATTGAGGAACTTCATCGGATTCGGGGTATGCGTCAGAGTGACCAAGCCTGCATGATGTAGTGCGGCCAACAGGAAACCACAGGCAATGCCCGTGCTTTCGGGTACGTAGTAGTTCTTGAAACGCGTTCCGTCCTCGAAATGGCCCCAGCGCTGCGCAAAAACGACGATTAACCAAGCGGCTTCCTCGAGATGCGGTTTGTTGTCGTTGGTGCCAATTGGTTCCAACGCTTTCAGCCATTCGTCACCCGCTCCACCTTCATAGAACTGGCGCTCTTCCTCCTCGGCGGCTTCGCGGATCTTCTTCTTTAAGGTGGGGGCCGAGATAGCCACAAAATGCCAAGGTTGATGGTTTGCTCCTGAGGGCGCTGTGCCCGCCGTGCGTATGCACTCTTCAATCACCTCGCGAGAAACCGGCTTGCTTGAATAGTCCCTAACCGTATGCCGCCGCTTCATTTGCGCATAGAATGCGCGGGCTTCTTCAAGGCTTTGAACCGCCGAATAATCTAGGTGGTCAGGAAGATCGATGGGTTCGTATTTTATATTATCGCGTGAAAACATTGATGATCTCTTCTGGATATGCAGTTTGTCTGTTTATGCACCTCGCCCGGGGTTTTGGAAACAGGGCCAACAAGGCGACGTCTGGCACCTTGACGAAGTTGTCGTGAGCATCTCTGGCCGCACAAGGTTCTCAATAACCGCGCTGAAAACAGCCATTTCCCATTCCGAAAACGGGAACGGTCGAAGCAAGGCCATCGATCTCCAGGTGGTTATAAGAGGTTCGCGGCAACCCATTCAGCCGTTCGGAATTGCTTTTGTGTCCCAGCACGTCGTCGCTCAGCCTTAACAATCCGAGTATCAGTATTCCTTGGTGCGCCGCAAATTAACGCGACAACACGCGTTCAGGTTTGCAGCGCGAAGTCTTTTATCTTGATCAATTCCTGTGAATATGTGCGAACGAATGCCGCTAACGTTCACCGCGCCGGTAGGGTGCCATCAAAGCCGCAGGTATTTCGGCTCTGCGTGCGACGAGGACGAGCGCAACGATGGAAAGCACGTAAGGCGCCATCAAGAAGAGCTGGTAGGGTACGCCTTCAATCGCAGTCTGCAGCCGCAGCTGGTATGCATCAAAGAATGCGAATAATACGGCGCCAACCAGCGCCTTGCCGGGCCGCCAGCTGGCGAAGACGACCAGCGCGATGCAAATCCAGCCCCGCCCCTGAACCATACCTGGGAAAAAGCTGTTAAACGCCGTTGTCGTCAGGAAAGCCCCGCCCACCGCCATCAATGCCGATCCGACAACGACTGCGCCGATACGGATGCGAATGGGGTTCAACCCCTGTGCCTCAACCGCATGCGGGTTTTCACCAGTCATACGAATGGCCAGCCCCAGCGGTGTACGGGCAAGAACATAAGCCATCGCAGCCACGGCAAAGAGCGCCAGGTAAGTCGGAAGGGCTTGGGAAAACAGTATCGGACCGAGAACAGGTATATCGGAAAGCCCCGGAACATTGAGCGGTTGGAAAGGCTCTATCGTTGGGGGCAAGTCACCCACTTCGACAAGTAGCCTGTAGAGGTAGTAGGCCAAAGCAGATGCAAACAGCGTAATACCAAGCCCCGATACATGTTGCGAAAGCCCAAGCGGAACCGTCAGCATGGCATGCAGCAAGCCCATCACTGCGCCGCAAAGGGCCGCAATCATCAGGCCCACCAGCAAAGGTGCGCCCATGTAGACGGCAAGCCATCCGCTCATCGCGCCCATGGTCATGATCCCCTCGATTCCCAGATTGAGCACGCCCGAACGTTCGCAGAGCAATGCGCCAAGGACGCCGAATATGAGTGGGGTCGCAATACGCAGCACGGAAGCCCAGAGGCTGGTATTCAGCAGCAGATCAATTGCATCACTCATCGGCGCACCCGGTAGGTTGTGAAAAGAAGGGCCACGATCATGGTAAGCAAACAGAGCGCTACAATCACATCGGCGATAAAACTGGGAACGCCGGTCGCGCGGCTCATGGCGTCGGCCCCGACGAAGACTGTGGCAACGAAAACAGCGGCAGCAACGACGCCGGCCGGATGCAAGGCTGCGAGCATGGCGACAACGATGCCTGCATAGCCAAAACCGGGGCTCATGGTGGTGGTGACCCCTGCCGTTACACCCATGACTTCGACAGATCCGGCGAGCCCTGCCAGGGCGCCCGAAAGCAGAGCTACGCCCATGATCGTTCGGGGTAGGGATATTCCGGCAAAGGCAGCGGCACTGGCGTTCAAACCTGCGGCGCGCATTTCAGCGCCAAAAACGGTGCGCGCCAGGATCAGCCAAACGGCGCCTGCTGCTGCGATGGCAAAAAGCAGCCCGATATGCAGACGTGTGCGCGGGATCAGATCCGGCAGACGAAAATCTCCGTCTACAGGCACTGAAGAGGGCCACCCAAAGGCCAACGGATCGCGCATCGGGCCTTCAATCATGAGGCCCACAAAAAGGATTACGATGAAGTTGAGCAGAAGGGTCGTCACCACCTCATCCACCCCGAAACGCAGGCGTAAATAGGCAGGTCCCGCCAAAAGAGCCGCGCCCGCAGCCATGCCTGCCAGCATTAAAAGTGGGATACCAAACCATCCCGGAACCCCGAGCGAATGCCCGATCCAAGCGGTGACCAGCGCACCAACAAAGAACTGCCCCTCACCTCCGATGTTCCAAAGTCGCGCGCGGAAGGCGACTGCCGCAGCAAGCCCTGTGAAAATGAGCGGTGTGGCGCGGGTCAGCATCTCGGTGATCGAAAGGCGTGAGCCAAGCGCACCGGTCAGCATTTCGCCATACGCCGTGAGCGGGTTTACCCCCGCAGCTGCGATGAGACCCGCAGCGAGAAGTAACGCAGTAAAGATCGCGGCCAGCGGCGCAATGATCACAAGATGCAGTGGCACATGTGTGCGTCGTTCAAGCCGCATCATCATTTTCCTTCCAAACACCCGCCATCATCAGGCCAAGACGTTGCGGGTCAGCCTTGTCGGCGGATATGGGCTCCGACAAGCGCCCTTTAACGATGGCCTGTATACGGTCTGACAGGGCCACGGCTTCTTCCAGTTCTTCAGAGATGAGCAAGATTGCTGCGCCTTCGGCCCGTGCAGCCAAAAGCTCGGCATGAACGGCGGCAATTGCCCCTTCATCAAGGCCCCGCGTCGGCTGGTTGGCGAGCACAAAACGCGGTCCGTTGGTCAGCACCCGACCGAGGATAAGCTTTTGCATATTGCCGCCAGACAACAGCCTTGTTCGCGTGTCGGGACTGGCACCACGGATATCAAAACGTTCGATCAGCCCTGAGGTGTAATCGCGAGCGGCGCCTTGCCGGACAAAGCCGCGGCGCGAAAACTCTGGTGTGCGCAGCCGTTCGAGCACTGCATTTTCCCACAGGCACAACTCGCCTACTACGCCTTCCGCGTGTCGGTCTTCTGGTACTCTACCAGCCCCCGCACGGATCATGCCGCGCGGCCCCAGATGACCGATATCTTCGTCCAGAAGTGTCAGCTGCCCGGCGCTTGGGTGAACCAGCCCAGAAAGCAACCCGCCGAGCGAAGCCTGACCATTGCCTGAAACGCCAACAATACCAAGGATTTCACCAGTATGGACGGTGAATGACACGTCATCCAGACGCAACTCACCGTCCTCTTCCACGCGCACATTTTTTGCAATCAGCACTGGCGCGCCAATCTTATGGTCATGGCGTACGGGCCGTTCCACTTTGCGGCCAACCATCAGTTCCGCCAGCTCTCCGGGGTTGGTTTCAGAGGTTTTGCGTTCTGCAACCATCTTGCCGCCGCGTAGCACTGCCACACGGTCAGAGGCAGCCATGACCTCATGCAGTTTGTGGCTGATGAAGATAAGCGAGAGACCCTCTTTCGTCATGTCGCGCAGGGTCTCGAACAGGCGCATCGCCTCGGGCCGGGCCAGAACGGCAGTAGGTTCATCCAGAATTAATATGCGCGCGTCACGGTAGAGCGCTTTAAGAATTTCAACACGCTGGCGTTCTCCTACGGAAAGCGACCGAACCTTGGCCTCGGGGTTCACGGGCAGGCCAAACCGCTCTGCGATCTGCAACAGCTTTTCGCGCGCCTCACCGCGAGCGGATCGCGCGCGCGTCAAGGGTTCGGAGCCAAGCATGACGTTTTCAAGAACGGTGAGGTTGCCCGCAAGCGTGAAGTGCTGGTGAACCATTCCCACACCCACCTCGATCGCTGCACGTGGAAGGCCCGGAGGCAGCTCTTCGCCGAACACCCTGACAGTGCCTGCGTCGGCTGCGTAGTGGCCAAACAGGATATTCATCAGCGTCGTCTTGCCTGCGCCGTTTTCACCCAGAAGCGCAAGGATTTCCCCCTCCGCCAGTGTCAGGGTCACATCATCATTTGCGGTAAGCGTTCCAAAACGCTTGGTGATGCCGTGAAGCTCCAGAACCTTGGTCATGCGGGTAGGCCTGCGATTGGGGACGGAAAGGAAAGTGCGGGCGCGCGGGTCTCGATAAGTCCACCGAGTTTTAGCAGTGCGAAATCGGCGCCGGTGGGACCAATCAGTTGCACACCGAGAGGAAGGTCATTTGCCATGCCAAAAGGCAGCGCAAGGGCCGGCAAGCCCGCGACATTGGCAAGCGCGGCGTTTGGGGCAAAAGCTTCCAGCCGCGCCATGTGTTCATCAGGGGCTGAGCCAGACAAATCCAAAGTGCCGACAACGGGCGGAGCAGAGGAGAGGACCGGCATCAGGATGGCATCGGCGGATTTGAAAAGCTTGCGGGAGCGATTTGTCAGGCGCGCCAGCTGTCGCGAGGCCGCAAAAAGCGCGGTGGCAAGTGTCGCACGACCCTCAGTAGCCATGGCGGCTGCGAGCGGTGGAACCTGGTCTCCAGAGATCTTGAGTGCGGTCAGCCATTCAGCCAACGAAACAGCCAGTATGGTTCGGGCGATTTCATGAGCCTCAGCCCCAATCCGGTCGGGGGCACGAACATCATGCACTTCACAGCCTGCGTCGCGCAGCGCGTCGGCAGCACCTTCTGCAGCTTTGCGCTGATCAGGTTCACAACGATCCGGCAATGCCACCGCGACACGGGGACGTTTTGGGAAGTGCACCGGGGCCATAGGTTGGACAGCAGCATCAAGGGCGGTCTTCACGTCACGGACCGATCGCGCCAGGATCAACTCAGACGCTATGCCCATCAGGTGATTGGCAAAATCAGGGCCTCCGGGCACCGCACCACGAGACGGCTTGAGCCCGGTCAAACCACAACACGCTGCAGGTACTCTGATGGATCCGGCTGCATCCGTGGCATGAGCAATTGCAACGATACCGGCTGCAACCGCAGCCGCAGCGCCGCCAGATGAACCACCGGGTGTCAGCGCGGGATTCCATGGATTTCGGGTCGCAGCCATGCCATCTGGTTCGCATGTCAGGGAAAGGCCGAATGGGGGTGTTGTAGTCAAGCCAAAAGGGATCAAGCCAGTTTGGCGCAAATCCTGTAACAGGCGACTGTCACTTTCAGGTTTTCGCGCTTGTGCGCGGATTGCTGCGGATCCTGCCGCAGCAGGTAGCCCTTTTGCGAAACCTCCGAGGTCTTTCACCAAAAACGGAACCCCATGAAACGGACCGCGCTGGTCAGATGGCAATGCGTCTGCTGCCCTTGCCCCGGCGCGCGCCATGTCTTCGTCCAGAAATGCCACGGCCCCCAAATCCGCCTGCGCGTGGCAGGCAGAAAGGCTTGCCTCCATCACGTCGACGGCAGTGATCTGCCCTGACGTAATGGCGGCCGCAAGAGCCGTGGCATCGGTCACGTCAAAGCCCGCAGGATCAGGAGGGCTCGCTTTCGTCGATCGGAACATCCCATTCGCCGGATTGGATCGCGGCCTGTTTAGCCTCCATCGCCGGGATGGCGTCAGCAGGCACTTCATCGGCGACATAGATCAGCTCGTTGCCACCATGGGCCATGAAGGAATATTCCGTGTAGTTGCGCCCCGTTGGGTTACCGGCCTGAACGTCGGCTACGATGGCCTCGATAGTAGGACCGTAATTCCAGATCGCGTTGGCAAAGACTGTGCCTGGATAGCGAGGCGTATAGTCGATAAGCGAACCGATGGCCTTCACACCCCGCGCTTGGGCGGCATCCGCAGTGCCAATGCGCTCACCAAACAGGACATCTGCGCCCGCGTCGATCTGGGCAATCGCAGCTTCTTGCGCGCGGGCCGGATCAAACCATGCTCCGATAAAGCCGTTGACGAAGGTGGCATTTGGGTTCACCTCATTCACGCCCATTCGGAAGGCATTGATCAACAGGTTCACTTCAGGGATCGGATAACCGCCGACCGAACCAAAGACGTTGCTTTCTGACATTTGGCCCGCAAGCATCCCGGCCAAATAGGCCGCCTCGTGGTTGCGGGTGCCGAAGACGCCGAAATTGTCACCCTCCGGCCCACCGGAAGAGCCCATGAGGAAGGCGGTGTCTGGATAATCACCCGCCACTTCGCGTGCCTCGCGTTCCACGGCGTAGGATTCGCCCCAAATGATTTGAGCACCACCTTCGGCATACTCGCGCATCGCGCGGGGATAGTCAGTCGGAGCTACACCTTCCGAGAACTCATACTCGATCAGACCGGTGTCGGCGGCCTCCTGCATCGCTACATGGATACGACTGTTCCACGCGTTTTCGACCGGAGACATATGTACGCCAGCGACTCGGGTCGCAGATTGTGCGTTCACGCGACGGACATAAGCCGGCAGGGCCAGCGTGGCCGCAGCGCCGACCATCAGTTGACGGCGGGTTGTGGTGAGTTTCATTGGTAGATCCTCTTCTGTTGGTGGCGATTGTTCTTGTTCTTAAGCTTCCTGAGTATTGGGCCTGGGCGCGTAATCTGCAGGATCCAGGGTCGTGGGGCGGCCGGGCAACGAAAGCGCGGCCATTCGGGGTTCTGTACGGGCCAACACCTTGCCGTTTTTGATTACGGCAAGGCGGGTGGGTTTCATGCGAACAGCTTCAATCGGATCACGCGCCTGCAGTACAACCATACTGGCAGGGCCGCCCTCGCGGATTGTCGGGTCGGGCAAGCCCATGGCTTTGGCACCATTCTGGGTGATGGAAGTAAACGCCCATTCCATCGCTTCTCGGGATGTCATCGGTACCGCGTGCACACCCATATGAGCCACTTCCAGCATGTCGGCGGACCCGAGCGAATACCACGGGTCCATTGTGCAATCCTGCCCGAAGGCAACGTTTACACCGGCCGCGCGCAGCTCTGGCACGCGGGTCAGACCTCGGCGGCGCGGGTAGGTGTCCGAACGCCCTTGCAGCGTGATATTGATCAGAGGGTTGGGTACCACGTTCATACCGCTCTCTGCGATGAGCGGGATTAGCTTCGATGCATAGTAGTTGTCATAAGAATGCATCGCAGTGACGTGGCTTGCAGTTACACGGCCCCCAAGCCCAAGGCGCGTAGTCTCAAAGGCCAACGTTTCTACGTGGCGAGACATCGGATCGTCGCTTTCATCGCAGTGCAGGTCCAGCATCAGGTCGCGGTCCGCCGCTATCTCGGCCAGTCTTGTGACAGATAGAGCCCCTTCCGACATCGTGCGTTCAAAATGCGGGATCCCGCCCACCACGTCGACACCCATATCGAGCGCCTGGATCAGGTTTCTCTCTGCGTTTTCTGATCGGTAAAGGCCATCTTGCGGGAATGCCACCAGTTGCAGGTCGATATAGGGGGCAACCTGGTTACGTACCTCCAAGAGCGCTTCAACGCCCACCAACGGGGCGGATGAAACATCCACATGCGAACGGATAGCCAGCAGCCCCTGCGACACAGCAAGGTCGCAATAGCGCATGGCCCGCTCAATCACCGCTTCTGGTGTCAGCAGGGGCTTCAATTCCCCCCAAAGCGCGATACCCTCCAAAAGCGTGCCCGAGACATTCATGCGCGGCAACCCTAGGCTCAGGGTCGCATCCATATGGAAGTGCGGGTCCGTAAAAGGAGGGGAAACCAAACGCCCAGCCGCCTGTATCTCCTCATGCGCCTCAGCCTTGATATCAGGCGCAATTTCCGCAACGCGGTCTGCCTTGATCGCGATATCTACCGGCCCGCTGCCATCTGGCAGGCTGGCCTGTCTGATGATTAAATCGAGCATCCAATTCCCCCAAATTTGACCGCATGGTAAAAAGTATTCTGCAAGAATGCTAATAGTTTTTGTTGCACTTCCGGGTCCAGTGTTTCCGCTAGTCTCGGTGTGTGCCTATATCCAAGGCTTGTCTTGACCTTTCTTGGCAGCTGAAGCTGACACAACGATCAACTTTCGCTTTTGGGATTTTGCGTTGCAGAACTGCTAAATTTTGCAAAGGTCGGTTCACGCTGGGAATCTGTCCGTTTCAGCAGATTGCCGATCCGGACCCTTGATCCAGCGGATCCGCAGTTTTCTTGCAAGCCGAAAAATACCTCGTAACAGAATCAAAACACTGGGAACCTCGATTTCGTAAACTTCGGCTTATAGTTTGAAAAACAACCAGCATAAGGATGGCGAAGATCAGTGCAGGCAAATTTCGTTGCATGTGAAACAAAGCGGTCTTATAGTTTCGTATGCAACTAGATTCCTTCTTTCCCTATCGTCTCGCCGTGGCTTCCGAAGCGTTCTCACGAAAACTCACGGAAGTATACCAGCGCGAATTCGGGCTATCACGGGAGGAATGGCGCCTGCTTTTTCTACTTGCCAATGCCAAAAGCCTGACCTCTCTAGAACTCTCGCGACGCACCACTCTGGACAAGGTTCAAGTCAGTCGGGCCGCGCAGAGGCTTGACGATAAAGGTTTGATAACCAGAGCAATTTCCGAAGAAGATCGCCGGATAAGGGTCTATCATTGTACGCCGGAAGGCCATCGGCGTTTCGAACAGTTGCTGCCACAAGTCGATGCTTGCGCGCAAGGGATGCTGAATTCCATGTCGGCTGAGGACCGCGCAGCGCTGGACCAAGGCGTGACTGCTCTGCTTAAGGCCGCGTCAGTGACATAGGTACTAAGCCAATCTGCGCAACTCAAGCCATCTGGAGAGCTGGCTGCCGACCGGCGTAGAAATCCGTGTAATCGGTGACGCGGAAGGGCATTGCCTTCCCGGTCGGGCTAACGCCGTCGACTTAGAATAGAATTAGGTCTGCCAGTGTATTTCTCTCAGGAGGCATCGGGCTGGCTTTCAGGTCGAGCGGCGTCGAAAGCGGGTAGGGTGAATGCGCGTTCTTCGATCTCAAGCAGACGGTCGAATGGAGTCATATCGACGCCCCAGCGATGTGCATTGTAAAGCTGTGCGACAAGGCAGATATCGGCAAGGTCCGGCTTGTCACCAAAACTGAAGGTGGTGTTAGTTGGCAAAAGCGCTTGGTAGGCATGGAAACCTTCGGTCATCCAATGCCGGAACCACTCGACCCCATCCTCAGCCGTAAGCCCGTACCGGGACTTCAGATGCGCAGTGATCCTAAGGTTGTTAACTGGATGAATGTCCATCGCGATGGTATGGGCCGCAGCCTGTACCCGCGCACGCTCGAACGGGTCCTCCGGCAGGAACGGAGGTTCGGGTATTGTGGCGTCGAGATAATCGATGATCGCAAGCGATTGGGTGAATGCACGACCGTCCTCAAGGATCAGCGTAGGGACGCCCTTGCCGGGGTTCAGCGCGACATAGTCCGGCGCGCGTTGCTCTCCGGCAACAAGGTTGACCGGAACTGTTTCATAGGAAACACCCTTGAGATTTAGTGCGATCCGGACCCGAAAAGAGGTCGTCGAGCGCCAATAGCCGTATAGTTTCATGACTTCCTTGTTTTGCGGTCAGCCGTCTTGGATTTTGCCAAAGATAGGTTCCCGCGCCGGAAGCCCATCCGGCACGGGATGCCCGTCAGGCAGACTTGTTGAGTTCTTTGGCATGCAGCCAATCGGCATGTTTCGGAGCTTTCTTGGTCTTCGACCACTCGTCCAACATAAGCCATTTCACTTCGTCCATGCGCTCCAGCAGCGCTTCTTCTTCCGGGTCCGGGCAGGCCAGTTCGATACGATGGCCGGAAGGATCAAAGAAGTAGATAGAGTGGAAAATCGAATGGTCGGTCACGCCGAGTACTTCGACCCCATTAGCTTCCAGATGGTCCTTGAACTGAAGCAGCGTTTCACGATCCTTCACCTTGAAGGCGATGTGCTGCACCCAGATCGGAGTATTGGGATCCCGGCCCATTTCCGGCTTCGTGGGCAGCTCGAAGAAAGCCAGAACATTCCCATTCCCGGCATCCAAAAACAGATGCATGTAGGGGTCTGGTTCATGCGTCGATGGGACATGATCCTCAGCAATGGCCAGGATGAAGTCCATGTTCAGCATTTTTCCATACCATTCGACCGTCTCTTTTGCGTCTTTGCAGCGGTAAGCGACGTGATGGATCTTCTCGATTTTCATCGATTTCTCCTTTCCGAGGGTGCAGTTTTCAAGACCAAGGCAACGTACGGTCGCCTCAAGCGTTCACATCAACCCCACCAGCCAGAGTGACAGGGAGGGTACAAGGATGAGCAGTGTCAGCCGCAGGATGTCCGCGATCCAGAATGGCAGCACGCCGCGAAAAATTGTTCCAAGTGAGACATCTTGCAACACGCCCTTCAGCACAAAGACATTCATACCGACGGGGGGTGTGATCAGGCTGATTTCAGTGGCCACAACAACGACAATGGCGAACCAGATCAGGGCGTTTTCGGGATCGAGTAGGAGTTCGTTGGCAAACTCAAGCTCAAACATCAGCGGGTAAAAGACCGGCACTGTTAGCAAGATCATCGACAAGCTTTCAAGCACACAACCAAGCACCATGTAGGTCAGCATGATGAACACAATGACTGCCCAGACCGGCAATTCATTGTCGACAACAAAGCCTGATAGGGCATCCGGCAGTCCGGCGTAGTTTATGAAGTTGGTGAACAGCTCGGCACCTATGATCACAGCAAAGATCATGGCAGTAGCCCGGATCGAATCCAGCGTAGCTGCGAAAAAGCTGCGCCAGGTCATCGTCCTGAGGGCAATGGCGATCAGGATCGAAGCACCTGCACCCATTCCGGCCGCCTCAGTTGGTGTGAAGAACCCACCATAAATGCCAACCATGATGAAGAGAAAAAGGCCCAGCACACAGATCACGCCTATGACGTCAGCCCGGCTCATCGGTTCGGTGTTTTCCTCCTCCGGAGCCAAAGACGGGTTCAACCGTACCGCAACCATGACCGCGCCAAGATAAAACAGCACACCAATGATACCTGGCACAATTCCCGCGATAAAAAGCTTGGCAATATTGGTTTCGGTCAACAGGCCGTAGATGATCAGGATCACCGAAGGCGGGATCAAAATGCCCAGTGTCCCTCCCGCGGCGATAGAGCCTGTCGCCAGCCGGTCATCATAGCCAAAACGACGCATTGAAGGCATGGCGACTTTTGACATCGTGGCAGCAGTGGCCAGGGACGAGCCGCACACCGCGGAGAAACCGCCACAAGAAAAGACCGAAGCCATGGCAAGTCCGCCGCGCAGCCTGCCAAAAAGCCGGTCGGCACCGGCGAACAGCCCGTGTGCCACGCCTGAACCGGCCAACACATTGCCCATGAAGATGAACAGAGGGATGACCGAAAGGGAGTAAGACAAAGAAGTGTCAAAGGCCACTTGCCCTGTCATAGCCCAGGCAGGCTCCCAACCACGCATATAGGCAAACCCAAAGCCGCCTACAGCCGCCATTGCGAACGCGATGGGCACGCGCAGTAGTATAAGTCCCAGTAGGATTGCAAAGCCGATCAGAGATTCAATCATGGGGCGCCCTCTAGGTGATCTTGATCGGTGTCGTGTTCGATGGGCGGCTGTAGTCCGCGCAGGAATGCGATGAACGCCGAAACCATGCAGGAGACCCCAGCCAGATAGCCGAATGGTGCCAGTGGAATCTCAAGCGCGTTGGTCACCGCGCCGTCATGGGCGGCCTTGGCCGCATGGGTGAAAAGCCGCCAAGAAAAGGTGGCTAAAAGGGCTGCAGAGAACAGGCCTGCAAACGCAGACAAAAGACGTTGCGTCTTGCGTCCAAGCGCCAGATTCAGCAGGTCGACCTCGACATGTTCACGGCGCTCTGTCGTCAGTGGCAAGGCAAGGAAAACGAGCGCTGCCAGCAGTATTTCAGTGAGTTCGAAGGCGCCGGAAAGCGGCGCGTTGAACAGGTAACGCCCAACTACATCCACACAGGTGATGAGGACGAGGCTGAACAGGATCAATGCGGCCCCGACACCCAGAGATCTGTCGAGCAGCAGCCCGATGTCCAGCCCCTCATCAGGGGGCTGGTCGGGGAAACGATGGCGAAGCCGCTCCATGGATCAGAAGTCCACGCCAGCTTGTTTGCGCATTTCTTCCAGTGCCGCCGCGCCGTCGTAGCCGTCCGCCGAGATGGCTTCGGACCATGCTGTTTCGGCATCTGCTGCCTGTGATTTGATCGCATCAACGACTTCGGCTGGCGCTTCGTAGATTTCGATCCCGGCCTTTTCGGCCGCGGTGCTGCCTTTCTCGTCTGCACCGACCCAAGCTTCGCCAACCAGTGCGGCAAAGGCTTCACCGGAAATCGCCTCGATGGCTGCCTGATCCTCTTCAGAGATCTCGTTCCATTTGTCTTCGTTCATGACCATGAACCAAGTGGTGTTGTAGATGCCGCCGGGGACTTGCATCGTGTACTTGACGTCTTCGGTCAGCTTGAACGCAGCCAGAGCATCGTAGGGGAACGTCACGCCATCGATTACTCCGCGCGAGAGCTTTTCATACACCTCACCGGAAGACATGAAGAGCGTTGTGGAGCCGAGACCAGACATCAGGTCTGAGATGTAACCACCAGGAACGCGGATCTTGAGACCCGAGAAATCGTCTGTCGTTTCAATCTTGCGGACATTGTTGTGCAACATGCCGGGGCCGTGCACGAATAGCCCCAGAAGCTTGGTGCCCTCATGTTCTTTCTGCGCTTCCAGCGGGCCGGAATAGACATTCCAGAATGCTTTGGAACCGGCAACGGCATCGTCACCAATGAACGAGAACTGACCGATCCGAGAGCGGGTGAAACGGTCATCTGTGGTAAAGGAATGCAAGCCATAGGTGATGTCAGCGATACCTTCGGCAGCCATGTCGTAATGTGCCGGGGGCGGGCCCATGGGCTTTGCAAGCACACGTACAGTCACGCGACCATCGGTGACTTCCTCCACTTGCTTGGCCCAGGGTTTGATTGCCTCAACGACGATCGGATGGCGCGGCGGCAGCCAGCTCGAAAGAGCAAGCTTGGTCTCTGCCACGGTAGTCGTTGCGATAGACATTGCAGCGGTTGCAATGCCGGCGAGCAGCAGGGTGTTGCCCTTCAGTTTGATATTCATGGTATCCTCCCTTGGATTATGTGATGTCGGCGGCATTGAGCGCCTGCCTCAGGACGCCCCGGTCGCCGATGTGGTTGGCCAGGATCAGAATTAACCTCGCGTTGATTATATCGCTCTCGGCCTTGGTCTTGCCCTCATGCGTTGCCAGCAGGTCGGCGTAGAAATCGTCGGTACCGTCGATATTCGGTGTCAGGGTCAGATCGCTCATTGACTTACTTCCTTACCGGCCGCACGGCGCAAGGCAGTGCGCATCAGGGTTTCGTTGTATTCCGCTCGGCGGGCGGCGACATGCTGATCTGGGCGGATCAGGTAGACCGCCGAACTGGCTTCGCCGAGATAGCGTTTCCTGAGCTGACCAGTCGGGTCGTCGCGGGTTGAAAGAGCCAGGCGGCGTGCCGTGATGCCGTCCTCTTCAAGAATTTCAGGTGCTTCTGCATCGATTGTCAAAAGGATGAACTCATCACCCAGCTTCGACAACAGGTATTCATCGCCCAACGGGGCATCAGGGCAGGGGGCGCCGGGCTGCGTCCGTTCGGGACCGCCTGCCAGTGCGTCAGCGGAATTGAGTCCCGATTCACTGTACACGCATGGAACCGAGAGCCGACCCGAGTTGACCATCGGTCGTGCGAATTCGTACGTTCCGCTCAGGCTGAGCACGGCATCGCGGAAGATCTGGCTGGTTTCTGATTTCGGCGTGATGAAATCGGTGGACCGTGTAGAATTCAGGATGTTTTCGTCCGCGCCGTGAACCCGTTCGGTATCGTAGGTGTCAAGCAGGCTCTCCGGCGCTTTGCCTTGAATAACCAACCCTAGTTTCCAGCCAAGATTGTCCACGTCCTGCATGCCGGAATTGGCACCACGCGCACCAAAGGGCGAGACTTGGTGCGCCGCATCACCAGCAAAAAACACCCGCCCCGAGCGGAAACTGTCCATCCGCTTGCACTGGAAGGTGTAGATAGAGGACCAGACCATTTCATAATCCACATCCCCCAGCATCGCATCCAATCGGCGACGGATATTCTCTTCTTTAAGTTCTTCTTTGCGGTCAACATCCCAGCCGATCTGGAAGTCGATCCGCCAGACATCATCAGGTTGCTTGTGCAACAACGCTGAGGCGCCAGAGCCGTGGGTCGGTTCAAACCAGAACCAGCGCTCAGTAGGGAAATTCAGATCGCCTTTCAGTTTGACATCGGCAATCAGGAAGCTGTCCTGAAAGACGCGACCGCTGAAATCGAGACCAAGCATCCCGCGCAACGGTGAGTTGGCGCCGTCGCAACCGATAAGCCAGTCCGCTTCAAGCGTGTAAGGTCCATCCGGTGTCATCACCTTCAGGGTGACGTGATCGTCGTGTACTTCGATGCTGTCCACACGGTTCTTGCCACGCAACTGGATCGGGGCACCCTTGTCCTGCAGCTCGCGCAGACGGTCGATCATGTATTGCTCGAAATAAGGCTGCTGCAGATTGATGAAGGCGGGGTATTTATGCCCGTCTTCCGGCAACAGGTTAAATTCGAATACCTTGTCATCGCGATGGAATACCTTACCGAGATTCCAGACAACGCCTTTTTCGAGCATCGGTTCGCCGCAGCCATAGCGGTCGGCCACTTCCAGACAGCGCTTTGCGAAACAAATCGCCCGACTGCCCATGCCGATGCCCTCATGATCATCAAGCACAACCACCGGAATACCCTGGCGGCCGAGGTCCAGGGCTGTGGCGACTCCGATCGGCCCGCCGCCCATGACCACAACCGGGTGACGCACCGGTGCGTCAATATCCTGATCGGGCGACTTCTCGTATGGATAGCTCTTGTAGGCGAGCGTGTAACGATCATCAAACATTGGAAAATCCCCTCCCTTCAGGCGCTCAGCCTTGCAGTTGTTCCCACATTTCCAGATCCCGCTGCGCCGTCCAGATACGTGGTGTGTCGATGCCGCGGGCTTCGTCATAGGCGCGCGCAACATTGAACGGCAGGCAGTGTTCGTAGATTGCGTAGTCAGCGAATTTCGGGTCGCACGCGTCGCGTACAGCGTCCCAGGCATCTTTCAGGGTGCCGCCGCTAGCGGCGACACGAGCAGCCGGGCGATAGGTGCTTTCGACAAAACCCCGGGTAGACTCGATTGCTGCTTCAACCATGTCTTTTCCGAGCAGAGCATCACCGCGGCCGGGCGCGATAGCATCGACGTCAAATGCGGCGATATTGTCCAGAGTGCCACCCCAATCGTTGAAATGGCCGTCGCCGCAATAGCAGGCCGAGTGATACTCGACGATGTCACCGGTAAACATGACGTTCTGATCGGGGACGTGAATGACGATGTCACCGGCAGTATGGGCGCGACCAAGATGCATTAGATCGACGCGCCGGTTGCCGAGGTATACACTCATGCGATCCTTGAAGGTCGTGGTGGGCCAGGTCAGTCCGGGAATGCTTTCATGGCCTTCGAACAGACGTGGAAAACGCTGAAACTCACTGTCCCAATCTTCCTGACCGCGTTCGACAACCTGCGCTCGGGTTGTTTCGGACATGAGAACCTGATCTGCGCCATACGCTGAAGCGCCTAGAACGCGAACCGCGTGATAGTGAGTTAGCGCCAGATGTGTGATCGGTTTGTCGGTAACTTCTCTGACTTTCTCAATCACCTTGCCAGCCAGACGTGGCGTGGCCTGCGCCTCGACAATCATGACACTATCATCGCCGATGATCACGCCGGAATTGGGATCACCTTCAGCAGTAAAGGCCCAAAGCCCTTCACCCACTTCGGTGAAGCTAATCGTCTTTTCACCCAAATCTCCCTGAGATGCGAATGCCTTAGCCATTGTGTTCTCCCGAAGTATGTCGCTCGCGTGACTCGTTTTGTTTCATTTGCAACGAATATCGTTACATATGAAACTAAAGTCAATGCCGTTTCGTTTGGAGTCACGTGTTTGAACTATTGTTGCTGAGTGCATTCGAAGATTTTTCGTAAGTTGCCGGCGTAGAAAAATGTTGTCCATTCCAGCTATTATTGCCGCCAATCCTGCCGACCGCCGTAAAGAACTGCTGTTCCATAAAACGTCTGATGGACCCAATGCGGTGGTTCAAGGCTTAGCGATGACGGCGATCATGGTTGAGAAGCTTTTCAAAAAAGAAACGACATCGGCGACTCAACAATTTTACGCCATGTGAGGCAGAGTCTGTCTCAGTGGGTCACAAGTCTACGCCCACCAGCATCCAGCACACAGCATTTGGTGCCTGCGAACACGGCGGTGGTCAGGGCGTGGCCATAGCCTGCTCCTGTATCCAGATTGATACGGTTTCCATGATGTTCAGGTGCGGACACGTGGCTGTGGCCATGGACTACCAACCATGGATGTGGATCTTTATGGTTCAGGAATTCCTCACGAATCCATATTAGATCGTCGTGGTCTTGCTGCTCCAGTTTCACCCCGGGTCGAATACCTGCATGCACGAACAGCAATGCGCCGTCCTGATGGAACGGCTTTAGCCCGTTCAGAAAATCGATATGAGCCTGAGGGACGGCCTGTTTGGCTTTGGCGTGAACTTGATAGATTCTGTCCACGTTGGTGGCTTCAACCCCATAGGACTGCAGCGTTTCGATCCCGCCGATCCGAGGATGAAGCCAGTGATACCCGACCAGCAGGCGCGCATCATTGCGCGGATAGTCCTCCAGAAACATTGCGCACATCTGGTCATGATTGCCACGTAGAAAGACCCAGTTCTTACCGTCGGCGTTCCCTCGGACCAGCAGATCCAAAACCCCGCAACTTTGCGCACCCCTGTCCGTATAATCGCCAAGAAACACGATCTTGGCGTCTGGCCCTCCATCCCGTTCGATCCGGTCCAGTGCGTCTTCAAGCATCCCCAGTTGGCCATGGATATCGCCAATTACATAAACCGGATCTGACATGAGTGTTCCTTGTAGTCGTCTTCAGGCGGTAGTTGATTTGGGATCAGCCCACCCAGTCAATGCTAATGTCTTCGCGAAAAGCAAACCGTACCAGATGCGCTTCGATGACTTCCTGCCAGCGGGTCAGATCTCCGCGAGGGCCGGTTTCAGCCGTCAGCGAAAGGCTGGATTCACCTGCGACCAAGGTCAGCCGGTTTCCGCCCGGAAATTCCACGCTGCCGTGGGTGTCGTCGAAAGCCACCTGGGCCTTGTGGGACCAGTGCTTGCACAATTGCTGCAGGTACTTGCTGGCCGCTTCCGTTTGGGCAACACCCGAAACGCTTTGGTTAGGTAGCAACGCCAAGGCTTCATCGGCAGCCCGGCGCACCGCCTGCGCGAACAAAGTAACGTCGATGTTTGTGGCCAGGAAGGTCGCCCCCAGATCCAGACATTTACGCTGCATGGCCGGATCAAGTGTCAGTATCCCGGCAAATTTGCCTGCCGCGACGACCCGAGTTATCGCGTCCAAAACGGCCTCGACCACTTCTGTATGACCAACATCACCGATATGGCCCATGTCAGCGGCCAGATCGGAGGGACCGAGAAAGACCCCATCAACGTCAGAGGCAAGAATATCGTCTAGTGCCTCTAACCCGGCGCGGTTTTCCACCTGAACAAGCAGGCAGATCTGTTCATCAGCCGTTTTCAGATAGTCCGGGATCGCCGCAAAGCGCGAAGCCCTGGCCAACGCTGATCCCACGCCCCGAACTCCGTGGGGCGGGTATCGCACCGCCCGTACCAAATCCCGCGCCTGATCTCCGCTTTCGACCATCGGCACCAGAATATTCTGAACGCCGGCATCGAGGTATTGCTTGATCATCCAGGTTTCACCTATCGGCAAGCGTGCGACCGGTTGGCTGCCGCTTCCTTCGATGACCCGCACCTGTTCCAGGATTGAGCGAAGATCGTTTGGGGCGTGTTCCCCGTCAACGAGCAACCAGTCGAACTGGGACGTGGCCGCGATTTCGGCGGAATAGGTGTCGGCCATTCCAATCCAGCAGCCGACCTGCGGCTGACCAGCCTGCAGCGCGGCCTTGAAAGCGTTTAGTGGCGCAGGCATCCCGGCCTCCCTTAGGCAAAGTTGATATCGACCGAGCCAAATGGCCCAAAATCAGCATGGATTTCGGTGCTCGGCGGGCATTCGACGGGTCGAATAAAGCTGCCAGACAAGACCACCTGGCCCGGTTCTATGCTCTGGTCGTACTGCGCCATGCGACGGGCCAGCCAGACGACGCTTTCGACCGGGTCGTTCAGAACACCCGCGCCAAGACCGGTTTCCTCGATCTCACCATTGCGGAAGGTCAGTGCCCCGACCCAACGTAAATCAAATGCATCTATCGAATGACGTTCGGGGCCCAACACGATGCCGGCATTGGCGGCGTTGTCGCTGATTGTGTCATAGACGGTACGCGTTTGTCCGGTCGCGGGGTCGACACGCTGAATACGCGTGTCGAGGATTTCAATCGAAGGCGCGACGTAATCCGTGGCGGCAATGATGTCGTCACGGGTGACGTTCTCTCCGCCTACCGCAGATTTCATGACAAAAGCAATCTCGGCCTCGATCCGGGGCTGGATGAACCGGCCCGCAGGAACGGTTTCGCCGTGATCGAACTTCATATCATCGAACAAAATTCCGCTGTCGGGAATATCGATATTCAGCGCATATTGCATCGCTTTAGAGGTCAGCCCGATTTTCCAGCCGATCACCTTGCGCCCTTCGGCCAATTTTTTTCGATAAATGGCGTTCTGCACCTCATAGGCGTCGCTCATCCCCATTTCGGGATGGCGCAGTGTCAGAAGGCCAATCTGTTCGTGCGAACATTCAGCCTGCAATAAGTCGGCTGCGGCACGGGCATGATCTTCGGGGGTCATACCTGTTCGTCCTCGACTGTGTTGCGCAGCGTTCCAATGCCCTCGACTGAGATTTCCACTACGTCACCCGGTTCCAGGTATTTTGGTGGATCAAACCGCGCGCCCGCACCCGTCGGGGTGCCGGTGACGATGATGTCACCGGGCAGAAGCGTCATGAAGGTCGAAATATATTCGATCTCGCGCCTTATCGGGAACATCATGCGATTCAGCGTATCGTCCTGGCGCAATTCACCATTCACATGGGTCTGAATTCGGGCATCGTCCAACTGGGCCGCGTCCGTGAATGGCACTAGCCACGGGCCGATGGCACCGGAATTGTCCCAGTTCTTTCCCTGCGTGACGTTGAACTTGGCATGGCGCACCCAGTCGCGGATTGTGCCTTCGTTACACAAGGTCAGGGCTGCGATGTGGTCATAGGCATCTTCCTGCGAAATTCGCCGACCGGATTTGCCAATCACGATAACGACCTCGCCTTCGTAATCCAGCGTGTGGTTTTCCGGAGGACGGATCAGCGGGCGGTCGTGCCCGGTGAAACCGCTGGCAAAGCGCGGAAACAACGACATGTATTTCGGCTGTTCGCTGCCGTCTTTGTATTCGGCGTTGCGGTCGGGAAAGTTCACTCCGACGCAGAGGATGCGGCGGACATCCGGCATCACCATTTCGTAAGTGAATTCCTTGTGGGTTACTTCGCGGCCTACCGCGGCCTCGGTCAACTTTTCAAACGTGCCCGCGGCGATCACCTCATAAAGGCTGGCCTGATCGGGAAAGGCGTCGTTTAGTGCAATTGCACCGTCCTTGGTGATCGCGCCGAAAAAAGTTGCTCCGTTTGCGGTGAAAGTTGCAAAGCGCATCAGGCCTCCTCGGCGGCGTCAATGCCACCCATGCACAAGTATTTGAGTTCCATGAAGTCATCCAGCCCATGGCGCGACCCCTCGCGCCCCAGACCTGACATCTTAACGCCTCCAAAGGGCGCTTCAGCAGTTGAGATCAGGCCGGTGTTGATCCCGACCATGCCATATTCCAATGCTTCGGACACGCGCCAGACACGGGCCATGTCGCGCGAATAGAAGTACGAGGCGAGGCCGAATTCGGTATCATTGGCGGCTGCGATAACTTCGCTTTCCCTGTCGAATTTGAACAAAGGCGCGACTGGGCCGAAGGTTTCCTCGGTCGCCACCGCCATGTCTGCGGTCACGCCAGTCAGGATGGTCGGCTCGAAAAAAGTGCCACCAAGGGCGTGCGGCTTGCCACCCAGTTTGACTGTTGCACCCTTGGCGGTAGCGTCTTTGATATGCTCAGACACTTTCGCGACTGCGGCTTGATCGATTAGTGGGCCAAAGACGGTGCCCTCGTCAAAGCCGTTTCCAGTCGGCAGTTTTGCGACCTTGGCGGCCAGTTTTTCGGCGAACGTGTCGTAGACCCCAGACTGGACATAGATGCGGTTGGCGCAGACGCAGGTCTGGCCGTTGTTTCGGAACTTGGCGATCACTGCCCCTTCGACTGCCGCGTCCAGATCTGCGTCGTCAAACACTATGAACGGCGCGTTGCCGCCCAATTCCAAACCTAGCTTCTTGATCGTAGGTGCGCATTGCGCATAAAGCATCGCGCCGATTTCGGTGGACCCGGTAAAGGTCAATTTTTGCACGATTTTGCTCGAGGTCATCTCACCTCCGATGGAGCGCGCCGATCCAGTGATGACCGAGAACAATCCCGCAGGCAACCCGGCTCGCTCGGCCAGAACTGCCAGCGCGATAGCCGAGAACGGTGTCTGGCTGGCAGGTTTGAGAACCATGGAACAGCCTGCCGCCAGTGCCGGTCCCGCCTTTCGCGTGATCATGGCATTGGGGAAATTCCACGGCGTGATCGCGGCAACAACCCCAATCGGCTGTTTGATGGTGATGATCCGCTTATCCAGCGCGTGGCCTGGGGTGACGTCGCCATAGGCGCGGCGGGCCTCTTCAGCGAACCATTCGATGAAGCTGGCACCATAAGCGATTTCACCCTTGGCCTCAGCCAGCGGCTTGCCCTGCTCGGCGGTCAGGATAGCGCCAAGATCATCCTGGTTTTCGATCATCAGCTCATACCAGCGGCGCAGAATTTGGCTGCGGTCCTTCGCTGTCAGCTTGGCCCAGCCCTTCTGTGCACGGTGCGCTTCGGCGATGGCTTGGGCCGTTTCGGCCGCCCCAAGATTGGGGACTCGTCCGATTAGATCACCAGTTGCCGGGTTGGTCACTTCCAAGTAAGTGGATACCTCGTTGGCACCGACCCATTTGGAGCCAACCCGCGCCGCTTCGATAAGCAACGTGGGGTCGTTGAGACGTAAGTCTGTCATTTGCAGGATTCCCGTGTCTCGGCCTCAGACCGAAAAGCTGATATTTGCCTGACCCGTTCCGGAACTACCGAAATACGGGGTGTAGATGTCGATCTCGCCTTTGTAACGGCCCCATCCCAACGCACCGAACAGCAGGGCAGTGTCGTTCATCGCACACTCGCCCGTACATTTTTTGGCGTAATCGGGCAGAAGTTCCAGGAACTCTTCGAACCTTCCCTGCTGCCACAATTCGAGAACGCGCATATCCATCTGGCGGTTGAACTCGCCATTCACTGCGTTCAGACCTTCGACCGAGCGCTCATTTGGTGTGAAGTCATGACTTAGAGACCCGGAGGCCAGAATCGAAACATTGCGGCTCGAACGCCGGATGCCTTCGGCGATGGCTTCACCCCAAACGCGGTTCTCGGCGATAGACGAGAACTGGTTGACCGCAACTGGCAGCACCCGGGCATTCACACCTTCATTGATGAAATGCATAGGCAGAAGGGTACCGTACTCCATTCCCATGTCGGGATGCGAATGACCCAGAGCCCGTTCCCCACGCTCTCTCAGAACGTCGAGGATGGTTTCACCAAGGTCGTGATCACCGCGATAGTCGAACTCCATATCCGCCAGCATGTGCGGCAGTTCATGGCTAATAAAACGGCCCTTGTGGCGCTCTTTTGTGTTCAGGTGAAAGCCCTGATTGGTGATCCAATGTGTATCGAAAACGATGAAGGTGTCGACCTCGCGGTCAATCGCGTCCTGACGCAGACGTGCGTAGCCATCTATCGCAGGTTGCCGGATACCTTTGTATTTTGGCATCGTGTGGGACATCCAGATGCTGGGCACATGTGTGATCTTAGCAGCCTGTACAATCTTTCCCATGACAGTTCCTCCTCACTTAAGGTGGCGTCTGACCGCTTTGGAAGGGAGAGCGGACGACCAGACGTCGTTTGGTCCGACTCTCAAAGAGTTCATGGACCATAGATGTGCGCGCGTATCCTAACTTTTAACGAGCGGCACCTTGTCCAGACGTCGCTCGAGAGGCGTTACTTTCCCAACTGCATAATCTTGTGCTGACCAGTGGCAAAGCCCACGTGTTTCTGCTCCATATAGAAGTCAAAGCTCCAATCACCGCCGTCGCGACCGATACCTGACGCCTTTACCCCGCCAAAAGGCGTGGGCAGGTGACGAACATTTTCCGAGTTCACCCAGATCATCCCAGCTTCCAACTTATCGGTAAAGCGTAGGGCGCGTGTAAGGTCGTTGGTCCAGACATAGCCGGTTAACCCATAGGGCGTGTCATTGGCGATCTGCAGCGCTTCTTCTTCGTTCGAGAATGGAATGGAAGTTAGCACGGGGCCAAATATTTCCTCACGCGCGATGCGCATGTCGTTATTGGCATTTGTAAACAATGTCGGGCGTACGAAATACCCGTCGTCACCAACCTTGACGCCACCGGCCGCGAGGGTCGCACCATCCTCTTTGGCGATGTCAAAGTATGAGGTCACCTTGTTGTAATGCTCCTCAGTGACCAGCGGGCCGATCTCGGTCGCCGGGTCCAGGGGGTGCCCGACCTTGATGTTGTTCACACGCTCGACCAGTTTGGCTTCGAATTCTTCCTTGATAGTGTCCTGCACCAGCAGCCGCGAGGACGAGGTGCAGCGCTCACCGTTGATCGAGTAGATCATAAAAATCACCGCATCCAGAGCCCGGTCCAGATCGGCGTCATCAAACACGATAACGGGGTTCTTACCGCCCAGTTCCAGGTGCATCCGCTTGAGCGTATCGGCACCCTGCTTTGTGATGATGCTGCCTGTCCGGCTTTCTCCGACAAAAGCGATGGCTTTGATCAAGGCGTGCTCTGTCAGCGCCCTACCGGCATCAGGGCCAAAACCGTTCACGGTATTCAGCACGCCCTTGGGCAGCCCTGCCTCTTCAGCGATTTCCACCAACAGGCGGGCGGACAAAGGAGAGTCTTCGGCCGGTTTGTGGACCACGGTGCAGCCAGCGGCCAGAGCGGGCGCGATTTTCCAAGTCGACAGCATGAAAGGCGTGTTCCACGGAGTGATCACACCAACCGGGCCGATAGGTACACGAGTGGTGATATTCATCAACGTCGGCGATTTCAGGTGTTGCCCGTCGCGAGCCTGCACGACTTGATCCGCAAAGTAGCGAAAATTCTCGGCACCGCGCAGCGCGGCCTTGGACATGAACCGTAATGTTTGGCCCGTATCCCAACATTCACACAGCGCAATTTCTTCGGCCCGGGCTTCGATCGCATCGGCAACGTTTAGCAGGATCCGGCGGCGTTCGGTGGCGGGCATGTCGCGCCATTCAGTAAAGGCAGCATGGGCCGCTTTGACCGCAGCGTCGATATCGTCGGACGTACCGTGCGCAACGTCGCAGATCACCGATTTATCCACGGGAGAGGAGGATTGGAAAACACCCGCTGCGCCATCCCGGTCTTCGCCTGCGATACGGTTCTTGATGCCTGTTTCTTTGAACCGGGCCAGAAAGCCTGCCAGTTTCTCGATATTCGTATCCAGTACGCTCATGCGTCAGGTCTCCTGCTTGGTCGCAGCCAAATGATTCCGGATTGTGCCGGTCTTGGGCGAAAGGTCTGGGTCGATGTCACGCATCTCTAGTGAAAGCGCGATAGAGTGTTTCGAGAAGGCCTGTTCCAGATACGCCTCAACCGCGTCAAAGATACGCTGTGTTGCGTCCTTCTTAACGTCGTCAGGACGGCCAGCGCGCAGGCGGATTGAGATGTCCACAAAGCCATGCTTGGGATCTCCATCCGCAATGGCAAAATAGTCAACACGCGTGGCGCGGACGCGAATTCCCGGCATTGGAAAAGCCTCAATCCCCGCAGCGGTGTCTCGTATGCATTCGCACAAGCCACCGATGTCGACCCGATCGTCCAGATTGCCGGAGTATTCGACGTGGAAGTGTGGCATGACCTCTCCTTTACTACTTAACATGTTTAGTAAATTGTATCGCGACCGTCAAGAACTTGCTTTGTTAATCTTTGCAATTCCTGAAATGGCGTTCTAGAAGGCTGGAATGAACCGACAAAGCCATACCACGAGAACCTCTCGCGCTCTTCCGATCGCCCTGCTGCGCGCACGCGAAACCGTTATGGCCCCAATTCGGGATATGCTGCAGGGGATACAGCTGACTGAGCAAAAGTGGCGTATCCTTCGTGTTCTGGACGAAATGGGCGAAGTGGAACAAAGCACTATTGCAAATGAGGCCTGCCTTTTGCTTCCCAGCCTGACGCGAATTCTACGCACGATGGAGACTGATGGGCAGATATCCCGCCGTCAGGGCAGCACGGATAAGCGCCGCACCATGGTGAAGATCACCGATGAGGGGCGTCAAATTCTTGAAGAGAACCTTGCGACCTCGCTGGCGATTCACAATACGATCGAGGCGCAAATGGGGCAGGAAAAAATCGACAACCTACTGGATCTACTTGAGGAACTGCAGGCCGTAAAGGTTTGACCCCGACCTTGAAGACCGGGGCCAGCGTGATCACTACAGTCTCGCTAGTCCTGTATCCAGGGCTGACAGGATCTTGGCTACGTCATCAGACGTGATGACCAGCGGCGGAGACAATATGATGTTGTTTCCAGATACACGGACCATAACGCCATCTTCATAAGTTGCTTTTTGAACCTGCAGCGGAAGATGTTTGGCAATTGGCGCCTTGGTCGCACGGTCCGAAACCAGCTCGAGCGCGCACATTAGACCTTCACCCCCTCGCACGTCACCGACTACGTCGTATTTCTCGGCCAGTTTTTTCAACCCGGCAAACATCTCATCCCCCCGTGCAGCTGCGTTTTCCCAAACTCGCAGGCGGTTGATCTCGGCAAGAGTGGCCAAGGCTGCGGCCGAGCCAACCGGGTGCCCGGAATAGGTGTAGCCCTGATCGACAGAAGCTCTGCCGGTAGTGTCGCTTTCGAACACCTCCGCAACCGCGCCTGAGATCATTGCCGCGCCGAATGGGAAATAGCCGTTTGTGATGGCTTTGGCCGTTGTCATGATATCGGGCTGCACCCCCCAATGTCTCGCGCCACTTTCGCTGCCTGTACGCCCAAAGGCAGTAATGATTTCGTCCGAAATCAGCAGAATTCCGTGCTTTGAGCAGACCTCACGCACCATGGGCATAAAGCTCTTGTGCGGCGGGATCACTCCGCCTGCGCCCAAGATTGGCTCCATAATAAATGCGGCGACGGTGTTTGCACCCTGGAATGCGATTTCGGCCTCCAGCGCTTTTACGCAAAGTTGCGCAAGACGCTCGGGGTCCGTCTCATCGAACGGATTGCGATAGGTCCAGGGCGCGGGCACGTGGAAACAGCCCGGCATCATCGGCTCATAAGCCGCCCGGAATTTCTGATTGCCATTGACCGAGGCAGCCGCGAAGTGGGTGCCGTGATAGCCCTGTTTCAGGCTGATGAACTTGGTACGGCCGGCCTCGCCTCGAACTTTGTGAAACTGACGCGCCAGTTTCAGCGCGATCTCAACCGAATCCGATCCACCCGAAGTAAAGAATGCACGGGTCAATCCGTCAGGCGCAAAGAACTGCGCCAACTCATAAGACAATTCGATCGCCTTGTCGTTGCTGGTGCCGCGAAAGGTTGAATAATAGGGTAGCGCGTTCAGTTGATCGGTGATGGCCTGCTTCACCGGATCACAGGAATAGCCCAGATTGACGTTCCATAAGCCACCCACTGCATCCAGCGCCTTGTGACCATCTACATCAATGATGCTGACCCCTTCACCTCCGGTCAGAATGGTCGGCGGGTTTTTCTGGCTGTCGGCCGGGTGCGCCATTGGTTGCCAGAAATGTCGGGCGTTGTTTTCCTTCAGAAAGTTGGAGTCTTTCATGTAACGTGTCTCCGGAGATTTAGTCCGCCCGTCAATCATGGGTGGAATTCGGTTGGAAAAGTTTCGGGCATCTGGCCGCCAAAGTTTGCGGTCAGTTCTTTCGAAAGGGTGTGGAGTGAGGTCAAAATCAGCGGCTGTCGCGCGCGGGTTGCACGAATTTCGGGAACGGCAATCGCAATGGTTCCAATCGCGATCTGATCAATACCGAAGATAGGCGCCGCATATCCGAAGACACCATCTTCAAAGCTGCCATTACTATTGGCCCAGCCCGCCCGGCCGATTTGTGCAACCCGGTCACGAATAATCTTTGGGTCCGTCATTGTTGCGTCGGTAAATCGGGTGAGTGTGTCGGATTCCAAGCGTTCCAGAAGGAAAGCGGGACCGAAGCTCAGCATACATAATCCCGAAGCAGTCGCGTTGACCGGAATAATTTCGCTAGGGTCCAAACTTACGCGAACGCTGTGCTGCGTGGTTTCGACCACCAGCGCAGTTTGCAGAGTGTCTTTTTCAAGCAGCGTAAGGTGCAGGCTTTCGCCAACCTCATGCATCGCGGCCTGCATTTTCTGGCGTGCACCATCAAGGCCAGGCTTGGCAATCTCGCGCAGGGCGGCCAACCGTAGAGCAGCTGGTCCGATGGCATATGATTTCGTCTGCGGATTCTGCTCGATCAGGCCGAACTCTTCCAGTGCTCGTAAGTGGCGGAGGGCGGTCGCCTTGTTCAAACCAGCCAGACGCGCAATGTGACTCAGCCCGATTTCCGGCTGAGAGCTTGAAAAGTACTCTAGCATTTTCAAGGCATTAAGTGCGGTGCCCATGTGTTTTGCCTCCTCCCGGTCAGGTTATACTTGACAGAATAAACTTAACAACGCAACATTATTATTGTTAACGCGGTTCATTTATTGAACCACTAACGGGAGGTGTCAATGAAGAAATTTCTAGCAACCGCCGCATTTGTAGCGTCAGCAACCGCTGCACTGGCAGAGTATCCAGAGAAACCGGTAACTTTCGTGGTTCCATGGCCTCCGGGCGATCTTGAAGACGTGCTGACGCGAATGATCGCGGACGAATTTCAAGCCATGTACGATGTCCCGGCTGCGGTCGTGAACAAGCCCGGCGGCGGCGGCGGTCCGTTCCCAGGTGCAGTCGAAGTCGCCACTGCCCCAGCGGATGGATACACCATTGGTTCTTTCGTCATTGGCGTTCCCGTCATTGGACCGGAAATCGGTATCCCTGAACTGAACCCGAACCCGTTCGATCCGATCGGTATTTTTCTGACGTACCCATTCGTAATCGCATCCAGCAAGGATGCGCCGTTCTCGAACTGGGAAGAACTGGCAGAACACGGCAAGGACAATGATTTGGCGCTTGGTCATTTCGGCTCGGTCTTGCCGCCCACGCAGGTCACCTTTGCTGCTGCTGTCAGCAGCGGATTTGATTTTGCAAGTGAAGCAGCCTTTGACGCGTTGGATTGCAACACGCTGGCATCAGGTGACGTGGACGTCATCAACACTACGTTGCAACTTGTTCTACCTTGCCTGGATGACGTGAATATTCTGGCAAGCATTGGTGGCGAGCGGATTTCGCTGATCCCCGATACGCCGACGATCGTCGAGCTCAACCCGGATCTGCCGCTGGCATTGTGGAACGGCCTGTTCGTTCACAAGGATACTCCACCCGAGGCACGTGAAAAAATCACTGCGGCAGCACAAAAGGCGGTGCAGTCGGACAAGGCCAAGCAGCTTGCTGAGGAAACCGGTGCTTTGATCTACTGGCAGGACCCAGACGCATCCAACGCTCAGATTGAGCAAGACAAATCCTCTTTCGCTAAGATTGAAGAAATTCTGGGCGAGTAAGATCCAGATCGGGCGTGGGGCACTGCCTCACGCCTCTTTCAGGTTGGGAGGAAACGATGATTGCAAAGACTTTACAGGACATGTTCAAAAGATATCGCCGACCCGGCGATGTCGTTTTCGCCGTACTGTTTTTGGCATTCGCGGTGTTTCTTTTGTCCCAGCTGGGTGATCAGACCAAGGTCGTCAAACGAACCAAATGGTTCGCGCAGCCGGGTCTTTGGCCCACAATTGCAATCTGGTGCATGGTGGTGTTCGGGTTTCTGCATTGGCTTAGCTCGGCCTTGTCAGACCGGATCAGCGGCCGCTGGACCGAGGTCGGGTTCTGGGTTCGGTCGTTCGAATATGTTGCCTATTTCCTGATCTATGTGCTGGTGGTTCCGCAGCTGGGATATCTACCCTCAACCATGTTGTTCGCAGTCTTCCTGACCCTTCGTGTAGGGTTTCGTGGTGCAAATGCTATCGGAATAGGTGCGTTGTTCGGCTTTGTGGTCACCATCGTTTTCCGTGGCTTTCTTCAGGTCAAAATCCCCGCCGGAGCGGTCTATGAATACCTTCCGGATTCCGTGCGCGCCTTTGCGCTGACCTATCTGTAAGGGGCCACTATGGAAACGCTTCTTTCCGGTATTTCAATCCTGCTACAATGGCAGGTAATCGTCGCCCTGCTGATCGGTTCGATCGGCGGTGTCATCATCGGTGCATTGCCCGGCGTAGGTGCGGCAGTGGCCATCGCAATCCTGTTACCTGCCACCTTTGCGTTCGAGCCCATCGTAGGACTAACCCTGTTATTGGGTATCTACGGCTCGTCCATGTATGGCGGAGCCATTCCCGCGATCCTGATCAACACCCCCGGCACAGCGGTGAACGCGCTGACCACTTATGACGGATATCCCATGACCAAACGGGGGCAGGGCCACCGTGCGCTGTCTCTGGCGTATTCGGCCTCATTCTTCGGGGGCGTGTTTGCGATCATCTGTCTGATGGTGTTGTCACCGGTTCTGGCCCTTGTCGCCCCACATTTCGGCAGCCGCGAGATTTTCCTGGCTGCGCTATTGGGCATCATTCTGGTTGTGCTGGCCCACCGGGGCCAGATTTTTGCCGCTGGTATGCTGGCGGCCTTCGGCATTTTCCTGAATTCGGTGGGGCTGGAGCCCGTGAAGTACACCCGCCGGTTCACCTTCGATCAAAGTTGGCTGGCTTCCGGCATTGATCTCATTGTGGTCGTGCTGGGTCTGTTTGCGATTAGCCAGGCATTTCTGCTGCTATTGGAAAAGAACCACGCGCCAGGCGACACCCATGTAAGTGGCAATATCTTTGCCGGTCTCAAAGAACTTCTGGGCGTGAAACGCGTTGCCACCGTGTCCTCAAGTATCGGCGTTTTCATGGGCATGGTGCCGGGTACGGGCGAGTTTACATCGCAATTTTTATCCTACACCTATGCTCAAAAGACGTCAAAAAACCCAGAAAAGTTTGGTGATGGCTCACCCGAGGGACTTGTAGCGTCCGAGGCGGCGAACAACGCCGTTCCAGGCGCTGCGATGATTCCTCTGCTGGCTCTGGGTATTCCTGGCGAGGCGCTGACGGCGATGATGCTGTCCGTGTTTTATGTCCACAACGTGATCCCCGGACCGCAGCTGTTCGAAAACCAGATGGATTTCGTATTGGCCCTGTATATGGCGCTGATCCTGCTTAACGTGATCGTTCTTGTGTTCTTGTTGTTTTCGACGAACCTGCTGCTGAAGATTATCAAGATCCCGACCCGGTTCCTTGGTGTCATGATCCTGATTTTGGCATTCGTGGGGGTCTATAGCCTGCGCAACTCGATCACAGATTGTGCCATTGCTGCCGGGTTCGGGGTTTTTGGGCTGATCCTAAAACGGCTGGACCTGCCGATTGTTCCAATCATTTTGGGCATGGTTCTTGGCGGGATTATGGAAACCAAGCTGCGCAGCGCAATGGCACGGGTCAAAACGCCGCTCGACTTCATCGACCGGCCCATCGCGGCCGTTCTGTTTGGCCTGATCGTTCTTATCCTGATCCTGCACTGCCGAACGCTGTATTTCGAATTCAAAAACAAACTGCGGCCGGAACCTACGATGCAACCCGTGGATTCCGATAATCCGAACCAGCAAGGATAAGCGACCTATGGATCAACTTGCCATCGATGCGCTACGTGGTCAGCCCGTACCGCCACGGAGCCTTCTAATTGATGGGCGTCACGAGGCCGCAGCGGCAGGAGGGCAACTGGATGTCATTTCTCCAATTGACGGTCAGGTTCTAACTCAAATTGCCGAGGGCACCCCCGCGGATATGGAGCGGGCTATTGCGGCGGCCCGCACGGCGTTTGAAGACGGACGCTGGTCGCGGGCTGCACCTTCTGTACGCAAGAAGGTGTTGTTGAAACTGGCCGATCTGATTGAAGAACACGCTTTGGAACTGGCCGTTCTGGGCGTGCGGGACAACGGCACTGAGATAAACATGGCCATGAAGGCCGAGCCGATGTCGGCTGCGGGCACGTTCCGCTATTATGGCGAGGCCATAGACAAGATCTATGGTCAGATTGCGCCCACAGCTGAAAATGTGCTGGGTCTCGTGCATCACGCGCCTGTCGGCGTTGTCGGGGCGATTGTGCCGTGGAACATGCCGATGATGATCGGTGCGTGGAAGATCGCGCCGGCGCTGGCGGCGGGCAACTCGGTGGTGTTGAAACCTGCGGAATCGGCCTCGCTATCACTTTTGCGATTAGCCGAATTGGCGCTTGAGGCAGGTGTGCCGGACGGTGTCCTGAACGTTGTCACAGGCAAAGGCAGCGTGGTTGGTGAAACACTGGCCCTGTCGATGGATGTCGACATCATGGTTTTTACCGGCTCGGGTGCGACAGGGCGGCGGCTTCTGGAATATTCCGCGCGCTCGAACTTGAAACGCTGCTACTTGGAGCTTGGCGGAAAGTCCCCCAACATCGTGTTCAACGACGCCCCGGATCTCGCGCAGGCGGCCAAGGTCTCCGCCGCAGGTATTTTCCGAAATTCAGGTCAGATTTGCGTCGCGGGATCGCGCTTGCTGGTGCAGGAGGATATTCACGAAGACTTCGTCGCCGAGATCGTTAAACACGCGCAGGCCTTCCGCGTCGGCGACCCGCTGAATTTGAACACACAGATCGGGGCAGTGCACTCATTGCCGGAATTGGAAAGCAATCTGGATTTCGTCGCCCAAGCCGAAGCGGAAGGTGCTGAGCGCCGTGCCGGCGGTGACCGAATTCTGACGGAAACGGGCGGTTATTTTATGGCACCCACTGTAATGAACGGGGTCAAACCCACCGACAATCTGTTCCGCAATGAGGTCTTTGGTCCGGTTTTGGCCGTGACACCGTTCAGAGACGAAGATGAGGCACTGCGCCTGGCAAATGACAGCGTTTATGGATTGGCTTCGGGCGTGTGGACTGCAAATCTGAGCCGTGCACATCGCATGGTGGCGGGCATCCGCTCTGGTGTTGTTCACGTCAACACTTATGGCGGTGCGGACGCCACTGTGCCTTTGGGCGGAGTAAAGCAGTCGGGCAACGGCCACGACAAGTCTATGCATGCAATGGAAAAGTACTTCGATCTAAAAACAGCCTGGATTCAGCTGTAAGACGATAGCCTGCAAGGAGAAGATTACCATGGGCGAAAAGACTATCTTGTTGATCGGCACCTATGACACCAAAGACCCCGAGATGCGCTACATCGAAGAGTGCATCACGGCGCAGGGTGGCAACGTGCTGACCATGGATGTCTCGGTTCTTGGGGATCCAACCACGCCCACGGACATTTCCAAACATGATGTGGCCGCGGCCGGTGGTATGACTATAGATGAGGTGATCGCGCTCGGTGACGAAAACAAGGCTTTTCGCGTGATGTCGCGGGGCGCAGCAACGCTTGTTGCGCAGGTCTACGCCGAGGGCAAATTTGATGGGATGCTCGCAACTGGTGGCACGATGGGCACCGATCTGGCGCTGGATTGCGCGCAAGCTTTGCCAATGGGTGTGCCGAAATACATTGTCTCCACCGTCAGTTTTTCACCGCTGATTCCGCCACACCGTTTGGCACCGGATATTCAGATGATCCTTTGGGCTGGCGGGCTTTATGGTATGAACTCGGTTTGCCGCTCATCGCTAAGCCAGGCCGCAGGTGCTGTTTTAGGCGCAGCCCGCGCGGTTCAACGCCCTCAGCGCGATCGCCCGATGATCGGGATGACTTCGTTGGGCTCATCCTGCCTGCGTTATATGAAAACTTTGAAACCTGCTTTGGAAGAACGGGGATACGAAGTGGCCGTGTTCCATTCAACGGGCATGGGCGGTATGGCATTTGAGAAGCTTGCGGGTGAGGGCGCGTTCTGTTGTGTAATGGATTTCTGCATGCAGGAATTTGCCAACATGCTCGCAGGTTCGCTGGTGTCCTCGGGGCGTGACCGGCTGACAAATGCCGGACGCGCGGGCGTGCCGCAAATGGTGGCCCCAGGCGCGCTGGATCTTTTGGATTTTGCCGGTTGGCAGGACATTCCCGACCAATATGCCGACCGTCTGTTCCACGAACATAATCGCCTGATCAAAAGTGCGGTGTTCAATGCAAAAGAGCGACGGGCCGCTATTCGGGAAATGGCCGATCGTCTGAAACAAGCCACCGGCCCAACCCATTTTTTCCTGCCCACCGGCGGTGTTGAGGAATGGGATCGCGAAGGTCAGGAAGCGCATGACCGGGAAGCGCTTGCCGAAATGGTTGACGAGGCTCGCAACGTGATGCCAGCGGTTGCATCAACTACGGAAATTGACGCCCATATCAATGACGACGCCTTCTGCGAAGCGGTACTCAAACAGTTCGACAAATGGATGAATGACGGGGTGGTTAAGGCGACATGACCAGAAAAGCCAAAAACATCCTGTTTATCATGTTCGATCAGCTTCGGTACGACTACCTGAGCTGCACCGGACATCCGAGTTTGAACACCCCCCATTTGGATGCGCTTGCTGCCAAGGGAGTGCGGTTTTCCCATTGTTATGTTCAATCGCCCATCTGCGGGGCCTCAAGAATGAGCTTTTACACAGGGCGTTACGTACACAGTCACGGCGCTGCCTGGAATAATTTTCCGCTCAAGGTTGGAGAGGTCACTCTGGGCGATCATCTGCGCGAACGTGGGATGGATAGTTGGTTGATCGGAAAGACGCATATGAGCGTGGATCAGGCAGGGATGGATCGCCTGGGCATTTCGCGCGATGGCGTTATCGGAGCACGTGTCGCGGAGTGTGGTTTTGATGTCTTCCTCCGTGATGACGGCTTATGGGGTGAGGGGCCGCAAGGCTTTTATGACAAAAGACGTTCGCCTTATAATGAGTATCTGAAAGGGCAGGGGTATGAGGCTGAAAACCCCTGGCAGCACAATGCCAATGCTGGGGTTGATGAAGATGGTGGTGTCGCTTCGGGTTGGTTTATGCGGCACGCTGATAAGCCTGCAAACATTAAGGAAGAAGATAGCGAAACGCCGTGGCTAACGGGACAGGCGATTGAATTTATTCAAACGCAGGATGCCAATTCGGCTGGGCCATGGATGTGCCACCTGTCCTATATCAAGCCGCACTGGCCTTACATTGTTCCAGCGCCGTATCATGACATGTACACGGCAGAGGATGTTTTGCCGGTGGTTCGCTCGGATGGCGAGTTACATAATCCTCACCCTGTCTATGAACAATTCATGCAGAACGAAATCGGTCAAACCTTTAGCAAGCCGGGTGTGCGTGAAAAGGTGATACCCGCCTATATGGGGCTGATCAAACAGGCTGATGATCAGATGGGTCGCCTATTCAATTGGCTAGAAGAGAGTGGCCACATGGAAGACACGATGATCGTCGTGACCTCCGACCATGGGGACTACCTCGGTGATCATTGGATGGGTGAAAAGGATCTCTTCCATGATCCGTCGGTGCGCGTTCCACTGATCATCTATGACCCGTCACCAGAAGCAGACGCAACACGCGGCACTGTTTGTAGCGCACTGGTCGAAAGTATTGATCTGGCGGCAACATTTGTTGATCTGGCAGGTAGCGATGTCCCGGATCACGTTATCGAAGGCCGCTCGCTACTGCCGTTACTGTATGGCCAAAACCCCAAGGCATGGCGCGAGTTTGTGGTTAGCGAATATGATTATTCTGCCACGCCCGAAGCCGCGGCTCTGGGCCTTGACCCCAAACAAGCACGCCTGTTCATGCTGGCGGACAAGGATTGGAAATTCATCTTTGCCGATGGTGGGTTTCGCCCGTTATTGTTCGACCTGAAAAACGACCCTAAAGAGTTGAATGATCTCGGTGCCGACTTGGGCCATGCCGAGGTGATCAACATGTTCATGAAGCGCTTGTCAGAATGGGCGCGCCGTCCATCGCAACGTACAACAGTTTCAAATGAAACGTTGCTGAAGAAGCGAGACGGTAGTGCGGCTGATGTCGGTATTTTTATCGGTGTTTTTGATGAGCGTGAATTGCCCTACGACGTAATAGAGAAAACGATCAAGCGTCGGTAAGTCATGCAGGGGTTTCGTCATGTTGTGGGTCTTTTGCGGATCTGTCGCAAAGTTGTTTAAGCAGTTGCGATGACCCCATTCAACTACCTTCAAGGCAACAACACAAACAACAACAACGAAAAATGAGAGAAAACGGCCTGGATCCGGGAACAAAGTTAATCAGCACCAGGCTAATCAACTTCTTCAGATAAATGGTGGTATGACCCGTAGTTATTTCAAAAAGAACGAACCGTAGTTCATACCGACGTCTATCGGACGGAATTGTCGGGATTTTGCGGAAACGCTGACTTTCGCTGCGCGTGCATTACACTATCAATTTCGGACCTAACGCGGATGTTCACACCGTTTTGAGTTCGTAAGCAAATGAAAGCAATTCGCCGTTGAGTTGAGAAAGAGTATTTTCTTTGTAACGGATTTGTTGCGTCTGTTGGTGTTCCACGGATGTCAAATGACATTCAGGCGCATAAGGCGGCAAAGTTCGCACTTCGCCGCCAAAACCCCACAAATATATTAGTCTACCGCAAGTTCTGTAATTTCACGGCGGAAGGGCAAAGCGTCACCAATACCTTTACCATCGAGTTCCCGTGCATAGCGGTGACCGGCATAGGTTGCCCAAGCGATCGGAGCCGGTGCGTTGGCGTCGCCGATCAGTTTGACCGACTTGATGCCTGCATCTGCCCAGTCCGCTTCGCGTGCCTTCAGATCATTGAATACGCCGTTGTTTTCCAGACGGGATGCAACCATCACAACAGCATCTGCCTCGATCTTCCAAGTGCGATCGGTGTAGACACAGTTTGAGACCACATGATCCGGGTGGATTTCAGTGACGCCTTGGTTGAGCACGATCTCGCCCCCCGCGTCGACCAGCCTTGGATGAATGGCGATCTGTTCCAACGTGTTGTTGGTCCAGTCACTGACATAAGCCGATGGTGTAACCAGCGTCACTTGCGCGCCGTTCTTGGCCAACAGTTCGGCAAGAACACCACCCATATAATAGTGGTCGTCGTCGTACACCACCACTCGGCCGGATGGGATTGTGCCATCCATCAGATCGTCCGGGGTATAGACCCTGGCGCCTTCAGCAATTGGCATCGGCACAACGTGCTGACGCGAGACACCATCGTTGCGCCATGTCGCTCCTGTGGCGATACAGATGTTTTCGAAGCCGAACTCCAGAATGCTTTCAGCATCTAGCTCGCTTTCGCGATAGATTTCCACGTTTGGGCGCTGGCTGAGTTGATAGTCACGATAGTCCACTACCCGACCCCAGGCCGATAGGCCCGGCAACAGACGTTCGCGCGCTACACGGCCTCCGATAACGTCGCGGGCCTCGGCCACGGCAACGTCGTAGCCGCGGCGACACAGCGCCCACGCGGCCTCAAGCCCCGCAGGGCCCGAGCCCACGATCAGCACGTTCGAGCTATCACCTTTTTCGTTCATCTTCTCGGGGTGCCAGCCCTTGCGCCATTCCTCCATGAAGGTCGGGTTCTGGGTGCAACGACTGATCGACATGGTCATGTCACCCGTGATGCAGATGTTGCAGCCGATGCATTCGCGGATGTCCTCTATCCGGCCTTCTTCGATCTTTTTGGGCAGGAACGGGTCGGCGATAGATGGACGGGCGCAGCCGATGAAATCCAGCGTACCGGACTTGACCATCTTGGCCATTACATCGGGTGAAGTGAACCGGCCCACGCCGACAATAGGCTTGTCGGTCAGATCGTGAATACCACGCACCAGTTCTTCCTGCGTGGCCTCTTCCTTGAAACGTGAAGGGCCAGAACAGTCTTCCCAAGTTCCTTGCGCCAAATCCCAAAGATCCGGCAGGTCCTTGTTCATTTCAATATAGTCACGCACCTCGGCGTTCGAAAAGCCAAGCTCACCGATGGTTTCATCCAGGCTGACCCGCAGCGTGATCGCCATCGTATCGCCGACCGCGTCGCGCATGTCGGCGATGACTTCCTGACTGAAACGGGCGCGGTTCTCCAGACTGCCGCCATATTCGTCGCTGCGCTGGTTGGTGGCACGGCTGAGGAAGTGTTGGAAGATGCCAAACCCGTGCGCACCATAGAGACAGATCAAGTCAAATCCTGCGTTTTTCGATCGTTTGGCAGCGTTCACGAACCAACGGCGCAGGTCTTTGATGTCCTGCTTGTCCAGTGCGCGGGCTTGAACCGGGTCGTTTGTGAAAGTCCGAATGGGAAGGGCAGAAGGGGCCAGCGGCACTTCTTTGGTATAGAGGTTCGGCCCGTTGATGCCGGAATATGCCAGCTGAATGCCCGCCAAAGCGCCATGTGTTTTCATCCGTTCCGACATCTTGCGCAGTTGCGGGATGTCCTTGTCCTCCCACAGACGCAGCTCGATAAAGGGTGTGATCTCAGACGTGTGGTGCATCTCGCACTGCTCGGTGAAGATCACACCCCAGCCGCCTTCAGCCTTGATCCCACGCATCGCAGCCGCCGCCGAGGGATCACGATATCCGCCGCCGTTACAATGGGGAACTTGATAGAACCGGTTCTTGGCGGTCAGAGGGCCGATCTGCATCGGCTCGAACAGAATATCATAGCGTGGATCGCGCATGGCTGGCTCCTTAAGGCTGGCTGATAGGGTTCACGGAGGGCCGTCAGTCCCAGTAAATCAAGATCTAAAGACCGGTGGCAACTTCTGTGATGGAGTCGCGCAGGATGGCTTCGATGCGATCAATCATGGGCTCGTCCATGATCAATGTCGGGGACAAGATCAGCACGTTTCCCAAGGGGCGTGCGATCAGGCCGCGTTTCTGGCAGGCTTGGGCTACTTTCAGCCCCACTTGCGCCTCATCCGGATAACTTTCCTTGCTGGCGCGGTTTTTGACGAATTCGATCCCCATCATGAAATGGCTACCACGCACTTCGCCGACCATTTCGATGTCGGTCAGACCGCGCAGGTTGGATTCGAACCGTGCACCGGTTGATTGCACCCGCTGCGGGATCTGCTCGCGCTCCATAATCGCGATGTTGGTCAGACCTGCCGCCGCAGCCGCAGGGTGGCCCGAATAGGTCATGCCATGCAGGAACATACCGTCGGGCCCCGAGATCACTTCGTGAATATCATCCGAGACGATCGTGGCCGAAAGCGGTTGATAGCCTGAGGTCAAGCCCTTGGCCGTGGTGATGATGTCTGGCACCATGTCGAACACATCTTCCGAGGCAAAAAAGTGCCCAAGACGGCCAAAGGCGGTGACGACCTCATCGGCGACGTATTTGATATCGTTGGCCTTACAGACCTCCCACGCGCGCTTGTGATAACCTTTAGGTGCGGTCACAACACCGCCTGCGCCCTGGATCGGCTCGGCGATGAACGCACAAATGTTTTCTGCGCCAATCCGCTCAATACTGGCGGTCAGATCGTCGATCAGATCGTTAAGGAACTCACCCTCGGTCATCTCGCCGCATTCGCGCCAGTAGTGGGGTGAGCGCAGGTGATGCACGAGTTCGCTGGCCGCGTGCCAACCTTCGGAATAGCCAGGTGTGGTCATCGCCATCGCCAGATGAGTCGATCCGTGATAGGCGCCGTGCCGCGATAGAATCAGCTTCTTTTCTGGCTTTCCCTTGCGGATATTATAATGGTGCAGCATCCGAATGGCGCTGTCATTTGCGACCGAACCGGAATTGCTGAAATAGACCGAATTCAGATGACCCGGCGCAAGCTGAGCGATCTTCTCGGCCAGCGCCGCCGCTGCCGGGTGTGTAAAGTTGTAGAAGGTCGAGTAATAGTCCAGTGTTTTCAACTGATCCGAGATCGCGGCAATCATCTCGTCATTGCCATGGCCGATATTGACGCACCATAAACCGCCAATTCCGTCGATCAGCTCTGTTCCGTCGCTGTCATAAACGTAGGCGCCCTTTGCCCGCGATATGACGGTGCGAGCGCCCTGCTTCTTTAGCGCGTCCAGATCGGCGAAAGACTGAATCAGGTGCTTATCCTGCGAAAGAATGTCGAGCGTATCTTTAGCCATGATCAACCCCTTTGTTTTCCTGTAGCAGTTCTGCTGATCCGGCGCGTCCCTTGTTCGGGCCATGATCGCGCCGGCGGATACATACCACCTAAATTGAGTATTTACGTTACTTTGGCGATTTCAGGGGGTATATACCCCCAGGGGGGTACCCGAATATGTCACAAATTTCGGCACCAGACGCCTTGTCGACCGCAATTATGGCAATCGGATCAGAACGCTTCGGTGATGCATTGCACCGTTGGCTGGATGCGACATGCTCATTCGATAACTTCGCGATCATCGCCTTTTTTAAGGATCGTGCGCCCCAGGTTCTGATGACCCACGCTCGCGACAGTCGCGTTTTCGAGCGCATCGACAGCCACTATGTCAAAGGAGCCTATCTGCTGGATCCGTTCTTTGGCCTACATCAAAGCCGCGCTGCAGACGGTCTTTATCGTTTAACCGATGTCGCCCCTGATCAGTTTCAGCGCAACGAGTACTTCAAATCCTACTACGCCAACACAACGCTGACAGATGAGCTTGCTTATTTCGCCTGCCTTACCCCGATCAGTTCAATCACAGTCTGTATCGGCAGGGACGCAACCACCGCATCGCGGTTCTCGTCCAGAGACTACAGCGCGGCTAAACACATCGCGCCAGTGGTTAGTGCGCTGGTCAGAATGAACTGGCCAGACATCAAGCCCCCGATTGAAGGTGAGCCGGAAGATACCGTTGAACAACTGCGCCGGCGCATGTCCGCCGAGCAGGACATCAGCCTAAGCCCAAGACAGGCCCAGGTGGCGCTGTTGATCCTGCAAGGACATTCGTCGATTTCTATTGGCCTGACACTTGGCATTAGCCCCCAGACCGTAAAGGTCTTGCGCAAGCAACTTTACCGGAAATGCCAGATCTCTTCGCAGGGGGAACTGTATTACCTGATCGCGCCTTATCTGTCGGAGAATAGGCAACTGCCTGGGAGCTCAACATAAAACCCGACAAGTTAGCCAAAGCCTAATTAAGAGTAAGTTAGACAGTTATTTCACCTGTTTCGAACTTGTGAAACCTTAACCTGGAAACGTGCATAGCGTGCTGGAGTGGCACAGAATGCGGCAATCCAAAGCGGCCGTTACCCAGGTATCGGCTAGCTCACCGGTTAGGTGCTGATGTCCGAATTCTGAAAGTGCAAGGCGTTCGGTCCATTGTGATCGCTCGTCCTCCAAGACCGGCATGTAATGAGCGATGGCAATGACCTCTCAGGGTCAATTCGAGATGCAGTTATAGGGAACCGACACATGTCCATTGAGAAAACGGATACGCTGGTTGTTGGCGGCGGACAGGCTGGTATCGCGCTGAGCGAGCACTTGGCAAACAACTATGTGCCCCACATCATTCTGGAAAAGAACCGCACTGCAGAAGCATGGCGTACCGGTCGTTGGGACGCATTGGTTGCCAATGGCCCGGCCTGGCATGACCGTTTTCCCAGCCTGCAGTTCAACGGCGACGACCCCGATGCGTTCGTGCCTAAGGACCGGGTTGCCAAATATCTTGTCGAATACGCCGAAATGGTCAAAGCCCCCATTCGCGAAGGTGTAGAGGCGCTGAAAGCAGAACGTCTGCCGGGTGAAGGAGGCTTCAAGGTTGAAACCTCTGCCGGCGAGATTCATGCCAAACGCATTGTGGCCGCCACGGGCGCGTTCCAGCAACCGGTCATTCCGCCGATCGTGCCGGCAACGGCTGGTGTCGAGCAAATCCACTCCTTCTACTACAAGAACCCCGACCAACTGCCAGAAGGTGCCGTGATGGTGGTCGGTGCCGGGTCGTCCGGCGCGCAGATCGCGGACGAGTTGAACCGCGCAGGCCGCAAGGTCTTTTTGTCGGTTGGTCCGCATGACCGCCCGCCTCGCCGATACCGCGGTCGCGACAATGTCTGGTGGCTGGGCGTGCTGGGACTTTGGGATATCGCTGCGCAAAAACCCGGAACCGAGCATGTCACCATCTCAGTTAGCGGGGCCCATGGTGGGCATACGATGGATTTCCGCCGGCTTGGAAATGAGGGGGTCACCCTTACTGGTATGACCAAAAACTTCGAGAACGGCGTTCTCAGCTTCGCGGATGATCTACAGCGCAACGTAGCCGCAGGCGACGCCAATTATCTAGAGATGCTTGATCTTGCTGACGCCTATGTGGAACGCACCGGAATTGATCTGCCGGAAGAGTCTGAGGCGCGCGAACCCTTTGAAGACCCGGACTGTTTGACCAATCCGCTTGGGTCAGTCGATTTTGCCAAAAAGGGTATTTCCACGATCATCTGGGCCACGGGCTTCCGTCAGGATTTCAGTTGGATCAAGGCGGACGCATTTGACGCCAAAGGCGCGCCGATCCACCAGCGCGGCGTTTCGGTCGAACCTGACATATACTTCCTTGGCCTGCCTTGGCAGTCACGTCGTGGCTCCACCTTCATTTGGGGCGTTTGGCACGATGCGAAATACATAGCCGATCAGATTGCGATCCAGCGCGCCTATGCCGATTACGATGGTCAGGCGGCAATCATCGCCCCAGCAGCCGCAGAATAAGACAACAGGACACCGAAATGGCGCACATTCGCATTCGCAAATTCAACACCAAAGAAACCTACCCCGAGCAGAACCTCGATAACGACCTGTGTCAGGCCGTCGTCACGCAAGGTGGAAAAACCGTCTACCTGCGTGGCCAGTGCCCGCAGAACCTGGATGATGCGGTCAATATCGACAGCCACGATCCGGTCGAGCAGACCCACAAGGTCATGCAGAACATCAAGCAGCTGATCGAAGAGGCCGGCGGTTCAATGGAACATCTGGTCAAGGTCGTCGTCTACATCACTGATGTCCGCCACCGCGAGGCCGTCTATCGCACCATGGGCGAGTATATCAAAGGGGTCTACCCTTGCTCGACGGGGCTGGTGGTTCAGGCACTCGCACGCCCGGACTGGTTGGTTGAGATTGACGGCACCGCAGTCATTCCCGACTGATCTTGCCGATCATTTGAGGATACCGGGCTGCGCACTTACGCTCTCACCCCGCGCAGCCCGGTCTTTGTCGTTAAGGAGGTCTATATGACTTTTTCACTGGTCGCCCGTTGTGCCGATACCGGCATGTTCGGGTTGGCGATTTCGTCGTCTTCACCCGCCGTGGCCGCCCGCTGTTCGTTTGCCCGCGCCAGTGTCGGTGCTGTCGCATCGCAGAACGTAACCGACCCCAGCCTTGGCCCGCTGACGCTGGATCTGATGGAACAAGGTAAAACCGCGCCTGAGGCCATCGCCGAGATGACGGCCCGCATGAAATTCATTGAGTACCGTCAGGTTCTGGCCGTGGACACCGCTGGACGCACGGCGATCCATTCCGGTCCCAACAGCCTTGGCATCTGGACACAAGCGCAGGCCGAAAACGTCGCCTCGGGTGGCAATCTTCTGGACAACGACGGCGTCCCGCAGGCCATCGTCGACGGGTTTCTGTCGGCCTCGGGTCATATCGGAGACCGCCTGATCGCAGCCATGCGCGCCGGTCTGGACGCGGGGGGCGAGGCCGGTCCGGTACATTCAGCAGGCATGAAGATCGTCGACAAGGTCAGCTGGCCGGTAGCCGACCTACGATGCGACTGGACCGAGGGTTGCCCGATTGAGGCCATCGCAACCGCCTGGGACATCTATAAACCGCAGCTGGACGCCTATATTCAGCGCGCGCTCGACCCGAGAGAAGCGCCTTCTTATGGCGTACCCGGCGACGAATAATCAGCGAGAGAGACATCATGTTGGATTATACGCACGAAGATTGGAAAAGTCGCGCCGCCGGTCTGTCATTTCGTGGGCAGGCTTTCATTGACGGCAAGTTTGTCGATGCCACATCGGGCAAGACCTTTGATAGCATAAATCCCGCCACAGGCGCAGTGCTGACTCAGGTTGCCGAATGCGATGAGGAAGACATCAACCGTGCCGTCGCCGCAGGCCGCGCCGCATTCGAGGATGGCCGCTGGTCGCGCATGGCCCCCGGTGACCGCAAGGCGGTGATGCTGAAACTGGTCGACCTGATCCGCGACAATCTGGAAGAGATGGCGCTACTGGACAGTCTCGACATGGGCAAATTAGTGACGGATGCTGCCACTATCGATGCCCCCGGTTCGGCGCATTTCTTCCAGTGGTATGCCGAGACTATCGACAAGGTCTATGACGAAGTCGCCCCAACCGGGCCTGGCGATTTGGCGCTAGTCAAACGTGTTCCTCTGGGCGTGATCGGAGCAGTGACACCGTGGAACTTCCCGCTGGACATGGCCACATGGAAAGCCGCCGCGGCGCTTGCGGCCGGCAACTCGGTTGTGCTGAAACCGGCCGAACAGTCGCCCCTGTCAGCGCTGAGACTGGCGGAACTGGCGGCTGAGGCTGGCGTTCCGGATGGTGTATTCAACGTCGTGCCTGGCTTTGGCGTGACTGCGGGCAAAGCGCTGGGTCTGCATATGGATGTGGACTGCCTTGCCTTCACCGGGTCGACCGCAATCGGCAAGATGTTCATGCAGTATTCGGGCGAGTCGAATCTGAAACAGGTCTGGCCGGAAACAGGTGGCAAAAGCCCCAATCTGATCTTTGCCGATTGCGAGGATCTGGACTCGGCCGCTGACATGGCCGCCTTTGGCATCTTCTTCAATCAGGGCGAGGTCTGCTCGGCCAATTCGCGGCTATACGTGGAACGCTCGGTCAAGGATGCGTTTGTCGAAAAGCTGATCGCCCGTGCGCAGGCGATGCAACCCGGTGACCCGCTGGACCCGGCGTCGAAAATGGGTGCCATCGTTGATGAAAAGCAGACACAGGGGATCATGCGCTTTGTCGAGGAAGGCAAGAAAACCGCCAACCTTGTGACTGGGGGCGAACGGATCACATTGGATGGCAAGGGCTGCTTTGTCCAACCGACCATCTTCGACGACGTAGACCATGACAACCCGCTGGCGCGCGATGAGATCTTCGGCCCCGTCCTGTCAGTCATTCCCTTCGACACCGAAGACCAGGCCGTGACGATGGCCAATGACTCGGTCTATGGACTGGCAGCGTCAGTCTGGACCGATAACCTGTCCCGCGCTTGCCGGGTGTCAGACAAGCTGATGGCAGGGACCGTTTCGGTGAATACGGTAGACGCGCTGTCTGCAATGACGCCGTTTGGAGGCATGAAACAGTCAGGGTTTGGGCGCGATTTGTCATTGCACTCGCTTGAAAAGTATACTGCTTTGAAAACGACTTGGATCAAGTACAAGGCTTGATCCGCAAGACCGCGGAGATGCGCCTTTGCCTTTCAGATACACGCTGCGACAGCTTGAGTATTTTGTGGCCGTCGGAAAGGCAGGCAGCATCGCAGCCGCCAGCGACAAGCTGAACGTCTCGTCGCCGTCGATCTCGGCGGCGATCACCCAGTTGGAAGTGGAATTCGGCGTCGCCCTTTTTGTGCGCGAACACGCGCGTGGTCTGTCGCTGACCAAGGCCGGGCACAAAATCATGGAACGTACCGAGTTCGTTCTGCGCGAGGCCGAGTTGCTGGCCACACTGGCCGGGGAAATCACCGGGAAGGTACAGGGTATCCTGTCCGTCGGGTGTCTGGTTACATTTGCTCAGATTGTTCTACCGGGGTTGCGACGCGACTTCGAGGACACCTATCCCGATGTACGTATCGAACAGCGTGAACTGAATCAGGCCGTTATTTTCAGCCAGTTGCGCCGGGCTGAACTGGACATCGCCCTGACTTACGATCTGGACATTCCCGCCGATCTCGAATTCCGGCCACTCCATGAACTGCCACCTTATGTCGTTCTGAGCGAAGGTCATCCGCTGGCAAATCGCAGCGAGCTGACGATCCCCGACCTGCAGGACAGCCCAATGGTCTTGCTGGACCTGCCATTTAGTGGTGAGTATTTTCTGTCCTTTTTCCGCGAAGCCAATATCAAACCGAATATCGCGGAGCGCACCGCAGATATGTCGGTCATGCGATCTTTGGTGGCGAACGGGTTCGGTTTTTCGATTGCCAATATCCGCCCCCTCAACGTTTTGTCGCCGGATGGCAAAAAGCTGATCTTTGTGCCCTTGGCCGGGGAAATGCGCCCAATGCGTCTTGGCTTGCTGCGCGCGCGGGCCGAGAATGAAACAAACACATCAAGAGCATTCATTGATCATTGTGCTCATGCCGTAGATTCAGGATCGCTTCCTGGTCTTTTTGCGCAGGACGAAGGGTGATTGCGTGACTTAGAGATCTCCTAACCTCTGCTTCGCCATTCCCAGATTTAAGTATTTTGCCCGTCGTATAGGCTTGGAGAGAATGACCCTCTCACAGCCAAGACCAAAGCGGCTGTCAAACCAAAAAACAGGTTCAATCCTATGACCTCTACCCTGGATATTCTCGACAGGCTTGTTGGCTTCGATACGGTCAGCAAAAACTCGAACCTTGAGCTTGCCGCTTATGTCGAAGAGTTTTTGGAGGCGCGCGGATTCACCGTTCACCGCATCACCGACCCTGGTGGCGACAAGACCGGGCTTTATGCCGAGAAAGGACCTGCGGGTGATGGCGTACTACTATCCGCGCATACTGATGTTGTCCCGGTCGAAGGCCAAAGTTGGACCAAGGACCCATTCCGCCTGACCCGTGAAGGCAATCGCGTCTATGGGCGTGGCACCACGGATATGAAGGGGTACGTGGCTTCTGTCATGGCGCTGGCGGATCGTGCCGCCGGGGCTGATCTGCGCGAACCTCTCAAGATCGCGCTTTCTTATGATGAAGAGGTCGGCTGTGTCGGCATCCAGCACATGCTGGACCGGCTCGCCCCTATGCTGGGCCAGCCACGCGCCTGTTTTGTGGGTGAACCGACCGAGATGCAGGTGGCCGTCGGCCACAAAGGAAAAGCCGCGCTACGTGCCGTCTGCCACGGCCAAAGCGGGCATTCAGCTCTGGCCCCGAAATTCGTCAACGCGCTGCACCTGGCAACTGATTTTGTAGGTGAATTGCGCGCGTTGCAAGAAACCTATGCCAAAAGCGGCAACAGCGACCCGGCCTATTCGGTGCCCTACACCACGTTCCATGTGGGCATGATGTCTGGCGGCAAGGCGTTGAATATTGTGCCGGATCGCGCTGAACTGACATTTGAATACCGTCATGTCGCCTCGGATCATGGCAAAGACATCTTGTCACAAATTCTGGAGGCGGCCATCAGGGTCGGTGCACAGTATCAGGACCTGTGTCCCGAGGCGCGTATCGAGGTTGAACAGTATAACGCCTATCCCGGACTGGAGGTCGCCCAGACCGAAGGCGTCATTGCCTATGCGCAGAAACTGGCGCAAAGCAACGTCACCACAAAGGTGGCCTTCGGTACAGAGGCCGGGTTCTTCAGCGAACTGGGCGTGCCGACTGTTGTTTGCGGGCCCGGATCAATGGAACGTCAGGGCCACAAACCGGATGAGTACCTGGAGATCAGTCAACTGAACGCTTGCGACGCAATGATGGATCGCATCCTCGAAGATATCAGGCGGTGAACAACAAGGGGTTTGCCACAAACCAAAATGCCCCCGGCGGAAACCAGGGGCATTCAAGATAAGTATGTGACCTGAATTACTTCTTCAGATTGGTCCAGATTTGGTCGTACACCGCCTGAGTTTCCTCATCGCAAACTTCGATAAAGACACCCGGTCCGGCATTGGCATGTGGATTCTTTTCAGGCTGCGCTGCCAGCGCTGGGTCCAGAAAGCTTTCCACCCCGTTCACGCCCGCGTTGTATTGCGCGAAGTTGGTCACGGCAGCGATGTTCTCAGGTTCCAGCAGGAAATCCATGAAGATCAGCGCGTTGCCGCGGTTGGGCGCATCTTTCAGCAGAACCACGTTATCCATCCACGCAATGTAACCTTGTGTCGGATAGGCGTATTCGACGTTGGCGCCTTCTTCGCGCGCCTTGGCAGAGAAACCGTCATAGATTTGACCTACAGCCGCATCGCCCGAAACCAGTACCTCTTTCGCGGTGTCTGAGTTGAACGAGGCCCAATGCTGTTTGGCTTCTTGCAGCATGGCGTTCAGCGCCTTCAGCTGTTCACGATCTGTGGAGCACTGCGGAATGCCCATGTGCAACGCGGCCATGGCCATCACTTCGCCCTGACTGTCCAGCATGTTGATGCGACCCTGCAATTCAGCCGGCGGGTTGAACAATATGTCGGTGGTTTGAATGTCCCCGTCATAAGCATCGCGGTTAACTGCAAAGCTGGTCGAGCCCCACTGATACGGAATCGAAGATTGGCGGTCGGGGTCAAAGCTGGGATCGGCCCAATCGGGGGCGATGTTGCCTTTGTTCTTCAGCTCACCATCGGCGATCGTGTCCAGCATGCCTTCACCCGCCATGATCGAGACCATGTAATCACCAGGCACAGAAACGTCATAAGTGCCGATGCCACCAGCCTTGAGCGAAGCCAACATGGACTCGTTCGAGTCGTATGTGTCCATGGTGACAGTGATGCCGGTTTCTTCGGTGAACTTATCCAGCAGCTCTTGCGGGATGTATTCGAACCAGTGGTACAGAACCAGTTCGCCCTCGGCTGCTGCGGCATTTGCGCCAATGGCCAAGGCAAGAGCAGCGACGCCGCTTTTCATCATATGTTTCATGTGACTCTCCATCTGTTGGTTATTTTGTGTTGTCAGACTTGCTGACGAAATAGCTGATCGTGACCATGACGATGGACACACTCAGCAACATGGTCGAAATCGCCATGATATTCGGTTTGATCCCCTGCTTGACCGAGCCAAAGATCGCGGTAGGAAGCGTTTCGACGCCCGCACCCTTCACGAAATTGGTGATGATGAAATCATCCAGGCTGACGATGAACGCCAGCAGGAAGCCCGAAATGATGCCGGGCATCATCAATGGCAAAAGGATTTTGGTGAATGCCTGCCGTTTCGTGGCATAGAGATCCAGTGCCGCTTGTTCATAGCTGTCTTCGATCCCCTGCATGCGGGCTGAGATCGGCAGGTAGGCAAAGGGAATGCAGAACGCGATATGGGCCAGCAGGATCGTCAGGAGCCCGCGTTCGAAACCGATCGAATTGAAGAAGATCAGGGTCGCTACCGCCAGCACGATTTCCGGCACCATCAGCGGCAGGCTGATCAACCCGAAAGACACAGTGCGAAAACGGAACTTACCCCCGCGCACCATCCCCGTTGCCGCCAGGGTCGCGATGGTCGTCGCCGTAGTTGCCGCGATGATGGCGATGATAAAGCTGTTCTTCGCTGCCGTTTTGAACTTGCCGCTTTCTGGGCCGGTAAACACATCTGCATACCAGCGCAGCGATACACCTTCCCAGTTGGTCAGTGATTGCGACGCGTTGAAGCTGTAGATCGTGACCACGACCAGCGGCGCATAAAGGATGACCAGACACAGCAGTGTAATACCCTTGAAACCGGGATATGACTTGATGTCGAATTGCTTGCTTGCCATTGATCAGCCCCCCGCCTTGTCGGCTTTGGCTTGTTGCCGGGCCGAGAACATCAGAATGATCAGCACCATCGTCAGCAGGACCATCGATGCCGCCGCTCCGAACGGCCAGTTGCCAGCATTGCCCTTGAACTGTTCTTCAATCAGCGAACCGATCATGAAGTTCTTGGCGCCACCTAACAGGTCGGGTGCAAGGAACGATCCCATCGAGGGGACAAAGACCAGAATGCAGCCCGCAAACACGCCAGGTTTGACCGCAGGAAGCAAGATCCGTCGCAGCGTCGTCCATTTCGACGCGTAAAGGTCCGCCGCTGCCTCGGACAGGGCAAAGTTGTAGCGTTCGACCGCCGCATAAATCGGCAATACCATGAAGGGCAGGTACGAATAGAACAGGCCCAGCTGCACCGCGAAGTTCGTATTCACAATGTGCAGGGGGCTGTCGATTAGGCCGATATTCATCAGAAAATCATTGAGCGGCCCCTGATCCCGCAGCAAGAATTTCATCGACACGGTCCGGATCAACAGGTTCACCCAATACGGGATGGTGATCAGGAATACCCAGACCGGACGCATGTTCTCGGACCGGGTCGCAATGAAATAGGCGGTCGGAAACCCGATCGCGAGGCTCAGCAGCGTCGCCGCCGCCGCCTGCCAGATCGAGCGCCAGAAAATAGTGATATAGGTCCACTCAATCTTGGGGGGCTCGTCCCCGAACAAGCCGCGATCAAAGAAGAATTGATCGTAGGCAGCCAGAGAGAATTCCCAGATCACACCCCCGCGGAATTCTTTCGTCAGGAAAGAGTAGATCAGCATCATGAGAACTGGGGCCAGCACCAGAATGGACAGTGTCACCCATGCAGGCAACAACAGCCATGTACGGGCCTCTTTGTATGTGTCTGTCGTTGCGCTGCCGCCGCTTGCTGCACCCGCTGCCATCAGTCCACCAGGAGGCGCGCGGCCCCCAGCTCCATGTTGACAAACATTTCGGCGCCCGGCTCGAAGATACGCTTGTTGCCGCGATCTGAATTCGAAGTGCGCACGACAAAATCAGGACCCTCGTCCAGATGCACTATTGTGGTGATGTCGGTGCCGACAAAGATGTTGTCTTTGACGCGCCCGTGCAGGCCTTCGGTCTCAACCGGCTCGGCGGACATATACAGACGTTCGGGGCGGATCGACATGTGGACCTTGGACCCAACGCCAACCCCGTCGACGGCGTTGCAAGTCAACTCATGCCCACCGCCCAGATGACAGGTTGCGCGGCCGTTATCAATACCATCGACGGAGACCTCCAAAAGGTTTGTTTCGCCGATAAAATCCGCCACGAACATGTTGTGCGGACGCTCATAGATATCGGTCGGTGCACCCAGCTGCTGCAACTCGCCTGCCGACATGACCGCGATCCTGTCAGACATTGTCAGGGCCTCTTCCTGATCGTGGGTGACAAAGATAAAGGTGATCCCGGTTTCGCGCTGCAGGTGCTTCAGCTCCAGTTGCATCGCCTTGCGCAGTTTTAGGTCCAGCGCAGATAATGGTTCATCCAGCAACAGAACCTTGGGCTGCGGTGCCAGGGCCCGGGCAAGCGCTACACGCTGCTGCTGACCACCCGACAACTGGCTGGGCTTACGTGCCGAGAACTGGGAAAGCTGCACCAGCTCCAGCATCTCACCTGATTTTTTTCGGGCCTCGGATTTCGACTTGCCCCGCATTTCCAATCCGAACGCCACGTTATCCAGAATGGTCATATGCGGAAACAGCGCATAGTTCTGGAAAACTGTATTAACTGGGCGTTTGTTGGGCGGCAGGTTCTCGATCTCATCTCCATAGAGGTAGATGGCACCTTCGGTTACGGCCTCGAAACCGGCGATCATTCGCAGCAGAGTTGTCTTGCCGCACCCGGACGGGCCAAGGAGTGTAAAGAACTCATTGTCCATGATCGACAGCGAGATCGTCTTAAGCGCCGTAAAATCGCCGTAGCGTTTTACTGCATCCCGCACGTCGATCGCGATATTTACCTTGTCAGACAATTGCGCCTCCCCGAGCATTGCGAAATTCCACTCAGGTATATACGGGCAGCGCGATCCTTCTAATAACTGACTTCCTCACCAAACATTAGGATTAGCCTAATGTTTAATTTTTGCACTTATTAATCAGTATATTATGGTGCATCTTTGCGCTTTATTAACGCCAAGAAAACGGCGAAACGTAGTTCCTTGCTGTTTACCTACGCCTTTCGGAGGACCAGTGTGAAAAAACTGGTTGGCATTCTTACTTCCATCGAAGCTGTCACTGTGTTGTTTCTTGTTAGCGTGTTACTCTTCTTATTGGTGGAAAATTTCCCAAACCCAAGTGTAGAGTATTTCGACCAGACTGACTCGGGAGCTTCCAGAACATTTTGCATTTAGCTTAATGGACTGAACCACTGCCACCGCTGCAAAATCATGCACTGCGACAGGATGTGTCGCAAACTTCTAAAGCGGTCTGAGGCGGCGACTTACTAGTCGCACCTATTCTGCGATCGCGGCAAATAGCAGATATCCAGACGTCACTGTGCTCTGGAATTGCCACTTCCGGAGCATATTGGAGACCTCGATGCCTTCCAGAGTAGCCGAGGTGAAATTAAACAATTTGAACCCGCACATGTGCCGAATACGACGTATTATGAACCGATGTTCCTGTTCGATCAGGTTAGCCGTCACCTCAATTGATGTCCTGGGTACTAAAGGTTCAAATTTCTAGGACTGATGAAAACGATCAGCTTTGACTACGCCGTTCCCTTCGGCCGCCATGCTATCAATCAATTCGTCACATATCTGGTGATACAGGCCCTATAACCGCGCTTGAATAAACTGGTCTGAATTCGCGCAAGGCCAAAGCTCATCTACCATTTTGCTGAGATGTTCATCACCTAGAAGACCATCAAGAAGCAGATTCAATACATGTTCGGCGCAGACGTCTTGACCCTCAATAGTTTTCAATGTGCCTAACTTCGCCTTCCCACGCTCGTTCAGGCGGTCAAAAAACAAAAGAAGAAGATCGTTTTTGTTTCCTGCAAGGTGAGGGATTAACGAACGGAGTAGCCCATCGTCGGTTTCTACTGTGGATAGGGTTGGTTGAGCCAATTCCTCTCGGGCCCCAATGCGTTCCAGAGCGTCCAAAATTTGCGTAATACATTCTTTATAGTTCTTGGGACGTACCAAAAATGTTTCGCGATGTACGACGACTGGTTCAGTGAAGTCGCGATGCAGCGACAAGCAGTTTGCCAGATGTCCTTTGGATCGTCAGTTGGATTAACACAGAAGTGGTAGGGGCAATGCTGGGCTCGCTCCGAGGCCAGCTGCGAGCCCGGAAGCAACTGACGCCGCAGGGTGCCGAATGTCGGCTATTGGCGAGCCGAACATCTTCTTATCGTTCCAAGACGCTTCCAGATGTTCTGGCTGACCTTCCATCCCGCGACTACTGAGCCAGGCATTTTCTTCTTGCTGCCGAACAAGCCATGCTTCGATCTGTTGAGCTGGGTTTTCGGATAGGCCATCTAACTGCTCCCGCTTCGTGCGCATATGAGCTGAACCTGCAATGAAGGACGCCAGCGTTGTTTATTCAAGCACTGTGAATTGTTTGGGTTGATCGGTCAGCTTATGGTCTGGCGCATCATCCCAGATAGAAACTTCGGCAATCAGGGCTGACTTTGGGCTCAGTAAGATCGGTGCACCTGGCGGGGCCAGCATGCAGCCGCCAACAATGACTGCGATATGATAAAACTTGCTGCCGCCATACAGACCAAACCGTTCGTCAATTGCCTGATTGAGGTTTCGCGTCAGTTCTTGTTAGGGTGCCCGGTGAGAGAGAAATGCTGCCGGCGTCATCGGCTACCACCACGCTATGCCCAAGCTTGAAGTCGTCAAGAACTTCGGGCGCACCCCGCCAATTGGTCCACGCTGCGCGCCGCGAGAAGAAATTGAGCGGCCACCCTTTGTAACTATTTCATCCTTTTGTCAGCGCCTCAGTCCTGCAAAAGCAGGTTTTGCCTAATCGACTCCACTTCTTCATCACTAATGCCGAGAATATCGCGGCGATAAGTGTCAAAAGAACCATGAGCATCCTTGACCGCCTGAAGGGAGGCTTTGATTTGTTCCGGATGCGCTCCGAAGGCCGGACGCAGCGAGTGTGGGCCCTTGCCAACCAGTTGCTCGAGCTCGTCGTAGGTGAAGGCATTGGTGGTCAGGTAGTCGCGCACGGCATCCTCTTCGGAATAGCCTAAAGTCAACATGGTGACGGCCGCCATGTATCCCGTACGGTCCTTTCCGCCTGCGCAGTGAAATAGCATCGGAAAGTTGTTCGCATCGGTGAGCAGATGCAGGAACCGGGACACTTTCGGATCAAACTTGGTCGCAAAATCCCGGTAACGGTCAATCCTGATCTGGCGCAAGTCGACATCGTGATCCGCAAGCAACTGGTCGATCTCATCGAACTTGCCTTCAAACCACATAGGGCGGATTTGAGACGCGATCTCGATGGGCATGATCTTGGCGATGTCGGCTGGATCTGAGCCAATGGGCAGATTGACGTTGAAATCCACCGAAGGAATCTGCGCGTTTGGGTGCGTTTCCAGTTCTTCCGGGGTGCGCAAATCAACAATGGTCTCGATAGCGAGGCCATTCAGCTCGGCAATGGCGGCATCGGAAAGGCCGTCCAACTGATCCGAGCGAAAGAGCACACCGGGCTTGATCCCCGCATCAGGTGTCGTGAGTTCACGAAAATTCTCAAGCCCGTCGATCGGATGACTAACTGTCACGTCTTTGCACTCCGATGGCAGATCAATGTCCAAAGCAGTACTGCAGGCTGTCGTTTGCGCGGTCGCTGTGCCGACAGTGAATGTGCACGCAATTACCGCTGCCAAGCTCAATGGGGAGTGCGCTTTCATACCGTGTGTCCTCAAAGCAGAAATCTCTTGATCAGACGCTCTTTAATCAGAGGAAGGATAGATATAGAAAGTTAAAGTCCATATGGTTTACCGATGGAGTTACGAATGCCCGAGATCGAGCAGTTACGCGCTTTTGTCACCGCAGTTGAGTGTGGTTCGTTCTCTGCCGCCGCGCGAAAACTGGGCAAAGCACAATCTGCCGTCAGCGCGACGATCTCCAATCTGGAAATCGATCTGGATCTGTCGCTATTCCACAGAGATGGCTATCGACCCGTGTTAACGGATGCCGGTGAGTCATTACTGAAGCACGCAAGGTCGGTATTGAGCAGCATGGACATGCTCCGAGGGCAAGCCGAAGCGCTGAGCGGATCTATTGAGCCCAGGTTTTCCTTCTTTGTCGAAGATGGGTTGTTGGTGGATCGTGTTCGAAGCCTGTTAACTGGCACAGCCGATAGGTTCCCAAGCTTAGAGCTCCGTGTGGAGCAGCTTTCGAGGGCTTCTGTTCTCAAGGCAGTTCAGTTAGGTGATGCGGACGCTGCTTTTGTATGTGAGGCACCCAAGGAGGCTCAAAGCTACAGATGCCTCGGCGTCGGGTTTCAGAGGGTCGTGCCCGTGTGTCACTCTGACCACCCGCTGGCTAAACTGGCGACCGTGGGGCGGAAAGACCTGTCGCAATACCGTCAAGCGGTGGAACCGAGTTCAGTCGCTTCAATCGCTGGAGACCGCATTTTCAGCCCGGACATTTGGACCTCAAGTACCCCGATCACTAGAAAAGCGCTTGTGATGGGTGGCTTGGGCTGGGCAGAGTTGCCGGTCGTTTCGGTGGAGCGAGAAGTCCTGCGCGGCGAGTTAAAGGTTTTGGAGTACGAATTCGCACAGAACGCGATCCTGAGGACGGTGGATTTCCTCAAAATAAACGCGACCGACCAAGGGCCTGTGATGAGGTGGTTGACGAGTGAAATCACAACCTGGGATCAGCGCGCCTGGATTGGCGATCATCAGGTTGGCAGGCGTTAGCATAGCCAACATTCGGGCAAACGCAGCGAATTCACTGTTTGTCGGCTTAAAAACACTGTCATTTAAGCCAAATGTACGGCGATCATTACGGTTGGCCAGTAACCAAAAAGTTCTGAGAACCACCTTGAGCACCGCATCATGCAAGGGTGGATTTACTTTGGAACGTGATGCACTCTGGAAACCCACGCCCGGGTAGGAGTAACCAGAATGCCCCAATACAACGATTTGTTCGAACTCTCAGTCGAGGACATCGATCTGATTGAAGTATCCCTGCGGCGCGCACTAACCTCATTGTCGGTTGGAGCCCCTGGTGAAAGCGAAGACGAAAAGAAAGAACGGAATGACAGCTTGCACCGAATTCAGGATCTGCTTGGGCGGCTGCACGATCAGAAGATATTCTATCGGCCTAAGTCGGGTGTGTATGTCGGCGGTTGACTAGTAGTCCAAACAGATCTGACGGGCTAACGCGAGCTGGGCAATCCAAGAGTTCGGAACCCGTCCGCGCGGGCCACGCGTCGATCCGACAACATCCGCTGTGAGCCCATCATATTGACTGATGCACTTAGCCCGAAGCGTCGCAATGTGTTAGAAACGGACCTTTAGCTCGGATGTAAATTCGATCTGGCAATTCTATTAATTTCCTTAATAGTCCAATTGGACTAAAAAAATTGACACGGCCTTCCGATGACCGTATTCGACCTCCGGAAACCATCTTTCGGAAGGTCACATCATGACAATTAATTGGGAATTACCCGCATTCCGTCCCGGCATCTGGGGTGCAATCGACAAGTTCATTGGCCCCGGTGCCACCAAGGCCGAAAAAAACATTCAACTCTATCCGCCGTTTCTGTTCGCGACTGGCGTTGTCGGTGTCGGGCTCTATGCACAGTTTGACTGGTCGATCTGGCAGTTTGTGATCATCGCGCTTCTGGCCGTGGACATGGTCGGTGGGGTGATCACAAACGCGACTTCAGCAGCAAAGCGCTGGTTCTTCCGCGAGGGTGAGGGCTTCAAGCAGCACATGAGTTTCATTGCGATTCACTTGCTTCAGATCGTGGTCTTCAGTTGGGCTTTTCAGGGTTTTGACGTTTTGTGGGTCGCCGGGGTGTATGGGATGCTAATGGCATCCAGTGTCATCATCCTCAAATCGCCGCTTTATCTGCGACGCCCGGTGGCAGCGACACTTTACGCGGCCGCTCTGCTTTTGTCGCTTTATGTGTTTGACAGCCCACCCTATCTAGAATGGTTCCTGCCGATCCTGTTCTTCAAGATCCTGGTTAGCCATGTGTTGCGCGAGGAGCCTTACCAGCCGGAATAGGCATGTGTGTCGTTACCGCCCGGACATGTAGTCCAGCATCAAAACGCCGAACAAGCGGGCCAAGGCATCTTCGGCTCGCTTTTCTCCGACAATGCGCGCGGCCACTGTGCGATAGGCATCCATGGCGACCAGCATAGCCTCGTCCCCGGCAACCTCGGCTGGGCTTTTGCCGCGCAGATACTCGAAGGTCAGCGCCATCTCCATAGCAAAGTTCCGACGTAGGACATCTGTCAGGCGCGCCAGGTTTTCTTCCTCGGAAAGGTCCGGGTCGACAATATCCGTATCAAACGCAGCCATAACCTGTTTGGTGCAGGCCAGGAACAGGTCTTCCTTGGTCGGAAAGTAGTGATAAAGCGCGCTTTTCGAAACACCCAGATAGGCCGCAACCTTGCGCATGCTGGTCCCGGCATAACCGTGATCCGAGAAGTATTTGGCCGCCCGTTGCGCCAGATCCTGGCTGTGGGCGTCATGATCAACAATTTTCGGCATTTTTTCGTCCATGTGGTCCAATTACGATTGACACGGATTGAAGGTGGGGTCCACAAATATTAAATAGTCCAAGTGGTCTAAAAGGGATGAGCACCATGCCAGATATTTTCCTTTCCTTGAAACTGACCCATTTGCTTGCCGCACTCATCACGGTGGGGGCGACCATCATCAACGGCGTGATCCACGCCCATGCCCGCGCCGCGACCCAGGTAGAGGCAGCCGCCCATTTACGGGTTTTGACGCGGATCAACAGGATCTTCATGGGGCCATCGCTTCTCATCATCCCGGCCTCGGGCCTGTGGATGATGCTGCTGCTGAGTTATGACTGGTGGACCGGTTGGATTGTGGTCTCAATTGCCCTCTGGCTCGCTCTGCTTCTGGCATTTCTGATCGGGGACCGAATCGAACGACAACTGCATGACACAGCGGTCGCCGCCACCCACAAGGGCGTTTCGGTGCTGTCCGAGAGCTATGAAACCACGTTCAAGAAAGACTCACCGATCGGTGGTGCCGCATTCATCATGAGCATCACCAGGCTTGTTTTGATGGTGTTCAAACCGTTCTAAGACGCGCCCATGATTGCTACGAGACTAGGGATAGATTGATGATAACCAAATACGGCGGCGTGGACCGCGCACATGATCGCTCGTTCGGGATCAAACTGATCTTTGCCCTTCTGCACAGCACCATTGTGGCGGTCTGCCTCTGGTTGGCTTTCGGGGGTTTCGAATGGGCCGATCCTACCCGAGGCAAACTGCTGGCAGGGGCGGCAGTACTCTATTGGTTGCGCCACATGATCACCCTGTTCGTACTGCTGCAGCGCAAGGTCGAACTGTCCGAAGGATTGGGGCTGACCGTCTTCATCGCTATCTTCGAAATCGGCTTCTTGCTGCTCGGAACTGGCTTTCTTTCCGGTCAAGCCACACCGTTTGGTCCATGGGATTGGATCGGGATCGCGCTACTTCTGATCGGCTCATATCTGAACACAGGCTCCGAACTGCAACGCCGTGCGTGGAAGAAGCTACCGGACTCCAAGGGGCGGTGTTACACAGATGGCCTCTTCGCCTATTCAATGCACATCAACTACCTGGGCGACAGCATCCTGTTCACCGGCTGGGCGATCCTGACGGCCTCAATCTGGGCGTTCTCAATCCCGGCGCTGATGACCTATCTGTTCATCTTTTACCATATCCCGCCACTCGACGAGTATCTGGCGGATCGCTATGGCAAGGAATTCAATGCCTATGCCGGAAAAACCGCGAAATTCGTGCCGTTCCTCTATTAAGTGGGCGGTTGGCGCAAGCACCTGAAAAAGGGAGATAAAGACTGCAAACGGATTGGACGCATGGTCGACGGCACTGGCAACCTAACGTGCGTATTCGTTGGCTAAAACGACCGATATTGACAGTCCGATCGGAAAGCGGCCCTTGATATAGTCGCAGCCAAAGGTCACACTGTCCCGCGGCACCGCAATCTGCGTTCCACTTAGGGAAGATCCGGTTTGCGTGGTTCGCGACATGCAGCATGAGCGAAAAACCGAATTGTGATCAACGGTTGGTAACGGCTTTCTTCGCGCGGAGGCGCGTCGCAAAGAATGGCAGCAGAGAGCCCATTTCGACCAATGCCGCGCATCGCATCAATGTCCGCTCTTCGGACTACGGCCAAAAATGTGAAAAAAACCAAAAGGGGGGTGCCAAGGGTTTGTGGCACAAGGTTTTGCAGGGCTTTCAGTATACAGCCCGACAATGCTTAAAAACGGCCGTTTTTTGACATGGGGGTCATGACCTAGGGACTTTGACACTTCAGCACCCGATGTTGCTGAACTGTGTCATCTTGCGTCGCATGTTGTTGTTGCTCGCATGCGATCAAGATGGAAAATTATGCTTATGGCTTCGCTTGCCATTCTTGCGAAGGCAAGTGGTATCGGCTTCACCGGTGGAAACACCCGATTTTGACAAAGGCGCTGAGATCTAGGGTTATTGAAGCTGCCGCTAATCCACCAGCCAAACCTGATCGGTCTGCATTATCAGACTCCGTAGGAACGTAGAGCGCGTACTGTCTGGTAAGAGGGATTGTCTGAACAGTTATTCTCTACGCCAGGCAAGAGATTCAATCTATCATCCCCCCCCCAGAACCGTGTCTGATTAACAATCTGGGCGTGGAATAGGGCGTTAACAATTTCTATGACTTAGCGAAATCGTGTATTCTATCTTTAGCTGCCGTAAGGATGCGGGCCGATGCGCTTCATATCTAATCTCCGGCGCGACACGCTCAAGGCGTTCGCCGAGGCCGGCGCCGAGGCGCATGGCTATCTCCTTTCGAGCCACCGGATCACGCCAGCGGCACTTCAGGACGCGGCGGAGGTCCGCGCCATGGGCCTGCCACTCTTTGCCGACAATGGCACGATCGAACTGATTGGCGAGGTCACCGCCGGATTCGGGCACGAGGCGGCGCTTGTTCGCGATGAGGTCAAGGAGATCCGGCGGACGGTCGGGCGCATCCCGCGCGGGCGCGATGTCCCCGATGCCCTCCGCGACCGGGCATCGGCGCTCGCCGACTCGGTGACCGATGCGGCCGAGGCGCAATCCGAGATGCGTGACCACGACGCGCTGCTTGCGGCGCAGCTTTCCATGGACCCGACCGACCTCATCGCCAATGAGGATTTCGGGACGGCCTGCCTGATGGCGCTCGGTATCGAGCGCGAAATCACGAGGTGGAGTGTCGACCGATATCGGACGCTTGCCCGGCGAAGCATTCGGCTCTGGCGGCGGGTCGCGGAGGATCCGGCCGTGGCGGGGCGCCTCATCTATGCGGTGCTCGGCGCGGTCGATTACAACACCGCGCGCGCGGCTGGGCAGGAGGCGATGGGGGCGGGCGTTAGGAATGTCGCGCTCAGCGTGGCGAGCTTTGCAAGTGACCCGACAGCCACGGATTTCTACGTCATGGGGACGGCAAGCCTGAAGCTCGCTCGCCCGGCGCCACGGCGTTATGTGCGCCTTGCCCAGGTCGTGCGCGGTCTCTCGGACGGGGCGAGAGATGCCGGCGGCGCGTTCGACCGGCTCCACTGCCTCGGCCTCGGCGCGCCGCCGCTGCTGCCGGTCGCGGCGCTCGGCCTTGCGCCCGAAACGGAACTAACCACCGACGCGACGAGCCCGATCCATGCGGCGGTTAAAGATCGCGTCCTCTATGACCCGGAGGCGCGGGGCGATCGGGCGACGACGATCGAGATCGTGGAGCGGATCATGGCCGGCGGCGACTGGCCGTTCGTCAGCCCATTCGCGAGCAAGTTCAGGGAGGAGTTCGGGTACCGGCCCGAGGATGCGCGGCGCTGGTGGTCTGACAATGGCGAGCCGCCGGTCGACAACACGCTGCTTTCCACACCGAGCGACCTAACCGAAGCGCTGCCGCTCTTCGCCGAGGCCGACCCGGACATCCAGCCCATTGCACGCGAAACGCGCATTGCCCACAATCACTGGGTCATCGGCATGCTCGCAGCGCAGCGCAGCCAGCCGGACCGGCACAAGGCGGCAAGCGAGATCATTGAGGGATGGCTCGCCGGCCCTTCTACCGTTACCGCTCGTGGCCTCGCTGTCGCGAAGGAAATCTTGTCGCGCCCGGCACTTTAAGTGTCGTTGAAATCAGGCGAGCTTGAACGCCTTGGCCTCATGCTCGCAGTTTTCCAGCGCTTCCTGGTGTTCGTAGAGCTTCTCGCGCAGCGCATCGATAGTTCTCTCAAGCGGCTCCATCTTCCAGAACCGATGCTGCTGAAGCTTTCCGCGCGCCTCGGCGCATTCGGGCGGGGTCTCGAATTCGATGACCGGGCAGGCCTCATGAACCTCGTGCTTCAGATCTAGCTCTTCCATATGGAAGTCCCACCAAAGGCCGGAATGGAACCCGATCCATTTCTCGTAGATCTCCACACGCAGGTGCTCGAGTTGGCATGTGTCTGACATGGCTTTCCCTCGTATTGTGTCCGTGGCAGGGACCGCTCAGGCTTCCTTGTTCTCGTGCTCGCATTCTTGCAGCCGATCCCTGAACCGGTCGCGCATTCTGTTGGCCTTAATCCAAAGGCTCGTCCTCTTGTACACGTCGACCATCCTGAACCAGCGATAGGCCTGGATCGCGTCAAAGCACTCGCCGTTCAGCTCGCGCCTCGACCCGCGCCGGAGAGGGTCTTCGAGCAGGTATCCGCCATCGGAACTCGACGGAAACAAATGATTGAGCTTCGGAATGCCGACATGCTCGCAAGCGCCGGGGATGTCCTCCAGAAGATCCTGCAGGTGTTCATCGCCCTTCTCCATCTGATCGTGGTAGTGCTCAACGAGCTTATCGGCGAGTTCGACGAGATGTTTCTCCAGTTCACAGGACATAGTTGGCCTCAATCTCGAACGAAGGGCGGGTAGATTAGGTCAGCCGCACCGAGGGCAATCGGTTCCTGCTCGTCCTGCGGGAGGTGCGGGCCGATCGACCAGATCATGTTGGCGTTGCTGCGCCAGACCTCATACCAGGGCTCAGCCGTGCGCAAAAATGCGATCCGCCAATTCTCCTTGGCAAGCTCGGCAAGGGCAAGCCGGTCAATTTCGACGGCCGGTTCATCCTCATTGAGGTCAGAGCTTGACTGGATCGTACCATTCAGCCGGACATAGGCGCCTTCCGTCAGCCCGGCATGGGGTAGATGCGCGAAGAGGACCACGGCGGGAAAGGTCGCGCCATTCGACGGATCTATCAGCCCAACGCGGCTCACGCGGGATTTGCCCGGAGGGTTGAGCACTTCGATCGTATTAACGAAGCCCTCGACCTCTACAAATTCGCCATCCGGCCGGTCGGACAGGGCATTGAGCGCAGTGTTCTTGCCGTCGGGAAGATCGCCGTCAAAGGCGGTGCTCGATGCCCTTTCGACAAGCTCCGCGACCGTTTCGGCGCGGAAACCGGACGCGATCTCCTGCATGATGCGTGCGGCGGCGGCATGGCTGCCAATCGCTTCCCGGGTCAGGCCACCGGCGCGCGCAGCCTGACGGCCGAGCGCTTCCGATTCGGAGTTGCGGCCGAGGTTCTGAAGCTCCGCAATGGAGTAGCGAAGTATGGCTTGTGACCTCAGGAACGCGGGAAGCGCGCGCTCGGATTCAACGACAATGTTCAGCGCCGCCTGGGCCGCCTCGTCGAGCGCATTGCGGGCGCATGCGACGAAAAGCTCCATCTGGAGGCCGCGCAGTTGTTTGGCGAAGCGGTCAATCAAGCGATTAGCCGCTGGAAGATAATCGGTTGCGACGAAAGCGCTGATCACCGTGTCGCTCCGTTCGGTCAGGTTGAAGCCGGCATGCGCCACGGCGACAAGGCCGCGCGACAGACCGGTGAGGATCATCGCGTCCCCCTCAACCAGTGTCTGCATGGCCTTTTGGCGAAGCCCGACTATTTCATCGAGGAGCGGGCCGCCGGTCTCCTGATCCAGGAGGGCACTCGTTTCCTCGAACGTACTGGTGTGGATCTGCTCCAGTTCGGAGCGAATATCGTCGAACTCGCCGCTGAGGTCGGCGAAGTGCGGGTCCGCCTCGATCTCGGCCATTAGGACATCGATACCGGCCAAGGGATCGATCTCTTCGCCGGCGGCCTGAAGCTCGGCAATCAACTCGGCCCGGTTCCTATCGTTGAAAGATTCCTCGAGGGCCGCGTCGGTGAAATCGTCGCTGAGCTGCTGCAAGGCCAGCGAGCGCCGTAGCGTGGCTGTATGGTCCTGATGCAGTAGCAGCGCCGCATGGGCCAGACCCAAGCACCGCCAGCCGGAATTGAGCACGACGTTCCAGTCGGCGTCGATCCCCTTTAACCTGAGTTCGACGAGTGCTTCGAATACCGGCAGATAAAGGCTAGGCGAAAGATAAGAGGGAATGGGATCGAGGCGGGTCAGTTGCAGGATCTCTTCCGCTGAGGGAGGAGAATGTTTGTCCACTGGCCGCATTTTCTGTCTCCGTGTTCGCCGTTCCTGGAACGGCCAATCTTCAGACTTTGCCTTGCTTGATCAGACCGCCGCCTGAGTTCCAGAGCGAGGTAGCAACACCGTCTCTGGATTTGATATCCTGACATCGCAAAACAAGAATGCAGTGTTGCGATGTTAGGATATACCCATCTCGCCGGAATACCACTCTGAGACTCGAAGGTCGCAGTGTTCGGGCAAAAAATTGCCCGTTGCGTAGCCAGCGGCGAGTTGGCGTACGGTCCGGTCAGGTGACGAACAAGGAGTCGCAGTTCAGGTATCGCTCATACGAAATTATCCCTCCATCTCAGCAATTTCTTGAGCCTCATGAGGTTGTGCCCGAGGACTCTGGCCAGAGAAAAAAGACCGTTTTTGTCCGCTGACTTTGAGTTCGACCGGCCCCCGTTTTCGCGCTCGCGGCGAATGTCTCCTCTGACGGGTCGCGTCCCGGCGACGGTGACCAAGGTCGAACGGCAGGAATGGGTCGCTCCGGTTGATTGTTGCCTTGGATAAACTGGTGTTGATGAATTGGTCTGTCGCTTAGCATGTTCCCTAAGGAAGCAAGAGCGTATAGGTCGGAGGCCATTGAATGGCAAAAATCAGAGTAAATATTGTTGGTGCCGGTCGCGTGGGGCAAACCATCCTCGGCCTTTTGCGACACTCATCCAAGTATTCGGTTCAGGACATACTGAGTTCTCGATTTAGATCAGCGCAAAACGCAGCCCAAATTGCGGGAATGGGCAGAGCGGTGGAGAAATATGCAGACTTAGCGCCGGCCGACCTGTGGATTTTGGCGGTGCCGGATTCTCAGATTTCAATTGCAGCAACCGAACTCGCAAAAGTTGTTGGTCAACACGATGTCAATGAAACGCCTCCAGTTGCGTTTCACTGCAGTGGTTTTTTCCCGGCAGACGAAATGGCGCCGCTTCAGAAGCTAGCCTGGCGACTGGCCAGCGTGCACCCGGTACTTACGTTCGCAGAGCCGGCAACCGCGATCCAGCAATTCGAGGGAACACTTTGTGGCATTGAGGGCGAAGTTTCTGCCTTGGATTTTATCAAGGACTTTCTGACCGAGATTGGTGGAATCCCATTTCATATCAATTCCGATAGCAAAAGCCTCTATCATGCGGCCGCCGTGATTTCGAATAACTTCACTGTGGTTTTGCAGGCGATCGCGCGTGAAGCCTGGGCTACCGCAGGAGTGCCTGATGAAATTGCAAAGCAACTGAACACCACGCTGCTTCATGCCACCTGTGAGAATGTTGCCGCCTATGGACCACTGGGAGCGCTTACGGGACCCGCATCACGAGGCGACACCTTTGTCGTCTCGCAACAAGCGAAAGATGTAGCCGCTTGGCACCCTGCTGCAGGAATTATCTACAAAGAGCTGAGCTTGCTCGCTCAGAAATTGAAGGCCGACGGTAAGACACAGGATTGGTTGGGTCCCGAAGCGTAGCCTGACCTACAATTCAACTGAGGTTGTGCGAATTCTTGGAGCCTCTTATCTCGCGCTTGCGGCGAACGGCAGGTTCGATGGGTGCACTGCGATATCTTAATCTTGGATCATGAGTCCGGAATGGGCCGCCAGGCGAAACGCTTTGCCCCGGCTACGCAAATCACCACAAAGATCGTTACCCCGATCATAGACGGCGCAACGGGCTCCGCGAGCAAAAGAGCCGCGAGGATCAGGCCGAAGAACGGCTGGAGAAGTTGAAGCTGTCCGACACCTGCTGTGCCGCCTAGTGCTAAACCGCGATACCAGAAGATAAAACCGACCAGCATCGAAAAGATAGAGACGTAGCCTAGACTGAGCCAGACCGGCAGGGTCAGCCCGTTTGATGTAGGGGGCCATGTCAAAATCGCGAAAGCAGCCATAAAAGGTAAGGATAGGACCAGCGCCCAGGAAATCACCTGCCATCCACCGAAGCGGCGCGATATCTGTGCACCCTCCGCATAGCCCAACCCGCAAGCGAGGACGGCAGCGACCATGAAGAGGTCCCCGACGAGTGATACTTCAGCGCTTTGGCTGAGGGCGAAGCCGACGACAGCCGAGCTGCCAAGGATCGAGAATACCCAGAACAACGCGGTCGGGCGTTCTCCGCCGCGCAGAACGCCGAATGTCGCGGTGGCTAGCGGCAGGAGGCCAATGAAAACGATGGAATGTGCAGCGGTGATGTGCTGTAGCGCCAGCGCTGTTAAAAGCGGAAAGCCGATCACTACACCCAAGGCTACAACCACAAGAGAAAACAGGTTCTCACGCGAAGGTAGCTTTTCTTTGAAAAAGGCCAGCAGGGAAAGCGCAAGTACAGCCGCAAGAACCGCTCGGGCGGATGTCAGGAAGAACGGGTCTAGACCACTGACCGCCACCCTCGTTGCGGGAAGTGACCCACTGAAGATCAATACACCGAGCAGTCCGCTGCCCCAGCCAGAAAACGAGGAGTTCATAAATTAACGGTCCTTTTTTGAACCTTGTAGCTGGAGTGGCGCGACAAACGCAGATACAAAGCAATACAATTGGAAAAAACTGTACTGCTGTATGGTCCCATACAGAGGAGATCGAGTATGGCCGTTGCGACCCGTAGAACTCTTGTGATGGAACATATCACGCGTCTTATTCGATCGCGGGCACTTGGTGCGGGTGACAAACTTCCCTCAGTCCGGGGCCTTGCAACTCGCTTGGGCGTGTCACCTTCGACAGTGGTAGAGGCCTATGATGTCTTGGCCGCTGAAGGAGTTATCTTTGCTCGTCGCGGCTCAGGTTTTTTTGTGTCAGACCGCGTACAACCGTTCGAGGTTTCGCAAACTGGACCGCTGCTTGAGCGCGAGATTGATCCGCTTTGGGTCGCGCGACAATCGATAGACGCCAGCCAGGACATGGCAAAGCCTGGATGTGGCTGGATGCCTGCCGATTGGATGCCTGTCGAGTCGCTACGGCGAGCAATGCGCCGTGTGGCACGTGGAGGCGACAATGTGCTTACAGATTACAGCTGTGCACAGGGTCATTCCGGTCTGCGCCAGCATGTGGCTCGAATGCTGTGCGACCAGACCATAGAGGTAGATCCCAATACCGTTTTGCTCACCAATTCTGGATCGCAGGCGCTGGATTTGATTTGCAGATTGCTACTCAAGCCTGGCGATACTGTGTTGGTGGATGATCCATGTTATTTCAACTTTCAGGCCCTTCTGAGAGCACACCAGATTACCATTGTCAGTGTCCCCTACACGCCTAACGGCCCCGACCTTGCCCAATTTGAAAACGTGCTTAGGAAAGAGCGGCCGCGGCTCTATCTGACCAATTCAGCATTGCACAACCCAACAGGTGTGACACTAACTGCGGCGACTGCGCATCGTGTACTGACTCTGGCCGAAGCGTATGAGTTGCAAATCGTGGAAGATGCCATTTTCTCTGAGTTCGAACCTGATCTTTCGCCAAGACTGGCTTCCCTGGATGGGCTTAACCGCGTTCTCACGATTGGAAGTTTTTCCAAAACCCTGTCGGCATCGTTGCGATGTGGATTTATTGCAGCGCGTCCTGACTGGATTGTCTCCCTGACCGAACTTCAGGTTGCGATCAGCTTCGGAGGTCCAAGCCCTATGGTGACAGAATTGCTACATTCGGCGCTCACTGACGGTAGCTATCGCAAACACATGGAGGCGCTCAGGGCTAAACTGGATCGCGCCCGTACCCGCGCAACCGACGAGTTAGAAGCGTTAGGCATTAGGCCTTTTGTGAAACCCAGAGGTGGATTTTATCTTTGGTGCGAGCTGCCAGACGGACAGGATGCTGCAGCGATAGCGCGAAAAGCTCTCAAGAAAGGTGTCGTTCTGGCGCCTGGAAATGTCTTTAGCCCAACTCAATCCAAGAACTCGTTTCTACGTTTCAACGTAAGCCAGATGACCAGAAAGACCCATGCGGAACTACTTCGCGATCTGATGAGTGAGGCACAATAGGACTGCCTACTTCTAGAAAAGGTAATAATCTTCCCCTCAAAGTGAAAGTCCGGATAGGGCCGTCTGCGAACTCCAGCGGCAATGAGGCAGTGAGCTATAACGCTTCCTAGCTGGAAACGATGTTTGGTTAAACAACCACCGTGGCCAGTTCGTACTGGAATGGCTCCGATAGCCAAGACACGAGCTTCATTCGTTAACTTTTGGCTTCCAATTGGCTTGTTTCATAGCTTCACCTAATTCCACTCCGTATGCCCGGTCCGCGAACAATCTCTGAAACAAAATATCCACCCGACTGTCAGGCCACTCACGCGAGAGTTTATCCGCCAAGGCCTGAGCTTCACTTTCGTTACCCAGCATCTGGTGAGCCGCCAAAAGATAAGCCACAGACACAGGGCCGACGGGGCCGCCCTTTTTGGTCACCTGCTCAAAGGCGGAAACGGCACCTTCGAAATCCTTCAGATGAAACTTTGCAGACCCCATCGCGTTCTGAAACACATAACCCCGGTCCAAATCTATTTTCGACAGCGCATCTTCGCTGATCGTCACGACTTCTTCGAATTCACCTGCGTACAACAAGATCAGTGAGACGAACTCCAGCACATGCACGTCGTTTGGTGCTAAACGCTGTGCCCTGTACGAGAACTCCGTAGCTTCAGGCCAATTTCCCTTGGTAAATTCGACCCAGGCCTTTGCAGATTGGCTCCACCCCGTTTCTGGTGCCAATTCAATGGCCCTGTTGGCCTGTGCGTCCGCGTAACGCAGCATGTCCCCGGTCGGATCGGCGTCCGGTGAAACCAACGCTATCATTGCTGCAACCTGCGCGGCTCCTGCGTGGCCTCCGAAATAGCTGTCGTCGTTTTCGATTGCCCCTTTGAATATTGTCAGGGCTCCGTTCAGCCGCGCGGGCTCCAACGCCGGAAAAATCAAATCGCGGCCTGAGTTGGCCAGGTTAACGGCCTGAAGCCGCATGGGGGATGCATCAAAAATGGCGCTGCGCTCATCTTGGCTCAGGCCATCGACTGGCAGGTTGACTGGAACCCCACGATTTGTCGACACTAACGCAATTGCAGCAGCAACACAGATAAAAATGAAAACCCCTGTAATCCCAACGAACGGGCGAAGCCAAGTGTGCCTCTTAGTTTCCCTCTCGGAAACTTCAGGCTGATCCGTCCCGGGCGACCTAATCGAGATCTCAGGTGCGTATCCGCCTTTTGGCAGATCGAAAACAGTGACTTCTTCGCGGCCATCTTCGACATAATAGTCGGCCAGCTTGCGACGCAGGCGACCAGCGTCCACCCGCACTACATTTTCTCTGCGTGCCATCTCGGACATGGTCCCGCCATAGACATCCATGGCGATTGTTTTGGCACGTATTTCGTCGGCCCTGCCGTTAAGGGATTCCTCGACAACATAGACAAGAAAGTCCTGCAATCGCTGTGAACTTGCGAAAGTCGAGGATCTGACAAGTCGTTGAAGTGCGGCCCGCACATCCTCAGCGTCAGGCGCAATGCCCTCATTCAGAGGAGGTGACTTGTCTCTAAATACTTTCATATTTTCAGCGAGTTACATCCATGACTACACCGTATTATGCCCCGATATACCTATTGTTAAAAGTGAATTCGTCCAACACTCCAGTATATCTGCTGATCTATCGAACGAGACATCGAAATTGAAAGGCCTCGAACTTGATACGCTGTTTCCCGACCACCAGGCCGCAATTGCGGACTTACGGCGCGTGGACACTGTGTTCGATGAGATCTGCCAAGACTACCAGCTTCTCAGCGACGAGTATCTCTCCATGAATGCTGAGCCGGGAAGCCAATCGTATCAGATTCAATGCGACATCAGCGAGACCCTGGATGGTCTTAGGGATGAAATCGCCCAGTCCCTGCGGCGCGCAGGAAAGATGTAATTCGAAAATGGGGAAGAGATACCGATGAGATCAATATGGAAACATGCCTCTGCCATGGTGCTGATGGCTGGCGCGGGCTTCGCTCAGGATGCGCCCATCATTCATGATGGAGAATTCCACTTTCTCCGCGCGCAATTTGGCGAACAATGGGACGCTCAGGATACGGAGATCGAAGCGAAGCTTTCCGAGATCCGCGGCGCCAATGGCGGCAAACCACCTAATATTCTTTACATTCTGATTGACGATGTCAGTTTCGGTCAGATGGGCAACCGGACGATGAACTACGTCACCGGTTTCGATACACCCAACATCAACGATTTTGCCACAGAAGGCATGTCCTTGATGAGAATGTATACCGAGCCGTCCTGTACACCGACACGAACGGCAATGTTGACCGGCCGACACCCGGTGCGCGCGGGCGTGGAAGAGGTCAAGGTTGCTCTGGTCGGTGAAGGCCTGGCGTCCGAAGAGGTGACGATTGCCGAAATCCTGAAGGAAGAAGGGTACAACACCGCCCATGTCGGGAAATGGCATCAGGGCGATATTGAACAATCCTACCCGCACAATCAGGGGTTTGACTGGGCGGCCTTTCCCTTGCATCAGCAGGTTCAGCTCAGCTTGATGACACGAGATGCGATGGTTGCCAACAACATGCTTGGCTTCCATGCGTCGGGTCAGTCCAACCAGTTTCAATTGGACCAGCGGTTCAAACCCTACGGGCTGGTAACTGGCGTAGAAGGTGAAGCGGGCGGCCTTGCTCGCGAAGTAGACATAGCGCCGGGCGAAGAATGGACACAGGCAAAATACGAGGAAATGAACCTGCGCTATCAGCGTCAGGCATTGGAGCAGCTGGAGAAGCTGGCTTCGCAGGACGACCCGTTTTTCATGCAGTACTGGCCGCTCTACCCGCTGAACTTTGCCTACCCTGATGAGGCCGTTTCCCGCAATGGTGGCTTCCATGCCGACAAATTACAGGTTCTGGACGGCTGGATTGGCGAAGTTCTGGCCAAGCTCGATGAAACTGGCAAGGCAGACAGCACCGTCGTCATGATCATGGCTGACAATGGCTTGATGTATCACTACGAGGGGACATCAGGTCTAAACCAGCTGATTTATCGCGGCGGCAAGACCCAGCACCTGGAAGGCGGCGTGCGTACAGATGCATTTATCCGGTGGCCCGGAGCAATCGAACCGGGAAGCGCAGCTGGTGATATCGTGCATGTCTCGGATCTGTTCACTACCTTTGCCCGGATTGCAGGGGCAACCGACCGCATTCCGCGCGACCGTGTGATTGACGGGATTGACCAGACCGCGCTGCTGCTTGAGGGCGAAGGCAACTCGCGCCGCGATTACGTCTATGTGTACGAGGGGCCGGTCTTGCGCTCAGTAGTCAAGCAGGAGTTCAAGATGCATCTGCCTGCCCCCGGCCAACCCGGCGCAGCGGCTCCCGTGTTCAATGTCTACCGCGACCCACGCGAGGAACATCCCCTTATCGGGTACTCCCTATGGTCCGGGGCGTCTTTTCAGGACATGGTCAAGCGCCATCAGAAAACCATTGCCAAACACCCGCATCTGCCACTCGGAAAGGGTGTTCCTTATGAAGGAATCGAGAACCTTCGCCCTGAAAGCGAACTAACCAGGGAAGTCTTTTCTAGCTGGCAATAACGAACTTGGGACGGTGGTGGCAAAGCCACCATCTCATCAATCGCACGAGAACTTTTCAGGTACATGATGGCCAGCCATTTTTTCATTCATTCTATCCTGACGTCCGCGTTGCTGATAGCGGGTAGCGCTGCCGGAGCAGAGGAAAACGCGTCAAACCCATTGGCTGCGGTCAACAACACGGACATTCGCTATCAGTATTTTGATCTGGAGGGCGGCGCAGACCGTCAGGATGCATTCATTGATGGCGCATACATGCTGCGACCTGATCTGAAATTGAAATATGAGCTCCATTACAATTCGACGAATGCGACCGGGGAGAGGTTCAACGGGTTTGAAAAGACCAGCTTCAAGCTGATCTATTTCCCGTCACAAAAACCCCTGAATGACACTTGGGCCGTCAAATCCGCGCTCGGGCTGGAGTGGATCCTTGATTTTGGCGACCCCGAGGAAGGTATAGGCACCGGGTCGGATCAGATCGCCCCGTTTGGTGGCTTTGCCTTTGCAAACACAAACACTGGCATGACGCTGATCCCTTTGGTCCAGCATTTCGCATCGTATAATGGGTCGACCGATGTCAGCCAAACTGCAATGCGCCTGATTGCGCTTCAGCCGTTCGGTGATGGGTATTGGGCCAAAGCAGATATCAAAGCGCCATATGATTGGGAAAACGACGCCTGGCCTGCAACCGCTGAGCTTCAGATTGGCAAAAATCTCAGCCCCGGTATTGCCCTCTATGCAGATGTGTTGATCGGGATCGGCGCTGATCGCCCTTATGACCAAGGCATCGGGATCGGGCTCAGATTCAACTACTAAGTTTCATGAACCCCAAGGACAAAGCTATGTCTCACCTCTCACTACTCGGCGCAATCACGCTTGCGACCGGCCTTCTTACGCTGCCGACACTTGCCGGTGCTCAATCACTGCCCGCGCCGGATCAGGACGAAACCGGCTGGCGTCATGGTGCAGCGTTCTATCTGTTCACACCCCTAAGAACCACAGGGACATCGACCGTGGCTGGACAATCCGCTGACTTGGATCTGGATCTCGGTGACGTGCTGGACGTGCTCGATTTCGCAGCGGCCGGACGGTATGAGGCATGGAATGGGGATTTTGGAATAATCGTCGACGCCAACTAAGTTGGCATCGAACAGGATACGACGCTGCCTGGCTCGATGGGTGCCGAGCTGAACGTAAACGTGCGTCAAAATGGTCTGGCGTGCTAGGTGCTTACCGTATCGTTGACGGAGGATTTGGTGCAAAAAACCAGCGGTATGCAATCGATATTCAGGCGGGACAGAGGTACAACTCCATCAGTTAGGAAACAGACATCTCCACTCCGACGCCTGGCAATCCGCCTGTATTGGGCGCCGATCAGGATTGGATAGAACCCGTAATCGGCAAGCGCGGGATGTGGCGACTGAGCCAAAACTGGCCCGGAATTGCTTCGTTGCTGGCGGAAATGACCTTCAAATCGGTGCGAGTGTTGGTTTTGATTTCCAACCCTGAGAGACAACCGCCCTCACATTTGGATGCCGCTATTTCAGCGTCGACTACAGCGACATGCTGAGTTCAGGAGAATTCGCCTATGACGCCGACCGGCACGGGCCTTACTTTGGCATCAAGTATTTCTTCTAAGGGCAGCTCTATTGCGCTCCCGGCTTCCGGCGTGCACGTAACTTTGCACTTGCAGTGAATGACGGCGAAGCAGGCTGCGACCGCAGCATTTGATTGGTCGGTGAAAGGCAGGTTTGGACCGCGAGCCTTCAATTCGACTGAAATTCGCCGAGCTATGTTATTTTCGAAAACAAATTTTGAAACTACGAGCGGCCAGCGGAAAAATTCGCTGGCCGTTCTACTGAGTTGAGCAAGGGCGCAAAGCCAGCCGTTACCCCGTCTGGGCGTGGTTGCCAAAATACATGAACTCTTTGTCCATTCCTGCAACGTCCGCCGCGTTCAGCGACAGATTGGCGCCGTCCAACATCTTGTAGCTGGGTTGGGACTTCACCCACTCATCCGCGTCCTGCAAGGTGGTCAGGGTATAGCTGGTGGTCTCGCTCAGATAATGTGTCGGAATGATAACTTTGGGGTTCAGGCGCGACACGATATCATCGCCCTGACCATAACTGAGAATGTGTTGCGATCCGTCCACCGGCAGAGTGAGGATGTCGATTTCCCCGATGGCATCCCAGAATTCCTGCGGCGGGTTGTGCCTATTGTCGCCCCAGATCAGGGTTCGCAACCCACCGGCCTCGATCACATAGACCACCATGTCCATATGGCTAACATTATTGGGCGGGCAGGCTTCAACGCCGAATTCAGCCAAGGCGTTTGTCCAATTGTACCAACCCGGAGCCTGGCACGCGTGTTTGTCGGCAAACCCCGTGATCTTGATATCGGCAAACTCAAAGTTTCCAACCATCCGGTCCAGCACCATAGTTGAGACCGGGCGGTGAATGGCATCGTGGTCAAAATGCGTGTGGGTGGACATGCAGATGTCCACTGGCACCTCGGGGAATTCATTCTTGAACCACAGCCCCCAGGCACCGGACGGGTCATCGCGCCATGGGTCGAACAACACCGTCGCCCCGCTCGGCGAGGTGAATTTCAGCGCGCAATGGCCGTAGAAGTCGATCCCCAGATCGCCATCGACAGCAGTGCCCGTGGTTTTCTGCAATTCGATAACACCATTGTTGTTCCCCGGCTGGGTCCAGTCTGTCGATTGCGCCTGAGCCGATGTGCTGGACAACAAAGACGCAGCACCGCCCACTCCTGCTGCTCCGGCGGCCATGAAAAAAGAACGTCGCGAAAGGCCTGGCGTCAGATCGTCTTTCTTGCCATTCACCAATGTCGGTTCCAGCTTTAGGTCTTCTCGTTCCATTATGTGTTTCCCTGTTGTTGCCCGGCACCCGGATTGGCACCATGGACAAAAGGGTAACAACGGTAGTCGGTCAGATGAGTGTGAGAAAACCAAGAGTAAATCATGGGGCTGGCCCCCATACCTATTGCAGGGACCGCAGCTTGGTACGCAGGTTCTGACCCGTTTTCCGCAAGCCCAGTTTCTTGCGTATGTTGTTGCGATGAAACTCGATTGTGCTCGGCTCACGCGACAAAACCTGAGCAATATCTTTTGTGGTCTGGCCGCGCATAATCATTTGGGCGATGTCCTGTTCGGACGGGGTCAGCTGTTCGAACACATCCCGCTTTTCGTCGGACATCGAGGCAGTGATGGATCTTAAATTCTCTTCCAGAATATCAAGATAGACCAGCGCCGCATCGTTTCCTATGACCCGGCTGCGCAGCTTGGCAAAAGTCGGCGCGACAACTCCTTTGATCTGTCGCATGATGTTCTGGTCATAGTCATCGCGCGACCGCTCAACGCTTTGCAGCAAAACGCGCAGGGCGATGTTTGCCTCTTCCAACTCGGCGGTGCGTTCTTCGACACGTGTTTCCAGTTGATCCAGACTTTCCTGAAGTTGTCGTTCAAGCTGAACGCGTCGGTCCGCTTCGACAAGCAGTTTAAGGTCCGCTTCGATCACGCGAGCAAACTCTTTCAGCCCTTCGCGGAACATCAGAGCACGTCGGTTCAGTTTCGAGTCCAAAACGCAAATTGTCCCGAACACAGACCCGTCCGGCCAGTAGAGCGGGAAGCCGACATAGAAACTCATACCGTGTTCCATGTCGTCATTGTCCGCCCATCGGGGATCGTACTGCGCGTCTTCCACCACCAATTCGCCCTGTTCCAGAACGCCATGGCAGTAGAGTTTTTCGTTCAATCTGAAACACAGCCCGACGTCATAAGGGTGGTCCGCAGTATCGTTCCTGACGAAGACTGAGTGTTCGGGGGTGTGGGTGCGCATCACCAGACTGGCAGGCACATCCGCCAATTTGGCGATGAGGTTCACAATTCTCTGCCAGTTATTGATCGTTTCTTTCGGAATATTCAACATTGGCCGAACAGCGCCCCTTGTACTTGCTGCCTTGGCACCACCATCACCAATCCCTAGCAGCAGAACAATTAGAATAAGCCGATTGCCCTTCGATCAAGCCCTATTGCTTCAGCAAGGCGTGCGCTTGCCGCACAGTCCGGTGCCCGCCGGTTGAATGATAGATACGTGCCGTGAACGATGGTTCGATGCCAAAAAAAGAGCATAATCTGCCGCCGATCGTTTCCCTTGCCCTTGCCAAACACAAGGCAACAGAATTTCGGAGATCACCGTGGCTACTTTTTCGATCACGCGCAGCGAAAGCCTGCGATACGGGTTGCGATTGCAGCATCAAAACAATGGGTTGGATGCCGGCTCTGGGCCGTCCTTGCAGGTGAACATAGGTTGGTATCGTACGAATACTGGGGTCGATCTAATGGTGACAAAGCTGGTCGCCGATTACAAGCGTACTCTGTTAGGCGCCAGGCCCGACAGAGCCTGTATACCGAAGCGCGATTTCTATTAGCGTCAGCCAAAGCTCAAACACCGCTCAGGAACTTACGAACAGTGAAAGTAATGAGGTTGGCTACTATCTGCTCGCTCGTGTTGATACCGGCAAAATTTGTGTCCGCAGACCAGCTGGCAACAGACAGCTATGTGAAATACCTGTCGCATAGCGACATGACTGACAATCAAAACCTATTACTGGCTGAGTGCATGGTTGCATTGCTCTCACCCGAAGCCCGAGCTGAACTCCAGTCATCAAAGTCTAAAAGAGCTGCAGAGTTGGCTTTTCTGGCAGACGGCAAAAATACGTCTCAAGGGGTCTGTATCGTTCGGGCACTCACTGAAGCGAAGTAGCAACATAATCGGGCGCTAACTGCCGCTTCAGCTTTGCAGTGGCGCAACGTGTTGAGCTGAAAGCCCACGCGGGGGCCCCGACGGTTTTGGACTTCGCCTGCAAGTCACGGTGGTTTTACCCAAAAACTGGCGCATTATTGCAGTGAGTAATTGACGGGTGATTATCAATTTGTTCGGTTGATCTGAACTGACTTTGCTTCACGTTGAGAACGTCCCGACCTGCGGCGCCAATAGGGTTTTTGGTGTCCGCACAAGATCAACGCCCATTCTGTCAAGGCTAGTACTGTTGTGTGCTCAACAGTAGCGATACCGAAGATCTGACTACCAGATCACAACACTAGCCGTGTACTAAATTCGCTTTTACTCACCCAGATTGGGAACTTGAGATATCCTGTCATTTCTCGTTCGCGATGCGCTCCAATTCATCGGCAACAGCCAATGGTGCGGTTACTATCGCCTCGTGACAGGCGGCAATTTCGGAAATGGGCCAGCCATATTGCCTCGCGCGGTCGAGCGATCCGTTTGCAGGCATATAGGGCGGATCTGACAAGTGAATATAATGGGGGTTCAACCCTTTTCCTGCAGGCTTTTGCATGGCCAATGACGTCTTTAACGTTGCCAAAGGATGTGGGGTCAAGCGCGGCTTCAGGAAAGCGATGTCCGCCGCCTTAGTCAAACCCAGAATTTCCGGGTCAACCGGGGGCAAACTAAGGCCGTTGCTGAACTGATTGGCCAGATCCTGGCGGGCCTGGGCAATTTCGGAATCCAGCAAATCGAACCAGCTCTCGCCCGGCTGCAATATTGCTGCATCAAGATAGATCACCTTTGAAATCCTTTCAGCCACCTTATCGCCGGTTCCGCAAATCGTGGCACCGCCAAAACTGTGACCGACCAGAACCAGGTCGTGGAGGTCTTCAAACAAGATATGCTGTTCGATGTCGCGCGCAAAAGTCTCCAAGGTAATCTCTGCGTTGATCAAATGTGACCGATCCCCGACACCGGTATTGGTCGGCGTGTGAACCTGATGGCCCCGTGTCCGGAGGATGTCGGCGACCCGAGACCAACACCAACCGCCATGCCAGAGGCCATGCACAAGAACAAAAATCGATTGAGGCATCCGGTCCCCGATCCTTAAATTGGCTGCAACATTGTGGCACTCTAGCTGAGCTGAACGAGGCGTCAAAAGTTTCTGCAATACCAATCAATTTTTGAGACTCGGTGACAATGAAATTTGATATTTAATTCACTAGGTATTTCTTGTTGGCAGGTTCGAAACGGCACTAGCGACGAGAGGTAGCTGACCCCAATACTCTGTCTGCTTGGTGGGTTGAGTTAAACATTGGTGATGATTGGCACGTGCAATGCCACTGGGTGATCGCCGTCTAACAGCGCAGCCCGGCCGAGAGCTTGTCAACGCCCGAACCCTAAGTATTGATCGCTGTAGTGCGACTGAGAGAATGGGGCATTGGCCGCAGTGTCGATGAATGCTGCTATTTGTGTTGGGTCAAAAATGCTTGACGTTTGGGTCAGAATTGAAGGATGCGCTTCACTGATTTACTAAGGTTTTGGGCATCGAGTGAGATCAAAGATCTGTGACGTTCCACAAATGTCAAGGGGTCGGAACGGCCAAATCCGGGAGGGACCCACGCGTGCCTCACGCGGGGTAGGAACCGGAATTTTGTCGAGAAGACGACGCGCGTTCCGCGCGGCGCTGGCCCCTTGACCGGCGCGGAGGATCTCGTTCCGGAGCCTGGCCGCCGGGCAGTCCTCTTTCCAAAGACGCCCGTTTTTGCGGATCGGGATGATTGCGGTGGCCTGTCGTTCGATGATGGCCGCGTAGCATCGTCGGGTGTCATATGCGCCATCGGCAGTCACCGTGCCGATCTGCTGGTCTTCCGGGACTTGGTTGATCAGGTCCGGCAGGACCGGGCTACCGCTGTAGCGGCTCGAAGTGAATTCAGCCCTGCCAACTCCAGCAGGCTGGCAACCACACCTGCAGTCTGCCGCAGAGGCAACTTGAACAGCTTTCGGGCCGCGCCAGCCTGGTCATCCCCGATCAATCCAAATCAACAACGAGGCACGCATTCTCGGAGCAGCATTGTAGTTGGCCCAGTTCTTCGTGCGATGGCGAGTGGGAGTCGGCTTTGGCATTCCGCCCTCCTAATCACATGGATTCACATTGTGAATTCTCCTTAGTCGAGTTCTTCAACAACGCCGTTCAGCAGCATGAACAGGCGTGCCAATATCAATGGAAATCTCATACCCGCTGTCATCGGCATCCACGGCGGCCTCACCGTTCGGGCTTATCTGGCTGTCGAAATACCCATCGCGCAGCTGACCGTCGATATAAAACTGACTGTCCGCAACCAAAAGTGCTCTGAGGGTAGCATCGTAGCCGACGGCCGAGATATCGGCGCTGGCCAAGCGGTTACCGACACCTGATGACAGATGGTCGATGCCAAATTCCAGCCCGCCAAACACCTGTCCGCTGCAACCTCTCCCATAGGGAAAACTGTGTCATATCGACGTTCATCGCTGTGTGTCAAAACACTGCGATCACTGACATTTTTTGTACCAGCGTGGTTATGTGCTTGCGAAACTGCGGAGCGAACGTCCTGTGCTTATCCGCGCAGGTCATGGCCTCGAAACGGACCGGCCATGGACATTCCAGCACACATAGCAATAGCGAATGCAGTGACGAATGCAATCATTACGTTTTTCATCATTTAGCACGTTCCAGCTAAGCGTGTTCATTTCGCTGTGTGTGCAATAAACATGGTAATCTGCGGCTCAGGTTTATTGCGCGGGCACGTCAAGGTTTTGAGGGAAGGCATCAAATTGGCGCCCGCCTACAGTGCAATATCTGGTGGGGCGTTCACTGCCAGGTAGGCATTGGCTTTGAGGCAACCGCTCGCCAATTTGAATGGGCATAAATCAACACGCGCAACCGCGAAAAATACGCTGTACCAGCCGAAAGTTTGGACTGGGTCGAGGTCGATTTCCTTGCGCTCTTACCGTATGGACAATGTGCTGAACCGGCCTCATAGAGAGACCGGTTCAGCCGGGATCCTGGTACTAGCTGTCCGGGCCCGGTGATAAATAGCGGCATGTCGCGTTTCCTCTAGGAAGACCCGCCTAGGTCCGCAATGTGCTACCGGTGGTGCATCCAGGTTGGGTTATCATCGAGGCCGCCACCCGACGTATTTCCTATAATCCAAGTGTAACTACCACCGTCTGCAATACCGATGGCTACGACATTGGGCAATTCCGAGCTCCAGTTCGTTCCATATGTACTCTGCTGCTGGGTCGAGGAGAGATTGGTTTGACCCAGATCCTGCTTTGATGTCACAGCGAAGCGACCGTCAGCCATGCTATTGCTTTGTTGGGTTTTGGCCATCCGGTCAGAGTGGCTGATTGCTTGCGAAATCGTTGAGCGAACATCATGTACATTCCCGCCCCGACCGTGGTCACGCAACGGACCGGCCATGGACATTCCAGCACTCAGAACAATGGCGAGTGCAGTGACGGATGTGATCAGTGTCTTTTTCATTTCTTGGTCCCTTTCGGTTTGGCGCTGTTGATGCGCTGTGTGTGAGACCAATTTGGCAATCCGCAGATCAGATTTATTGTGCGGGCACGTCAAGGTTTTGAGAAAAGACATCAAGTTTCCGCCCGTCGGCGGCACCTCCCGCAGTACGGCAGCCTTTGTCCGGTGAAATTTGACTTCGCTACGGCCCTCCGCGAAACTGAATAGGTGGAAATCGACAAAGCTCGAACAGCCGACATTTGGGCAAAAAGCAGCATCAGGCACAAAGGGCTCCTTACGGACCTCGGTGCCATCGCGGCAAAGCCCTCTGCCTGGCTAAAAACTGACACGAGGACGGCCCAAACCTGCCGCTGCGCTGCTGCTTCCTCAAAGCAGTCCTTCGGAACCCTTGTCTTTTGCCTCCTCTTCATAACGCTTACGTTCTGCATCCGCCGCGTTACGCCACTCTGCACGAAGTAGGTCCATTCGCCGAGGAATGCTGTCATTGAGGACCTCCGCCTTAATGATCCGTTCTGTCCGAAAGTACCGAAAGCCTTCTCGCATCTCGCACCATGCAGCGATGATGCGGCTGGTGTCCCGATAACCCAGCAGTACGGGCCAGATCACACGACGGGTCTGTTGGCTTGAGTGCTCCAAATATTTAACGGCTATCTTTTGGCGGCGCCAAATAGCCAGGCGAAAGGCCGCGGCTCCCAGTACTTCATCCGGCTGAAGAAACGACGTCCGGTACTTGTCAGGTGCGACAGTTTCCAGCTTGGTGATCAGCTTCTCTGCCGCCCAACATCAAGCAGGGAAATTTACTGAAGCCGCCATTCGTGTGTCTGCAACGAATCGGCGCTTGGTCCGCAGAGTGCTAGTAGACCACCTCCAGATATAGCGCTCAGGTCGAAAATTCGGTTTGACGGACGCACCACGGCATTTGCGCTGCTCGTTGAACGGCAGGTATGGGCCGTGAGTGAAGCGTCGTATAGGCAGACTAAACTCCTTGCGCGCTAGAACGGCTTGCCAAGACCCATTCGACCTGCAAAAACTATGATGTTCAGTTGTCTAACTGGCAGCGAAAGCTGAGGAAATCCGACAGATTCAGAGCGTTCAAACGGTGGACACATTGAACAAATTTGAACATCTTAATACGCCGCCTGCCGGACCTTTTCGATTTATTGCGTTGGACGTCGAAACGGCGAGCAATTCTATCGGTAGCATATGCCAGATTGGGCTTTGTTTTGTTAGCGACACTGGTTCCATGCAAACCTATTCTGTACTGATTGACCCCGAGGGACCATTCGAGGTTTTCAATACTGAGCTTCACGGGATTTCTGCCGAAACCGTGATTGGGGCTGGAACATTCCCAACGGTTTACGCATCCTTGTTTGAAGTCCTGAACACCCACAATCTTGTGCAACACAGTACGTTTGATGAACAGGCGATGACGGCTGCTTGTACCCGGTATGGGCTGCCAATGATCTCGTCGCATTGGACAAATAGCGTGTCGATTGCCCGTCGGGCATGGCCGTCCTTGAAGGGCGCCGGCGGGCACGGGTTGGCAAATCTTAAGAAATACCTCGGCCTTGAGTTTCATCACCATGATGCAGGTGAAGACGCCCGTGCTTCGGCTTCTGTGATCTTAAAAGCAGAGGAGGCTTTGGGGACGCCGTTGTCTTACCTCAGGACAAACCGCCAGTTGAACTTCCAATTCGGAAATCCATCCGAGAGATAAGCGGCCAAGGTCTTCTAGGTCCTGCTGAACGGCGAACTAACAGTGCGATGTTGCGCAGTGTCCGAAGTCCGGCTCTGCTGAAGCAGTCATCCCAATTTTTGCAGTGTTCGAATGTCTAGAATGGGTCAAGTCGTTTTGACCATTGAGCGTGGTTTCATCACCAGTTTCCTGCAACACAACAAAACAATTGCGAGTTACGAGCAGGTAGGATTGCGCATGATAGCAAGCTGGTTTTCTCACTTATTTTTAGCCACCCACACGTTTGGTTTTATGGTGTAAAAACTCGTCGTGCCTGGGCACGCACTGCTTAAGACGTAACTTAGGCGCGACTCAAATCCATTCAATTGTTTTTTTTACCTAACTATTTTTGCGACCGTACCCAGATGCATCTTGGCTAAGTTGGAAGCTGTCGAGCAGGGGAAGAAATGCTGCCAACGACGCGCTATGTGAAGAGTGGAGGCGTGCATGTCGCCAATCAGTTTTTTGGTGATGGGTCAAAGAGCTGTGTTTTTGTTCCCGGATTTATCTCTCATATCGAAAACTATTGGGACTAACCCAGATGTGCCTGGTGGTTAGAAGGCGTTGCCAGGTTGTAAAAATGGGTTTGTGGTTGTAGCGCGATGCCATGTTGGATCAGTCTGATCTGTCCCGCCTCAGGGGTTTCCGTTTCCCGCGTTCGGTCATCGGCTACGTCCGGCGGACAAATGGCACCTCGTCGAAGTCGTAGTGCCTATCAATGGTCGAGAACATTGGCTGTGGCGCACGGTCGATGGCAACGGCGACGCACTTGATATCCTTGTTCAGCCGTGTCGCGACAAGGCCGCCGCGATGCGCTTATTCAGGAAGCCGTTCAAGACCTGGGTAACCGCGCGTGACCATCACGGACAGACTACGTTCTTGCCGCGCTGCGATGGCAGAAGCGGCCCGGGAGACTGATCTTCGCCTGAACAATCGCGTTGAGGCTTTGCACGGACATACGAGGCGGTGACAGAAGGTTATGGGCCAGTTCAAGTCACCCTCTCAGGCGCAACCGTTCTTGTCGGTCCACGATCAAACCGCCGCCCCATTCCGACCCAAACGCAACCGTCTTTCAGCCTGTTCTTATCGCCATTCACGAGCGGATACCGTCAATCTGTGGACTCAGTACAGCGGCCAACAGGCCGCCTAAACCATCTCGGCATGGCAACTCTCAGTCAATGAAAACAACCTGACAATGCCCAAGTCCCAAAAAGGTAATACTTTGTTCAGGTGAAAGTCTGCTTCCTCAAATTTTATTGTTGTTGAATTCAGAGAGACATGAACAAAGACCCGCAACCGCAGCCGGAATGTCATCCTCATGGGTGCAGCCAAAACCCAATAATAACCCATTCAAGTCCTGCCGCTGCATGCAATAATATGAGAGCGCATAGGCCGCCACGCCGTGCGCATCCAACACATCCAGCATTTCCGTATCCGGCAGGCTGGCAGGCAGGTCTGCAATCACTCTCAGCCCGCTAGTGTTCTTGTGCAAGGTTACAAGCGGGTTGGCAATGCGAGCAAAGCTGTCAATCATCGCTTTGCGGCGACGTGTATAGGCACTGTGCATGCGTCGGATATGAGTGTTCAGATGTCCCTGCTCAATAAACTCTGCCAACACCGCCTGCAGCCATGTGTTGGGGCCGCGGTCAGTGACGGCGCTGAGCGCCATCAGCGGTCTGGCCAGCGCCCGGGGTGCAATGATGAAGCCAAGCCGCAGCGACGGGAAGAGCGCGTTGTTGAAGCTGGAGACGTAGATGGTACGCGCATGGTGGTCGTCGCAGTAGATCGCCGGGTCAGGGCGTCCGCCGAACATAAACTCATTGTCCAGATCGTCCTCGATGAGCCAGGCATCATTGCGGCGGGTCCAGTCCATCCATTCTAACCGCTGGGCTATCGGCATCACGGCGCCCAAAGGATACTGGCAGGAGGGTGTCAGATAGGCCAGACGTGCCCCATCAGAATTCGGGCCGTCAGGCGGAACGGCTGCACCGGTTTCAGTCACCGGGACAGGAACGACGGCTCCGCCTTGAGCCAGAAAGGTAGCCCGTACCACCGGGCTGGATGGATCCTCCATCAACACTTTGTCGCCAGGGTTTAGCAGCAGAGCAGCAATCAGATTCAGGGACTGCTGGGAGCCGGTAGTGACAATGACCTGACTCGGGCTGCATTTCAGGCCGCGCCGGTTCAGTACGTAATCACAGATTGCCTCACGCAGGGGCACAAAACCACCGGGCTGGCCATAGGCCATCATCGTACTGTCGAGCCGGTTGCGGATTCGGTTTTCGATCCGGCCCCAGATCTTGTGTGGGAACAGATCTATGGCAGGAATGTTGGCCCGGAAGGGGCGCACTATGACCGGATCAAAGTAAGATGAATCCAGGCCCTCTGTTACCGCCTGGCCGCGCTTCGATAACCTTGGTGGAAGGGTGGTTTCCGGCACGTTCCTGACGCTGGGGTTTAGGCCTGGAAACTCCGGGTTGACGAAAGTTCCGGAACCGGTTTGGCTTTGCAGGTAACCCTCGCTGGCCAATTGCTCAAATGCGGCGACAAGGGTGCTGCGGGCTATTCCGTGGTGTTCTTTTAGCCAGCGGGTTGAGGGCAGTTTCTGCCCAGGTTTTTTGTTTCCCCGTTCTGGATCATCCGGCGCAGGTGCTGAACCAGTTGCAGATAGAGTGGTGTGCCAACCTCGCGATCCAGTTTCAAAAATGGCAGCGGAGCAAAATGCTTGGTTTGCCCTGGCACGTGCGAACTCCAAATTGGTTTGCAATATTTAATCCAAATGGACGTAGTAAATAAAGCCACTTTCTGTCAACAAATCTGCGAATGCCCTGACTTGGGCACATGAACAACAAGAAGGCTGTATGGCCCTGCTGGGGCCGGTGCAGCCAGCAGGGGAAAACATGTCTGACATCATCAATCACTATGTGAAACAGGCGGCCAAAGGCTTCACAAGCCGCCGAGAATTCATCGGCCGCCTTGGCGCGCTGGGTGTGGCCGCTGCCAGCGCTAACAGCCTTCTGGCCTCTGCAGTGCGCGCCGAAGGTCCGAAAAAGGGTGGTATGATCCGTGCGGGCCTGCAAGGCGGCGCCAGCACCGATAGCCTGGATCCGGCACTGTCAGCCAGTTCCGTGACAGCCAATGTGCTCACGGCCTTTGGCGATTTGTTAGTGGAAGTCAGCCCTCAGGGTGAGATTGTTCCCCGCCTGGCGGAGTCGGTTGAGGCGTCCGATGACGCAAAGACCTGGACCTTCAAGATTCGCAAGGGTGTGGAATTTCACAACGGCAAAACGTTGACGCCGGACGACGTACTTAAGACCATGCAGCGCCACTCAAACGAAGAGGCACAATCTGGTGCGCTGGGTATCATGCGTGGCATCGAGTCGATGAAGGTGGATGGCGATTATTTTAGCGTTTCCCTGGATACACCAAATGCAGACCTTCCATACCTGATGGCGGACTACCACCTGGTGGTTCAGCCGGATGGTGGTATGGCGCTCCCGGCTGCAGGCATTGGCAGCGGGCCCTACACGGTCGAGGTCAACGAAGCCGGCACCCGCTACGCATTCAAAAAATTCGCCAATTATTGGGACGAGGGCCGAGGCCACGCCGATGAGATTGAGATCCTGGTGTTGAACGATGACACCGCCCGCGCGGCAGCGCTGCAGAGCGGTCAGGTCCATTTCATCAACCGGGTGTCGCCCAAGATCGCCAAGTTGCTGGGTCGCGCGCCTGGCCTGCGGATCGAAACCATATCGGGCCGCGGCCATTATGTCTTTGTCATGCACACCGACACGCCGCCGTTTGCCAACAACGACCTGCGAATGGCGCTGAAACTGGCGGTCGATCGGCAGGAGATGGTCGACAAGGTGCTGCGCGGTTTTGGCAGCGTAGGCAATGACATGCCGATCAACGCTGCTTATCCGCTGTTTTCCGGCGATATCGAGCAGCGCAGCTTTGATCCGGATCAAGCCCGCCATTACTACCAAAAATCCGGTCACGATGGACCGATTGTGCTGAAAGTGTCGGACGCTGCATTCCCCAGCGCGGTGGATGCCGCAGCGCTGTATCAGCAAAGTGCGGCCAAGGCAGGTATCCCGCTTGAGATCCAGCGCGTGCCTAGCGATGGCTACTGGTCCGAAGTCTGGAACAAAGAGCCATTCTGCGCGTCCTATTGGGCAGGCCGTCCGGTGCAGGATCAGATGTACTCCACTGCCTATAAATCGGATGCCGACTGGAACGATACTCGCTTCAAGCGCGAAGACTTCGACGCACTGCTGTTGCAGGCCAAGGCAGAGCTTGATCCGATCAAGCGCACATCGCTCTACCACGAGATGGGTCTGATGGTGCGCGACGAAGGCGGCGCTATTATCCCGATGTTCAATGATTTTATCGATGGGGTCAGCGAACAGATCGGCGGTTGGGAAGGCGATCCGGGTGGTGGCACCATGTTCGACGGCGCACTGGTCAAGACTTGGCTGCTGTAATCAAAGCTCCGGAAAACAGCGGTGGGCGGCCCCAAAACAACCCGTCGCTGTATTGAGCAGTTCCATGAAATTGGTAACCTACAATATCCGCTACACTCTGGGTATGGACGGGGTTTATGATTCCGCTCGTATCGCCGATGAGGTGCGCGGCGCCGACATCATCGCCTTGCAAGAGGTCGAGCGCAACTGGCGTCGCAGTGGCATGGAAGACCAGCCGACACAATTGGCGGGTTTCCTGCCCGACTACCATTGGAGCTATTTTCCGGCGTTCGACATGGACGCCAGCAGCTTCGGCACAGACGGCCGCGTTGAAAACCGCCGTCGCCAATTCGGCGTGATGTTGCTGTCTAAATACCGTATCCTGGAGGTGCGCCGCCACCTGCTACCCAAGATTGCTACCGCTTGCAGCCTTGGGATGGAGACTGGCGCGCTGGAATGTATCCTGGATACCCCGGGCGGTCCGCTGCGGGTCTATTCTCTGCATTTATCGTCTGCGTCCCGGCGAGAAAAGTTGCTGCAGGTGCAATACCTGATTTCCCTGCATCAGGGTGCGCGGGCTCGTGGTGGATCTTGGACCGGATCGGCACCGAAGCATGACCCTATCGAGTTGGCAAATTTTCACGCCATGGATTGGTCTCAGGGTGAACATGAGCCGAAAGCCCCCAGTAGTACAATTATGCTGGGCGATTTCAATTTAGTTCCTGACAGTCCGGAATACACTGCTTTGACCGGCGAACCTGACATAGCGACCGGTCACAACCTACACTGGGACAGCCTTGCGGACAGCTGGGTCGTTGCAAAGAATAGATCCGATGGCGACGGATTTACGTGGTGGCCCGACCCGCCTGATCGCGCACCTGCACAGCCTTTGCGGCTGGACTATTGTTTGATCACTCCTGATTTGGTCCATTCAGTAGAGAGGGCCTGGGTGGATTGCAGCGCAACTGGTTCCGATCACCGCCCTTATTGGGTCGATCTGCGCATTGAATGTTAGCATTTTCCGCTAACTTTCTGATGGATTCCATATCCAAAACTTGCCAGATGAGATCCCTGCTGGCTTGTGTCGCAAAGTTTTTGATAGACCAGCGTCGACGTTATGGCAGGCGAAGTTATCCTGTAATCCCAGCAGACATCCGAAAGCTCGAGTTCGTTGCGCTAGAGAATTGCTGTTCCCGGATCATGTTGACGACTTGGATCCTAACAAGCGTGGCCGTATTGAATTTGAACGACTTAAACCCACACTTGTGCCGAACCCACCGCTGAAGCAAAGGCCTTGAACCCTAACATCGGTCGAGTGTGTCTCTTGATGAGGCGATAGTCCTGTTCCACGATGTTATTTAGATACTTCCGCCTGACCATCGCGATAGAAATCGCGTGCCTCGGCGTGACGGGCGTAGCGGGTGTACAGCCCTTCTTTCAGCATGTCATCCAGCGCGACGTCCAGCGCGTGAACGACCGCCACGGGCATGGATGTCAGGCTTGGATGCCAATTTCTTGAGGCGTCGTATTGATCCCGCCATCGGATTACATCCGTGAAGCCGTCGCGCGGAGACTGTTTCGCTTTGATCAGGTTCCAGGCTTCATCTCAAACGGCGATCATCCCGACCCCCGGTACAGAGCCCAACCCTTTCTGCGAGGCGGCCGTCATCACCGACACCCCCCAGCCATCCAAATGCGCGGGATATGTGCAAAGTGCGCTGACACTATCGACCATAATAGGAACGCCCGCCTCTGAGGCGACTTTGGCGAGGGCATCGACCGGGTGCTGCAATCCGGTCGAAGTTTCAAAATGGGTAAAACAGAGGAGGTCGTATTTCTGCTCTGACAGCGCTGCACGCACGTAGGCCTATGAAAAATCGGGAACAACATACAGGCCCTGGGGGCCATGCTGTGCCGCCACCACAGTTGCAGCCACTTCCACGGGGCCAGGCGTAAAATCCCGAACGTGCGCCATCAGTAGGTCGCTCTTCCACCTGAGAGATCAAAGACTGCGCCGGTGTTGAATGTGCAATCTTCGGAACTTAGCCACATCACCATGCGCGCTGCTTCTTCAACCCAGCCGAGGCGTTTCATGGGGGATTTGTCGATCATGATTTGCACGAAATCTGGCGTCATCTGATCCAAGATCGCCGTTTTGATGGCGGCGGGTGCGATGCAATTGACGCGAATATCAGTCTGCGCCAGTTCCTTAGCAATCGACTTGGTGAAACCGATGACGCCTGCCTTGGACGCCGAATAGGCCGAGGCGTTAGGGGTGCCTTCTTTGCCTGCAAGCGAGGCCATGTTGACGATCCGACCAAAGCCAGCCTTTTGCATCACGGGAACGATGGCTTGAGCCAAGTAAAAAGTCCCGATCAGGTTGACCTCAATTACGCGGGCCCAGACCGCCGGATCGTTTTCCGCGACCGGAAGTGTTGGGCCGGCGAAACCCGCATTGTGAGACAGAAAATCTATGCCACCGAAGGCTTTTCTGGTCTCTGCAACTGCTGAGGCAATCTGGTCTGGTTGGCTGATATCCACTTTGCAAGCGATTGCACCCGCGGGGGCGTCATTTGGTTCTGAAAGGTCCCAGATCGCCACGTTGGCGCCGGCAGCCGCATAATGGCTTGCGATTTCGGCTCCGATCCCGGCTGCCCCGCCGGTGATAACGGCGGTACGTCCTGCGAAGTCATAGGTTACATTGCTCATGATGTCTTACCGGATAAAATTTTTCACGTAGTCAGCGCCAAGGCCAACCTCTTCGAAATGCGCACGGCACATATCGATCTTAGTGAACACATCCTCATAGCCCAGGTGATTTCCGTCGGGATCGCAGTAGTACATCACCCCGTTGACCTGAAAATAGGTGATCATTTCCTGGACATCATCGGGCACAACAAGTGTGTGGGTCTCTCCGGGCGGTTCGAATACATAGCTGCCTTCTTCGGCAAACCAATCATGCTCAAGATAGTGCCAGCGCCCCTTCAGCACGAAACCATGCACAGGGCAGGCATGGCGGTGGCGCGACAAAACACCGGACTTGGTGACTTTCAGCAGGTTCATCCAGTAGCCTTGCGAGACATTCAGGCAAAGCGGGCGAAAAAATGCGTGCTCAGCCTGTTGCACCCACATGCGCGGATCATCTTCGGCCAACGCGTCAGGGACCACAATCTCGGGCAAGGCATCCTGCGGCATCGGATGCTTGTATGGCACGCGCGGATTTTCGTCAGTTTCGGTCAGTGGCATTTCGGCTCCTACCCATTGCGATCAGTTTTACTGTTCTACAATGTGGACATCGTTTGCAATATATAGAATATGCACCGTCAAGACGCCCCGTCAATCAGAGAGGTAGGAATGGCAAAACAGGTCCCGGGAACCCAAAGCTTTGCGCGTAGCATCAGCCTGCTGCAGCATATTTGCGATCGCAGAAACCCGCCAACACTGGCCGAACTTCTGGATGAATGCGCCTTTACGCGTCCAACGCTGTATCGCCTGCTAAATGGCTTGGAGTCCGAAGGGCTGATCGTGCAACTAAAGGACAAAAGCTACAAACCCGGTCCACGCCTGATCAATCTTGCCCGTTCTGCGCTGGCCAAGTCTGACATTCGTGAGAGGGCGCAGGATGCCTTGGTTCGCGTCAGGGATCAGACGGGTGAAACCGTACATCTCGCGGTGCCAAGTGGCGAAGGGCTTGTTTACATCGACAAGATTGAAAGCCTTGAGACGGTGCGCATGAACTCGACCATAGGCACGTTTGTCCCGCTTCACTCCAGCGGAGTCGGCAAAGCCTACCTTTCGGCTTTGCCTGAAGAAAAGCTGGCCGCTTTCCTGGAAAATGCGACTCTGGAATCGATCACCCCGTTCACAACCACGGATCCAATTCAATTGCGCGCGCAGATCAATCAATGCCGCGCGCAGGGGTTCGTTTTTGACAGTCAGGAGAACGAAACCGGCATTGCATGTTTTGGCGCGCCCATCCTGGATGAAAATGCCCAACCTATTGCTGCGGTCAGCGTATCTGTGCCGTTGTTTCGGTTGAAAGACGAAACGTCTCGATACTCAAGCGCCTTACTGGACTGCGTTCGAGAGTTGTCCGACGGTGAGTTTCAAAGCTGAATCTAAATCTTGCACCCAAGATTTCACCAACGGGGCCAATAGCAGCACTGCGATAAACAGCTGTTTGGTTTCGCAATCTTTGAGTTTGACAGCCCTCTGATCTTGTCGGTGTAGCGAATGGCGGCAAAGCGGGGTGCACCTGCAGCATCTCGGTTGGCTGCTGGATGTCGGCTGTGGGTCGAGATACGACGTGTTCGACTTAGCCTTTGAACCAAATCGGAGAGTCGCCCTCTGACCAAGTTGCGTATTTACTCATCACAAGCAAAAATATCTCACTGTCCAGGAATTGATCCAGCCACGCTGTTAGATTCGGCCACTCCTGAACGTCAAACCATGCCCGATCTATATGCGCAAACTGGCGCACAAACGGTAGAAGCGCCAGGTCGGCAAGGGTGGGGCGATCTCCGAAAAGCCAGGCCTTCCCGACTAACCTCTCGTCGAGGCTGAGCAAGTAGCTTGCCGCTTTCCTGCGTTCCTCATTGGCGTCTAAATCCGGATACCGCGTGGTGTATTTTGTATGATCTAAAGCCGCCTTGAATGGACCATCATTTACCGTAATCAGACCCCAACCTTCTTGAGGCATGTCCAAAAGCCGCTGTGGATCATTTTGTTGGAGCGCCCAAACCATGATTTCCAGACTTTCATCTATAACTTTGTCTGGAAGTCGAAGCGTGGGCACTGTTCCGGATGGGGATACTTTTAAGAAAGCCTCTGGCTTATCCCGTAAGAGAATTTCGCGCAGCTCGACTGTAACTCGTGAACTCGCCAATGCGAGGCGGGCCCTTATCGCGTACGGGCAGCGACGGAATGTCCATAAGATAGGGTGGTGAGCCATATGAGGATCTATCTCCAATCTACCAGCTTGGTCAAACCTCACATCGTTTCCCAATAGGTACTCCTGCTTAAACGCAATCATATTGAGAATTGGATATTATGTGACACTAAATGCCGTGATCCATTGATTTTTCAATTGGGAACAAGTCAACGCATCCAACCACTGACGGTGTCATACCTTTGGCGTGTTAAAATTCGCGCGGGGCGCGCGGCTCACCGTGACTCTAATCGTTGCGATAGCTGACCGCCTTGCGGTCTGCGGCGCTTGTTTCCTTGGGCGCCAGGGGGTCAAATCTCTCGTATCTGAACCGGTCCAGGGCAAGGCGCGAAGAGAGAGCCGCACCGTTGGTCCGGCTCCAATTTCTCATTTCAATTCGCCTCAAACAGAAACCATGAAAATCACGGTTCCTCCCACGCACAGAGCGCGGGCCCCTCCCAAATTCTTCCAATTTCAGCCTGACGCCCAGCCCTCAGATCAGAAACGGGTCTTTTCCATCGGCCCCGCTCCTTTCCAGGGAAAAAACGCGGAAAAGGTGCCGGTCTCGATGTCTCACGGCCAATGGACGTTAGGGCGAAACCCACACCTTTGGTCCATTGGAACAAACTCAAACGATGGCGGACAAGCCGGGTGCATATCGGCCAACGTATCGTCGAAGGAGGACCTTATCATGAATGCACAAATCGCAGAAACCACCATGTCACAAGCGCAGATTAGCGCCCGGCTTTCGGAACGGAATGATGGATTCCGCAAGCGTGAAACTGCAGGTAGCAGCGGTCATTGGATCTTTACCACGGCAAACGATAACGAAGGGCCAGAGTCTTTAAGGCCAGTCTTGAGGCCGTCCAAGCATATGACGGGTTGACCGAGGACAATGATCCTTATGGCACCCATGAAAGGTTCTGTTGCGAAGTTTCCTACAGCTCGGAGAAATGCATCCGACCTGCGGTGTCAGGCCGCCAGTTCTTCGACCTGTTGAAAGGGGCAAAGTCCAGGTGTGAATTGGCCTTTTCGGATCATGTGCGCGACTTCGATGTCTGCCAGAGTGGCTGAAGCTGAAGCAAAGGACTTGAAGACGAGCATCGGGCGGGTTCGTCCTTTGATAAATCAATCATTCTGTTCCACAATGCCATTCAAATATTTCCGCCTGAGCATCTCAATTAGCATCGGGCATCCAAAGCCCTTTAGCATCTTGTTTATGGCCTTGATGCCAGCTGTTTTAGCTCCGCTTTTGTCAACGACTCGAAAGAGATAAACGCACGCGCCTTTCACCTTGATGTAAGCCTCGTCCATCTGCCAGAAGTGGTTACACGGCCCCTTACGTCTGCGCGCTAGTTCGGCGATGGCACCAGCGTATTCTGTCACCTAGCGGTTCAGCGACGTATGACCTACTGCAACGCCACGCTCGGCCATGATTTCTTCAAGATCACGGCAGGACACGCCGTATCTGACATAAAAAACACAGCAAAGAGGATCACATCCTTGGGATATTGCGCGCCTTTGAAAGAGATTATGAACTGACTTTCGACTAGCTGGGATCGAAAGCCATCCACGCTCTAAAGCTAAGCGCGTCAACAGCCAAAAGTTTGCAATAGAGCCCTACCCGCCGGTGCTGGCTTATGAATACGAAGTGATAGCCGAAACCTCCTCGAAACGGAAAATTACGGGTGCGCAAGGGTCGAAAGATCTGAAAACTCAGGACACCGCACCGGTATTTCCAAGTTGTTTGTCATCGCTTGCAAAGAGTGTCGGATGGTACAGTCAGGTGGTCAGCGTTTGGACTTGACCCTTCCTGAGATCGGGCGCATCCGCTGGGGCATAGCGACGGATACTGCGGCGACCCCATAGGTTCCCGGCCACAATCAAGATGGTGACCGTCCCTGTGCAGCTTGAACTCCAAGCATCATGATCGCAATTGTCTCCGGCGTTTAACCTAACAATTTCAATGGTCAAAAAACAACTTGCGCTGGTTCGGAATCAACTTAAACAGAAAATATGAAATGCCAACAAAATCCCACTCTGCTTGAACTAGGAAACAACCCTGTTATCGCGAAGGGAAACAGGCAATTCGTATATGAACACCCATTTGACAAGGGGTTGCTGTTAAAGGTTCCGCAACCTCACACGATGGATGCAGGTTCGAGGCTTGTAACCGACAAGTGGTATGACCGACTGTTTCGCAGAGCTACCGCTTTTAAGGGTTTCATGCGTGAGTTTGATGAAGCCTTTTTTCTGATGATCCGCCATCAGGAAAGTCCGGAAGTGATGCCCGTTTGCAGGGTGTTTGGCACCGCACCGACAGACAAAGGTTTGGCGCTTGTCTATGAACGCATTTCTGATCCGGATGGACAGCTTTCCCCAAGTCTGGGTCAGTTGATTGCCAAAGATCGTCTCACCCCTCAGCATTTGAGCGATCTCAATAGTCACTTCGACCAACTGTCAGATGAACGCGTCATCATAAGCAACAAGAACACTGGCAATCTTGTCTATCAAACATGGCCCGACGGATCCGGGCGATGGGTTTGGATTGACAGCTTTGGGTCTAAACAAGTCATTCCTCTGCGAAGATGGGTTCGTAGTTACAATGACCGTAAGCTCGGCCAGGTTCGAAAAAAGTTCTTTGAATTGATAGACGCGGCAAAGAGCTAGTCGTCTGACAAGCCCTGTTGATTAGGTCCAACAGGTCCTTGTTTGGTTAGGCCGGGAAGGCGCCTATTTAGCTGGTGGCTTATGCAGCAAAGCCAAATCGACGCCGGTTGATTGCCGTAGAGCGGGTGTCATTAGCCTAGACCAAATGCCTGGCCCATGCGCGTCCGGCGACGCTCGATGGACTTGCGGAATGCTAAATCAGAAACCAGCGTCAGCGGAAACAGCACTCTTTCGCCCAAGCCATCGATAACGACCAGTTTTCCATTGCGCTCTTGCGCCCGTACAATGTTTTCAAAACTTAGGTCGCCCACGATAATCCGGCCACGTTCAAGGTCGTCCATGAGTTCCATGAATTCACTGTGCAGCTGTTTGCGCTCTGATATGTCATCGCCCAATGCGGCCCGTTCCGATTCCAGCGTTGGCGCCAAATCGCCATCAGGACCGGTCATCTTTTCGACCACCAGCGCTGGTCCTTGAGATGTTGGAGCATACCCCATAAAATCCGCAAGGCGTTCAATCTCGGGGCAGCCTCGTGTCAACGCGGCTAAGTATTCGTTTGCTTCCCGGTTCCATTGACGGAGGTTGCCATAGCGCCTCTCGGCATATCGAGGAATTACGTGGTTACGCACCGGTTCATCCACCCGGACTTTCAACAGCGCGCGCTCAATAAACGGATGCTGATAAATTTCGTAGTTGCGGCTTCTTCGCAATGGCCGAATTTTACTTAAGTCTATCATGTTGTTTTGCCGATCCTAATAAAGAAGATTACCGATTACAGCCATCCTCTCAAACCAAGGCCTCCAATTAGTCCTTTTCATGTTTGAGGACAACCAGATGCCGAAACCAGACATTTAGTATCGGCATCTTGCGGAACGTATCGATAGTGAAGCGGTACTGTTCTTAAGCCCAGTTTGTGCAGATGTTTAACGCGCCTCCGTACCCCATCATTCTGCCCTAAAAGCCCGAGCATCAGCATTTGTTGATAAGGGTGAAGCCAATATGACAACGCCATGTCCACTGTTAATTCACTGCAGCGTTGATTGGTGTTGTTATGAGTGATGGAGTGATTTGGCTGATTGTTCTGCCCCATTTTGTGAC
>NZ_JBXWQH010000011.1:0-149885 GCF_059612275.1 Ruegeria sp. CDSA034
CCTGAATAGGCTTCTTCTGCGCCTCGCGCGCAATTTCAATGTCCGATTTATAGCTCATTGGGCAAAACCCCCGGTTGAATTCCCTGCAAACCGGCGCAGCTGGGCCGGTGCTGGTCAATCCATACCGTTGTGTACAATCCCGATGGATAGAGATTCCGACATATTCAAGCCATGAAACGGCGTAGCGTCATTTCACCGGTTTCAAATCGAAAACGCTTGACGTTTAGGGCGCCCACGCCCGCTGATCTGGCACGAACAGGCTCATCTGGTCCCCCAACCGCAGCTGTCCGGGTCGTTCCACCCACGCAGTCACACCCCTTCGGCCCTGTGCTGCGGGCTTGAAGGACGCCCCGTACCCGGGTTGATCGGCTTCGATCTCACGACCGGGAATGACGCAGGGGCGGTTTTCCATATCCACGGTTATCGTGACACCGTCGCGGCCTTGCAAACGCGAGGATGGCGGAAGATGTGTAAAGTCCGGAATGCCGCGCAACAAGATGCTGACGCCCAGAAACGAAGGATCCAGCCGATCCAGCCCCATCTCTTTGGCTGTGGCGTCCATTTCCTCGGCGGATAGAACAGACAATTGGCGCACGTTTCGGATTTCGGTGCCTTGCGGATACAGATTCTTGACCCTGACACAAGAGGCCCGGTTGAGACCCTCGTGCCGTTCGCCTTTGTCCCCTGAGAATTCCAGCTTCAAAGCATCGACCGCTTTGGCCCGGATCGAGCCACCCGCGGGCACGTGACCCAGCCAAACAACTTCACCCGTGAACTCTGTTTCTCGCAATACCGGCATTTGAAATCCCCTTCGGCTGCGGGCCGTCAAAATCGTACTAAAAGTCAAACCAGTCCATTTGAAAAGCTGAAAAGAAAAGACCCGGGACTTGGCCCGGGTCTGATTTCTTTATGCCGATGGTTCTGGCTCCATCCCACCGTCGGGCGGGGTCTTTTTGACCTTGGTCTTGGGAATGGCGGTAACGCTGGGCGCGCTGCCTTCATCCGGCTTGTCACCCTCGTCATCACCATCGGTCGGCGATTCGCCATTCATGACGCGCTTGATCTCATCCCCGGTCAGGGTTTCGTATTCCAGCAAGCCTTGCGCCAGACGTTCCCATTCCTCGTTCTTGTCGGACAGGATCTTGTGCGCGCGCTCATAACCCTGCTGGATCAGGCGTTTCACCTCTTCCTCGATCAGCTCTTTGGTATGCGCTGAAACCGAGAAGCCAGCAGTGTTGCCCGAATAGCCGTCATGCGCCTCGGCATAATCAATGTTGCCGACCTTGTCAGACATACCCCAGCGCATCACCATGGCACGCGCCAACTGGCTGGCCTGCATGATGTCTCCGGCGGGGCCATTCGAGACGTGATCTTCACCGTATTTGATCACCTCGGCGGCTTTGCCTGCCATGGTCATGGCCAGCTTTTGCTCACATTCGTCGCGGTGATAGTTCAGACGGTCCATTTCCGGCAACGACACCACCATACCCAACGCGCCACCGCGCGGAATGATGGTCGCCTTGTAGACCGGATCGCACAGCGGCAGCGACAGTCCGACGACCGCGTGACCAGATTCGTGATAGGCGGTCTTTTCCTTCTGGTCTTGCGTCAGCACCATCGAACGGCGCTCGGCACCCATCATCACCTTGTCCTTGGCGTTTTCGAAGTCTTCCATTGTGACAAAGCGACGGCCAACGCGCGCCGCCATCAATGCGGCCTCGTTCACGAGGTTCGCCAGATCAGCGCCCGAGAAGCCCGGAGTACCACGCGCGATGATGCGCAGGTCGACATCGGGACCCAGAGGTGTCTTGCGCGCGTGCACGCCCAGGATCTTCTCGCGGCCTTTGATGTCGGGGTTGCCGACGGTCACGTTGCGGTCAAAACGGCCGGGGCGCAGCAGCGCAGGGTCCAGAACGTCCTTACGGTTGGTGGCCGCCAGAATGATCACACCTTCATTGGCCTCGAACCCGTCCATCTCAACCAGCAACTGGTTGAGCGTCTGTTCGCGTTCGTCGTTCCCGCCGCCATACCCGGCACCACGATGGCGACCGACGGCGTCGATTTCGTCGATGAAGACAATACAGGGCGCATTCTTTTTGGCCTGTTCGAACATGTCACGCACACGGGATGCACCGACACCAACAAACATCTCCACAAAGTCAGAACCTGAGATGGTGAAGAACGGCACACCTGCCTCACCCGCAATCGCACGCGCCAGCAGCGTCTTACCGGTGCCCGGAGGGCCAACCAGCAGCGCGCCTTTCGGGATCTTACCGCCAAGGCGGCTGAACTTCTGCGGGTTACGCAGGAATTCCACGATCTCTTCCAGCTCTTCCTTGGCTTCATCGATGCCTGCGACATCGTCAAATGTCACGCGGCCATGCTTTTCGGTCAGCATCTTGGCCTTGGACTTGCCAAAGCCCATCGCGCCGCCTTTTCCACCGCCTTGCATCCGGTTCATGAAATAGACCCAGACACCAATAAGCAGCAGGAACGGCAGCAGCGTGATCAGGAACGACTGGAAACCGGATTGCTGCTGTTTCTCGGCGCGAACCGGAATGTTCTCGTCGATCAGCAGTTTGGTGACCTCGGCATCGCCGGGTTTGATGGTGACATAGTTGGCACCGCTTTGCGTGGTATAGCGAATCTGTTCGCCATCCAAGGTCACATTCTTGACTTCGTCGGCTTGAACGGCGGTTACGAAATCAGAATAAGTTCTTTCATTGCTCTGAAGTGTCCCGCCTGGTCCGCTGAACAAATTGAACAGTGCAAGGATCAGCAAAAACAGAACGACCCAGAAGGCGATGTTACGAGCGTTGCCCAAGGAAAGTCTCCCAAAAGATTTCGGCAGATGGGGGTCTGCCGGGTTGCTCTATAAAATAGAGATGATTCAAGGAGGTTCAATGCGATAAAAAAGAAGAATGAAACTCGGGCGTTCCGGGGGCCAATTCAGCCGTCCATCCATTCAACAATCTGGCGGTTGGAGCTGACACCAGTTCATCCCCCAGCCAAACAGCGGGTGAAGCCAACAAGACCTGACGTGGTTTACCCAAGTCCCGCCAATCTGGAACCCTAGGCAGGCCTTGCTCGCCTAATGGTCGGATTTGTACACCAGCGGTCGAAGGTCCTGACAGAATCCAGCGTTTGTCCCACGGCTCGCCGGGGCGCGCGATTTCGCCCTGAACGGCGTTTAGCTCTCTGCAAATCCACGTTTTATTGACCTTTGGGACAAACAAACAGCCATTGACCGACGTAGCGATACCCTCTTTAACAGCCTTCACAGCCTGATCCACCGACGTTTGGCGTGGTGGATACCCCGCTCCGGCAATCCATGCGATGCAGCCGATCACAAGCCGGCGCTGGATTTCCTGAGGCAAAGACAGAAAGGCGGTGCGATCCAAGCAAACATCACCGGTTTCCACCACGGCGATTTTTCGGGCGGATTCCTGCGTAAAACGCTCCAATGCCTCACGCGCCTGTGCAAGGTTTTCTGCGACTCGGGTCAAAGAACTGGCCGTGATCCCCAAATCCTTGAGGTCAGACAAGGCCTGCCGTGCCTTGATCCGGTCAAACCGGAGGTCCTGATTCGAGGGATCTTCGATCCAGCCAACTCCCTCACCAGACAGATAGCCACGCAATGCTTGCCTTGTGACACCCAACATCGGCCGCAACATCGTCACGCCATCCAAAATCCGTTCAACCGGCATGCCCGACAGACCCGTAACACCAGCTGCGCGGGCCAGTCTCATCAGGAAAGTTTCGGCCTGATCATCCGCGGTGTGGCCTAACGCAATCGCGCTGATCGCATTGCGTGTGGCCCATTCGTTCAACAGCCGATAACGCGCCTGTCTGGCCTGATCCTGAAGGTTCCCCTGACCGGCCCATCCTGTCCATTTCAACGTTTGATGCGTGATACCCAAACGCGCGGCAAGCTCGCTTACTTCCTGCGCTTCGACTGCGGAATCGGGACGCAAACAGTGGTCAACGGTCGCTGCGAATAGCTTAACCTGCTCGTTTTGGGCAATATCATTCAACAGCAAAAGCAGAGCGACTGAATCGCCCCCGCCAGAGACAGCCACACCCAGACGCGAAGGAAGGGTCTTGGGTAAACGCGCCCGAATCTCGGCGCGCAGTTCTTCAGCGTTTTCGGTCAAGAACAGCCCAGGCTTGCCATTTCCTGTGTGGCATTGGTGGCCGAGGTCGAAGACGGGAACCGCACGCCCACCTCGCCCAGAGTGATGCAAGCCTGATCGGTCTGACCCAGACGCCCCAGCGCCGAGCCCAACTCAAACAGCGCCTCGGGTGCGAATGCACCTTCGGAATCGCCGGTAAAGCTGGCCAGAAAGGCCCGCGCGGCCTCACGCGTGTCACCCATTCCAACAAGCGCGCGCCCCCGCTTCAGGTTGGCTTCGGGGGCCAGCGGACTGCCGGGATACGAGGTTTCGAATGTGGCGAACTGATCCGCTGCGGCCTGATAGTTGCCATCCGCCAGCGCCTGTGATGCCGCATCAAAGTCCGCGCGCTCACCCACTGCAAGTTCACCTTGATCGGTCGGTGCCGGTGCCGTCGGGTTTGCTGGTGTTGCGGGTGCAGCAGCGGTGATTTCGGTTTCGCCACCCAGGGTCGAGGTCTCGCCAAGCGTGCTGAGATCGCCACCTTCCAACTCAACCAAGCGGAATTCCAGATCGCCGATCCGGTTGGTTCCGTCGGTGACGATGTTTTGCACACGCTGGTTCAACTGCTCGGTCTGACGGGTAAGGCGCTGCAATTCAGCCTCAATGGCGTCAACACGTTCCAGAACGGAACTGCCAGCCAGATTGGGTGCCGGAGATCCGGTGGTTGAAAACTCGCGCTTGAGGCGCTGAACCTCGACGTGCAGCACCGTAAGCTCCTGACGGATATCCGCCAGGGTTTGCTGATCCTGTGCACTTGCCACGCCCGCAGTCGCCACGACCGCAGCCAGAACCCATCCTGCAATTCGCATCATCTTACCCCAAAGTTGAACCGGTCAGGACCGTCACCGAACGACGGTTTTTGGAATAGCATTCCTCGGTGCTGCAAATCTCGATCGGGCGTTCCTTGCCGAAACTAACCGTGGTCAAACGGTTGCCGGCAACCCCACGTGAAATCAGGTATTCACGCGCCGCATTCGCGCGACGCGCGCCCAAAGCGAGGTTATACTCGCGAGTCCCCTGTTCGTCCGCGTGACCCTCGATCGTGGCGACGAAATCCGTATTGGCCAGCAACCAGTCAGCCTGTCCCTGCAATATCGTCTGCGCCTGCCCGGTCAGGGTCGACTGATCAACCTCAAACAACACGCGGTCACCAACAGTTTGCTGGAAATAGGCCGGTGACTGAGGGTCGCTGGGCGAACCCGGCAGGATCGAACCGTTACCGCCCGCGCCACCGCCCAGTGCCGAAGGATCGTTGTTGGTACAGGCGGCCATTACACTTAGCACGCCCAATGCTATGACTTTGCTCAATACATTCATTTCAGGTGCCTCGTCGTTTTATTGCTTTATTGCTGTCTCTGTTATCACAGTGCAGGAAATTTGTGAACTTTTCCAACCCCCTGCCCCGATCACTTCTGCAGTGGTCCCCAGGATGGATCGCTGCCGCCATCCGGTGTACGCACAGGGCGCAGATTCCGACCCGAGATATCCACCGAATACAGTGTCGCCCGTCCGCTTGCGCCCTGCGATTCACGGGTGAACATGATGACACGCCCGTTCGGCGACCATGTTGGCCCCTCATCCAGAAAGGACGAGGTCAGCAGGCGTTCCTCGCTGCCGTCTGTCCGCATGACGCCGATATGGAACCGACCCTTGTTCTGTTTGGTAAAGGCGATCAGGTCACCACGCGGCGACCAGACCGGTGTACCATAACGCCCCTGTTTAAAGCTGATGCGGGTCGCCTCTCCGCCATTTGCGGGCATGATGTACAGTTGAGGTGTGCCAGAGCGGTCGCTTTCGAACACGATCTGCGACCCGTCCGGGGAATAGCTGGGCGCGGTCTCAATGGCAGGTGTGTTCGTTAGGCGCACGCTTTGGCCCGAGGCGAGATCCATTTTCCAAAGGTCCGTGTTGCCGCCCTGAATCAGCGAATAGACGATGGAGCGGCCATCCGGCGAAAAGCGCGGCGAAAAGCTCATGGTGCCGTCTTGTGTCTTCAGTTCGGTCCGTTTGACGCGATCAACGTCCAAAACATAAATGCGCGGCTGACCGGTTTCATAGCTGGTGTACAACAGCCGATCGCCCGAGGGCGAAAAGCGTGGCGCCAGAACAATCGCAGCGCTGTCGGTGAGGTACTGAACGTTCGCGCCGTCGTAGTCCATGATTGCCAGACGCTTCAGACGCTGGTTCTTTGGGCCGCTTTCGGACACAAACGCGACGCGGCTGTCAAAGTAACCGCTCTCGCCGGTCACTCGGGTATAAACCTGATCGGCCACTTTGTGTGCCATGCGCCGCCAGCCATCTGTGGTGCCGGAAAACTGCAGACCATTGCCCAATTCCTGACCCGAGAACACGTCCCAAACGCGAAATCGCACAGTCAGGCGCTTGCCAGAGACGTTGACTGCACCTGTCACCAAGGCCTCGGCATTAATGGCCTTCCAATCGGCAAATTGCACAGGGGCTTCGAAACTGCTGACCCGGCTGATGAATGCGTCTGAAGAAATTTCACGGAACAGCCCGGTTCCGGTCAGATCCGCCGCTACGACGCGCGATAAGTCGTTTGCGTATTGTGTGGCTGCTGGCCCGTCGGGCACGAAATTTGGCACCGCAAAAGGCAAGGGTTCAATAATCCCCTGATCCAGCTCAAGACGCAGGGGTCCGCTTTGCGCATACACTGGCGCTGCCAAAACTGTCAGGCCAAGCAAAAGGCTGGTCAGAAATCTCATCATTTGATCCGCATCCTCTCGGGATTGAATGTAATCTCAATATCCCGCCATTGATCGTATTTGTCAGTAGGCAGGGTGTATCCTTTGGCCCCGCAGCGCAAAATCGCTCGCCGGGCGGCCTCGTAGGCTTGTCTTGCAGACGCGTCAGTCCCGCCGGAACTGTCGATCATTTGCAGTGTACCGCCGAGCACCTTGCCATCCGGTGTCAGCGAGAACCCGACCACAACGACCGTTTGCAGTGCGTCCGTGGACAGAGAACCAACGTTCCAGCACTTCGACACAGCCAGTCGCATAGCATCCTTCTCACCCGCAGTCAGGGGTGGGCCAGACGGTTCGCTGCTCTGCCCCAGCGCCTCGGCCAGCGCGTCGTTGATCGCGGTTTCATCACTTGGCGCGGGCTCTGGTTCGGTCGGTTCTTCGGTCTCGGCCACTTCGGGCTGCGCCAGCGGCGTCGGCCGGTTCGGTCGCACCAGCGGACGCGGAGAGCTGCGCGGCGCATATTCCTTGGCTTCATCCGCCTCGGTCACGATTTCATCCGTGGCCTCTTCGGGTGCCGTTTGATCCTGCTGTTCTTGCTGAGTCTCGGCTCCCTCGTCCAGCGATACAGCCGGGGATTCAATATCATCTGGCGCGGCTTCAGGCGGCGGCGGTGCGACAGGTTCAGGCGCTACTTTATCCGCAGGCCGCGGCTGTGCCTCGGGCCCCGGCGGGGTGGGCAAAACGACGGCCTCGGGTTCTGGGGGGGCCAATTCGGGGGGCTGTTCGATCACGACCGGTTCAGGAGGAGGGGCCAGCGGCTCTGGTTCCAGCTCTGGCTCCGGTTCATTTGGCTCTGACACTTCAGGTGTCGGAGGTTCCTGCTCCACGGGTTCAGGGGTGGGGATTTCTTCCTCGGGCGCATCGGGCTGTTGCAGGGCAGTTGGCGTAGGCAGCTCTGGCGCCTCACTCTGAGCCGTCATTGCTGCGAACTGTTCAGCCGTGATCACCGAGATATCCTGAACGGGCATAGGCAATGGTTCGGACCGGAAGGTGCCGCCAAACAGAGCCCACGAAATCAAACTGACATGGGCAATTGCCGAGATCTTGGTGCCGGTATCCACCGCGCGGCCTCACTCTCCACCTTCGTCCAGCGCAGGGCCACCGGTGTCAGTCACCAGCCCCACATTGGAAAACCCACCTGCATTCAGCGCACCCATAACCTGCATAACCTGCGCGTAAGGGATCGCACCATCCGCCCGCAGGAACACCCGGTCACTGCTGCGTTCTGCCGCAATGGCGCGCAGCTTGCCAATCAACTCTTCGCGGGCAACATCGGTGGTTTGAATCTGAACGCGCCCTTCTGCAGTCATCGTGACTGTCAACGGCTCCTCGTTGTCGCCCGGCAATGCGCTTGCCGCCGTCTTGGGCAGGTCCACCGGCACGCCAACGGTTAGCAGCGGTGCCGCCACCATAAAGATAATCAGCAACACCAACATAACGTCTACAAAAGGCGTCACGTTGATCTCGGCCATCGGCTGCGCCCGCCCGCGACGACGGCCGCGTCTGCGCCCGTTCCCGCCTCCGTTCTGCTGAACCGCCGCACCCATCTTAGCTGTCCAACTGACGCGACAGAATGGTGGCGAACTCGTCGGCAAAAGCCTCGTAGCCACCCACGATCCGATCACTGTCTGAACTGAGCTTGTTGTAGAAAATTACCGCCGGGATCGCAGCCAACAGACCCAGGCCCGTGGCCAAAAGCGCTTCGGCAATGCCGGGTGCCACAACGGCCAGGTTGGTGTTTTGCTGCTCGGCAATCTCAATAAACGCGTTCATGATGCCCCAAACGGTCCCGAACAGGCCAATGAACGGCGCGGTCGATCCCACCGTCGCCAAGATGGGCAAACCTTTTTGCAGTGTCTCGGACTCTTTGGCGATCGCGACATCCATCGAACGGTCAATCCGCGCAGTGGCCCCCGCGATCAGCCCGCCATCCGTTCGGTGCGACCTGCGCCATTCGATCATGCCAGCGGCAAAAATCTTCTCGGAACTGCCGTCGGGCTGCGATCCGATATGTTCGAACAGCTCATCCAGCGGGTTGCCGGACCAAAAGGCCTCGTCAAACACCTGCGCCTCTCGGCGGGCCGCGCGATAGTTGATCAATTTCTGAATGATAATCGCCCAAGACCAGATGGATGCAGCGATCAGCATCAACATCACCAGTTTGACGACAAAGGTCGCGCGAGCATACAGCCCCCACATGGAGAAATCGATCTCCTGCGCCAGCGCCAGCGTTTCAGCTTCCATGAACCTGCTCTTTGTTTTTTGCCTGACGGCCGTTCGTTTGGCCTTGTTTTTCCAAACGCTATCGCAGTTGGTTACGAAAAGCCAACATAACCACCCCAGACCGACAAATTGTTACATCAATGCGCGAATCTCTGCCGGAAGGCGGACCGGCTTGCCCTGCGCATTCATGCAAACGGCGGTCACCGAGGCGCGGAAGATCTCGGTCTCCCCCCTCTTGACCAACTGGCCCATGGTCAGCCGCACACCAGAGATTGACGACAGCCAAGTTTCAACGATCAGCTCATCATCGAACTTCGCGGGCGCGACGTAATCGGCTTCGATCCGGCGCACGACCCAGACGATCCCGCCATCGCGCATCGCGTTCTGATCATTGCCCAGACGGCGCACATAGTCAGATCGCGCGCGTTCGATAAACTTGAGGTAATTCGCGTGGTATACGACCCCGCCCATATCGGTGTCTTCATAGTAGACCCGGATCGGAAAGATATGCTTGTGGGGCGCATCAGCTTCATTGGCCATGATATCAGGTCCGGTCTCTCAAATATGTAACGCGCGGGGCAAATCCTGCTCTGAAACAGATGCATGGTTGTCGCGGTTCCTGCAATCCCTTGTGGGGACAAAGTTCCCACCTTCCCAAGTCCGCTATCGAAATTCGAAGATTTGCCCTCTAGGCTTTCATACATACCAAGTGAATCCGACAGGAGTTTCAATGGCTAAAGGACCAAAAGAAGAGAGGATGTTCTTTCTTCCAGTCCTTCAGGGCATCTTGCCGTTCAACCGCGCGACCTTGCCTTCGGAAATTTTGGCGGGCCTGACCTTTGCCTGCCTCGCGATCCCCGAGGTCATGGGCTATACCAAAATCGCAGGCACGCCGGTTGTGACTGGGTTGTACACCATCCTTGTCCCAATGGCGCTGTTCGCGCTGTTCGGATCGTCCCGCCATCTTGTGGTGGGTGCGGATTCTGCCACGGCGGCGATTACGGCCTCGGCCCTGGCTGGCATGGCAGTGTCGGGTTCGTCCGAGTATCTGGCGTTGGCGTCCCTGTTGGCGCTGATGGCAGCTGTTCTGCTGATTGCCGCACGCCTTATCGGCTTGGGGTTTTTGGCTGATTTCCTATCCCGGACAGTTCTTGTCGGGTTCCTGACAGGCGTGGGCATTCAGGTCGCAACCGGTGAAATACCGGGGCTTTTGGGGATCGAAAGCGACAGTCACGGGACCATCGCCAAGCTTCAGGCAACCATTCAGAACATCGACCAAACAAGCTGGCCCACATTGGCGGTGGCAGCGGCAGTTCTGCTGATCGTCGTCGGATGCCGGCAGCTGTCACCGAAACTACCTGGCCCGTTGTTCGCCATACTTGGGGTAATCCTATGCAGCTGGGCATTCCAATTCGCCGCATCCGGCATCGCGGTGCTGGGCTCGGTTCCCAGCGGCTTGCCTGCGCTCTCTGTCCCGAACGTGGACTGGAGCTGGACCCTGTTCAAACAATTGCTGCCAACCGCGCTGTCCATCTTCGTTGTGATCTTGGCCCAAAGCGCCGCAACTTCGCGAGCTTATGCCGCACGATACGAAGAGAAATTCAGCGAGAACACAGACCTTGTCGGGCTGGGTCTGGCCAATCTGGGGGCGGCATTCACCGGCACTTTTGTGGTAAATGGCAGCCCGACAAAAACCGAGATGGTGGCTAGCGCCGGTGGCCGCAGTCAGGTGGCACAACTGACGACCGTCTTGATCGTCTTGGTGGTCATCCTCTTTTTGACGGGCCCACTTGCCTACTTGCCCAATGCGGCGCTGTCTGCCGTCGTGTTTCTGATCGGTGTGAAACTTATCGACCTGAAAGGCCTGATTGCAATCTACAGGCAAGCCCGGTCCGAATTCTGGATTGCTGTCGCCACGGCTGCAGTTGTCGTTTTCGTTGGGGTCGAACAAGGCATCATCTTTGCGATGGTGCTGTCATTGATCGACCATACCCGCCGTGGGTACCGCCCCAAAAATTCAGTGATCGTCAAAACCAAAGACGGTGGTTGGCATTCGAAACCCATTACTGCACCGAACCAGTTCGAACCCGGGCTTGTAATCTATCGCTTCTCTCACAGCCTGTATTACGCGAATGCACAGCGGCTTTCGGATGAGATTGCGACAATCACCCGTGATTCAGATAACAAAGTACGTTGGTTCTGTATCGAGGCTTCGGCCATTGATGACGTGGATTTCACGGCAGGCTATACGCTGCGCAATGTTCTAAAGATCCTGCAGGCAAAGAACATCAAGATGGTTTTCCTACTGGTCGACCCCCACGTGCGGTCAGAGCTGGACAGATACGGGGTTACGGATTTGGTGGGTAGTGATGCCTTTTACGACGCGGGAAGCGACCTATTGACTGCCTTTCAACACCGAAACGACTCCAAATCGTAGATAGCCTCTATCGGTCTTAAGACTACGTCTGCAACCGCGCGAACAGTCGCAAAGCGTGCGCCGGATCCTGCGAAGCTCCCGGCAATACCGGATCGTATGCTGCGCGGATCAACCCGGCGATCTCCGGGCGCAAGATCGTCGCCTCGCCCGCGACCGCCAGCGGCGACTGCGTTCGAAAAGCGGTGTCGGACCACAACAGGATGGTCTGTACTACCTGACTAAGTGCCAGAGTCTCAGCCGGAACCTTGGACAGCTCTTCGTCCATTCGCAGAAAAACAAACGCGGCCCGGATCGCACCGTCTTCCTCAAAGCGGAACACCCGGTATTGATTTGCATCCGCCGCGATCAGTCGGTCGACTAACGGCGCAAGATCGGGAACCAGCCGATCCAGATCGGGAACTTCCAGCAGTTCCTTCCAGTCGCGGAAAAAGAACACCATGCAATTCGCACCAAGTTCTGGATCCGTTTCGGCCATCTTATGATCGGCCAAGCTGACTACGGCCTCGAATGCGCCCTTGATGGTGGTCAGAGTTTCCTCCTCGACCCCAAAGACGATAGGCACGATGGGCCGACCCCAACGCGCGAACAGAAACTCTCCGTTTTCACGGGTGAACAACGACTGAATGTCTTCGGGGGTCACGCCCAATCCTTCATCTTTTCGAAAGTACTCTTGCCGAAGGCATAAAATCTAAAGGCCTCAGCTTCAACCAAACAGATCGCTCTGGCCCTTTGGTGCCGCCATTCCCAGATGCGTCCAAGCCTTCTGCGCCAACATCCGACCGCGTGGCGTGCGCTGGATCAGACCTTGCTGCAACAAATAGGGCTCGATCACGTCCTCCAGCGAATCGCGACTTTCCGACAACGCAGCCGACAGGGTCTCAATCCCGACCGGACCACCGGCATAGTTCTCAGCGATCAGCTTGAGGTATCGCCGGTCGGCACCATCCAAGCCCAGATTATCCACACCCAACCGCGTCAGCGCGCCATCCGCCAAATCCAGGGTGATACGTCCATCGCCCTCGACGATGGCGAAATCCACCACCCGTCGCAGCAATCGCCCCGCGATCCGCGGGGTCCCGCGCGATCGGCGCGCAATCTCTCGGGCACCAGCATCATCAGCAGGCGCGCCCAGTTTGCGGGCGTTGCGCGTAACGATCTCGTGCAACTCGTCCACCGTGTAGAACTGCAACCGCGTCGGAATGCCAAATCGGTCACGCAATGGGGTGGTTAGCAAGCCCATCCGCGTCGTTGCTCCGACCAAAGTAAACGGCTGCAGCTCAATCCGCACAGTCCGCGCTGCCGGGCCTTCGCCGATCACCAGATCCAGCTCGAAATCCTCCATCGCCGGATACAGAACCTCTTCGACGGCCGGGTTCAGACGGTGGATTTCGTCGATGAACAGCACATCGCGGGATTCCAGATTGGTCAGGATCGCCGCCAGATCACCCGCCTTGGCCAGAACCGGCCCCGATGTCATGCGGAAATTCACCCCCAACTCGCGCGCCATGATTTGCGCCAGCGTCGTTTTACCCAGACCCGGAGGGCCATGAAACAGCGTGTGATCCATCGCCTCGCTCCGCATACGCGCGGATTGGATAAAGATGCGCAGATTGGCCCGCGCCTCGGCCTGACCGATGAATTCGTCCAGCCCCTGCGGGCGCAGGGCGCGGTCGTTATCCTCGGGCAAGGGATCGGGGCGCAATGTGGGATCGGCGTCTACCATTCAGTTACCCTTTCGGAGCCAGCAACTTAAGCGCCGCCCGGATCAATTCAGCTTCGCCTGCGTCCGGCAGGCTGGCGGCCGCTTCGGCCACAGCCGAGGCCGCCTCAGACGGTCCGTACCCCAAATTGCCAAGAGCTGACAGTGCCCCCGCCGAAGCTGCGGCAGACCCCGAGGCGGGTTTTGCCACCCGTTTGGGCACTGGTGCTGGTTCAGACAACTCAACGACTTCCAATCCGGGGCCGTCCATCGCTTCGGTCACGGTCCCGCCCATCGCCATCACACCCGGCGCTTTGTCTTTTAGATCCAGCACGATCCGCTGTGCCGTCTTTGGGCCCACGCCTTTCGCCGCTTTGACGGCACCCCAATCCCCAAGCGCAATGGCCCGGCTGACCCCATCCGGACCCAACGCGGACAGAATGGCGAGCGAGACCTTGGCCCCAACGCCCTGAACCGAACACAGCAGGCGATGCCATTCCTTTTCGACAAGGGACAAAAACCCAAAAAGCTGCATCAGGTCCTCGCGCACCACCATATCGGTATAAATCGAGACAGCCTCGCCAACACCAGGCAGCGCGGCCATAGTCCGGTCCGAGCAGTAAACGAGGTATCCGACCCCACGCACGTCGATCAACACGTGATCCGCTGCGCGATAGTCCAATCGTCCGGTTAGTTTCCCGATCATGCCCGCACCTCTTTCACGCGCGCCTGCGGCGCTGCGCCGTAATATGAATGACAGATGGCAATCGCCAGCGCATCCGCGGCATCCGCCCCTTTGGGCTTACAGCCCGGCAGTTGCAGTTTGACCATATGAAGAACCTGCTCTTTCTCGGCATGCCCAACGCCCACAACCGTTTTCTTAACCCGGTTGGGCGCGTATTCACCCACGGGCAGCCCTGCTTGCGCCAGCGTTAGCAACGCCACACCACGCGCCTGACCCAGCTTCAGCGTACCAGCCCCATCCTTGTTGACGAAGGTCTGTTCGATGGCCGCCTGATCGGGCTGATGTTCTGCAATGACTTCGACGATTTGATTGTACAGAGACAGCAAACGCTCGCCCAAATCGTCCCCGTCAGACTTGCACAGTCCGTTGGCGACGTGGCTCAGGCGGCTGCCATGCGATTCGATGACGCCCCATCCCAGGGTCCTAAGCCCCGGATCAATGCCCAAAATCCGCATATTTCGCCTCGGCCTGCTCGAGTTTTTGTGATCTTTTTTACGGATTAGCACGAAGCGTGAACATTTTCCAAGCGAATTGACAGAGAGCGCAAAAACGACAGACCTGTTTCACAGGCGACAAAACGGCCAGTTTGCGACAGTCAAAAGTCTGAAATCGACACGTTTCATGAAGCAAAAATGGCCAATAAATTAAGGGGTTCTAATGAATCTAGAGCTTTGCAAAAAACGCATAGGACAGTTGCAATTTCCGCACTTGCACAGCCGATTTGGCGGCACTAGATGCCGCTCAGATCGAACGATCAAAACGTAAACTTAAACCAGAAGGAAACAGGATATGGCTGCACTGGACACCACCCGCACCACCACCGGCTCATTCGGCCTCGTCGGCCGTATCGGCGCATATTTCGCATCGGTCGTGAACGCCGTTGTCGAATGGAATGACGCCCGCGTGACTCGTAACACGCTGAGCGGTCTGACAGACCGCGAGCTGGAAGATATCGGACTGTGCCGTGGCGATATTGACGTCGTGGCCGATGGTCGTAGTTAAGATTTAACACACCCACTCATATGCCCCTTCCCTCCCTCGGGGGCAAAGCAGAACGCCGCGCATGCAGAATGCGCGGCGTTTCTGATTCATTGGCCTGATGTCAGGGCAGCAGCCGTGCCAGCTGTTCCGAAAGCATCAGCGATACCGGGTCGATTTGCATCACCCAGGCACCGGCTTGTTCAACCGAGGTGCCCTCGTTCAATGCGTCAACCCTGTATTGATAGCCCGAAGGCCCAAGGCTGGTGAGCAAGAAGGTCTTGAATGCAAACAACCCAAGCAGACACATCAGTAGAACCTTAAGCGGTAAAGCTGACTTCACCCTCTGCGGTTTCATCACAACCAACCCGTCCTTGCGCATCGTCGCGCGATAGCCACGGCTTAGTTTTGCGTGCTTCTTACTCAGGCGATTCACGCGCTGATCAAATTCCAGTTGTTTTCCCGTCATGGCAGCCTCCAAACCGCCCCCCGATTCCAGGTTAAGACGGTAGAAACAGAATGCGACAAAATCGAGGCAAAACTCCAGAAAGCTCCAGCAAATGGTCCAAATTTAGCCCTGTTTGCTTAATATTAGCGTCGTCCACTCACCAATTTGGTCATTTTCCTCTAAATTGAACCCGTTTTGTAGATAAACGGAGACCACGTCATCGGCTTGTTCGTTAAGGATTCCGGACAGAATTGCGTACCCACCGACGCGCAGATTCGCTGCGATTTCGGGGGCCAGAGCAACCAGTGGCCCCTTAAGGATATTTGCGAAAATCAGATCGTAGGGTGCGAATGCGCCCAAATCGGGATGGTCAAAGCCCGCCGCTTCCACGCAACGGACCTTGCCTGCCATGCCATTGGCCTTCAGGTTGGCTTCGGCGACATCAACAGCCACTTCGTCGATATCACTGGCGATGATCTCACCTTCCCAGACCCGCGCGGCCGCCATGGCCAGCACGGCAGTGCCGCAGCCGATATCGGCCACTTTGGTCGCCGTGAACCCTTGGCTCAGAAGATGGTCCAGCGCCTTTAGGCATCCCAATGTGGTGCCGTGGTGGCCGGTGCCAAAGGCCATTGCAGCCTCGATCAGTAGCGGGATACGTCCCTCGGGCAGCTTGTCAGCGTCATGACTGCCATAGACAAAGAAGCGTCCAGCATCGACCGGTGCCAGTTCCCGGCGCACATGGGCCACCCAATCCGTATCGGGCAGTTCTGACACAACAAAAGGCTTGGCCTCAAACGCGGCGGCTAGAACGGCCAGAGCGGTTTCGTCCGGAGTTTCCGTGAAGTACCCACCAACTTCCCAGAGGCCCGAGCCATCCTCGACCTCGAATACTCCAACGCCGGTTGGTTCCGGATCCAGACGCTCCATCGCTTCGCCCAGCCCTTCGGCAGCTTTTTTACCGGTCAGTGTAGTCAGCGCAGTGAATGTGGGCATGGGGGCCTCCTGTATCGATTGACACAGCGCCTATGGCGATGGCCCGCCAAGGTCAAGTATTGGCGCTTATTCGGCAGGTGCAGGCGCGTATTTCGACAAGATCGTTTCATTTCCCGGTTCCGGGTGCCGCGGGATCAGCAAGGACAAACCCAACGAGATCATCGCCATCGCAGCGGCCAGTGCAAAGACTGCACCGGGCGAGATGACCCACAGCAGGCCCAGAAGCGCAGGAAGGAACACGGCGGCGATATGGTTGATCGTGAACGCAACGGCCGCAGTCGGTGCAATATCCGCAGGATCGGCGATTTTCTGAAAGTAGGTCTTCAGGGCAAGCGCCAAAGCGAACAGAACATGGTCGATCACATAAAGAGTTGCAGCCAGCACCACGCCCCACCCGAACCAGTAGATACCGCCATAGGCCGCAAAAACGATCGCCAAGCCGGTGTATTCAAAGATTAGCGTGCGGCGCTCACCGAACAACGATACAGCCTTACCCAACATCGGAGCCGCCGCCATGTTGATCATCAGATTGATCAGATAGAGGCTGGTCAGCTCGTGTACTTCAAACCCAAACTTCTCGACCATCATGAAGCCCGCGAAGACAACAAAAATCTGCCGCCGCGCGCCGGCCATGAACTGTAGTGCGTAATACAGCCAGTAGCGACGACGCAGGACCAGTTTTTTGGTCTGTGGAGTTGGCGAGTCAAATTGCGGAAAGGCGAAAAGACAGAACAGCGCCAGCAGGGCGGTCACACCACCAGCGGCCATGAATACAATGTTGTAGGACAGATCAAACCGGTCCCAGGTCAGAACGATCAGGCCATAGACTACTGCCGTCGCGGCTGACCCCATGGCAACAAGCCAGCCCAATACCTGTGGCGCGCGGTCCTTGGGCAGCCATTGCAACTGCAGCGACTGATTTACTGTCTCGTAATAGTGAAACCCGATCGAACTGAAGAGGGTGACAAACAGCAACCCACCAAGGCTGGGAAACCATGCTGTCAACGCAGTTGCCACGCCCAGCATCATCAGCGAGATCATCGCCAATACCTGCTCGCGCACGAAAATGATCACCGCGATCACGCCAACAGCAAGAAATCCAGGGATCTCCCGCACAGTGTGCAGTAACCCAATGTCGGCCCCGTCAAAATTCGCCACTTCGATGACGAAATTGTTCAACAGCGCGCTCCACGCGTTGAAGGCAATCGGCATCGTCAACGCCATGACGAACAAGAGCGTCACAGGGCGGCGCCAGAACGGAAGGCTCTGCGCCTCGGACAGGGGCATCGGTTTCAACATGGGACTCCTCTACGCCCATTTTCAGATTTTGGCGAGGGCGAAGCAGTGGGCGCACAATCGGTCTGCGCTGATGCAGAGGTCAGTAGAAACTCTGCGGGTCGATATCTACGGTCAAACGCAGGTCGCCCTTAAGGCGCAAGGGCGCGATCCAGCGGGCAATCGCGTCCTGAATCGGTGCGCCCTTGGGTGCCTTGACCAGCAATCGCACGCGGTGTCTGCCGCGAATCCGCGCAATAGGCGCCGGAGCCGGGCCAAAGACTTGTGCCCCGATATCGCGCAGCGGCGCATCGTTGCGGGCCATTGCATTTCCGATATCAAAAACTGGTCCAACCTCAGGTCCGGACAGGACGATCCCGGCCATACGGCCGTATGGCGGCACACCCGCCGCCTGCCGTCCGGCGGCCTCGGCCTTCCAAAATCCTTCTTCGTAACCTGAAAGAATAGCACGGATTACGGGATGCTCGGGCTGGAATGTCTGCAACAGGGCCTGCCCTGGCTTGTCCGCCCGGCCTGCCCGACCCGCGACTTGCCGCATCAACTGGAATGTCCGCTCAGCGGCGCGCAGGTCCGCCCCGTGCAGACTGAGGTCGGCATCGATTACCCCGACCAAAGTCAGATTGGGAAAGTTGTGCCCCTTGGCAACCAGCTGCGTACCGATGACGATATCGGCATCGCCCTCGGCAATCTCTTCGATCTTGGCTTTCAGGGCGCGGGCCGAGCCGAACAAATCGGAACTCAGCATCGCGATCTTGGCATCGGGAAACGTCGCCTCAGCCTCTTCGGCCAGCCGCTCGATCCCCGGGCCGACCGGGGCCAACTTACCCGCGACGCCGCATGACGGACATTCCTCGGGCATCGGCTTGGTCTCACCGCATTGGTGACACATCAGCCGTTTCAGAAACCGGTGCTCGACCATCCGCGCGTCGCAATGATCGCAGGCAATCTGTTCCCCGCAAGCGCGGCACAGGGTCACCGGCGCATACCCACGGCGGTTGATGAACAGCAGCGATTGCTCACCCTTCTCAATCCGCTGCATCACCGCCTGCCGTAAAGACGGAGAGATCCACGTCCCCGGTTGCATTTGTTCGGCCCGCATGTCGATGGGCTTCATCTCGGGCAACACCGCCGCCCCGAACCGCGAGGTCAGATCAACCCGGTCGTATTTTCCCGCCTCGGCGTTGGCCCAGCTTTCCAGCGAAGGCGTTGCGCTGGCCAGAATCACACGCCCGCCACAAATGGCAGACCGCAGCACCGCCATGTCCCGCGCGCTGTAATGCACGCCGTCCTCTTGTTTGTACGAGGTGTCGTGTTCCTCATCGACCACCACCAAGCCAAGGTTGCGAAACGGCAAGAACAAAGCTGACCGCGCACCAATCACCATTTGCGCATCCCCCTGCCCGACCATCCGCCAGACCCGGCGGCGTTCGGTCATGGTCGCGCCGGAATGCCATTCGGCTGGGCGTGCACCGAATCGCGCCTCAACTCGTGTCAGGAATTCCGCTGTCAGAGCGATCTCGGGCAGCAGAACCAAGGCTTGTCGGCCCATCCGCAGCGCCTCGGCAACAGCCTCCAAATACACTTCGGTCTTGCCCGAACCCGTCACGCCCTTAAGCAGCGTGGTTCCATATTCCCCGGACCGCTGGCCCTTCTGCAACTTCTCAACCGCCGCCGCCTGATCGTCGGTCAAAGCTTTGCCCGGCAAATCCGGATCCAGATGCGGATAGGGCAAATCGCGCGGGCTATCTTCTTCCCGTACAGCGCCCTGCTTGACCAACCCTTTGACGACCGAAGACGTCACTCCGGCCTGTTCGGCGAGTTCTTTCAGGGTGAACGCCAGCCCGCCATAGTTGCGGAGTACCTCCAGCACACGGGTGCGTGCGTCGGTCATCCGGTCCGGCTCGCCATTACCCAGCCGATAAACCTTACGCATCGACGGCGGATCACCCAAACCCGGCGCTCGGGTTGCCAGCCGCAACATCGCGGACATCGGTGTCAGGGTGTAATCGGCAACCTTCCCCAGAAACAGCCGCATTTCTTCGCGCATTGGCGCGACCTCAAGCACCCGGATCACGGATCGCGCCTTGTTCAGGTCGAACCCGCCCTGTCCCGGCCCCCAGACGACACCCAGAACTTTACGAGGCCCCAGCGGGACCTCTACGAACGCCCCCAGAAAACAGCCCCCCTCGGGCGCCTTGTAATCCAGCGTCCGGTCCAGCGGCTGTGCGGTCAGAACCGCAACCAGCTCTCCGTGGTCGAAATACTCCTGAGTGCTCAACGCATATCCTTGGGCTCGGGGGTTCCAGCATGGGTCTCTTTGAGGTAAAGCCATCCGCGACCAAGGCCAACCCATCAAAGGACTGCCCGCATGAAATTCTTCGTAGACACAGCCGAAATCGACGCCATTGCCGAACTGAACGATCTGGGCATGGTGGACGGCGTGACCACCAACCCCTCGCTGATCCTGAAATCAGGTCGTGACATTCTGGAAGTGACCAAGGAAATCTGTGATCTGGTGGACGGACCGGTTTCAGCCGAAGTTGTCGCAACCGAAGCTGACGACATGATCGCCGAGGGCCGCAAGCTGGCCAAGATCGCTCCGAATATCGCCGTGAAAGTTCCGCTGACATGGGCCGGTCTGAAAACCTGCAAGACGCTCAGCGACGAAGGCCAGATGGTCAACGTCACACTCTGCTTCTCGACCAACCAGGCGCTTTTGGCCGCAAAGGCGGGCGCAACCTTCATCTCGCCCTTCATCGGTCGCCTGGATGACATCAACCTTGATGGCATGGATCTGATCGCCGACATCCGTCAGGTCTATGACAATTACGGTTTTGAAACCGAGATTCTGGCCGCTTCAATCCGCACCGTGAACCACGTGACCGACAGCGCCCGTATCGGTGCTGACGTGATCACCGCACCGCCTGCCGTGATCAAGAAACTGGCCGATCACCCATTGACGGACAAAGGTCTGGAAACCTTCCTGGCCGACTGGGCCAAGACAGGTCAGAAAATCCTCTGACCCTTTGCGCGACCGCGCGGCGCCGTCAGGTGCCGCGCCCGGCCCAACTGCCAAGCCTTGATCTTTGATCAAGGTTTCGCAGGCGGGAGCCGTAGGTCACAGTGGGAATGAAATGCACCGCCAATGCATTTTTTCCAAGGAAACCGCCATAACTCATGTTATAAGCCCCTCAACAAAAAAAGACCGAGCGGGACATGAGCAGTAACACCAAACTCCAGGACAACTTGCGCGCCGCGATTCTGGCCAAACCAGACGCCGTGCTGGACGACAAGGACCTGATGCAGGCACTTGTAACGGCCAACGAACAGGCGCGCGGTGACAACGTCATCGACCTGCGCGGCATCGCCATGCAACGGCTCGAGGAACGGCTGGACAGGCTGGAAGACACCCACCGGTCCGTTATCGCCGCAGCGTATGAAAACCTTGCAGGCACAAATCAGGTGCATCGTGCCGTCATCCGCATGCTGGAACCGGCCGAGTTCGAAGATTTCCTGCGCACGCTTGGCTCGGATGTGGTCGAAATCCTGCGCGTTGATCGCATCAAGCTGATTCTGGAATCCACTGCAACGCAGGAAGACCCCGCCATCGACACTCTGGGCGGAGTTCTATCCGTGGTCGAACCCGGCTTCGTGGACAATTACCTGACCTTCGACCGCGGCGGCCCCGCCCGCGACGTGGTTCTGCGCGAGATCCTCCACCCGACGCACAGGATTTTTGGACCCAACGCAGATCACCTGCGGTCCGAAGCTTGCCTGCGGTTGGATCTGGGTGAGGGCCGGTTGCCGGGCATGATCGTGATGAGCGCAAGGGACCGCAACCACTTCTCGCCGCAGCTGGGCACTGATCTTCTGTCGTTCTTCGCTGGCGTCTTCGAACGTTCGATGCGCCACTGGTTGTCGTGAGCCTGATCTCACCCGCCTGCCGCGACGCGTTACAGTACTGGCTGGACAGCCTGAGCGCGCTGGCGGGGCGATCGGAAAACACCCAGGCCGCCTATCGTAGCGATGTTACCGACTTCCTGTCTTTCATGACACTACACCACAGTGAACAGCAGGGATTGGCAGCGCTGGCCCGGATCAACGTGTCCGACATGCGCGCCTGGATGGCCGATCAGCGCAGCGCAGGTGTTGGCGCGCGATCCCTGGCGCGCAAGCTGTCGGCGGTCAAAAGCTTTTATCGATGGCTGGCTGAACGCGAAGGGTTCGAACCCACTGCCGTCCTGTCCACACGCGCGCCAAAGTTTACCCAAAAACTTCCCCGCCCGCTGGCCGAAGACGCGGCCCGCGCGATGATCGACACGGTCGAACTTCAGTCGTCAAACGACTGGATCTCGGCGCGCGATGTTGCTGTCGTTACATTGCTCTATGGCTGCGGTTTGCGCATATCTGAGGCGCTGTTCCTTACAGGAAGCGACGCGCCTTTGCCGGGTAGCTTGCGTATCGTCGGAAAGGGCGGAAAAGAACGCATCGTTCCGGTGATTCCGGCCGCCCGCACCGCCGTTGACCGTTACCTGCAGCTTTGTCCGCATCCACAATCCCAGGAAAAGGCTTTGTTCCGCGGGGTGCGTGGTGGTGCGCTCAATTCGCGCGCAATTCAGGGCGTGATGGCCAAGGCGCGCATGCAGCTTGGCCTGCCAGCAACCGCCACACCGCACGCTTTAAGGCACAGTTTTGCCACCCATCTGTTGTCCGCTGGGGGTGATCTGCGCGCCATTCAGGAATTGTTGGGCCATGCCTCGCTTTCCACCACGCAGGCCTATACGGCCGTAGATACGGCCCGACTGATGGAAGTCTACAACCGCGCGCACCCCAAGGCCTGATCCCGGGGCCTTACGACGACGTTTGGGTTATTACTTGTGCCCGGCTTTTAGTTTGCATCTGCAGCGCACATCGTCCAAGAGACACAAATGACAATAAAACTCAAAGCCCTTTCCGTACATCTGTTCACCGCGACCGGTGCCGTCTTTGCAATGTTGGCCATGCTGGCCGCGGTCGAAGAAAAGTGGAGCCTTATGTATCTGTGGCTTGTGATCTCGTTCATCGTGGACGGAATCGACGGCCCGCTTGCGCGCCACTACCATGTCAAAAAGAACGCACCGGAATTTGACGGTGTTCTTCTGGACCTGATCATCGACTATCTGACCTACGTGTTCATTCCGGCCTTTGCGCTGTTCAAATCGGGGCTGATGGACGGTTGGACAGGCTGGTTTGCGATCATCGTGATCACCTTTGCCAGCGCCATGTATTTCGCGGACACGCGGATGAAGACCAAGGACAACTCGTTCTCTGGGTTTCCGGGGTGCTGGAACATGTTCGTCATCGTGATCTTCGCGCTGGAGCCCAATTTCTGGGTGATCCTGCTGCTGGTTTCACTGTTGTCGCTGGCGATGTTCCTACCGTTGAAGTTCATTCACCCGGTGCGGACGGAACGCTGGCGTAATGTATCACTGCCGATCGCGTTCGCCTGGACATTTTTCGCCGGTTGGGCAGCTTGGGTCGACTTCCACCCCGAAAGCTGGGCGCATTGGGGGTTGGTAATTACAAGCCTCTACCTGGTTTCAGCTGGCATTGCGCAGCAACTTGTCCCGCTGCGCAACAACTGAACGTTATAGGATTTCCTCAACCTCGAACTCGGTGCCGTTATGGGTGAACACGTCACCCTCTTGCAGACCGGTCATTGTCAGGTAGATCGGGCTTTGGGTTGAGATGCCCATATAGGTCTTACCGTCGACCTCAAAGCGGGTCGTTGAGACACAGACCACGAAACGGCGGTTGTTGAACTTGACAACAGCGCCCGGCTGAACCCGGTCCGTCAGGCTGAAATCCGTGTTCTCGATCACATCAATCTTGGCGTGATGCGCATGAACGGGTGCATCGAACGCCGCCGCCAGATCTGCATTCTCGCGTGAGGCGGCGATGTCATCCTTGTCATGCCCTTCGCGGTCGTCCAGCTGCGAGTCCTTGAGAAATGCGTCGTAATGCGCCTGCGCAGTTGCCAGTTCCTGCTCTTCCAGCGACATCAGGCGGTCTATGATGGCCTTTTTGCGAGCGGCCGGGTCTGTATGGGCGGTCATGCAATACGGTCCTTCAAATTCAGTAACTGATATAGGTTGGGCCGCGAACTCTGGGATTGCAACTGGTTTTCGCGCCTCAGATCAGCAGGCCCGCCGCGCGTTCATGGCGCAGAAGGGCCACTTTGGTCTCAACCCCACCATCGCCCGAGAAACCGCCAAGACCCTTGGCAGACAGTACCCGGTGGCAAGGTATGATCACCGGAATGGGGTTCGCGCCGCAGGCCTGACCCACCGGTTGCGGTGGCTGCCCGAGTTCCTTCGCGATGTCCCCGTACGTTCGGGTCTCGCCCAGCGGAATGGCATACATCAGATCGCAGACCTTACGCTGAAAGTCTGAACCGGCAACACGATACGGCAGATCGAACCGTTCGAGACGCCCCTCGTTGTACGCGGTCAACTGCGCGGCGGCTTCCTGCAACAGGGGTGTGTCCGGCCCGTCGTCCTGCCCATCCCACACAAGGCGTGTGATGGCGCCATCTGTTTCTTCAATGCCAAGGCGGCCAAACTGCGTATCAACGGAAATCATCGGCATAAACACAGCGTTTCAGATCGCCGGGTCCAGCGCAAGCCGGGAAAGAAAAACCCCCGGCGAGTCACGCCGGGGGTTCGATTGTTTAGCCCAGAGCTTCGTCGCAGCGCCCACACACACCCGCGTGGGAATGCCGACCGACGTCCGGCAGGATTTTCCAGCATCGTTGGCATTTCTCGCCATCTGCTTTTTCGAAGACGACGCCTACCCCTTCGATTTCAGGTACGCGGAATGCCTCGGCTGGGGCCGGATCGCCCGAAACAGTCAGGCCAGACGTGATGCACATGTCGTCCACGTCAAAGGTTGCCAGCAGGTCGCGGGTGTCACTGTCTTCGACATGCACGATCGGCGCGGCCTCAAGGCTGGAACCGATGACCTTGTCCTGACGCTGGATTTCCAACGCAGCGGTCACGGCACGACGCACGCGACGGATTTTGGACATACCGGCCTCTAGTTCAGCGTTGCGCCAATCGGCGGGTGTATCCGGGAAATCCACCAGATGGACCGAGCTGTCATCGCCTGGGAAACGCTCCAACCAGACCTCTTCCATGGTGAAGACCAAAACAGGAGCCAGCCATGTGGTCAGTCGGTGGAACAGGATATCCAGCACGGTGCGCGCAGAACGGCGGCGCAGGGTGTCGCCGTCACAGTATAGCGCATCCTTACGGACGTCGAAATAGAACGATGACAGGTCGACGGTGGCAAAGGTGAATACGGCACTGAACACGCCCTGGAAGTCGAAAGACGCGTAGCCTTTGCGCACCTGCTCATCCAGATCGGCCAGACGGCTGAGAACCCAGCGTTCCAGACGCGGCATATCTTCAGGCGCGACGCGATCCGCTTCGGTGAAGTCGGCCAGCGAGCCCAGCATGAACCGCATGGTGTTGCGCAGGCGGCGATAGCTGTCGGCGGTGCCTTTCAGAATCTCTGGCCCGATCCGCTGGTCGGCGGTGTAATCGGTCTGAGCCACCCACAGGCGCAGGATATCGGCACCGTATTGCTTGATGACTTCTTCCGGCACGATGGTATTGCCCAGAGATTTGGACATCTTGTTGCCCTTGGCATCCAGCGTGAAGCCATGGGTTACAACGTTGCGATACGGCGCACGCCCCTTGGTGCCGCAAGCCTGCAGCATCGACGAATGGAACCATCCGCGGTGCTGGTCGGTGCCCTCCATGTAAACGTCCGCGATGCCGTCCTCGGTTCCGTCTTCACGGTCACGCAGGACAAAGGCATGTGTCGAACCAGAGTCGAACCACACGTCCAGAACGTCAAATACCTGATCGTAGTCATCCGGGTTGGCGATGCCATCTAGCACCTGTTCTTTGAACCCGTCGGTGTACCAGATATCCGCACCGTCTTTCTCGAACGCCGCCTTGATGCGGGCGTTGAGCTCTTCGTTGCGCAGCAGGTAATCCGCGTCGGTGGGCAAGGCCCCCTTCTTGGTGAAGCAGGTTAGCGGAACGCCCCAGGCGCGCTGGCGGGACAGAACCCAATCCGGGCGCGCTTCGATCATCGAATACAGGCGGTTGCGGCCGGTCTGCGGCGTCCACTTCACCAGCTCGTCGATTGAGCGCAGCGCGCGTTCGCGGATGGTATCGCCCATCTCACCCATGCCATCGTCCAGCTTGCGGTCAACGGATGCAAACCATTGCGGCGTGTTGCGATAGATGATCGGAGCCTTTGAGCGCCACGAGTGCGGATAGCTGTGCTTGATCTTGCCACGGGCCAGCAGCCCTCCAACCTCGACCAGCTTGTCGATGACCGCCTTGTTCGCGTCACCCTCGCCACCCTTGCGGGACAGGATGTACTTGCCACCGAAGAACGGCAGATCAGCGCGGAACGAGCCATCGTCCATCACGTTATAGGTGATGACCTGCTCGAGCATGCCCAGATCGCGATAGAGCTCGAATTCTTCCATACCATGCGACGGCGCACAGTGAACGAAGCCGGTACCTTCGGTATCGGTCACGAACTCAGCCGCACGGAAGTCACGGATTTCGTCCCATTCGCCATTGCCGCCTTCGGCACCAGCCAGCGGGTGGGTCAGTTGGACACCTTCCAGTTCATCGGCTGTCACATCGCGAACGCGGGTCCACTGGTCGTCGTTCAGGCGGGCGCGGCCTAGCACGTCGGCGGCCAGATTGTCCGCCAGCAGGAACTTGTCTCCGACACCGGCCCAGCATTCCTCAGGTGCGCCGGTGACTTCGTACAGGCCGTAGGAGATATCCTTGCCGTACACTACCGCTTTGTTCGACGGCATGGTCCACGGAGTCGTCGTCCAGATCACGACAAAAGCGTCATCAAGATCGCCCGCATTCACGACCTTGAACTTCACCCAGATGGTGAAGCTTTCCTTGTCGTGATATTCAACCTCGGCCTCGGCCAGCGCAGTTTTCTCGATGGGCGACCACATCACAGGTTTTGAGCCCTGATACAAAGTGCCGTTCATCAGGAACTTCATGAACTCGTCGGCGATCACGGCCTCGGCGTGATAGTCCATCGTGATGTAGGGATCGGGCCAGTTGCCGGTGATACCAAGGCGCTTGAATTCTTCGCGCTGGACGTCGATCCAGCCTTCGGCGAACTTGCGACATTCCTGACGGAAATCGACGATGTTAACTTCGTCCTTGTTCTTGCCCTTCTTGCGATATTGTTCTTCGATCTTCCATTCGATCGGCAGGCCGTGGCAGTCCCATCCCGGCACATAACGCGCGTCATGACCCATCATCTGATGGCTGCGTACAATCATGTCCTTGATGGTCTTGTTCAGCGCGTGGCCGATATGCAGGTGACCGTTGGCGTAGGGGGGGCCGTCATGCAGGGTAAAGGGCGTGCGGCCTTCTTTTTCGCGCAGGCGATCATACACGCCGATCTCTTCCCAACGATCCAGCCATGCGGGTTCGCGCTTGGGCAGACCAGCGCGCATGGGGAAATCGGTTTTTGGCAGGTTCAGCGTGTCTTTGTAGTCAGGTGTTTGGGTCGTGTCGGCGCACATTTGGGGCGTCCTCAGGATGATCTTGTCGTGTGTGGATCGAAGCGGTCAGTGCGAATTCTCAAGCACCTTTGCCCGGCGTCTCGCGAAATCAGAGCGCCGGGGATATAATTCGAATAATGATGGCCATCCGGTCATACATGCCGGGCTTATAGGACGCCCGCGCCTAATGGTCCAGAGGTTCCGCCCCATGCGGCGAATGGCGCAGCATGGCCCACCGGTTCAGCCACGCCAAACCGGCCAGCGCGAGGCCCAGCGCCAGCAGTGAGAACACCCGGATAAGGCCACCCAAACCAGCGATATCGACCAGGAACACCTTGGCCACGGCAAGCCCAATGACGGCCAACCCGGCTTTGCGCATCATGTCCGACCGACGGGCGAGTGACTGATAAAACAGCCCCGCACCGATCAGCAGTAGGGCCATGGTGTAAGAATAAAGTTCAGGTTGGGTCACGCCGTTGCCTTCATACATACCGCTGGCCCCCTGCCAGACATGGCGAATGGCCAGGCCCAGCCAGATCGCACCTAATGCCGCCGCCAGACCGAAGCACCCCTGCTTCCATCGCGGATGCAGTGCTGGAAGCCAAGCAGCCGACAGGGCCAAAACAATGGCGGGCAACAGGTAAGCCACGGCGAGAGTATTCAATATTGGCACCCCAAGAACCGGATCAGCTTGGGCATTCAGCAATGGGTTCGCCTCAGTCAGCGCCTGCGCCAAGCGAACAACACCATGTGCCGCAAAGAACAACGCCAGCCCGTAGCGCGCATAATTCAGTTTTCCGCCCAGTTCGAACCGCCGCACCTGCGCGCAGGCCAGCAGCAGCCAGATCAAGGACAAAAGCCCCAGCCCCCAGTGGCTGTCATGGGCACCGCCGTTGCCAAACCCTTCGAGCCAGCGCAGCAACAGCAAGGACAGCAAGATACCAGCGGTCGCCCAGGCGGCGCTTTCCAGAAGCAGCGCGATGACCGGACGGTTCAATGGGCGCAGGATGGCCCAGGCCGCCAGAAATCCAACAGCAGCTGTGGCATAGACAAGCGCCATTTCTGCGACCGGTGCCGAGTTTGCCCAATCCAGACCGGGATTCAGTACAAGCCGGAGCGTGACAGTGAAGACGCCAGCCCAGATGAACCAACCCATAGGTGGAAGATCAAAGCGCCGATCCAGCACCGCCGCGGCCACGATCACGGCCACAAAAGCAATTGTCAGGGCAGCCGAACTTAGGACAATCACGCAGGCAAAGGTCAGGCAAGACAAAGCCGACAAGGTCACCAAAGCCGCCCGCAGCCGGTTTTCGCCGTCGACGCGCGCGAAACGCCCGGCCAGAACAACCATCATCAGCGCCAATGCAACCGCATGCAGCGCCCACGGATAGGCTCCGATAACTTCATCGGGATGCCATCCAAGCTCCAGCGCGATTGCCAACAACGGTGCAAATACTGCGGCACCACCCGCCCATACAGCCCGGTACTCGGTTGCGCGAAACGATCGCCAAGCTGAAAGGCCTGAGATCAATGCACCCAGTGCCACCAACAGGGTAACCGCCCACGGGAAATCCGCCTCGGCGGTTTCGGCATAGGTTTCAGCGAAGCGGCGCGCGACAGAGCCGTTGTCCCACCCTTGGATCAGTACGAACCAAGTTAGACCAGCGGCTGGCAGTATGGTCAGGTCTTGCAGGGCCCGCGCCTGGCTTGCCCAGGTCAGCAAACCCAGCGTCAGGCCTGCCAACAGCATGATTCCCAGCCAAAATTCGGCCGCTGAGTCTGGCCAGTGTATCGCCAGGATTACTGCGCTGACGCTCACCGCGCCAAAGGCAAGGCGTGTCGGAAACTCTGGCCACTGGAGGCCTTTTTGGATCGTAACGATTTCGCTGATCATGCGCCCCTCGTGTTCCGGCCAGATCCGCCGCACGGGGATCGAGATCGCGATGATCGCCAATGCAGTTACGCCGACAAGATACCCCGACTCGGTCGCGGGTGCCGAAAGCACCAGCAGCAGGCACGCGGAATAAGCCCCGACTAGCGTCAGAACGGATATCCACGCCCAGCGCCGCACGGTGTCGATACCCAACCCAAGGACGGCGATCACAAAGAAATAGCCGTACAACCAGCCGGGATCGGTCGAGGTCCCGCCCACCACGAAGGGTGACGCAAACGCACCAATCAAACCGACGGCCGCCAGCAAGGGGCCGTGGAACCAGCCCAAAACAAGCCCCACAAGCGCAACAGCAATCATGGCAATCAAGGCCGCTTCGGGACCAAGCAGATCGTACAACTGCCTTGCAGCCAGCAAGCCACCGAACAGCGTCACCAGCCCGGCCCCAGAAAAGACCGATGGCAGGTAAGCTGTGGCTGAAGACTCGTCATCGCCATACTTCCGGCGGATCACCTCACCCGCGCCGATCAGCGTCGCGCCGAACATCAGGGCCGCAATGACGCGCATCGTTGGCGACAACAACCCGCTTTCGACCCCGTATTGGACCAGAAAAACACCAGCCAGCGCCAAAGACAGGGCGGATACCGCATAGAACCAGTTCTCGCGCAGCCAAGCGCTCAGTGCGGCGATTCGATCGTCCTTCATCGTTTCGGGAAGGGGTATCTTTTGTGGCTCAGGTGCTGAGGTGCCTTCTTTCGTTTCGACCTCGGGTGGTTCTGTTTTGATTGCCGGCCACGGAGAGCTCTTTTTATCCCTCGCTTGCATCGATTCAGGTACTATTTCTGGCGCTGGCAGGTCGCCACCAAGTGTGCGGATCTGCTGTTCAAGCTGCTCCACCCGGCGGCGCAGTCGAACCTGGGATACCAACAGAACAAGGATGGCCACCGGGACGGCCAGAACGATCAATCCAACGAGTACGAGCAGCGATTCCAACAGAGGCCTCCGGGCAAATGTGCCGTCAACCTAGCCGGGTGTCGATTTGCGCAACAGTCCGAAAAACCGTGTTTTTGCGGGCTACGCAGTTCAGAACGCCTTATCCCCAGCCAAGGGACAGTCCGGCAACCATCAACCAGATGATGACCAACACAGCGGCAATCGAACCAAATGAGAAACAGGCGTCGACAGTATGTAGCGATCGCAGGATCAGATCCGGGTCCATCAACGACTTTGAAATACTGACAATCTACACCGCGCGCCCAGCGGTACTTCTTATCACTAGGGATGGAACAACGAGCCAACAAAATACGCCATCAGTGCGGCCGCGCCGCCGATCGCAAAAGTCTCTAGACCTGACCGCCACCACGGAGCCAGTGACCATCTGCTTTTTAAAGCTCCGATGACAAAAAAGACCGCCATGGTCATGATAATCGAGAGATGAAAGGCCCGATCGAACGACAGCAGAAACGGCAGCAGCGGGACCATGCCGGCCACAAGAAACGCCAAAAACGTTGCCATCGCGGCTTTGAACGGGTTCGGATCGACGCTGCCCAATCCGTATTCACCCTCGATCATCAGATTTATCCAATTGTCGCGGTTGGCTGTGATGGCATCCGTCGCCTCATCCAAAACGCGCCCCGACAAACCCTTTTGCGACAAGATCGCATGTACTTCATCTCGCTCGCCTTCCGGGTACAGCCTGATGTGACGTTCTTCGATGGACCGGATGCGGAGGATATTGTCCAGCTCGGCCTTGGTGCCCGAGTAATTACCCGCCGCCATGGAAAACCCGTCCGCCAGTACATTGGCCAGTCCCAGCGCAACGATAATAAAGGGTGACAGGCCCGCCCCAGCTACACCCGCCACAATGGCAAAGGTAGTCACGGACCCATCGATCCCACCATAGACCACATCCCGCAAAACACCGCGACCTGGTGGCGCGTTGATGCGTTCTGCAATCTCTTGTTGGCTGTGTCCGTGATCGGTCATGGCTGGCTCTGACACTGTTATGCACGACAGCCAACCACTGTACCTTGCGTCAGGTCAAGTTTTGGAAAACAGGCCAGCCAGAGCACGTTTGATGATGCTGCGGGTTGATGGCTTGTGCCGATCCGAGAAGGGCAGCGGACGGCAGACCTCCATCGCGGCGACCCCGACCCGCGCACTTAGCGCGCCGTTGACAAGCCCCTCGCCAAACCGGCGCGACAGTTTGCTAAGGATAGATCCCCCAAGCACAGGTTCCAGCAGGTCGTCCCCGACGGCCACGGCCCCGGTGGCCACAAGGTGCACGAACACGGCCCGCGTCAGTCGCCAACTGCCCAAAAATCCTGCGCGCCCGCCATAGATTTCAGCGATGCGCCGGATCATCCGCAACGAAGCGGCCAGCGCTGTTGCAACATCCGCAAGCGCCAAAGGCACCAACGCCGTCACCGTTGCAACCTGACGCGCGGCAGCCTCGACTTCGCGACTGGCAGCGACATCCAGCGGGGCCAGCAGCTCGTCCTCGGCCAGGGTCAGCAGACCAGACGCGTCAAATTGTTCATCGATCCGTTCGGACAGCCGATCGCGCCACCAACGGGTTTCTTCGCGCCCTTTGTAGAACGAGATCAATCGGTTCGTGACTGCGCGTGCCTGCGCCAGATCATCTTCGGCCAAGGCAGTATCTGCCGCACGCCGCATCCCGTCCACACGGGACAACCGCCCCATTGCGGCCAGCTCGCGCACAGCGATGATCAATGCGACCAGCACCAGCGCTGCAAACAAACCCGTAATCACCCATCCTATGATCGGCGCGCGGAGAATCAGGGAATTCACAAAGTCCCAAGCCGCCACTGAAACAACAGCCCCAAGCGCGGCAAGCGCCAAACCCCAGAACCACCGCGACAGGGCCGAAGGTTTGCGCGCCGCCAAACGCGCCGCACCTTGCATCGCCTGACCCTGAGGCTGTGCGATATCCGGGACCGGAGGTGCTTGCGACACATCAGCCGCGGGTTCATCGCCCTCCAGATCAATCAGAACCGGCCCCTTAGCCATTGGCTGCTCCTTCACTGTTCCAGACATACTTTATGTCGGGAAGGTTCTCGTCATTGTCAGCGCCGCTGCTGCGTGCAACCTCAGCAAAGCCGTTGCATTCATAGAACCGGCGCGCTGGATGGTTTGCCTGAAACGCAAACAATGACAATTCGGATCGGCGGGACTTGGCAAGCTCAAGAAATTGCCGACCGATTCCTTGCCCCCGTGCGCCAGGCGCCAGGTACAGTGAGTGGATTTCGGCACCGTTGAGCGCCAAAAACCCGATCACACCGTCACCGGTTTCGGCCACGGTCACCCAATCCAATTCAATCATACGGCCACAAAACGCGATGGTTTCCGCCTGCGAGTGCAGTTCCGGCATCCAATCGTTTTCACGGGCGAAGCCATGCAAAATCTCTCCGGTGGCACCGGCATCCGTGCTGCGGGCGGGTCGAAGAATGACATTCATAGCCGGTCTCCGACCAGGAACTGAGCTGCGCGGTCCAGCCGAATGTGTGGCGGGCCATCCCCGGGCCGCAGTGTCAGGTGTGCCGGCGCGAATGCCATGAACTCATAATCCTCACCCAGCCAGCCTTCGGACCCGTTGCGCGCCGGGCCAAGCAAATGCGTCGGGTCTTCCGGCAGATCACCGGGATAGAAAGCGGCCTGCTTGCCGCTGCCCAGCAAGGTTCCACGCACGCAGGGCAGCTCGGCTCCGTTATGGGTGCGGATTTCCTCGGTCGTTGCCCTTAACGAGGCCAGCGACAGCGCCGCCGTCTCGGCCCCGGCGAAGCTGGCGCGATCGCGCGCCTCGCGGGTCAGGGCCTCCATGATATTGGTCAGGCGGTGGTGTTGAAGATGGTGCAAATGGTCCGCCTTGGAGGCCGCAAACAGGATGCGCTCGACCCGTTTGCCGAGCAACAACTGGCTAAGCCACGCATTTCGTCCGGGCCGAAACGCCGACAGGATATCGGCCATCGCGCGACGCATATCCTCGACCGCCTGTGGCCCGTTATGGATCGCGCCCAGCGCGTCCACCAAAACCACCTGACGGTCGATCCGGGAAAAATGATCGCGGAAAAACGGTTTCACGACCTGAGATTTATAGGCCTCGTATCGCCGGGCCATCTCGCGGTGCAGACTGCGTCGCGAGCCGTGACCCTCGACTGGCAAGGGTGCAAATGTTAGCACCGGCGAGCCTGCCAGATCGCCCGGCAGCAAGAACCGCCCTGGCGTGCAGTCGTAAAACCCGGCGTCGCGGGCTGCGTTCAGATAAGAGGCGAATTCTTTGGCCAGTGATTGGGCCTTTGGTTCGTCGTGGCTGTCAGAAGGGTCAACCGCCTTTGCCTGCGCCAGAAAGGTCGTCGCCTCATTGCGATTGGCGATGCGCTCCAGTGTTTCCTGCGACCAGACCTCATAGGTTTTGTCCAGCAACGCAAGATCCAGCAGCCATTCGCCGGGGTAATCCACGATATCCAGATGGATAGTGCGTGGTCCCTGCAACCCTGACAAAAGCCCCGCGGGACGGGCTTTGAACGATAAACGCAGTTCTGACACTGCGCGCGTACTTTCGGGCCAGTGCGGCTGAAGCCCGGTCAGCGCCGCCAGGTGGTTTTCGTAGTCGAACCGGGGCACGGTGTCGTCTGGTTGCGGCTGCAGGTAAGCCGCGTTGATCCGCCCTTCTTGCTGCGCCACGAGGCCCGGCATCCGCCCCCGGTCCAGCAAGTTCGCGACCAGAGACGTGATGAATACTGTCTTTCCTGAACGCGCCAGCCCGGTGACACCCAGTCGGATCACCGGCTCAAACAATGCCTCAGACACGCGGTCACCCACGGATTCGACGCCGCGCGTCAGACTGTCTGCCAGAGATGAGATGACCAAACCGTCGCCCCGCTTTTTTCGTTTTTCCCAAGATAGGTAGCGGCTGTCGGACATACCAGCGCTTTCCCACTCTTGCCCGTTGCAGCACGGCGCGTTACCAGCAGCCCATGCCTAGATACGCGCTGAAAGTCGAATACCAGGGGGAACCGTTTGCCGGATGGCAGCGGCAAAAGGAATTGCCGTCTGTTCAAGGGGCAATCGAACAGGCCTTGTCATGTATTCAACCCGGCGATCACACAATTGCCGCGGCCGGGCGTACAGACGCGGGTGTGCACGCACTGGGACAGGTTGCGCATTGTGATCTGATCAAGGACTGGGATCCGTTCCGCCTGTCTGAGGCGCTGAACTATCACCTTAAACCGCAGCCTGTTGCCATCGTTAAAGCAGCACGGGTAGACGATGACTGGCATGCGCGGTTTTCAGCGCTCGAACGGCAATACCTGTTCCGCATCCTGATGCGCCGCGCACCTGCTACGCATGACGCTGGGCAGGTCTGGCGGATCAACCATCAACTGGACGTAGACGCGATGCAGGCGGGCGCGGACATGCTGATCGGGCGGCATGATTTTACCACGTTCCGGTCTTCGATTTGTCAGGCTGCAAGCCCGGTCAAAACCCTGGACGAACTGCGGGTCGAACAGGTTGAAGGTTTTTCCGGGCCAGAAATCCATTTCCACGTTCGCGCCCGGTCTTTCCTGCACAATCAAGTGCGCAGCTTTGTTGGAACGCTTGAACGTGTTGGTGCCGGAACATGGTCGCCCGAAGATGTACGGGATGCGTTGGAGGCCACCGACCGCGCCGCTTGCGGGCCGGTATGTCCGCCGCAAGGGCTGTATCTGGCGCGGGTCAGGTACCCGGAGTCCGTGTTCTGTTAAATCGCGCGCAACAGCAGACCGCTTGCAATCACGGCGATCAGCAGCCCTGCCACCAGTTCAATCGTCGGAGCCAGAACCGAGGCAAATCGCGTCGCCGAGGCTGAGGCCAGCAGCCCTCCGCGCAAACCAAATGAGGTCCAACCGACAAGTGTTGTGACAGTCGCTGTCCCCAACGCCATGGCGAAAGCGCCGGCAATGCCAACCATTGCGATGCCCATCTGCCAGGTCAGGATCAGCACAAACAGCGCTCCGGTACAGGGACGTGCGGCAATCCCAGCGATCAGTAGCGCGGCTTCGCGCAGGCTGCCAACTTGGGCCACTTCGTCGGCGGTGGGACCGTGGCGATGCCCGCAATCTGCGCAGACGCCATGGTCATGGTCGTGATGTTTGTGGTCCTCGTCGTGCGGGTGGTGATGGTCGTGCTTGTGCTCATGATGATGGGCTTTTTCGCTGCGATGACGTCGCGCGAAACTGCGAATGGATCGAAAGATCAGCCACAATCCAATCGCCGCGATAGCACCATAGCTGATCGGAGCCATGACCCGTTCGGTGGTATCGACAAGGCTTGCCCGGGACATCTGGAACACCAGTACCCCGGCATAGACAAGAACAACCGCAGTGACTGCCTGCCCCAGGCTGGACAACAAGCTGATTGCAGACAAACGCAGGAACGCCACGTTGCGTCCCAGCCCATAGCCACCAATCAAAACTTTGCCGTGGCCGGGGCCGATGGCGTGAAAAAAGCCGTAGGCAAAACAGACCGTCAGCAGCGTCGCTACAGCCTCGGGCTGTTCCGCGCGGGCTGCGCGTAGGGAACGCGCGATCTGATTTTGGAACTCGCGCTGCTCACCCGCAGCCCATGCGGCCAAGTGGTCAAAGCCACCACTGCCCCAGAACCACAGCAGCAAACCAATGGAGATGGCGACAGGAATAATCAGGTACTTGGACATGAAAGGCGGATCTCGGACGCAAAGTTTTCCCCAACCAGCGGGATATCGTTTTCTTCAAGGTCATAGTCGGCATCCAGGGTCTGCAGGAACGCCTGCATCTGCGCCAGTTGCCCGTCAATATCCGCGTCAATCCGGCTGATCTGACAAGCGGCGGGCCCGGACACCGTCACCGGGCGGGTCACTTCATAAGCCGTGTAATAGGATTCATCATATGCTTTGGCGACGACGGCGGTTGCCGGCACTCCGCCGCCTTCCACCGCGCGCAGGTGGGTTGTCACGATACGACCATCCTCGGTGGTCGCTTTGGCCTCCATCGGCCCTGACAAATCAACCGGCGCGCCATCGGCGAACACCACGATATCGCCATTATATCCTTCGACCCACTGGGCATCAAAGCCGGACAGAAACTTTTCTTCGCTCTCGGTCAGAATGCCATCAGAATCCTGATCCAGTTTCATGTCTTCCAACTGAAACAAAGAGAAAAGCTCATCATACGCCCAGGTTACCCTGACATGGGTCAACTGGCCGCTGTCGTCCACAATGAATTCCAGCCCGGTGTCGATAAAGACATGCGGGTGGGCCAATGCCGGAACCGGCAGGCAACAGGAGAAAAGGGTAATGAGCCATCGCATAGGCGAAAGATAGGGGCTTGGCCCGTGCCCGGCAACGTGTTTCGGCGGGCCTATGCAGGAACTGGCCAAACCAATCACTTCGGCGGGAACAAAACCAGTGTCTGCAACGCTGTTCCAACCGGGCCTTCGGTGTCGAACAGAACCGATTGCGACATCCCTATTCCTGACGGTTGCCAATGAGATACGGACTGCGAGGCCAACCAGTCCGATTTGGGTTCACGATGAATCTGCACCGTCAGGTCGGTGTTCATGAACCCCATCTCAGACGTCGGTGCATTCCACGAGATCCCGTTGCCACAATCCGCCAGCGGGCATAGCGCCTGAATCGGCGATTGCGCCTCGCCCTCCAACAGCTTCGGGGTGCGCATCCAGATCGTCTTTGGACCGGCTTTTTGGTTGCCACCCTTGGGGTAGAGAATGTCCGAATGGTTTGCGAACCCCGGCAAGTCGTGACGCGTTTCGCCAATCGGAAACGGGCCCGTCACCGCGTCCTCAAAGCCGGGTGTCGCAAGCGAGACGTTGGGAACCGCCCCCAAATCGCGACGCACCATATGCATCGTGGTGGCCGTAGTGCATAGTGTATCGTCCAGATCGTGCACAGTGACGCGGGTTGTGGCTAGCGTCTTGGTGTGTCGCGTCGTCTCCGCCGCCACACGCAGACCTGTCAGCGGCAGAGGGCGCAGCAAGTCCACGGTCAGCCGTGTCAGCATCTTTTCCGGCCCAACCTCTGTTTCAGCTGAACGAACGATCAGCCCCGCGACCGGGCCCGCATGACAATGATCCGCAGACCACGGCCCGCGTGCGGGATCATTGCCGACAAAAGCGCCGTCAGCCCGAACGTGGAAATAGGCCTGTTCTTTCAGATCCGGTTTCAACACCACCTAAAACCTCAGACTTTTTCCTGGGTATGCTTCTTCAATTCGGCCCGTGCCACCTGACGGCGGTGTACCGCATCCGGTCCATCGGCCAACCGCAATGTACGCACATGGGTCCAGGCCGTCGCCAGGGGCGTGTCTTGACTGACCCCCTGCCCGCCGAACATCTGAACGGCCTCATCGATGACTTTGAGTGCGACACGCGGGGCCACGACCTTGATCTGGCTGATCCAGGGTGCTGCCGCACGGGCATCGCCCTGATCCATGTACCAAGCAGCCTTCAGGCACAGCAAGCGCGCCATTTCAATCTCCATCCGGCATTCGGCAATGATATCGAAATTGGCCCCGAGTTGCGCCAGTTTCTTGCCGAAGGCTTCGCGCTGCAGCGACCGTTTGCACATCTGTTCCAGCGCCGATTCAGCCTGCCCAATTGCGCGCATACAATGGTGGATACGACCGGGCCCGAGACGGCCTTGCGCGATCTCGAACCCGCGGCCTTCGCCCAACAGAATACTCTCTGCTGGCACCCGGACGTTGGTAAAGCGAATATGCATGTGGCCGTGCGGGGCATCATCGTGGCCGTAAACCTGCATCGGCCGCAGAACTTCGATCCCCGGCGCATCAGCAGGCACAATAATCATCGACTGCCGCTTGTGTTTGGGTTGCTCGTCACCTGCCGTCTTGACCATGACGATATAGACCTTGCACCGTGGATCACCCGCCCCCGATGACCACCATTTTTCTCCGTTCAGAACAAAATCATCCCCATCCCGCACACAGGACATCGACACGTTTGTGGCATCCGATGACGCCACATCCGGTTCCGTCATTAAATACGCGGACCGGATATCGCCGTTCAGCAAGGGTTTCAGCCACTGCTCTTTCATCTGGTCCGTGCCGTAGCGCTCGAACACTTCCATGTTACCGGTATCGGGGGCCGAACAGTTGAACACCTCGGCCCCAAGGGGAGTTTTGCCCATCTCTTCGGCGAAGTAAGCATACTCGACCGTGGTCAAACCGAAGCCCTTGTCGCTGTCGGTCAGCCAGAAGTTCCATAATCCGGCAGCCTTGGCCTTGGTTTTCAGCCCTTCCAGGATTTCAGCCTGACGTTCGGTGTATTGCCAGCGGTCGCCTTTATCGATTTCGGCCTGATATTCTTCTTCCAGCGGCATGATCTCATCCCGGATCATATCTGCCACACGTTGCAGCAGCGCGCGGTTTTCTTCGCGCAGACCGAATGACATGTTCATGAGCTTTCCTCCTCAGGCCCAAAGAGCGGGCTTTACCTTTGAACAGAGAATGACTTAGCTGCCGATAGAATGTCTAGCTGTGTGACGGAACGTCAACTCAATCAAAATGAAATTGCGAGGGTGATTCATGGCGCTACTGATCGAAACCGGTCTAACCGACTGGATAAGCGATGATGACATCGCCAAAACGATCCGAAACATAAACCCCGGTGCGGATGTGCGCACCCGGGAAACGATTGGAGATGCAAGCGAAATCACCATGGTCGCTGTTGTCGGCCTGAACGACGACCACCCCAAACGGCTGCCGAACCTGCAACTGGTCCAGAAACTGGGCGCGGGCGTTGAAACGATTGTTGGCAACCCGAGCCTGCCCGATCACGTCCGTATCGCACGACTCAAGCCCGATGCGCCGGCGCAAGGTATTGCCGAGTGGTTCGTCGCCTATGTCCTTCACCACCAACGGAATATGGCCTTTCACGAAGCCGCCCAGCGCAAGGCAGAATGGGTACCCAAAGCGCCGGTATTCACGCCGGACACCGTAGTGGGCGTTCTGGGTCTGGGCCATATCGGCGCCCGCAGCGCCAGAATGCTGCGCGCCATCGGTTTTCAGGTCATGGGATGGAGCCGATCCCCGAAAGAGATCGAGGGCGTGACCTGCCTGCATGGCGAGGATGCGCTGCCGACGTTGCTAGGCCAATGCGACCACGTTTGCGCCATTCTGCCGTCCACGCCGCAAACCGTCTGCTTGTTCGATGCGCAGATGCTGGCCGCTATGAAGCCCGGCAGTCAGCTGTTGAACGCAGGGCGTGGTGATCTGATTGACGAAAATGCGCTGATCGAAGCCTTGGCGCGTGGAACGCCCGGCCACGCCGTTCTGGACGTAACCAGTACAGAACCCTTACCGTCAGACAGTCCGCTCTGGACACACCCGGGCGTCACAATCACTCCGCATGTTTCTGGCTGGCACTTAGGTGAAGCATTGGCCGACGTTGCCGAGAATTTCCAACGGTTGTCCGCAGGAAAGCCCTTACTGCACGAAGTCGACCGCACACGCGGCTACTGAGTCGAAATCAGGGCGTCAGAATCCAGTTCCCGCCGGCGTCCCGGCAGTTGCGGGTTCTGACTTCGCGCGATTGTTCGGCCCCGGCGGGCACGATGAAATGCTGGAGATGCACGCAATTGTCCCGGACCTCGCGCACTCGGACAGTGCCTTTTGATCCGGTGTCGTCGTTCGACCAGTTGCGTTCGGTTCCAACCTGAGGCGTTCCATCTGCCAACATCGCATTGGTCGTGGCGTTGACGACACTATAGTCTTCGGGGCTCAATCCCATTTCAGCGATGATTCTCGAAAGTGGCTTGGCCTGTGCCAGTGAAACTGCGCCGATCACAACGGCTGCTGCAAAAAAGGGTGAAATCCAGGCTTTCATGATCTTCTCGCCTTGCTGAAATAAGTTTGGTCACAAGACTATACCGCCGGGGAACGGGGGCCAAGCCCCGCTGGCCGACCTTCAAATAATACCGAACAAACCTATCGCGACTCGGGTGCTAGGACCGCCGCGCCAATCGCCTCATAGTGCCTCAAACACGAACCAGAGGCATGAAATGGCACAGCCCACCTATTACGCGCCCACAGGCGGACACCCCGGACAAGACCAACTGTTGACCGACCGCGCCATGTTTACCGACGCCTATGCGGTTATCCCCAAAGGCACCATGCGCGACATCGTAACCAGCAACCTGCCGTTCTGGGAAGGCACCCGGCTTTGGGTCCTGTCCCGCCCCCTCAGCGGATTTGCCGAGACGTTTTCGCAATACATCATGGAAGTTCAGCCCGGCGGCGGCAGCGAACACCCAGAAACAGACGCCAAGGCGCAGGGTGTTCTCTTTGTGGTCGAAGGTGAGGTGACCCTGACGTTAGGTGGAACTGAGCATGTCCTCGATACCGGCGGTTATGCCTATATCCCGTCTGGATCGGATTGGACCCTGCACAACCGCGCCGAAAAAACCGCCCGATTTCACTGGGTTCGCAAAGCCTATGAAGCCGTTCCCGGCCTGCCCGCACCAGATCCGATCATTACCAACGAACGTGATGTATCGCCCGTCGAGATGCCCGGCACCGAGGGGCGCTGGTCCACAACCCGCTTCACAGATCCGCAGGATCTGCGTCATGACATGCATGTCAACATCGTCAATTTCGAACCCGGCGGCGTGATTCCCTTTGCCGAAACCCATGTCATGGAACACGGTTTGTACGTGCTGGAAGGCAAGGCCGTCTATCGGCTGAACCAGGATTGGGTCGAGGTAGAGGCCGGCGATTACATGTGGTTGCGCGCCTTCTGCCCGCAGGCCTGCTATGCGGGTGGGCCGGGGCGCTTTCGCTATCTGCTTTACAAGGATGTGAACCGGCACATGCCGTTGACACTGTCCAAACGCTAGGCTTTTAAACGCTTTATTTCGGTCAGGGGTTCACAGAAGCCTGTGAATCTGGTGAAATAACAGCAGTTTTTAGCACTGGAGATTGTTCAATGGTACTGCGTGTAACGATGCTGGCACTGGCAGCTGCAATTGGTTTGACGGCATTTGATGCAACACCTGTCGCCGCGAAGGAAGAAACAAAACAGGTTTCTGTCATGAGCCGTACCTGGGCGGTGACACAGGTTTCGGACGCTCCGGTCGTGTACCGTGCGACGCGCGACAACAACAACCTGAACCCCTTTGGCCCACCGCCGCGCTTGCGCACCATTCAGGCCATAGCCGCCTTTCAGCAAGCGACTGGGTGCAGACCGATCGTGGCCAGCATGTACCAGAACATTTCGGGTCAGTTCTTTTCGCAGGTCAGCTGCAACTGACCATAGGTCACAACGGGCATTGAGCTATTGGCAGCGCGCTGCCATAGCTTGCGCATGAAACTTGCAATCAACGGATTCGGCCGTATTGGCCGCACAATCCTGCGGCAGCTGCTGGCTTTGCCGCAGGATACAGATATTGAGCTGGTTCTGATCAACGACATCGCCCCGCTTGAGACCTGCGCATACCTGTTCAAATACGACAGCACCTTTGGCCCCTACCCCGGCACGGTAGAACAGGGCGACGCGGCAATCGTCGTCGATGGGCGCACAATCCCTATGACGCACAGCCCCAATCTGGCACATGTCGATCTGTCCGGTGTCGACGTTCTGATGGATTGCACCGGCGTTGCTCGTACCTCGGATGTGGCCAGTCAGGGCCTGACCGCCGGGGCCCGCAAGGTGCTTATCTCTGGCCCCTCGCCCGCGACCGAAATCACCATTGTTCTGGGCGCCAACGAAGATCAGTTGGGCAATGCTCGCATCGTGTCCAACGCGTCTTGCACAACCAACGGGCTTGCGCCCTTGGTCAAAGTGCTGGACCAGATTGGCGGGATTGCGTCAGCCCATATGACAACAATTCACTGTTATACGAACAGCCAGCCTATGGTGGACGCGCCACGCGGCGATTTGGCCCGTTCGCGCGCGGGCGCGCTGTCTATGGTGCCGACCACGTCAAGCGCCACTCATTTGATAGACGAAGTCATGCCGCATTTGGCCGGCCGCATCTCGGGCGCTGCTGTTCGGGTCCCGACGGCCAGTGTATCCGCCATTGATCTGGTGGTGACGCTGGATCGCGGAATGTCGCCTGGGTTGTTCGAAGCCGAACTGCGCGCGGCCGTCCAGACATCGCCTGTGCTGGGCTGGACCGATTCCCCTCTGGTCTCGTCAGACCTGCGTACACGCCCAGAGTCGCTGGTTATAGCGGGACCCGAAACACGCATGGTCGGCGAACATCAGGTCCGTGTTTTCGGCTGGTATGACAATGAATGGGGATTTTCGGCACGCATGTTGGATGTTGCCCGCCTTATGACAGATCGCTGAATTTGCGCGGGCGCAGCGGGCGGGCTTGCCCGCGCGCTGCTTGGCCCAACGGGTCACAAGCATCTTTGATGCGCATTGAACGAGCGGGAGTTCCCTATTCGCCTATGATCTCAAACGGAGTGTCAAACCAGAGCTCCTCCAGATTAGCCCCCTCACCAATCCGATCAATCACAGCGAATAAGCCGGGCCCATGCAATGGGGTCAGCACCCCATGCCATGTGCCGCGAAAATAGTTCACACCCTGTCCGGGCCTGGTTACGAACGCCTGAGGAAGCCCGGGCTTCCCGCCCTCATCCGGGGCCACGACAACCAGAAAAGGCTGATGTGTCATTGGTATGAATGCCTGACTGCCCTCGGGGTGACGCTCAACCATATCCAGTTGATAGGGCAAGGATCGCGAATTGGCGTTGAACAGGCTGATCCCGGCGCGTCCGTCTGTGAAATCCAGTCGTGCCAGATCATGGTACCGGCCACATTGCCCCTGATTGATGATCTTGTCCGGATCACCGGTCACTTCGATGACATCGCCAAACGGGGCAAATGCCTTGGCCGTCAATGGCGCAGTCCTGACTTGCGCGCTCATGAGGGTAAAACGTCCCGCAACCGGAATTCGGCGATCCGCTCGACCTGACGGCAAGCCTCGGCGAATTCGGTGTCCTTATCCTGATCGATGCGCCGTTGAAACGCCTTAAGGATAGACGTTTTGTCGTGATCACGTACGGCGATGATAAACGGAAAACCGAATTTCTCGGTGTATTTCTGGTTCAAACCGGTGAACATCGAACGCTCTTCATCTGTCAGGGCATCCAACCCTGCCGAAGCCTGCTCGGACGTGCTTTCTTGCGTCAGCCGTTTTGCCTGTGCCAATTTTCCGGCCAGATCCGGGTGCGCGGTCAGGACACCCATCCTTTCGTCCGCAGAGGCGGAGCGGAACATGCGGGTCAGTGCATTGTGTAGCCCACCTGCCGTGTCATTGGCCGGTCCCAATTCCAGCTCATACGCCCGTTCGGCAATCCAGGCGGAATGCTCGAAGATGCCGCCATACGTCGCGACAAACGCGTCCCGATCCATCTGAGCAGGCTTCGGATGCGGCACCGCCGGATGGTGTTCCGCCCAGTGTTCGGCGATCTGCAACCGTGTCGCAAACCAGACATCGGAAAAGCCGCGCGCGTATTCCAGGAAACGTTTCAACGCCATCACCCGGCCAGGTCGTCCGATCAGGCGGCAGTGCAAGCCGATCGACAGCATCTTGGGCGCTCCGCCCTCGCCCTCGGCGTATAGCGCATCAAAGCTGTCTTTCAGGTAGGAATAGAACTGGTCACCCGCATTGAATCCCTGCGGCGTGGCAAAGCGCATATCGTTGCAATCCAACGTGTAGGGTACGATCAACTGATCCCGCCCACCCGCTTGCACCCAATAGGGCAAGTCGTCCGCATATGTATCGGCCACATAGGCAAATCCGCCCTCTTCTGCTACCAACTGAACAGTATTCTCGGAACAGCGCCCTGTGTACCAACCACGCGGGCGTTCTCCGACGACCTCGGTGTGAAGACGGATAGCCTCGGCAATTTGTGCGCGTTCTTCATCCGCTGGCATGTCTTTATGTTCGACCCATTTCAGACCATGGCTGGCAATCTCCCACCCCGCTGCCTTCATCGCGGCCATTTGATCTGGCGAGCGAGCCAAAGCTGATGCAACGCCATAGACTGTTATTGGCAGGTCCTGCATCAACCGGTGCAGTCGCCAGAACCCAGCGCGAGAGCCGTACTCATAGATCGACTCCATGTTCCAATGGCGCTGGTCCGGCCATTGGGCGGCCCCCACGATTTCGGACAGAAACGCCTCGGACGCGGCATCGCCGTGCAGCACGCAATTTTCACCGCCCTCTTCGTAGTTCAGTACGATCTGAACGGCCAGCTTCGCGCCGCCCGGCCATTTGGCATCTGGCGGGTTGGCACCATATCCGATCATGTCACGAGGATAGCGAGAGGGCTGCATGGCATCTTCCATTCTTGATCTTTTGAATAGCCTTACCCCAGAAACACACCGATGATTATCAAATCAATCCGAACGCTGTTTCCGGTTCTTTCGGCATTTCCACTGTTTCGGACTTTGCGCCACACTGCGACAAAGCAAAAGACAAATCAAAGGAGAGACCCGTGGCTGGCTATCTGACGACCCATGTTCTGGACACTGCACGCGGCTGCCCGGCTGAAGGATTGAAAATCGCACTCTATCGGGTGTCGGGGAACTCCCATCGCAAAATCGCCGAGATGGAGACCAATTCGGACGGCCGCACTGACAGCCCAATCTTGCCACAAGACTCTTTCAAAACTGGTACTTACGAGCTGGTTTTCTTCGCAGGAGACTATCTGCGCGCATCGGGCCAGGCAGCTGATGACCCGCTGTTTCTGGATCAGGTGCCGCTCCGGTTTGGCATGTCTGATGCCGAGGCACATTACCATGTACCTCTGCTGCTGTCCCCTTACGGCTATTCGACCTACCGGGGCAGTTGAACCACGGGATGGGGTTACCGTTAAGCGGCAGTTCTATGTGTCAGCAGATTCCGACCCACGCACGACCTTGCCGATCCGCGCAATCATGAAATCCATGAACAAACGCGCCTTGGGGTCCTGATGGCGGCGATGTGTGTATAGGCAGGCCATTTGAACAGATACCGGCGGCGTTTCGACCGCTACGGGGACCAGACGCCCCGAACTGAGGTGTTCGGCCACTTCAAAAACCGGTTTCATCGCGATCCCCTGCCCCGACAGCGCCCAGTCAGTCAGCACGTCACCGTCGTCACATTCGAACCGGCCAGAGACTGCGAACCGCTTGGGACCGTCAGGCGTTTCCAATTGCCACTGAAACTCGGTCGCGCCGGGAAACCTCAGATTCAGGCATTCATGGCGCTGCGACACCAGGTCCGCGCCCGTTGCTGGCATGCCCCTGCGTTCAACATAGGCCGGAGCGGCACAAAGCACGCGCTGGCAGTCAGCGATCTTTCGAATACGCAGGGTACTGTCTTCAGGTTGGCCGATGAAAAAGGCTAGATCCAAACCTTCGGTCGTCAGATCAACGGATCTGTCGGTCAACCGCAGGCGCACGTCGATCTCGGGATATTCCGCAAGAAACTCGGGCACATGCGGTGCCAAAACCCTGCGCCCCACCCCTAGTGGAGCAGCCACAAACAACGATCCCCGCGGGGCCTCGGTCAGATGGACGACCTGCGCTTCGGCATCGTCCACCGCATCCAGAACGGCCACAGCACCGAGATAGAATGCCCGCCCCTGCTCTGTCGGGCTGAGGTTGCGCGTCGTTCTTTGAAACAGGCGCACGCCCAGATGATCTTCAAGCTGAGATATCCGCGCCGACGTCACCGCAGGCGAGATTCGCAGGTCTCGCCCAGCAGCGGACATGCTGCCAAGGTCATAAACCCTGACAAAGGTACGGATGTTGTCTAGATAGGACATCTTTTCGTTTTTTTTGATACAGTTTGACAATATCAGGGAATACCGAAGAAAGTGCCCTTTGCCTAGTGTGACGGCAACCAATCGGAGAGCTTTCTCATGTACGACTTCGCCGTGTTCTGGGACTGGATGGCTTTTGCCGTGCGCTGGCTGCACGTTATTACCGCCATTGCCTGGATCGGATCCTCATTTTATTTCATCGCACTGGACCTTGGTCTGAACCGCGACATCCCCGGCCCGGCGGATGGCGAGGAATGGCAAGTACATGGCGGCGGCTTTTACCACATTCAGAAATACCTAGTTGCGCCCGAACGGATGCCGGAACACCTGGTTTGGTTCAAATGGGAAAGCTACGCGACCTGGCTCAGCGGGGCCGGGTTGCTGATGATCGTGTACTGGGTGGGCGGAGAGCTTTATCTGATCGACGCACAAAAAGCCGATCTGGCGCTGTGGCAAGGCATTCTGATTTCGGCCGCCTCGCTGACTGTCGGTTGGCTGATCTATGATTTCCTATGCAAATCGGGTTTGGGTGAACGTCCTACCCTGCTGATGGTGCTGTTGTTTGTGCTGCTGGTTGTTATGGGATGGGGCTATAATCAGGTATTTACCGGTCGTGCGATGATGCTGCATCTGGGGGCATTCACGGCCACGATCATGACAGCCAACGTGTTTTTCATCATCATGCCGAACCAACGCATCGTGGTAGACGATCTGAAGAACGGCCGTACACCTGACCCAAAGTACGGCAAAATCGCCAAGCTGCGCTCGACGCATAACAACTACCTGACATTGCCGGTGGTGTTCCTTATGTTGTCGAACCACTACCCGCTGGCCTTTGCGACAGAATACAACTGGATCATCGCGGCTCTGGTCTTCCTGATGGGCGTGACCATCCGACACTACTTCAACACGCGCCACGCACGGGCAGGCGATCCGACCTGGACGTGGCTGGTCACGGCACTGTTGTTCATCGCAATCATGTGGTTGTCTACTGCCCCTATGTACAAACCTCTGGAAGAGGCCGAAGCACAGCCACTGACACCGTTTGAACAGAAATATGCTGCCGCCGATGGCTTTGAAGAGGCCCATGACGTTGTTCTTGGACGCTGTTCGATGTGCCACGCGCGCGAACCGGTGTGGGAGGGCATTTTGTGGGCGCCAAAGGGCGTATTGCTGGAAACTGAAGGCGACATTGCCCGCAACGCCCAGCAAATCTATCTGCAGGCGGGGGTCAGCCACGCGATGCCCCCCGCAAACGTCACCTACATGGAGCCCGAGGACCGAGAGGCAATCATCCGCTGGTTTCGCAACGCAGGTTCCTGATCCCGAGACCGATCAATCACACAGGTCGCAAAATTCAGGCGACGCTGGATTTAGTCTTTTCCTGCAAGGACTCTGATGCTCTAACATGAATGTAATCAGCCGTTGCTTTGCAAAAAACGGCAAATGTGATTTCGAGTTGGGGCAGTTGGAGCTATCAGATGCCGGGGAGCAGGCCGCGCGCCTTTTTGAAGAGATGCCTTCTCGGCGCGATTGCAATGACCCTGCCGACCGCATTGGCCGCGCTGGAAACCACCTTAACAGCTCCGGGTGCTTCAAAAGAGCTTGTCGAGCGGATGGAGGAAACCTCCTCGGTTACGACGGCCGAATCTCGCGGGCTGGACACGCCGCTTGAGATCTTGTCGGCGGCGCTTTCGGATTATCGCACTCTAGTCCAAATTCTTTATGACGAAGGGTATTTCAGCCCAGTCGTAAGCATCAAACTGGACGGAAAAGAAGCAGCTGAGATCAGCTCGCTCAGCGTACCAGCGCAGATCAATAGCGCGGTAATCACGGTCAACACCGGCCCCAAGTTCACCTTTGGCGAAGCCATCGTACAACCGATAACGCCCGAAACAGTTCTGCCCGAGGAGTTTGCGGTCGGCAAACTCGCGACCACCGGCGCGATCCAACAAGCCGCGTCAGCTGGCGTGCAGGGTTGGCGCAACGCGGGTCATGCCAAGGCCGAAGTCGAAGGCCAGAAAGTCATTGCCCGCCATGCCGAGGCCAAGCTGGATGCCGAGATCGACCTTACCCCCGGCCCGCGCCTGAGATTTGGCAAAATGCTCATCAAGGGCGACACCGATGTGCGCCACCGGTCAATAGAAAAGATCGCCGGGTTTCCGGCAGGCGAAGTATATTCGCCAGAGAAAATCCAGAAGGTCGGCACACGGTTACGGCGGACCGGGACATTCAACGTTGTTTCGATTGAAGAGAGGGACACTCCGAACCCGGACGGCACATTGGATTTCGACGCCACGTTTGAAGACTTGCCAAAACGTCGACTGACCTTTGGCGCCGAGATCGCGTCGCGCGACGGTGTAGACGTGACCGCGACCTGGACGCATCGCAACGTATTCCGACGTGCCGAACGCCTGCGGTTCGAGGCGGCAGTCCGTAATATCGGCGGTGCCGAGGATATCGACGGCCGGATCGGCTTGCGTCTGGATCAGCCCGACCGGCTTGGTCCCGATGACAACACTTTCTGGAACACGCTTCTGGAACGGCGCAACACAGAAAACTACAATGTCACCGTTGCGTCGCTGGCCTACGGTGCCCGGCGCACGTTCTCTGATCGGCTATATGCCGAAGCCTCAGCCGGGTTTCAGTGGTCCAGCGCGGACGACGCCTATGGCGATGACCGCAGGTTCCGATATTTCATCCTTCCCTTGCGTTCGGAATGGGACGAGCGCGACAGTAAAGTCAGCGCAACGCGCGGCTTTTATCTGGACGCGCAGATCACGCCCTTTGCTGGTCTGTCCGAAACCGAAAGCGGCATACGCATGTTTTTTGATGGGCGCGGCTATACCAGCCTCGGCACCGGCGGACGGCTGGTTCTGGCTGGGCGCGTACAGCTGGGATCAGTGCTCGGGCCGTCGCCGGACGGTGTAACGCCAGACTTCCTGTTTTTCTCGGGCGGTGCCGGAACGGTTCGGGGCCAACCCTACGAGAGTCTTGGCATCCCTGTCGGCACTGGGATCGCAGGCGGCAAATCTTTCCTTGGTCTTTCCGCGGAGGTGCGCGGCAAAGTCACCGAAGCCATATCTCTGGTCGGGTTTTATGACTACGGTACCGTTGACACATCCTCATTCATCGGCAGCGGCGCAGAATATCACGCGGGTGCCGGACTTGGGGTTCGGTATGATCTGGGCGGTTTTGGTCCTTTGCGGCTGGATCTGGCCGTTCCAGTGCAGGGCGACACCGGCGACGGTTTGCAGTTTTATATCGGGATCGGACAGGCATTTTGATTGGACGTCGCGCATATCCGTTATTGTTTTCGGGGCTGATGCTGTCTGCCCCTCTGCCACTTGCCGCGCAGGAAGAAGGCGGCAGCATGCTGGAAAACTTCCTGCAGGATACGCTCTCCGGCGACGACCAAAACGTGACCGTTAAGGGCCTGCAAGGCGCGCTGAGCGCCCGCGCGACAATTGACGAGATCACAGTTGCCGATGATGAAGGTGTTTGGCTGACCATCAAGGACGCCGAACTTGACTGGAACCGTCTGGCGCTTATCCGCGGCCGGTTTTCGGTCAACTCTCTGACCGCGCAGGAAATCGATGTTGCCCGTGCGCCGGGATCAACGACCAAGGAAGAACCACCTGCTTCGGCGGAAACGCAACCGTTTCAACTGCCCGAACTGCCGGTTTCCATCGAAATCGGTGAAATCCGGGTGGATGAGCTGTCTCTGGGTGAGCCGTTGATCGGTGTCGCTGCTGATCTGAGCGTGACAGGCAACCTGTCGCTGGCAGATGGGGCGCTGGACACCAATCTGGACGTGATCCGACTGGATCGCGCAGGTGATGAGATCAAGCTGGCCGCTGGTTTCCAGAACTCAACAAGTGAGATCAATCTGGATTTGCAAGTGAACGAAGCCTCTGGCGGTCTGATTTCAACCGCGCTGAAAATCCCTGACAGCCCACCGATCGGCCTGACAGCCAAGGGCGCGGGTCCTCTGACGGACTTTACCGCCGATATCGGGCTGAGCAGCGACAATCAGATGCGCGTCACTGGGCAGGTTCAGCTGCAGGCGGCCGAGAGCAGCGCAGCGAAAGGCATTGCGTTCACCGCTGATCTGAACGGCGATCTGACACCCTTTCTGGGGGAGGACATCGATCCGTTCTTCGGCCCAAAATCACGGCTTTATGTCGATGGCCAGACCAAGCCCGAAGGCGCGCTGGACATCTGGGATCTGGAACTCACCACGCAGGCGCTGGATCTGAAAGGTGAATTGCAGCTGGCTGAAGGCGGCACTCTGCAACTGGCCGCCCTGCAAGGGCGCATCACCCCGCCAGATGGGGAAGCCGTCGTTCTGCCCGTGGCAGGAGGCGACACATCGCTCAAGGCGGCACAAATTTCGGCCCTGTTTGACCGCCAGAACGGCAATCTTTGGGATCTGAGCCTGACGGCCAACGAATTCGCGTCCCCGCAGGTCAAGCTGGGTGATGCCCGGATCACCGCACAAGGCACCCTGGATCAGGGCGAGGTTCTGACTATCGATGGCGACGTACAAATCGCGGTCGGCGGAATAGACATGGCCGATGACGCGCTGACCACGGCCTTGGGCGATCGCATCACGCTTGATGGCCAGTTCGACTATAGCAGCGACCAGTCACTGAACCTTTCTGGGTTCGAGCTTGTGGGCTCTGACTACACGCTGGCGCTGGACGCGCTGATTTCCGGGCTGACCAGCGGCTTGAGCGTCGACGGAACAGCCAAGCTGGACGCAACTGACCTGTCGCGCTTTTCGGACCTTGCCAAGCTGGACCTTGGTGGGCAGGTCTCGGCCAGCGTGACCGGAAAAGGTTCACCGCTGGAACGCAGCTTTGACGGCAAAGTCATGGTTCAGGGCCGCGACTTGTCTACTGGCCGTGACGATATCGACCCGGTTATCACCGGAGAGACCACGATCACTCTGGACGCAAGCCGCGGCACAAACGGCATAACTATCCGTGAATTCGATCTGGACAGTGAGGCCGCCAAAGCCGTGGCCAGCGGTGTTGTGACGACGCCCGACGGCAACCTGACCATTGATGGGCAGGCCCGGGTCAACGCATCGGATTTGTCGGTCTTCTCTGGCTTGGCAAAACGCGACCTTGGCGGTTCCCTACAGGCGACCGTGAACGGTACAGGCACGGTACAATCGCTGGAATTTGACGGCACGGCCAGCGTGACAGGTCAGAACGTCAAGACCGGCATGGCCGATATTGACCCGCTACTGACCGGCAGAACCGAGATCGAATGGGACGGTGCCAGAACCGCAGACAGTATCGACATCCGCAGCGCTTCGGTGAATGGCCGCGCCCTTAGCGCACAGGTTCAGGCAACCGTCGACGACCCTACCGGAGATCTGTCGGCAGATGGGCAAGCGCAATTGAGCGTGCCGAACCTGTCCCTGTTTTCCGGTTTGGCCGGGCGTGATCTGGCGGGTTCGATCGCGGCAAACGTGCAAGGCAACGGTACCCTGTCTACCCGAGCCTTCGATGTTCAAGGTAATCTCGATGCCAACGACATTCAGACCGGCATCGAGGCCGTGGACAAGCTGATTCAGGGCCAGACGACCCTGTCCGTAGATGCACAGAATGGGGAAGATGGCCTTAGCATTCAAACGTTCCGCCTGAACGGAACGGCCATAACCGCGACGGCTTCGGGCAAGCTGGACCGTCAAGCGGGCGGGCTGGATTTCTCGGTCAAATTGGACGATCTGGCGCGGGTGTTGAACACGATGTCCGGTCCACTGACGTTGGATGGAAACGTTGCCCCGACATCCAAGGGCGTGGAAGGCACGGTCAACCTGAATGGCCCCGACAGCTCATACGCCAAGCTTGCCGGGACGGTGGACAGCGATGGGTCGGCGGATCTGGACTTTGACGCCAAGTTCAACCGGATCGAGCGTTTTGTACCTGAGTTTCCGGGTACAGTGGCCGCCAATGGCAGCGCTAAGCGCAACAAGGGTGTCTGGACAATCGACGCCCAAGCCGACGGGCCTGCGGAGATTAGCGGCAAAGTCTCTGGTACCTTCGACGAAAGCACCGGAGAAGCGGACATGAAAGCCGTTGGCGGCGTCAATCTTGGCATTGCCAATATCTTTATCACGCCCAACAAGATCGACGGCAGCGCTCGCTATGACCTTACCCTGTCGGGCAAACCCGCACTGGAATCCCTGTCCGGTTCGATCACCACTTCCGGTACGTCGCTGGCAATTCCCGGCGCGGGACAAACGATCACCGGCATCAGCGGATCGGTCCAACTTGCGAATAGCCGCGCCACGATTTCCCTAAGTGGCGGACCACGGGCAGGCGGCAATTTTACCGTCAGCGGGCCTGTAGACCTTTCACCACCATTCAATGCCAATATCTCGACCGCCCTTAACAGCCTCGTGCTGACCGATCAGTTGCTGTATGAAACCACGCTGAACGGGCAAATTGCGATGACCGGGGCGCTGGCGGGTAACAGCTCGATCGCTGGACAGGTCACGTTTGGCGAAACCAATATCAACCTAGCGGCCGCATCAGGTGCCGTGGGGGCGGCCCCTATCCCAGACATCGTTCACGTGAATGAAAGCGGGTCAGGCTATGTGACCCGTGAACGCGCGGGCCTCGTCCAAAGTGAAGACGGCAATAAAAGCGATTCTCGTATCGCCCTGAATGTCAGTCTTTTGGCGCCCAAGGCCGTGTTTGTTCGCGGGCGTGGTGTCAACGCAGAGCTGGGTGGAAGAATAAACATCGGCGGCACCACGTCCTCGGTGATCCCATCGGGCCAGATCGAACTGATTCGTGGTAACTTTGACATTCTGGGGCGCAGGCTGGCCCTGACCAAGGGCATTGTGACGCTGCAAGGGGACCTGACGCCCTATATCGAATTCGAATCCTCAACCAGCACTTCTGATGGTACCGCAACGATCGAGATCGCCGGACCACTGGACTCGCCTGAGGTTAACGTCTTTTCCGACCCAGAGCGCCCAGCCGAGGAAGCGCTGGCAATGCTGTTGTTCGGCAATCGCTTCTCAGAGTTGTCACCGTTCGTAATCGCTCAGATGGCGGCCTCGCTGGCGCAACTCAGCGGCGCTGGCGGAGACGCGACCAAAGGCCTGCGCGAGTCAACGGGCGTCGATACCGTGGACATCGGCGTGTCCGAAGGTGGCGCGGGCCGGCTCGGCGCCGGGGCGTATCTAAGCGACAACCTCTACACCGATTTCACCGTCAACACCGAAGGCGACACCGAGGTGAATCTGAACTTGGATGTCACCGACAGTTTCACCGTGAAAGGCACTGTAGATGGCCGGGGTGAGACCGGTGTTGGGGTCTTCTTTTCGCACGACTACTAAGCAGGCCTCAGTTCACTTTCTGCGGATGCCTATCGGGTGGCCGACCTCTGGGGCCGGGTCGATCGCCGCATGATCCCTCACCATGCTCCGAAGACGCGCGACGGCCCAGTCCGGATAGGGAACCGACCGGCCGGTCGTATGGCTGACATTCATGAACAACGCTTCCTGAGTGGCGCAGATAGCACCGTCTTTTTCAGACACCATCTGCGCAAAATAGTGGCCACGTTTGTGATCTGCGTCCAGCATCCGAAACCGGATGCTGAAGGCCTCACCTTCCAGTACTTCTCGTAGGAAATTCATGTGGGATTGCAAAATGTAAGGTCCCTGCCCCATCGCATTGACCTGCGCCTCACCCAACCCAAGGTGATCCACCATCAACAGCTCCAGCGCATTGTCGAAGGCAACGCCGTAGTAGCCCACGTTCATGTGACCGTTATAGTCGATCCACTCGGCGCGCGCCTTGAACCCGCGGAAGACAAGCGGGGCATCATAGGGTCCGTCATGTCCGGCCAGCGCTTCAGGCGTCAGTTGCATTGGATGCTCCTTCTTGGGTCTCAAAGATCGCAACCGCGCGGATGAATCCAGCTGAAGCCCCTTTGATCTTGAACGGGAAACAGGAAATCTCGAACCCAGTCGGCGGCAAGGTTTCAAGGTTCGTCAGTTTTTCCATGTGACAATAGCCAACCTCCATCGAGGCCCGGTGCCCTTCCCAAATAATCGATGCATCTTGCGTTTCAGCATATTCCTGCGCGGTCAATGGAAACGGTGCGTCCCAGCTCCAGGCGTCAGTTCCTGTCACGCGCACCCCGCGATTGGTCAGATACAGCGTTGCCTCGCGCCCTATGCCGCATCCTTTGGCCAGATAGTCCGGATACCCATAACGCGTGCCAGCCGAGGTATTCACGACTACGATATCCAACGGCTGCAATTCGTGACCAATCCGTTTCAACTCGGCTTCGACATCGGCGGCGGTCGCCACATAACCATCGTCGAAATGGCGAAAATCCAGTTTCACGCCGGGGTTCATGCACCATTCCAGCGGCACCTCGTCGATGGTGATCGCCCTCTCACCATTGTTCATGGTCGAATGGTGATGGTAAGGCGCGTCCAGATGGGTGCCATTGTGCGTGGCGATCTGAAGGCGTTCGATGGCCCAGCCCTCACCGCCGGGCAGGTCATCTTTCTGCAGGCCCGGAAAAAAGGACATGACTTGTTCGGCGGTCTGGTCATGGGCCAGATATTCGATTTCGGGTAACATGATCGGCGGGTCCGACACGATGCCGGTTTCCAACGGAACTGACAGATCGACGAAGCGGCGCGCCATGTAAAACTCCTCCACCAAGAACGGTGACAGGGTTGGCCGCAGGTAAGCTGCTGTCAAGGAAAGAAAAAGGCGACCCAATGGGCCGCCTTTCCAAGACTGTATGTGGCGGATTTACTCCGCCGCGATGGCGTCTTCGATCTTTTCGACGCGAATGGCCGAGAACTTGAACTCGGGGATCTTGCCATACGGGTCGATGGCCGAGTTGGTCAGAATGTTCGCTGCCGCCTCGACATAGGCGAACGGAATGAACACCATATCTTCGGCGATCGCCCGATCGGCTCGAACCATGATTTCGATCGAGCCGCGCCGCGTGGTGAGACGGATCATTTCGCCCGGCTCGATCCCCATCAGTTTCAGCTGGCGCGGGTTCATCGAACAGTTTGCTTCCGGTTCCACAGCATCCAGAACGTTGGACCGGCGAGTCATCGACCCGGTGTGCCAGTGTTCCAGCTGACGGCCGGTTGTTGCAATCATCGGGTATTCCTCATCCGGCGCTTCATCCGGCGGGATGACACTGGCGGGGGTAAACTTGGCCCGTCCATCTGTCCGCGGGAAGCCATCACCAAACACGATCGCCTGTCCCGGATCGGTTTCACTGAGCGACGGATAGGTGATCGTCTCGGTCTCAAGCCGCTCCCAGGTGATGTTGTCGAGCGACGCCATGGTCAGCTTCATCTCATCAAACACCTGGCTTACATCGGTGTAATCCCAGTTCAGCCCGATGCGCTGCGCAAGCTCGACGGTGATTTTCCAGTCCTCACGCGCCTCACCCGGAGGTGCCACAGCCGGACGCACACGCTGAACCTGACGGTTGGTGTTCGACACGGTGCCGTTCTTTTCATACAACGCCGAGGCAGGCAGGATGATGTCGGCATAGTTGGCCGTTTCGGTCAGGAAGATATCCTGCACGATCATCAGCTCCAACTTTGCCAAAGCTTCCCGTGCGTGACCAACATCAGGGTCGGACATAGCCGGGTTTTCGCCCTGAATATACATGCCCTTGATGTTGCCCGCATACGCCTGATCGATGATCTCGGTGACGGTCAGGCCCTTCTCGTTCGAGAAGTCGTCCGAGTTCCAGACGTTGTTGAACTTGGCCCGGATACTGTCATCCATAACCGACTGATAATCCGGCAGGAACATCGGGATCAGGCCCGCATCCGAGGCTCCCTGGACGTTGTTCTGACCGCGCAACGGGTGCAGACCGGCGCCGGGTTTACCGACATTGCCGGTCATCAATGCCAGCGAGATCAGGCATCGTGAGTTATCCGTGCCGTGGATGTGCTGACTGACGCCCATACCCCAGAAGATCAGACCAGCCTTGGCCTGCGCGAAGGTACGCGCGACACGGCGCAACTGATCTGGCTCAATGCCGCAGATCGGCGCCATCGCCTCGGGTGTGAAGGCGCGCAGATGCTCTTTTTCGGCTTCCCAGTTCTCGGTCCAGCGGTGGATGTACTGGCTGTCGTACAGTTCCTCTTCGACGATCACGTTCATGATCGCGTTGAGCATCGAAACATCGGCACCGGGGCGGAACTGCAGCATTTCGTCTGCGAACTTGCGCATACCGACGCCGCGCGGGTCCATCACGATCAGCTTGCCACCGCGCTTGGTGAACTGCTTGAAGTAGGTTGCCGCCACGGGGTGGTTTTCGATTGGGTTGGCCCCGATGATGATAACCACATCCGAGTTCTCGACCTCGTTAAAGGTGGCCGTCACCGCGCCTGAGCCCACGTTCTCGATCAGCGCCGCCACGGACGAGGCATGGCACAGACGGGTGCAGTGGTCGACGTTGTTGTGCTTGAAGCCCTGACGAATGAACTTCTGGAAAAGATAAGCTTCTTCGTTGGTGCATTTGGCCGAACCAAAGCCAGCAACGTTGCGCGGATCTTCATCACGCAGCGCCTTCAGCTTGGTGGCCGCCAGATCCATTGCCTCTTCCCAAGTCGCCTCGCGGAAATGAGTGCCCAGATTGCCCGGATCGACATTCAACCCTTTTGCAGGCGCATCCTCACGCCGGATCAGCGGTTTGGTCAGGCGGTGTGGGTGGTGGATATAGTCGAAACCAAAGCGGCCTTTGACGCATAAGCGGCCTTCGTTGGCCGGGCCGTTGATGCCCTCGACATACTTGACCTTGCCGTCCTTGACCTTCAGCGAGACTTTGCAGCCGACGCCGCAGAACGGGCAGACGCTTTCGGTCTCGGAATCGTAGTCTTTGCTGTCGCCCTGCTGCTTTTCGTCCAACACAGTGGCTGGCATCAACGCACCGGTCGGGCAGGCTTGAACACATTCACCACAGGCGACACAGGTCGAATCCCCCATCGGGTCGTTCTGGTCAAACACCACCTGCGCGGTGTGTCCGCGACCGGCCATGCCGATCACGTCATTCACCTGCACGTCGCGACAAGCACGGACACAGAGGTTGCAGTTGATGCAAGCGTCCAGATTGACGCGCATCGCAACGTGGCTGTCATCCGGCAGAGGGATCTTCTCGGCCTCTTTCGCCGGGAAGCGACTGTCGCTGACATCGTTCAGCTTGGCCATCTCCCAGAAGTGGCTAGATTTATCGTGCGCCTCTTCGGGTTGGTCGGCGACCAGCAATTCCATGACCATGGCGCGCGATTTCTCGGCCCGGTCGCTATCGGTTATTACCACCATTCCGTCCGCAGCCGGACGGATGCACGAGGCGACCAGAGTGCGCTCGCCCTCCACCTCGACCATACAGGCGCGACAGTTGCCATCCGGTTTATAGCCGGGTTGAGGCTTGTGACATAAGTGCGGGATCGTGAACCCCTGCCCCTTGGCGGCTTCCCAGATGGTCCAGCCCTCGGGCACGGTGACATCATCGCCGTTCAGGTTGAAGGTGACGGTCTTGGTTGGGCTTGCATCAAGCATGGCTCTGTCTCCCTCAGATTTCGTCAGCGAAGTGTTTCATGACCAGACGGATCGGGTTCGGGGCCGCCTGCCCCAGACCGCAGATCGAGGCATCGCCCATGACCTGGCACAGATCTTCCAGAAGATCCTGATCCCACTTGTCAGCCTGCATCAGCTTCACAGCCTTTTCGCAGCCCGCCCGGCAAGGCGTGCACTGCCCACAGCTTTCATCTTCGAAGAAGCGCAGCATGTTCAGCGCTGCATCGCGTGCGGTGTCCTGATCGGACAGAACCACCACAGCGGCGGATCCGATAAAGGTGCCATGTGGCTGCAGCGTGTCAAAATCCAATGGGATATCGTCCATCGACGCAGGCAGCAGACCCGAGGATGGACCACCCGGCTGATACGCTTTGAAGGTCTGACCTTCGATCATGCCGCCAGCGGCCTCAATCACGTCCAATATGGTCGAACCCGCAGGCAGCAGGTAAACACCCGGCTTGGTCACCCGCCCCGAGATTGAATAGCTGCGCAGGCCCTTGCGACCATTTTTTTCGACAGAGTTCAGAATCTGCGGCCCTTCGCGGCAGATCTTCGAGACCCAATACAGCGTCTCGACATTGTGCACCAAGGTCGGACGATTAAAGACCCCAACCTGCGCCACAAACGGAGGACGGTGGCGCGGCAGGCCCTTCTTACCCTCGATCGACTCGATCATCGCGGATTCTTCACCGCAGATGTAAGCACCAGCACCCCGGCGCAGGTCAATGTAACCCTTTTCGACGATCCCGGCCTCTTCCAACGCGGCAATCTCGCGGGCGAGGATTTCCAGCACCGCCGGGTATTCGTCACGCATGTAGATGAAGCACGTCTCTGCCTCGACCGCCCAAGCAGCGATCAGCATACCCTCAAGGAAAACATGCGGCGCACGCTCTAGATAATAACGGTCTTTGAAGGTACCGGGTTCGCCCTCGTCACCGTTCACGGCCAGATAGCGGGTGCCTTCGTTCATGCGTACAAAGCCCCATTTCTTGCCGGACGGGAAGCCAGCACCACCCAAACCGCGCAGGCCTGAGGACAAAACGTCTTCTTGTACTTTCTCCCAGTCGCCGCTCTCGCGCAGCTCTTTCAGCTTGGCGTAGCCACCGTTTGCCTCATAGGCGGCAAAGGTTTCGTAATCGGGCAGATGGGCGTGAGTATCACCAGCGGCAATTGCGGCCTGCACCTTTTCAGGGGTCGCATGGTCGATGTGGTTGTGACCAATCTCAAGCACCGGGGCCGTATCGCAACGCCCCATGCAGGGCGCGCGCACTACACGCACTTCGGATGCGTCCAAGCCATCTTCCAGGGCCTTTTGCAACTGCTGGGCACCGGCCATTTCGCAGGAGAGAGAGTCGCAGACACGGATCGTCAAGGCAGGCGGCGGCACCTCGCCTTCTTTCACTACGTCGAAATGGGCATAAAACGTCGCGGTCTCGTAGATCTCGGCCTGACCGATCCGCATCTCAACCGCCAGCGCGGCGATATGGTCGGCGCTAATATGGCCGTGCTCATCCTGGATCAAATGCAGGAATTCGATCAACAGATCGCGACGACGCGGGCGGTCGCCCAGTAGGCGCGCAATCTCGGCCTGCGCCTCATCCGTGAACTGACGGCCTTTGGGCGTATGCCGCCCTTTGCCTTTACCTGACTTCCAGACGCCCTTGGGTGCGCCTGATGGCTTGGTATCTAATGGTGCCATGATGCCCTCCGATTAAGGCTCCGTGTCTCATCAGAATAGTATATCGTCAAATCGCTTATCGCTATCGCACGATAACGACACCTTATCACCGCAAAGACGTCACAACAGCGCGCAAAGCCCCAACCGTAGGCAATTCCGGGTCTCGGCTTAAGGTGGCCAGACAAATCGGTTTACTTACAACAGGATCGACCAGAGGCAGCACTTTCGTACCCTTAAGTTCACCCAGCGCCCGAACCAGAACGCGGGGGACAACGGTGGCTGCCAGCCCTTCACGCGCCATGACCATTGAGGCTGTAAAGCCGCTGGTTTCAGCGACCACTTGGGGGTGGAGGCCCTGCTCAGCAAAGATGCGGTCCAGAATGCGACGGTTCTGCATCTGCGGCTCAAGCAGGCTGAGTGGAAACTCGGCGACCTCTGTCCATGGGATCGGTCCGGTTTCATCGGTCATATGTGACGGGATCAACAGCACGTAAGTCTCTTCGTATAGCGGCTGAACCTGCCGCAGGTCGGTGCCAATGCTGTCGCCATAGGTGATACCCGCATCCAGACTACCCTCGTCCAACCGGTGCTGAATGGCCGAGGCCGACATGGTTTCGATCCGTGTGACAACGCGCGGATGCGCCTGATGCAGCCGCTTGATTAGCCGTCCGGTAAAGGCAATCGCGGTTGGGATCACGCCAAGTTTGAGTGTCCCGGTAATCTCACCCTTTGAGGCCAGAACCTGCTGTTCCAGCGCCTTTGTCTCATCCAGAATGCGCCGCGCTCGCTGGACGATCATCTCGCCTTCTTCAGTCAGACCCTGAAACCTGTTGGCGCGGCGCACGATTGAGACACCCAGCCGGTCCTCGAGATTCCGAATGCGCATGGAAAACGCTGGCTGAGAAATTCCGCATTCTTCGGCCGCCTTGGCAAAATGACGATGCCGCGCCAAAGCGCTAAGCAATTGCAGGTCGCGGATTTCGATCATGTTTCGGTATCCCAAGGTGAGGCCAGAAACCCAGATTAGCGGCTTTTACGTTGGGGGAAAGCGATGCGTTCAGGTCAAAGACAAGGCATAGACATTGTTGAGATAACCCTGATCTGCGATCCGGAACTCGGTTTCGCCAATCTGTACAAACCCATTTGCCAGATAGAAGGCGATGGCCGGATCGTTTTCTGCATTCGTGGTCAACCAGACGGAATCGGCCCGTTGCTCTCGGCAATGCGTCAGCGCTGCCGCAAGCAGGCGCGTGCCGATCCCTTTGCCGTGATGACGCGGCTGAACATAGAACGTCGAAATTTCCATACCCGACCACCCCGCGACAGGGGCGTCACAGACCGGAGAGACGCGAATGAACCCGTCGATCCCCTGTGAATTATTCGACACCAGGATGAACTCTTCCGGATCGCTGATCAGGGCAGCGATACGCGCTGGCGTGAACTCGGTCAGCGCGTAATCCGCGAAAAAACCGCTAACCCCGCGTTTGAGATAGGTGCCAATCCAGACTTCAATCGAGATCGCAGCGATGCTCGACGCATCTGAATGGTCCGCTTCACGCAGGGTCAATCGGCGCTCAGGTATTGAACAAAAAGTGCATCACATCGCCGTCTTTGACGACGTAGCCCTTACCCTCGGCCCGCATCTTGCCCGCCTCTTTCGCGCCCTGTTCGCCATTGGCGGCGATATAGTCGTCATAGGCGATCGTCTCAGCGCGAATGAAACCTTTTTCAAAATCGCCATGGATCACACCAGCGGCCTGTGGCGCCGCGGTGCCAGTGCGTATGGTCCAGGCGCGGGCCTCTTTCGGGCCGACTGTGAAATAGGTTTCCAGCTTGAGCAGGTCGTAACCCGCGCGGATCAGTCGGTCGAGACCGGGCTCTTCCAGACCCATTTCCTCCAGGAACATCTGCGCCTCGTCTTCTTCCAGCAGGCTAATCTCTTCTTCGATCTTGGCGCTGATGATGACGTGGGAATTGCCTTGAGCGGCGGCCATTTCAGCCACGCGGGCGGAATATTCGTTACCCTCGGCGGCTTCTTCCTCGGACACGTTGCAGACATAGAGAACCGGTTTTGTGGTCAGCAGCTGCAGCATCGTCCATGCTTTGGCGTCTTCGTCAGAGACTTCGACCAGACGCGCGGGTTTGCCGTCTTCCAGCATCGCCTGCGCTTCAGCCAGTAAACGTTCCTGCTGCTGCGCCTCTTTGTCATTGCCTTTCAGCTTGCGCACCAGATTGGCGCGGCGCTTTTCGATGCTTTCCAGATCGGCCAGCATCAGTTCGGTCTCGATGGTATCAGCATCGGCCACAGGATCGACGCGGCCGTCCACGTGGGTCACATCGCCATCTTCGAAACAGCGCAGCACATGTGCAATCGCATCAGTCTCGCGGATGTTGGCCAGAAACTGGTTGCCCAGCCCCTCGCCCTTCGAGGCGCCCTTCACCAGACCAGCGATATCAACAAAGGTCATCCGCGTGGGAATGATCTGTTTCGAGCTTGCGATCGCCGCCAACTTGTCGAGCCGATCATCGGGCACGGCAACATCACCCACATTGGGTTCGATTGTGCAGAACGGGAAATTCGCCGCCTGAGCAGCTGCGGTCTTGGTCAGCGCGTTGAAGAGGGTCGACTTACCCACATTCGGCAGACCCACGATTCCCATTTTAAAGCCCATGACGGCCTCCTGCATACCATTCGAGCGCTGCTTCTATGCAGGTCCGAGGCAATGCGCAAGCCGGACTGCAAAAGGCGCCGCTGATCCGAATTACAACATCACGACCCAGTTGCGCATTCGTGATCTTGCCCGGATTGAAACCAACACACTAAGCTCACCATGTAAGACTTTGTGAACAAACAAATAGTGAATATGAGATATGAAGTATTTAACTGCTACCGTTGCGCTGTTTTTAGCTGCCCAAGCGGCGCACGCTCAATCCGTTGTCTTTGGCGCCGGGTTCTCGGATTTTTCTGACAGCCTTTCTGACGATGAAGCCGTAATCTCGCTCGAATACCATCACCGTCCCTTTCACGAGGCCACGCGTTTTTCCGCCACATGGGGTGGTGCCCTGACCATAGATACCGCCGCCGACGTTCATATCGGGATTGGCCTGATCGGGACATACACCTTTGCCGACCGTTGGTTCGTCGAAGGAAGCGTTATGCCCGGGTATTTTTCAGAAGGTGACGCACTCAACGATCTGGGTGGTGAATTCCAGATTCGTAGCTTGCTGGGCCTCGGTTACACATTGAACAACGGCAACAGCGTGTCCCTGGCAATTACTCACAAATCGAACGCAAGCACACAGGACGATAACCCGGGCGTCAACTCCGTTTTGCTGCGGTATCATTACGCGTTCTGAAGCAATCTGCCCCGGCGGGATTGATTTCCCCTCAAAGTTTCTGCACATCAGGCCTGAACCTGATTGCAAGGACAGCTTATGACCCGTATCGACGCCAAGTTCGCCGCTCTGAAAGAACAGGGAAAGAAGGCGTTCGTCGCCTACATCATGGCCGGTGACCCGGATTTCGAAACCTCGCTTGAAATCGTAAAGGGCCTGCCCGGCGCAGGTGTCGATGTCATCGAACTGGGTCTGCCCTTTACCGATCCGATGGCAGACGGCCCGACGATCCAAGCCGCCGGTCAACGCGCACTGGACAGCGGCATGACTTTGCAGCGGACTTTGGATCTGGCCCGAGCTTTCCGCGAGACCGACGACACCACTCCGATTGTGCTGATGGGCTACTACAATCCGATCTACAGCCGCGGCGTCGATAAGTTCCTTGCAGATGCCAAAGAGGTCGGAATTGACGGTCTGATCGTCGTCGACCTGCCGCCCGAGGAAGACGAAGAACTGTGCTTGCCTGCGCAGGCTGCTGGATTGAACTTCATTCGTCTGGCCACGCCAACCACCGATGACAAACGCCTGCCCCGCGTTCTGCAGAACACTTCGGGTTTTGTGTATTACGTGTCAATCACCGGCATTACCGGTGCGGCCGAAGCCCAAGCTACAAATGTTGGCCCCGAGGTCGCCCGCATCAAATCCGCAACCGATTTACCAGTGATCGTCGGGTTCGGGATCAATACACCTGAAAAATCACAGGCAATCGCAACTGTTGCTGATGGTGCAGTGGTCGGCTCCGCTATCGTCAGCCAGATCGCTGCGGGCAAGCCCACCGGCGAAGTTTTAGATTTCGTGAAATCTCTGGCTGACGGCGCCCACTCGGCCTGAGCGAGGCCTGATCAAATTTCAACGTGGTCGGCCCTGTCCGGCCGCGTTTTTTTCTTGCCCGGAATTCGTGGCGTCGCATCGCAAAGTCCCGACGTTGCGAGGGCCTCAAATGGTTGGTAAACAAAAAGAACCAATTCCGCGAAGGCCGAAACAAATGCCCGTTATTACCAATATCGACGACCTGAAACGCATCTACGAACGCCGCGTGCCGCGCATGTTTTTCGACTATGCCGAAAGCGGCAGTTGGACCGAACAAACCTTCCGCGAGAACAGCTCGGATTTCGAAGATATCAGGCTGCGCCAGCGGGTCGCCGTGGACATGGACGGACGCTCGACTGCAACGCAGATGATCGGGCAGGATGTTGCGATGCCGGTGGCTCTGGCCCCAGTTGGCCTGACAGGCATGCAGCACGCGGACGGTGAGATGAAGGCCGCAAAGGCTGCCGAGGAGTTCGGCGTGCCCTTCACCCTGTCGACCATGTCGATCAACTCGATCGAGGATGTCGCAGGGCATACAAGCAAACCCTTTTGGTTCCAGCTTTATGCAATGAAGGATCAGGATTACGTCGGTCGCCTGATCCAGCGCGCCAAGGATGCCAAATGTTCCGCATTGGTGATCACCCTGGACCTGCAAATTCTGGGGCAGCGCCACAAAGATCTGAAAAATGGCTTGTCCGCACCTCCGAAACTGACAGCCAAGACAATCGCAAACCTCATGACCAAATGGGCTTGGGGGATAGAAATGCTGGGCGCACATCGGCGCGAATTTGGCAATATCGTTGGTCATGCCGAAGGCGTTTCTGATGCCTCATCGCTGGGCGCGTGGACGGCCGAGCAATTCGACCCCAGCCTCGATTGGAAAAAGGTCGAAAAGCTGATGGAACAATGGGGCGGCAAGGTGATCCTGAAAGGCATTCTGGATGCCGAAGACGCGAAGATGGCGGCTAAGCTGGGCGCAGATGCCATCGTTGTTTCAAACCACGGCGGGCGACAGTTGGACGGGGCGCTCAGTTCGATCCGCGTTTTGCCTGAAATCATGGACGCCGTTGGTGATGACGTCGAAGTCCATCTGGACAGCGGCATCAGGTCCGGGCAGGACGTTCTCAAAGCGCTGGCACTTGGGGCCAAGGGCACTTACATCGGTCGCGCTTTTGTCTATGGGCTGGGTGCGATGGGCCAACAAGGTGTCACCACCGCGCTGGATATCATCCACAAAGAGCTGGATACCACGATGGCCCTGTGCGGCGAGCGGGATGTGAGCAGTCTGGGTCGTCACAACCTGCTGATCCCCGAGGATTTCGGCGGCCGATGGCAAGCCTGATCTCGCAAAACCATTCAACAAGCCATGTTAAAGGGGGCACTACGCCCACCGCAGCAAACTGCGAATCCCCCGGGATATTTTTTGCCCGTTGAAGCAGGGGATCCGCTCTTCATCTGGCCCCAATTATCCCGGAGCGCGAGGCAGAGCCTCGCAAAGTATGAAGACCGCTAAAAACCCCTTTTCAAACCTGACAATTCAAGCTAAGGACGCGGCTTCACGCGGGCATACAGCCTTGGAGGATGCCCGCCCTAACATTGGAGAATTATCATGGCTGGAGAGATTCCTGATCTCGTAGCTCTGGAACGGACGGGGACAGGCAAGGGCGCCGCTCGTCAGGCACGCCGCGACGGCATGGTTCCGGGCATTGTATTTGGTGGCGACAAAGAACCGCTGCCGATTCAGATCCCGTTCAACGAACTGTTCAAGCGTCTGAAAGCTGGCCGGTTCAAGTCGACCCTGTGGAACCTGAAAGTTGAAGGCCAGGAAGACGTCCGCGTCATCTGCCGCGACGTTCAGCGTGACGTCGTCAAAGACCTGCCGACCCACCTGGATCTGATGCGCCTGCGTCGCACCACCAAGATCGCGCTGTTCATCCCGGTTGAGTTCATCAACGAGGAAGAAGCACCCGGCATCAAGAAGGGCGGCGTTCTGACCGTTGTCCGTCCGGAAGTCGAACTGCTGTGCACCGCAGGTGATATTCCTGAGAAGATCACTGTTGACGTGACCGGCATGAACATCAACGACGTTGCCACCATTTCGTCGGTCGACCTGCCCGAAGGCACCAAGCCGACCATCGATCGTGACTTCGTGATCGCGAACATCTCGGCACCGACCGGTCTGGTAACGGATGATGACGAAGAGGGTGAAGAGGGCGAAGTGGCCGTAGACGAAGTTGAAGTCGTCGGTCAGGAAGCCGAAGAATAAGTTCAGGTTTCAGTACCTTGAATTTGAAACGGGGCTCCTTTGGAGCCCCGTTTTTTTTTGTCGAATGCGGATCTTCGCGCTAGCTTGCCGCCGGCTCCGGCATTCACTCTGGCGGATTGAAATCACGGCCCCTACTGGCCAGGCGCGCCTCACCTACTGCTGTTAGTGACAGGCAATGGCAGACGAAGTCTCACTGGAATTCCGATCCAATTCGGGGCATGAGGAAGCAAGTCGTACAATGACGCGCGGAGCAGAACCATGAAACTTTTTGTCGGGCTGGGCAATCCGGGGCAGAAATATGCCCGGAACCGGCACAATATCGGCTTTATGGCACTGGACAGGATTGCCGACGATCACGGTTTCGGCCCGTGGAAATCAAAGTTTCAGGCAGAAATCGCCGAAGGGCGACTAGGTTCGGAAAAGGTGCTGCTGATCAAGCCACAAACCTTCATGAACCGCTCGGGTCAATCCGTGGGTGAGGCTATGCGCTTTTACAAGCTGGACTCAACCGATGTGACTGTTTTTCACGACGAGCTGGATCTTGCGCCCGGTAAGGTGCGTGCGAAAGCAGGTGGAGGTCACGCCGGGCATAACGGTCTGCGGTCGATCCATGACCATATCAGCCCGGCCTATGATCGAGTTCGTCTGGGCATTGGGCATCCGGGCCGTAAGGAACTGGTCTCGCCTTATGTCCTGAGTGACTTTGCCAAGGCAGATTCGGATTGGCTGGAAGACGTCTTGCGGGGGGTTTCCGACGGTGCTGGTCATTTGGCAGATGGCGATGGTGGCAAATTCATGAACGCGGTCGCATTGCGCACCGCACCGCCACGGTCATCAAAAACCGCTGCGGCCTCCTCGAAATCGGTCGCTGCAGCTACGCCTGAACCCGAGGCGGACACCAGGTCCGCCATGCAAAAACTGATGGACAAGTTCAAGTAAGGCCAACGATGTTGCCGCTACGTCTCAATTGCGAACTGCGCCAGTCCGCGCTCCAATGCACACCAAAAGCGGGAGGTAACATATGCGAACCCTGATGAAATGGGTGCTGCGCATCGTTTTGATGTTGGTGCTGGCAGCGGTGGTCGTTGGCGTTTGGAAGCGTGAAGAGATTCAGCGCCTGATGGCCGTGAACTCTCTGTTTTCCGAAGAAAAGATCATTCACAACTTCTCTCACATGGATGACGCCTTCCTGACTGTCGACCTGCCAAGGGGGGAAGGTGCGACATTCGAACTGCCCTACGGCCCCGGTTTTGACCTGCCCGAGGGCACGGACAAATGGGTCGAAGACCGGGCTGTAACCTCTTTGCTGGTGATGCAGGACGGGCAGATCAGGTTCGAAGAATACTATTTGGGGACCGCCCCCGAGGATCGCCGGATATCCTGGTCGGTCGCCAAAAGCTATCTGTCCGCCCTGTTCGGCATCCTGATGGCCGAAGGCGCCATCGACTCGCTGGACGATCCGGTGGTCAAATACGCCCCGAAACTGCAGGGCACCGCTTATGACGGCGCAACGATCCGCAATGTTCTGAACATGGCCAGCGGTGTGACCTTCGACGAGGACTATCTGGACTACAACTCCGACATCAACCGAATGGGTCGCGTCGTCGCCCTGGGTGGAGAGCTGGATGACTTTGCCGCCTCGCTGAACGAAACCTTCGTCGAGCCCGGCGAGACATGGCAATATGTCTCGATCGACACACACGTTATCGGCATGGTTGTTCGCGGTGCGACGGATCGGTCTGTGGCTGACTTGCTGACCGAAAAGATCATTGAACCTCTGGGCCTTGAACGCGACGGCTACTATGTCACCGACGGTGCTGGCGTGGCTTTCGTCTTGGGCGGGTTGAACTTCACTACTCGCGACTTTGCCCGGTTTGGACAGATGATCCTGCAAAACGGCGAGCATAATGGCCAGCAGATCGTGCCCGCCGAATGGATTGCGGAATCCGTTTTTCCGAGCGCCCCGACCGAAGCCGGAGAGATCGGGTATGGCTACCAGTGGTGGATCCCCGTCGGCGCGCATGAAGGCGAGTTTCTGGCCCGTGGCGTTTATGGTCAGTACATCTATTTCGACCAACCGCGCGGTGTTGTTATCGTTTCAACCGGGGCTGATCGCAGTTTCCGTGACGATGGCGTCAACGAAACAAACATAGAAATGTTCCGCACAATCGCCCAAAGCCTGTAAGGTGTGCCTATGCAAAAACTGGACAGCATAAACGTTCTGGGGGGCGTCCTTGCCCCCTGCTCCCGCGATCCACAGACCGGTTTTTTTCGGGACGGGGCCTGTAACACCTGCGCCGAAGATCAGGGCAGTCACACGGTCTGCGCGGTCATGACGGCCGAGTTTCTGGCCTATTCCAAGTATGTTGGCAATGACCTCAGCACACCGCGCCCCGAGTTCGATTTTCCCGGTCTCAAGCCCGGTGACAACTGGTGCCTGTGTGCCGGGCGGTTCCTGCAGGCCCATGACGAAGGCTGCGCGCCCAAGGTTGATCTGGAGGCCACGCATCAGCAGGCGCTGGACATTGTCCCTATTGGAATTTTACGCGAAAATGCCGTCGAACCTGATTGACCTCAGGGGCAAAAAGACATCAAAGAAGCCCGCCAGCCGACACTTTGTTTAGCAAGCGCGAAACCGTCAAAAAACGAGGTAGGCTATGAGCTTTATCGCCATGAACCGCTTCAAAGTCCGTTTGGGCAGCGAAGCCGATTTCGAATCCGTTTGGAAAGACCGCGAAAGCCGGTTGAAAGAACTGCAAGGATTTCAGGAGTTCCGCCTTCTGAAAGGCCCCGAGGGCGACGGGTATCGGCTGTATTCCAGCCACGTGATTTGGGACAATCGCAGCGATTTCGCGGCCTGGACCAAATCCCAACAATTCCGGGACGCGCACAAAAACGCTGGCAACGGCAAGACGCAGTCGGCTCTGATCGGACCACCTCAGTTCGAGGGGTTCGAAACGGTTTTGTATCAGAACTGATCAATCCATGTCGCCAACACCGGATTGATGATTACACGGCGCGCGCCAGATAGCCGCGCGATGTGCGCGAGGGCGGACCAGTTGGAAAACTGTGCTCCGCCTCCAACACCCACCCCGCCTCCTTAAGCATCTTGGCCACCTGTTGCGGTCTGTACGACCGGTGACGCCATTGAAGCCAAATAATCGCGTTGCACCAGTGTGGTTTACTGACGACCAACCACAGCTTTGCCGCTGGCGCGGCCTGCCTGCGCATGTGGCGCAGGGCATCGGTAGGATTATCGCAATGTTCAAGGACATGGGCTGCCAGAACGCAATCAAAAGGCTGGGCTGGTGGAAAATCCTCCAACCGGGATCGCGCGGTATGGGTTGTAACGCCCCTTAGGGCCAGCGCACCCTCGGCCTGTTTCAGCATTTTCCCGGACGGCTCGAGCAGTGTGACCTTACCTTCGGGCTGAATGACCGCCCGTGCCTCGGCAAAAGCACCTGTCCCGCACCCCACATCCAGCCCGTTCCGGCCTAGATCATCCGCTGAACCGATCGATAGAAACCCCAGATAGGCATCAAAATAGCCCAGCAGACGCATCTTATCCGCCCAGCCGGGGGCTGCGGCATCGTACTTTTGAGCGAGTTTATCTGAACTGGACGCGTCCTGCATACCACGCAGCGTGGCATGAAAGACCCGGGGCGCAAAGCCCCGGGCGCGCGTTATCCGGCCGAACGGCCTTCGGTGTCGGACATATCAAAGTTCAGGTATTTGGCGACCGTCTGAACGTCCTTGTCGCCGCGACCACACATATTCATGCAGATCAGGTGATCCTTGGGCAGTTCCGGCGCGATCTTCATGACATGCGCCAACGCGTGGCTGGGCTCCAACGCGGGGATGATACCTTCGGTTGCACAGCACAGCTGGAACGCTTCCAGCGCCTCTTTATCGGTGATCGAGACATAGTTCGCGCGACCGATATCATTCAGCCAAGAATGCTCGGGGCCAATACCAGGGTAATCCAGACCGGCCGAGATCGAATAGCCTTCGAGGATCTGGCCGTCATCATCCTGCAGCAGGTAGGTACGGTTTCCGTGCAGCACACCCGGACGACCACCGGTCAGCGAGGCGCAATGTTCCATCTTTTCATTCACGCCTTTACCGCCCGCCTCAACACCGATGATGTTGACGCTCTTGTCGTCAAGGAACGGATAAAACAGGCCCATCGCATTCGACCCACCGCCGATGGCGGCGATAAGCGTGTCGGGCAAACGGCCTTCGGCCTTTTGCATCTGTTCCTTAGCTTCCTTGCCGATGATCGACTGGAAATCACGCACCATCGCCGGATACGGGTGCGGGCCCGCCACAGTGCCGATGCAGTAGAACGTGTCGCGCACATTGGTCACCCAATCACGTAGCGCGTCGTTCATCGCGTCCTTAAGCGTGCCACGGCCCGAGGTCACCGGAATCACTTCGGCACCCAGCAAACGCATACGGAACACGTTGGGCGCCTGACGCTGAACGTCGTGTGCGCCCATGTAAACGATGCATTTCAGGCCGAATTTGGCGCAGACGGTAGCTGTCGCCACGCCGTGCTGCCCCGCACCGGTTTCCGCGATGATCCGGGTTTTACCCATGCGCCGCGCCAGAATGATCTGGCCCAACACGTTGTTGATTTTATGCGCGCCCGTGTGGTTCAGTTCGTCGCGTTTCAGATAGATTTTCGCGCCGCCCAGATGCTCGGTCAGGCGTTCCGCGTAATACAGCGGCGAGGGGCGACCCACATAGTTCGCCCACAGATCGTCCATCTCGGCCCAGAAGGTCGGATCATCCTTGGCCTTCTCATATTCCTCTTCAAGCGACAGGATCAGCGGCATCAGCGTTTCGCTGACAAACCGTCCGCCGAAGATGCCAAACCGGCCCTGTTCGTCGGGACCGGACATGAAGGAATTGAATAGATCGTTGGCCATGGGTGTCTCCCTCGTCGTACCCGTTGTTCATAGGAGGTGCTGCCAGGTTTTGCCATGGCAAAACGTATCATTTCGCGGGTCTGTAGCGATGCTTCCAGATCCGCAGGGCCTGTTCTTCGGTCGGCACCGCGATGCATGAGAAATGATGGAACTCATGCGTGATGGACAACCGGTCCGATGCCTCAAGAACCCGCCTGTGTGGTCCCGAATGGGCAAATGTCAGCAAGGCCTCGGCGTCTTGCCAAACGCTGAGCGAAAAGTAGAGCCCACCGTGCGGGAACAACTGCGCATGAACGCACAATGGGTCACCACGCGCCTGCTTCAACGCTTGCCCCGCGCGCCAAAAGAACTCTGGCGCGTTGTACCAATGGTTCAGGGTAACCCCGCCAATCGCTGCAAGCATCATTGCTCCTCCCCGACGTTATATACGGGGGAGGTCAGCAAGCAGATCAATGGGCGGCGGACACGAATTCAGAAATCTTAATGGAGTCTTTAACTCCGGGCGAACTTTCGACGCCGGAAGATACATCAACCTGTTTTGCGCCGGTCATCCGGATCGCCTCGGCAACGTTGTCTGGCGTCAGTCCCCCGGCCAGCATCCACGGCTTTCGCCAGTATTTCCGGCCGGCCAGCAGCCGCCAATCAAAGGCCAATCCATTCCCGCCCGGCAGTTCGGATGCACGCGGAGGTTTCGCGTCGATCAGCAACTGATCTGCAACCTCGGAATACAGGTCAATTGCGCTCAGATCCTCGGCCTCGGCGATGCCGATTGCTTTCATCACCGGCAGGCCAAATCTGTCGCGTACTTCTGAAACCCGCTGCGGTGTTTCCTTGCCATGCAATTGCAACATGTCCAAGGGCACGCGTGCGATGATACGGTCCAGTTCTTCGTCCGTCGCATTCACGGTCAGCGCGACCTTGGCCACGCCTGCAGGAACAAGCTGCGCCAGCCCTGCCGCTGCATCAAGGGCTAGATGCCGCGGCGATTTTGAGAAAAAGACAAAGCCGACATAGCGTGCACCGGCATCAGCCGCAGCGCGCACGTGATCAGGTGCGGTCAGCCCGCAGATTTTAACAGCTACGTTCGTCATAAAAGTGCCTTAGCTGGCTTCGTCCAGCAGAGCCAGAACGTCGTCCTTGCCCTCGTTCTGCTTTTTCTTGAGCTTCTTGACCTCACGCTCAAGCTTGCGCACTTCTCCGGTCTTGGTCGAGGCATCGCGGCGGTGTTTATGCTCGCGCAGCCATTCCCACAGGAAGCCGATGATCAAACCGGCCACGACGCCGCCCAGCACCACGATGAACAGTGGCAAAGACGTTGAGAAATTGAGCCCCAGCAACTCGGCCAGGGCATCCGGCATCAGCTTCAACTCGACGATCTGGCGATTGGCCAGCGAGATTGACACAAGAACGATCCCGAGGATCGCCAGGAAAGCATATCGAAGGTAACGCATCATGGTGTCAGGCTTTACCGTTCAATCGGTCCCTTAGCAACTTGCCAGTTTTGAAGAACGGAACACATTTTTCTTCGACCTGCACGGTCTCACCTGTACGAGGATTGCGGCCAACACGCGCGTCACGTTGTTTGACCGAGAACGCACCGAAGCCGCGCAGTTCGACACGGTCGCCACGCGCCATGGCATCTGTCACTTCTTCGAACACGGTATTCACAATCCGCTCGACATCACGCTGATAGAGATGCGGGTTTTCGTCGGCGATTTTCTGAATCAGTTCTGAACGGATCATGAGTGTTACCCTCCCAGGCGACCGGTTAACCATGTCTATACTTCTGGACAGTATAGGAAAAAACCGTGATCGGGGGAACGTAAACTCTGTGTGCAAAGCATTCATTTTACAGCAAAGTCGCGCGATTTTTTGCTTGTTCAGGCAAAATCCGCTCTTAAAGCGTGAACGACGGCCGCAATAAGCCCAAATTTTGGAACATATTGATTCGCAACAAAAACGGCCCCGCGCGTCTGCACGGGGCCGTAAATTCGGCTGAAAATCCAGCCTGAGCTTAGTCGCCGGATTTCAGCGCTGCACCCAGGATATCGCCCAGCGATGCGCCCGAGTCGGAAGAACCGTACTGTTCCACGGCCTCTTTCTCTTCGGCGATCTCACGTGCCTTGATCGACAGACCCAGACGGCGAGTCTTGCTGTCGACATTGGTGACGCGGACGTCGATCTTGTCGTTAACCGAGAAACGCTCGGGGCGCTGCTCTGCACGGTCACGCGACAGGTCGGAACGACGGATGAAGGACTTCATGCCTTCGTATTCCACCTCGATGCCGCCATCTTCGATCGCAGTGACTTCTACAGTGATGATCGAACCGCGCTTCACGCCGCCAACGGCTTCTGCGAACTTGTCACCACCCAGGGCTTTGATCGACAGCGAGATACGCTCTTTTTCCACGTCAACTTCCGAGACAACGGCCGAAACCATGTCGCCTTTGCGGTAGTTCTGGATCGCATCTTCGCCACGTTCGTCCCACGACAGGTCGGACAGGTGAACCATGCCGTCGATGTCGCCTTCGAGGCCAATGAACAGACCAAATTCGGTGATGTTCTTGACTTCGCCTTCGACTTCGGTGCCCTCGGGGTGTGTTTCTGCAAACACTTCCCACGGGTTGCGCATGGTCTGCTTCAGACCCAGAGACACGCGACGCTTGGCGCCGTCGATTTCCAGAACCATGACGTCTACTTCCTGGCTGGTCGAAACAATCTTGCCGGGGTGGACGTTTTTCTTGGTCCAGGACATCTCGGACACGTGCACCAGACCTTCGACACCGGCTTCCAGCTCGACGAACGCGCCGTAGTCGGTGATGTTGGTGACGCGACCCTGATGGACCGAGCTCAGCGGATACTTGGCAGCAACCAGATCCCATGGATCTTCCTGCAGCTGCTTCATGCCCAAGCTGATGCGGTGGGTCTCTTTGTTGATCTTGATGACCTGAACCTTGATGGTTTCGCCGATCGTCAGGATCTCGGACGGGTGATTCACACGACGCCATGCCATGTCGGTGACGTGCAGCAGGCCATCAACGCCGCCCAGGTCAACAAACGCACCGTATTCGGTGATGTTCTTGACCACGCCTTCGACGGTCTGACCTTCGGTCAGGTTGCCAATGACTTCGGCACGCTGTTCGGCGCGTGATTCTTCCAGGATAGCGCGGCGCGAAACAACGATGTTGCCACGGCGGCGGTCCATTTTCAGAATCTGGAACGGCTGCTTCAGACCCATCAGCGGGCCAGCGTCGCGTACGGGGCGGACGTCAACCTGCGAACCGGGCAGGAACGCAACTGCGCCACCCAGATCGACGGTGAAGCCACCTTTGACGCGACCAAAGATTGCACCTTCGACGCGCTGGTCGTCGGCATATGCTTTTTCAAGACGGTCCCATGCCTCTTCACGGCGGGCCATCTCGCGCGAGATAACGGCTTCGCCACGGGCGTTCTCTGCGGCGCGCAGGTAGACTTCTACCTCGTCACCAACAGCAATTTCAGGGGCTTCGCCGGGATTTGCGAATTCTTTCAGATCAACGCGGCCTTCCATTTTGTAGCCAACGTCGATGATGGCTTGGCCGGCTTCGATCGCCAGTACCTTGCCTTTGACAACAGAACCCTCTTCGGGCGTGTCCATTTCGAAGCTTTCGTTCAGGAGGGCTTCGAATTCCTCCATGGTTGTATCAGCCATCTGGCAGTGTTTTCCTTTACATACGTTTTTACTGGCCGAGCGGTTGTCTCCGCCGGTCTTGTTTCATGGTGTCATCGGACGTGATCCGGTGCGCCCCTGAGCAAACAAACACAAAGGGCCGAGGTTACCCGGCCCTGCTCAGTAACGTCATCCGGACGTTGACCGCCCTTGTGGTGACAGCGCGCGTATATGCGGAATTCCCGACATGTGCAAGAGGAAAGCCTTGAAATACAGGGCATCGGCCGCCGTCACACCTGGCTCGCCATGTCCCAAACGCGCCGGTCCCGTTGCAACATGGAGTGCTCAATCGCATTCAAACGCAAATAGGCATCATCGGGATCATTCGCTCCGCCTACCTTATCCCAAATGCGCAGCGCCGAGGCCGGGCTCCACGGCAAACAAGCCGAGGCAAGCCACAATCGCAACTCAGCAGGTAACGCGTCATAGGCTTGCATTGGTGATCCCGTCCGCCGGCGGCGTTTGATCTGGCTGCGCAGGTTTCGGTTCTTTCTGCGGTCAGTCATTGTGCGCTCCGTTCATCGGCGCGCACGAACCTAGACTGTCAGGTGTCAGTGGATATTGCCATGCTCGCTCGATAGTTTTGCTATGTTATTACATTGGTAATATCCATGTGCAACCGCACTCGTAATGGCATTGCTCGATTCCTGCGAAGAATGTCGTGTTTCGAACAGCAAAGTCTGCGCCACTTGCGAAGCTTTGAAAAAGTCGGAGGATCTCATGCGTCAAGACCTGAACTTTCTCGTCATCATTTCAGACGAACACCGCAAAGACGCAATGGGATGCGCTGGCCATCCGATTGTCAAAACGCCCAATCTGGATGCACTGGCCGCGCGCGGAACGATGTTTGAGTCCGCCTACACGCCTTCACCCATGTGCGTACCCGCACGGGCGGCGCTTGCGACCGGAGACTGGGTTCACACGACAGGAAACTGGGACAGCGCAACCCCCTATGACGGGCACCCGCGCAGCTGGATGAGGCAGGTGCACGACGCCGGGCGCGAGGTCGTCGCTATTGGAAAACTGCACTTCAGGTCCAACCAAGACGACAATGGCTTCTCCGAGGAGATCCTGCCGATGCACGTGGTCGGAGGTGTCGGCTGGGCCGTTGGGCTTTTGCGCGAAAACCCACCAGACTATGATTCGGCATCCGAGCTGGCAGGCGATGTGGGCGTCGGGCCCAGCACCTACACCGATTACGATCTGGACATTACCGCAGCAGCCGAGGCCTGGCTGGCCGATCCCACCCGCCAGGACAAACCCTGGGCAGCATTTGTGTCGCTGGTCAGTCCGCACTATCCCCTGACCTGTCCCAAGGAATGGTACGACCTTTACGACCCTGCTCAGATGGATTTGCCGGTCGGGTATGGCAAAGGGCTGCCGGATCATGAAGAGCTTCGCAACATCGCCGCGTTCTTCAACTACGATGACTATTTTGACGAACAGAAAATGTGCGAAGCCAAGGCGGCTTATTATGGCCTGACCTCACTGATGGATGATTGCGTGGGGCGCATCCTGAAAGCCTTGTCCGACAGTGGTCATGCTGAAAATACGGTCGTGATCTATGTATCCGACCACGGTGACATGATGGGGGATCAGGGGTTTTGGACCAAACAGGTAATGTATGAGGCCAGTGCAGGAATTCCGATGATCGCGGCCGGCCCGGGTATCCCGTCGGGGCGACGCGTCACCACATGTACCAATCTGACCGATATCGCTGCAACCGCCCGGGACGTCTGCGGCGTCGAAGCCGACGAGGGCAACGCGGGTCAACCCGGCTTGTCTCTGATCGAGTTGGCAAATGCGCCGGACGACCCCGACCGAACCGGCTTCAGCGAATACCACGATGGTGGGTCAAGAACCGGCAGTTTCATGGTGCGATGGGACGAATGGAAATACGTCTATTATGTCGGACAGCCCCCGCAATTGTTCGACCTGTCAACCGATCCTCAAGAACAGGCCAACCGCGCGCTGGATCGGGTAAATGACCCGCAGGTTCAGGCTGCGCTGGTCGAAGGGGAACGCCGTCTGCGAGAAATCTGCGACCCCGAAGAGGTCAACTCCTGCGCCTTTGCCGATCAACGCAAGAAAATCGAAGACCTAGGCGGAGAAGAAGCCTGCCGCACGGCCTTTGTCTTCAATCACACGCCGATCCCGTCCGAGCAGGAAAAGCTGCGTGAAGGACCCGCGCTTTAGCGCAGGTATTTTGCATTTCTCCAGTGGGTCCTCGGTCCGCGCAGCGCAGTTCAATGCTGCCACCACCGCAAAGCTGCGCCGAGCGCTAGGACCTTCTAGAACAGTTGCAGGTCCTTCTTGCCGCTTTGGATTTCGGCAAGGTTCGGCATGTTCTGGATTGCCACGGGTGCAAGTTGTTCGCCCGGCATCGCGACGGTCGGTTGCATCGCAGCCGCCATACCAAAGGCTGGGGGCTGCTCCAGCTCTCCTCGGATATCGCGCAACAGTGTTTTGTGATCCGGCATCGCCTTGAGGATCTGCGCAAGATCCACCTTCGCGCCCTTCCACCACTGGAACCAAATCGGTTTCTTCAACGGCCGCAGACGATCACGGATGCCGGTCCCATAGCCGGTGTCATAGACCTGCTTGCCCAAAAGAACCGTCTGATAAACGCGGAAATTAAACAGTGTGGCGAATTCGATATCGTGTTCCATGGGCAGGCGGTGCTGCCACAATTCCAGGTTTTCGGCCAAACGATCCGGTATCTTCATCTCTGTGCGCGCATCGATCCAATATTGATCATCCGTGCGGTTGCCCAGGCGATAGTGCAGACAGATGAAATCTAGGACCTCATCATACATCTGGTTCATTTGCCGGTTATATCTTGCCCGCAGCGATGGTTCGATGTCGCGTGTAGGCAGGTGTTCTGCGAACCAGCGCACCGCGTGATCAACCATATGGATTGCGGTACTTTCCAACGGTTCAATGAACCCGCCAGACAAACCGATTGCCAGACAGTTCTTGACCCAGGCATTGCGCACGCGCCCGATGCGCATCGGGATCACGCGCGGTGTCAAACCTTTGCCGCTGTCGCCTAGCCATTCGAGATATTCATCTGCCGCCTGATCATCCGTGCGATGCGCCGATGAATACACATATCCTGTGCCCACACGGTTGTAGAGCGGCACCCGCCATGTCCAACCGGCGCCCAGCGCGGTAGACCGGGTGACGCTTTCGATTTTCTCTGGGTCGGGATGTTCAATCTGCAACGCCATGGCGCGGTCGTTGGGCAGGTAATCCGAGTAATCCATAAACGGCTCACCCAGTGCTTTGTTGATGATCAAACCGCGGAACCCGGTGCAATCTATGACCATCTCGATGTCGTGGCGGCCCTTACGCTCTAACATCAGATGGCTGACATTGCCCTGTTCATCCAGCTCAACCGCCTGCACCTCATCCTGAATGTGCTCAACCCCGCGCTTGGTGCAGACCTTGGTCAGCATGCCCGCAAATTTCACGGCGTCCAGATGATATGCGTAGCCAAACCGTTGTTCGAACTCGGGCTGACCCAGCGGTCGCCCGCCCTTGCACAGGCGGGCCAGATCGTCATGCGGCGAGATGGATTGCGTAAAGTCCCGATCACCATTGCCAAAGCGCAAGAAGTATTCGGCGGCTTCCAATCCTTCCAACAACTGACCGTGGGCAAAAGGGTTCACGTAGTCGATGCGGTTGCCCTTTGCGTCCTTGTTCCAATTGCAGAACTTCACGCCCAGCTTGAACGATGCATTGGTCTCGCGAAAAAAATCCCGCTCGGAAATGCCCGCTTGGCGCAGTGTGACCGGCATACGCGGCACCGTGGCCTCACCGACACCCACGGTGGCGATATTGGGGCTTTCGATCAGGCAGATGCGCGGGCGATCCTTGCGGGCCGAGGTGCGTGAAAACACCATGTCCAGTATCAGCGCGGTCATCCAACCCGCTGTGCCACCACCCACGATAGTGATCTTACGCAAACGATTATTCATATTGTTCTGTCCCTGTTGGCTTGAGGGATTTTTTGGCTGCTTCCCCTTTTTGTTTTTGAGGATTGTATGGCAGCCTTCCCTTCTGGCATGGGCAAAGCATAGCAGGTTTCCTGCGTCCAGCTAGGGTCTAGCGCGCCCTGTCTTGAATGTACTTTCCTTCTTTCGGCAAAGCGACGCTCAGTCACGGCACCCTGCCCCGGGCAGTACACATAACCGCGATGTGTTAAAGGCAGACCGGGCCGCCGATGGACCGCAGCTTCTGCGCGGCAACTTGAAATCAGAGCAAACGCAATTCCCGGGCGCGTGTCAGATTTCCTCACCTTTTTTCAGAAGCTCTTCGATCAGATCGCGCTGCAAATCCTGGCTGTCGCCCCCTCCGAATTCCGCCGCGCCACCGGTGTACAAGGTGCCATAAGTCTTGGCGATATTCACTGTCTGGGCCAGCCCCGAGATCAGTTGGTTCTTGTCCAGCCGGGATAGCGGATGGATGTACGCAGCCCACAAGATACCATTCGCGAGCGCGTAACGCGCGTCTAGCGTACTGTCAAAATTCGCCTGCATCACGCGTTCAAGGTCAGCGGGCGACAAATCTTCGGCGCTGCCAATCGCGACCATGGCCCGCATCCGATCCGCATTGATATCCGTAACAACCAGCACCGTTACGTCCCCAACCTTCAGTTCAAACCCCGGTCCAAACGGTTTCGCGTCAGGATCGAGCGCAAAGATGATCTTTCCCAACCGCTCATACGTCATTGGGGGTTCCGGCTCAGCCGTCTCTTGGGCCAATGCACCTCCGGCAAGGAAAATCATCAATAAGGCTAGTCGGATCATGGCATCGCTCCTGCAGGCTATGGATCGACAATAGGGTCGGGGCGCAGACCTGACCAAACAAAGCTTGGTGAACAGTATTTCGAAGGCACCGACAGCTTTGAACGATCTGCAAGATACTCGGGGCTTTCTGCGATAGCTCGTTCAGAACCTAGTTCCTAGCTTTAGTTCAGCGGCTGGCAGACCTGCTGGCCGGACTCTGAACCGGAAAGGAAATACAAATGAAGTCTCTCGTTCTTACCACCCTGATCGCCACATTGCCCCTGATCGCAGCCCCGGCCTTTGCTGCGGATGAGATCAACGTATCAAACGGTATTTCTGCCGCCGGTGCGCCGCTTGCCGCGCATGGGGTCGATCTGGTGACTCTCGTTAACGACGGCAACCCGGTCGATGGCTTTGCCACCCACTCGGCCACTTATGACGGCGCATCTTATTACTTCACCAGCGCCGCCAACCGCGAAGCGTTCGAGGCCAACCCGGCGGCCTACCTGCCACAACATGGCGGGTTCTGTTCGTTCGGCGTTTCTGTGGGCAAAAAATTCGACGGCGATCCGGATCAATACCTTGTGGCTGACGGAAAGCTGTATCTGTTCCTGAACGCTGATACTCGCGCGGCGTTCCTTGAAGATGTCTCTGCCACATCCGAAACCGCTGACAATCAGTGGTCCAAGATCAAAAGTATCGCGGTCGGAGAACTGTAATCTGGCCACAAAAGACCAAGGCCTGCACGGTTACGACCGTGCAGGCTTTTTTGCTTCAATGACCTTGATGGCTTTTTCCAACGCGGCTTCGACGCTCAAATCTGACGTGTCCAGCAAGACTGCATCCTCTGCTGGCTTCATCGGCGCAGTGCTGCGTTCCGTATCCCGCGCGTCGCGCTCTTTTACGTCCGACAGCACCTGTTCACGCGAGATATCATTGCCCTTCGCGCTGAGCTCAAGGAACCGACGCTCGGCCCGAACTTCGGGGCTGGCGGTGACGAACAGTTTCACCTCGGCCTCGGGACAAATCACAGTACCGATGTCGCGACCATCCAGCACAGCGCCCCCGCAGCGGCGCGCAAACGCCCGCTGGAAGTCAACCAACGCGGCCCGAACCTCGGGAATCACGGCTACTTTTGAGGCTGCTTGCGCAATCTCGGCCGTGCGCAAATCGCCCTGCTCCAACTCTTCGGGGGTCAATGCTTGTGCTGCCGCAATCGGCTCCAGTCCTTGCAAGGTCCGTCTGCCGACCGCGCGGTACAAAAGCCCGGTGTCCAGATGCGCGAACCCAAACCGGGCCGCGACCGCTTTTGAGATCGTGCCCTTGCCCGCTGCAGCTGGTCCGTCAATGGCGATTGTGAACTTTAAATCCGACATCAAACCTACCGATTATTTCGCTGCAGTTTCGCACCCAACGTGGCCATCAAAGGTTCAAAAATCGGGAACGAAGTGGCGATCGGGCCCGCATCGTCGACGGTTACACCCTTTTTGGCCCCCATCCCCAAAATCATGAACGACATGGCGATCCGGTGGTCCAGAAAGCTTTCGCAGGTGCCGCCACCGGGGACGTTGCCGATGCCCAACCCTTCAACCGACCACCATTCATCACCTTCTTCGACAGTTACACCATTGGCGCGCAGGCCCTGGGCCATTGCGTCGATCCGGTCGCTTTCCTTTACGCGCAGTTCTTTTACGCCGCCCATCATCGTGACACCGGTGGCATTTGCCGCAATCACGGACAAAACCGGGTATTCATCAATCATCGAGGCCGCGCGTTCCGGTGGAACATCGATCCCCTTCATATCCGGCGAGTACTTTGCGCGCAGATCGGCGACAGGTTCGCCGCCCTCTTCGCGCTCATTCTCATAGGTCAGGTCTGCACCCATCTCGCGCAGCGTAGTGAACAACCCCGCACGGGTGGGGTTCAGGCCGATGCCCGGCACCAAAACGTCCGACCCAGGCGTGAGCAGCGCCGCGCAGACCGGAAAGGCCGCGCTGGACGGGTCGCGTGGCACGGCGATGACCTGCGGTTTCAACTCGGGGCGACCAGTCAGAGTGATAACCCGGCCCTCATCGGTGTCCTCAACGGTGATTTCCGCACCAAAGCCCGCCAGCATCCGCTCGGAATGGTCCCGTGTGGCCTCTTTCTCGATCACCACAGTTTTGCCGGGGGCATTGAGGCCAGCCAGCAGCACCGCAGATTTTACCTGGGCGGAAGGCACGGGTACCTCGTAGCGCACCGGCGTGGAGTCAGCCGCGCCAACGATAGTCATCGGCAAGCGCCCCCCTGAACGGCCCACCGATTGCGTTCCAAACAGCGCCAGCGGATCTGTGACCCGCGCCATGGGGCGTTTATTCAGGCTAGCGTCGCCCGTAAAAGTCGCCGAAATCGGACAGGTCGCCATCGCGCCCATAATCAAGCGAACACCGGTGCCCGAGTTGCCGCAATCAATCACCTGATCGGGTTCGGCAAAGCCACCGACACCTACACCATGCACAGTCCATTCGCCGCCGCCATGGTCAGTGACCTCAGCCCCGAAGGCGCGCATGGCCTTGGCGGTGTCCAGAACATCTTCACCTTCCAACAGACCCGAGATCCGGGTCTCGCCCACGGCCATCGCACCCAGGATCAGCGACCGGTGCGAAATAGACTTGTCACCGGGCACCTCTGCGGTTCCGGTCAGCGGGCCGCAGGGATGCGAGGTCATCGGGATGGGCGTGCCGTGTCCGGACATGGGGGCTCCTGTTTTCGCTATCAGTTCAAGGCGGATTAGCGAATTGGGGCCGGTTGGTCCAGCCGCAATCAGTCTTTGCGGCGGAAGGTCAGGTAGTGTGGCGTACGGCCTTCACGCAGGGCCTTCTGTTCATAGCGGGTGGAAATCCAGTCATCCCAGGGCTCGCGCCAGTCAGCAGGACGCTCGGCCAGCCATTCGAACCCGGCGCGCGGCACCTCTTCCAATGTCTGGCGCACATAGTCGGGAATGTCCGTAGCAACGCGAAAAATAGACCCCGGCTTCAGGGCACGGGCCAAAGGCTCCAGATGTTCCTGCGTCACGAAACGGCGACGGTGGTGCCGTGTCTTGGGCCATGGGTCGGGATACAGTAGGAAGGCGCGAGAGATGCTGGCCCCGGGCAGAACATCGAACAGATCGCGCACATCGCCCGGATGCACCGCCAGATTTTCAACCCCGGCTTGACGAATCTTACCCAACAGCATCGCGACGCCGTTAATATACGGTTCGGCCCCAATAATGCCGATATCGGGGTTGCTGGCAGCCTGGTGCACAAGATGCTCACCCCCACCAAAGCCGACCTCAAGCCAGACGTCCCTGCCATCGAACAGAGCGTTCAGATCCAGCGGATGGCGTTCGGGATTGGTTTCCCAATCCACCGCACCCGGTGACAGTGCATCAAGGTCTTCGTTCAGATAGGTCTTTTGGCTGGGCTTCAGGGTTTTCCCTTTGAAGCGGCCATAGAAGTTTCTGCGCGGGCGTTGTGGGGTCTGGGTGCTCATGGCGGTGGCCATACTGCGACGCCGAGGTTGGTTCAAGAGGGGCGTAGTAATCACCGTTCAACAAAAAAGCGCGCCGATGTCGGCGCGCTTTGATAATTCGGATCAGACCGTGGCTTTCAGCGCATCGGCCAGATCGGTCCGTTCCCAGCTAAAACCGCCATCCGCCTCGGGTTCGCGGCCAAAGTGGCCGTAAGCCGCCGTGCGCTGATAGATAGGCTTATTCATCTGCAGGTGCTGCCGGATACCGCGCGGGGTTAGATCCATGACCTGACCAACAGCCTTTTCGATTTCTGCGTCCGGGATTTCACCAGTGCCGTGAGTGTCGGCATAGATAGACAGCGGCTTGGACACACCAATCGCATAGCTTAGCTGGATCGTGCAGCGTTCTGCCATTCCGGCGGCCACAACATTCTTGGCTAGGTAACGCGCGGCATACGCGGCCGAACGGTCCACCTTGGTCGGGTCCTTACCCGAGAACGCGCCGCCGCCGTGCGGGGCTGCGCCACCATAAGTGTCTACGATGATCTTGCGCCCGGTCAGACCTGCGTCACCATCCGGGCCACCGATCACGAATTTGCCAGTGGGGTTCACGTGCCACTCGGTTTCGTCGCTCAACCACCCTTCGGGCAGTGTTTCACGGATGTAAGGCTCAACAATCGCGCGGATGTCGGCGGAACTCAGCGCTTCGTCCAGGTGTTGTGTCGACAATACGATCGAGCTGACACCCACAGGTTTGCCGTCACGGTAAACGACCGACAATTGCGACTTGGCATCAGGACCCAGCGCGGGTTCGCTGCCATTCTTGCGCACTTCGGCAAGACGGCGCAGGATCGCGTGTGAATACTGGATCGGTGCCGGCATCAGCGCAGGCGTTTCCGTGGTCGCATAACCGAACATGATGCCTTGGTCACCGGCACCTTCGTCCTTGTCTGCGGCGGCATCCACACCTTGGGCGATATGTGCGGACTGTTCGTGCAGCAGGTTCGTTACCTCGACGGTTTCGTGGTGGAACTTGTCCTGCTCGTATCCGATGTCTTTGATGCAGGCGCGCGCAATCTCGTCGATGCGGCCCATGTAGTCGTGCAGCTTTTCCTGATCAGTCAGACCTACTTCGCCACCGATGACGACCCGGTCGGTCGTAGCAAAGGTTTCGCACGCCACGCGCGCTTCGGGTTCTTCATTCAGAAATGCGTCAAGCACGGCATCAGAAATCCGGTCACAAACCTTATCCGGGTGTCCTTCGGAAACGGACTCCGAAGTAAATGTGTAGTTCTGTCGGGACATGAAAGTGCTCCATTAAGGTTTTCCCATCACGCCAGGAAGCCGTTGTGATGAGCATGCAAGGGGATACGCACCATGAAACACAGCGTCAATCCAAAATTACCGTTGTTGTCTTCTGGCGTTGCGTGAAAGCAGCGCATAGAGCGCCAACAGCGCGACAAAGACCGGTGCATCACCCAGCCGGGCGTACACTGTCGGAGCCAGCGCACTGGGCAATGTCGCATCGACAAAACCGGCCTGCCCCAACGGCAAAGCTTCTGTAACCCGACCCAGCGGGTCAATCATCGCTGACACTCCGGTATTTGCCGACCGCATCATTGGCAACCCTTGCTCGATGGCGCGCATTTGCGCCTGAGCCAGGTGCTGGTAAGGTCCCGAGCGCGTACCGAACCAAGCGTCATTGGTGATCTGCAGCAGAAAATCGGCACGACCCGGTGCAGACAAGACGTCCTGAGTGAAAACCGCCTCATAGCAAATAAGCGGCAAGGCTTTCCCCAGCTTGCCAGCGTCCATCAGCGAAGCCCCCGGTCCGGCGCTAAAGCCATTACCGGTGGTGGCAGCCATTCCGTAAATTCCGAACTGAGCCAAGATGTCACCAAATGGGACATATTCGCCAAAGGGCGCCAGATGATGCTTGTCATAAAGCCCCTGCTGCCGGCCATCTTCATCCAGATAGATCATCGAATTGTAAATGCGCGGGCCGTCCCCTCTCTGAATACCCAGAAATACGGGCGTCCCCTGCGCGGCATCGGCGATTGCGGTCAGATAAGGCTGCGCACTGCCCAGCCATGCAGGAACCGAGGTTTCCGGCCAGACAATCAAATCCGGTCGCGGGGCCGCCGCCGTAAACTCTAGTTGTCGGGCAAAAAACAGCGGGGCGTAATCCGGATCCCATTTCTGATGCTGGGGTGCATTTGGTTGAATGAGGCGGACAACATTGTCAGTGTCCGTAACAACCGGGCGCGACATGGCATAAATCAATGCGAAACACGCGGTTCCAACGGTCAGGACTGACGGAACCACATAGCCATCGCGCCGCGACAGCGCGGCCCCGAGCGGCAAAGTCGCCAGCAAAGTCACCGCGCCCAGCCCATATGGCCCGAACAGAGACAATAGCTGCGCGACCTGTGTATTCACCCAGACCTGCGCCAGCCCCGCCCAGGGAAACCCCGTCAGGACATAGCCTCGGGCAAATTCCAGCAGTGAGATTGAAATCGCCAGAAACACGGCCTGTGATACGCCATCGCTGTCGGGACGCCGCACCAGCCAAAAGGCAAGCGCCCAAAACAGAGCGAGGCCGCCTGCCATGAATGTCAGGGCAAAAGGCGCCATCCATCCGTGACGCTGGACATCAACGAGGAACGGTTCGACAATCCAACTGAGCGCATGTGCGAAATACCCGGTCGCGAAGGCCCAGCCCAACCACGCCGCCCTCGCCCGCGTCTCAGTCGTAAGAAACAGAGGCGACAGCAGGATCAGTGCGATCACTGTTGCCGGCCAAATGCCGAACGGAGCAAGCCCAAACGCCGCGATCGCGCCCAGCAGAGCTACGGATATTAACCGCAACCAAAACGGCCAGCCCTGTGCAGGGTTCATTCAACGCGATCCGGCAACATGACACGCAGACGTTTGATCCGGCGCGGGTCGGCGTCAATCACCTCGAACTCGGGACCTTCGGGATGCAACACGACCTCGCCCCGTGCTGGGACGCGACCAGACAGCATGAAGACCAATCCGCCCAAGGTGTCGATTTCTTCCTCGTCCACGTCCTCGTGACTTGTCAGAGAACGCCCTATCTCGGCCTCAAATTCCTCCAAGGGGACGCGGGCTTGCACGACATAGCAGCCGGGCTTTTCCTGTATCCAAAGCTGGCCTTCGTCGGCATCGTGCTCATCCGCAATCTCACCGACCACCTGTTCGATCAGATCCTCGATCGACACCAGACCATCAACACCGCCGTATTCGTCAATCACCAGCGCCATATGGCGGCGTTCGGTCTGCATCTTCGTCAACAACACGCCAATAGGCATCGACGGCGGCACAAACAGCAAAGTGCGCAGCATCGAGACCAGATCAAACTCTGAACCCGTGCCATTAAATCCGTGCGTAAGCGCAAAATCCTTGAGGTGCACAAACCCCAAAGGCGTATCAAGCGTTCCCTCGTAGACGGGGATCCGGGACAGGCCGCTGTCGCGGAAAACCTGGGCCAGCTCATCCTTGCTGATTGTCGAGGGCACAGACACGATTTCCGCCGTCGGAATAGCCACATCTTCGACCCGCATTCGCCGCAGATTAATCATGCCGCGAGGCTGAACCATGTCGACCTCATGTCCATTGGTCGCGCTGACCTCTTCGTCGCTCTGCGGCGAGAACGCGTCCACTATTCGAGAAAAGAAGCCAGCATTTTTGCTGGCATTTTCACCGCTGTCCTTCGGTTGCGCGCTCTGCGCCGCCATAGAACTGCCGTCTGTATCGCCCATAATCCTGTTCCAAATGATCGGCCAATGCGGCCACTGTTACATACTATATGGGTCATCTATACCCATTTTGCCAAGTATCTCGACTTCGACCTCTTCCATCAAAGTGGCGTCGGGGTCACGGATGTGGTCATAGCCCAGCAAGTGTAACACTCCGTGAATGATCAGATGCGTGACGTGATCGTCCATAGTTGTGTTGGCGTCGTCCGCTTCGCGTGCGCAAGTATCAAAGGAAATCGCAATGTCGCCTAGCGCGATTTCGCCCGTAAAGTCTGGCGCGGGTCGGGCAGGTCTCTGCCCCGCTTCGTCAGCGGTCAGCTCTTCGGCTGGCCAACTCAGCACATTGGTCGGAGTGGGCTTTTCCCTAAATTCCGCGTTCAGATCAGCAATTCGCGCATCATCGCAGGCCAGCAGGCTGACTTCGCACAGCTCGGCGTCCAGATCGCAAAAGTCCAAAACAGCCTTTATCGCGCGCGCAGCCAACGGTTCAAGCTGTTGCCAGCGCGCATCTTCGATCGTCACTTCCAGGTTCATCTCACCGTGTCCAAAGCCCTGTGGCTGCAACCGGGACGACTATGCTTTCTCGCGGCCCGAGTCGGCCTCATACGCTTCGATAATGGCGGCCACAAGCGGGTGGCGCACAACATCCTTGGACGTGAAGTAGTTGAAGCTGATGTTTGGTATCGTATTCAACAAACGCTCGGCATCGGCCAGCCCTGACTGAACACCGCGCGGCAGGTCAACCTGCGAGCGGTCACCGGTGATCACCATTCGGCTACCTTCACCCAGACGCGTCAGGAACATTTTCATCTGCATGGTCGTGGCATTCTGCGCTTCATCCAGCACAACAAACGCATTCGCCAGCGTACGTCCCCGCATGAAGGCCAGCGGCGCAATTTCGATTCGCTTTTCTTCAATCAGTTTGGCCAACTGCTTTCCGGGAAGAAAGTCATTCAATGCGTCGTACAGCGGCTGCATGTAAGGATCGACCTTGTCTTTCATGTCGCCGGGCAGATAGCCCAGCTTTTCGCCAGCTTCGACTGCAGGGCGGCTGAGAATGATCCGATCTACATGGCCTCCGATAAACATCGACACGCCAGCGGCCACGGCAAGATAGGTCTTACCTGTACCGGCAGGGCCAATTCCAAAGGCCAGTTCGTTCTGGAACAGCGACTGGACATAAGCCTTTTGCGCATCCGTGCGCGGCTCGACCAGTTTCTTGCGCGTCTTGATTTCGACCGTGCCGCCTCTGAACATTTCGAGCTGGTCACCGTCGCGGCTGCCGGTTCCCGTCTCCGAGCCACCCATTCGCAGCTCGCGGTCGACATCGGCCGCTTCGACGTCACGTCCGCCTTCCAAGCGCGTGTATAGCGCCTGCAAAACCTCGATGGCCTGCTTCTGGGCGTCTTCGTCACCCATCACGGCCAGCTGATTCCCGCGGCGCACGATCTGAACTGAGAGCTTTTGCTCAATATCTGTCAGATTGCGGTCATATTCCCCGCACAGGTCTATTAACAATCGGTTGTCTGGAAACTCAACAAACGCTTCGCGCTGAGGCATTTCATCTTGCGGTGGGTTTAGGGCACCGATGGCCAATCCGCTCTCCTGTCTTGGCGTTTCACCTTGAGCGTAGACAGGAAGTCTTGGTGGGCGCAAGCCACAGTTTCATTTTTTCCGCCCAAATGGCAAAACCGCCAATGCGCCCGGCCCGTGCGCTGCACCTGTTGGCGCCGCTGTTTTAGTCGGCGTGTCAGAACCGATAGTTCAAACCCAGCTTCAGTCCGCGATATTTTGGTGTCGATCTGGTTGAGGTTCCATTGCCGAAATCCACGTTTTCAGCGCTGAACTGAACGTATTCGAACTCACCCGTGATCGACCAGTGTTCGGTCAGGTTATGTTCGGCTCCGATGCTGGCGGTAAAGCCGCTGCGTCGGCCGCCACTTTCGAAGAATTGAGAGCCCCCCTGGACGGCCTGTCTGCTTGTTGTGTTGATGTCGCCATTCACATATCCAGCCGACACAAAATACAACACTGTACCGCTTTTATTGGTCAGGCCATTGCGCAGCCGAATCGAGAACACGTCCGATATTTCGGACCCGCCCGTGACCGTCTGGCCGTTGATCTGGTTGGAGGCGTCATCGCTAAGCGAGCCGAACTCGTACCCAAGCTCAAACCCGTAAACATAGTCGCGCCCGCCGCGCGCAGGCAAAACGCCGCGCCACCCGGCACGCACGCCACCCAACGAACCGCTCAGGTCCAGGTCGCCTACTTCCGAGGTTCCGCCGGGTCCAGTCAGTCCAAATCGATCGTCGCCCCCGAAAGCGTACGCGCCCGTAGCACCCAGATAAAAGGCGCTGACGTCACTGCCGAACCGTTTTGGGTTGACGACAGGAGGGTCAGAGAGACCTTGATCCAGATTGCCTGCAGCGGTCACGCCGGGAAGCACCGAAACAGCGATCGCGGTTGTAAGGGCGGATCTCAACAGCCGCCCAGAAAAACGTTTCAAAGTCTTCACTCGTACCCTTTCCATTCACCGACCTGCCCATCCCGTCGGCAAGAGATGAGGTTTCCCAAAGGCACAAAACACTCGACCCCTAAGCAACCTGATTTTTCTCGGAACATAATTCCGAGTAATAAATCAAGGGTAAATTTGGAATTAACAAATCCGTATGGTTTCCAAAATCCAAATAACGGACGCGTTAGCGCAACGCACCCGCCAGTGAATTTGCGCCCGATGACATGATCCGGACATCGCGCAATTCGCCCACCGCAACATCAGCGTCAGATACGTGAACCGAATGAAGATACTCGGATTTTCCGACCATCTGACCTGGCAGACGACCCGGTTTTTCAAACAGAACTTTCACGTCCCGACCAACCATCGCGTCCTGAATCTCGCGCTGGTGACGGGTAATCAACCCCTGAAGCCGCTGCAGACGGTCATCCGCAGCCTTGGGATCAACCTGAGACCGCTCAGCCGCCGGTGTTCCGGGGCGGGTCGAATATTTGAACGAATACGCATATCCGTATTTGACCTCTTCCACCAAATCCATGGTGGCCTGAAAATCCTCTTCGGTCTCTTCAGGGAAGCCGACGATGAAGTCGCCGGACATCACGATATCCGGGCGCGCGGCGCGAATGCGCTCGATCAGGCGCAGATAGCTCTCGGCGGTGTGGCTGCGGTTCATTCGCTTGAGGATGCGATCCGAACCCGACTGAACCGGCAGATGCAGATAAGGCATCAGCTTGTCGCACGTCCCGTGCGCCTCGATCAGGTCGTCGGCCATGTCGTTGGGGTGTGAGGTGGTGAACCGGATCCGCTCCAGCCCGTCGACCTTGTTCAGCTCCCAGATCAGACCGGCCAGCGTCATGTCACCATTCGGACCAGCGCCGTGATAGGCGTTGACGTTCTGCCCCAGCAGAGTGATTTCGCGCACCCCGCGTTCGACCAGATCGTTCGCCTCGCGCAGGATACGATCGGCGGGACGGCTGACTTCGGCCCCCCGCGTATACGGCACTACGCAGAAGGCACAGAACTTGTCGCAGCCTTCCTGCACCGTCAGAAATGCGGTCGGTCCGCGTTTCGCCTTGGGACGGTTTTTGAGTTTCTCGAACTTGTCTTCTTCGGGGAAATCAGTGTCCAGCGCCTTGGCACCGGTGCGCGTCTTCGCCTCCATCTCGGGCAGGCGGTGATAGCTTTGCGGACCGACAACAAGGTCAACAATCGGCTGGCGGCGCATAATCTCTTCGCCTTCTGCCTGTGCAACACATCCAGCAACACCGATCTTGAGGTCGGGCTTTTCGGTCTTCAAACCTTTAAACCGGCCAAGCTCGGAATAGATTTTTTCCGCAGCTTTTTCCCGAATATGGCAGGTGTTCAGCAGGATCATATCCGCATCATCGGGGCTTTTGGTTTCCACGTAGCCCTGACCGCCCAGTGTTTCCGCCATACGCTCGCTGTCGTATACGTTCATCTGGCAACCATAGGTCTTGATGTACAGCTTTTTGGGTTCTGACATGAAAACGGCCTTTGCATTCGCGGGATCGGCGTCGTCTATACCCTACGAACGCCGCTTGCAATGGCGACGCGATTACCCGATTTTGACCCGAAACTCCAGCAAGGCGGCAGCGGACAGGCAATGCAATACGAATCTCTCGACTCTTTCCTGCAAACGAACAAGGCCGCTTTGGCAAAGGGACCCCTCGCGTTGGTTTTTGTCGAAGATGACGTCGAAACTGATAGCACCATCCGTCATCATCTGAATCTGGGCTTCAAGTCCCTGATCGTGTTCATGCCGCAGGAATTTGCGCTGGACCCCGAGCTTGAGGACCGAGTTCACCGCGTCTCTCTCAGCTGCGTCCCGCGCACCGTCGTGTTTGAGACGATCAACAGGATCATTCAGGCGGCGCCAAGTTTGTGGATGTATTACTGCTTCAACGCCGAGTACCTCTTTTTTCCCTTTTGCGAGACGCGCACAATCGGTGAAATGCTGGCGTTTCACACCGAAGAACGCCGCGACTCGATGCTGAGCCATGTTGTCGATCTTTATGCCGAGGATCTGAACGAATTCCCGAACGGCGTCGCACCTGAACACGCGATGATGGATCGCACCGGGTATTTCGCCCAGGCGCGGCTGGATTCGATAAAGCACCCGAAGGAGCGCCAGCTGGATATGTCTGGTGGTTTGCGATGGCGGTTCGAAGAACACGTTCCCGCTCAAAGCCGCCGAATTGATCGGATCGCCCTATTCAAATCCAAGCAAGGATTGTCATTGCGACCGGATCACACGTTCAACGACGAAGAATACAACACGTATTCCTGCCCGTGGCACCACAACCTAACGGCTGCGGTGTGCTCGTTCCGGGCTGCCAAAGCCTTGAAAACCAACGCAGGATCTACTTTCGACATTCCGACATTCCGCTGGCGCAATTCGATTCCGTTCGAATGGTCGTCAAATCAGTTGCTTGAGTTGGGGCTGATCGAAACGGGCCAGTGGTTCTGACCCGCCTCAATGACCTATCCGGTGTCTGATCACCGCCGCAGCAACATCGGAAACCAATCCTCGCGCAAGCGCTGGCCCGGAACCATGTCATGCCCCGGAAACGGCGGCGATGTCCGGCCTGGCCGCTCGACATATCGCGCATCGTCACCAACCAGACGCAGTGAAAACGCGCGGCGGCGGCTGTCGGATTGATTTCCTCGCGCACCGTGAAGCGTGCGATAGTTGAAAGCAACCGCGTCGCCCGGATCCATCTCAAACTCGACAACCCGCATCCCTTCGGCATCCGGGTCCGGGGCCGGGATGTACTGGCCTTCGTCGGGAAAGAACCCATCTTCCGACACCCAGCGAGTCGGCAAGACCTCTTTCTCCCACCGGTGCGAGCCTGCCACACAGCGCAGTGTGGCTTGCGTGACCGGATCAAGCGGCGACCAAAAGCTGATCGTTTGCTGCCCTTCAACAAAGTAATAGGGCCCATCCTGATGCCACGGCGTCGCCATCGAGGTTCCGGGCTCTTTGACCAAAACGTGGTCGTGGAACATCTGCACTGTATCCGACTGCATCAAATCTGCCGCGACTTCTGCCGCCGGGGATTCGTGAATTACCGTCTGAAATTGTTCAATGCGCGACCAATTGCAATAATCGTCGAAAAACCGACCCGTCTGGCCTTTTTTCTTGTTCTCGGATGCATAAGGTCCGGGATCCGCCATATTCGCTGCCACACCTTCGCGCAGGGCCTCAACGTGATCGGCAAATAGCCCTTTGATCAGGACCACGCCGTCCCGTTGATAGGTGTCGATCATTTCGTGAGTAACCAAGGGGTGCGTCATGTCTGTCTCCGTGCCGGTGGTACGACGATCTGCACATGGATGACCCCTCTGTTCAAATAATATCTTTCTAAGGTAGGTTTAATTTCATGTTATATATTTCACTTCGCCAATACGAATATGTCTGTGCTATCGGCCGCTTCGGCAGCTTGTCTGCCGCCGCGCAGCAGCTGAACGTGTCACAACCGGCGCTGTCCACCGCTCTGACGCGCGTCGAATCGCATCTTGGCCATCCGCTATTTTCGCGAAAACGCGGGGCCGCGCTGGCGCTGACCCCGCAAGGACGCAGATTTATCGAAGACGCGGAAAACTTGCTGACCAATGCGGCCCGGCTTGAGAAAGCGGATCAAGTCAGTGCAACCAGGGCACAGTTACGATTGGGGTGTTTCGTGGATTTGGCCCCGTTTTTGCTGGCCAAGGCGCTGCGCCCACTGCGCATGGCACTGCCGGATTTGACCGTTTCGTACAAGGTAGACGGGTTCGAAGGGCTGATTACCGACCTGATCGACGGGCGCATAGATTTGGCGCTGACTTACGGCCTGAGCATGGATGCCGGATTTCAACAGCAGACCCTTTTCCCCAGCAGGCCAAACGCCATCATGGCCCCGGACCACCCATTGGTGCGCGCGCCGTCTGTTTCGCTGAGCGAGCTGGCCGCCCATCCGCTGATCCTGTCAAACGAAGGCCTCTCATCACAGCACGTGCTTGGACTGTTTCGGCAGATCGGATTGCGACCTTCAGTGGCACACCGGGCGGCAACGCTGGAAATCCAGCGCAGTCTTGCCGCTCATCACGAGGGGGTTGCGATCAGCTATGCCACCCCGCCCTCGGACGTCAGCTATGACGGAATGCCCTTGGTCAGCCATCGAATCCTGGATGACATCGCTGCGGAACCTGTGGTCCTGGCCCGTCATGGCACCGGCCCTACAGAGCCACACATCGCGCAGGCGGAACAGATTCTGATGGAGTTTTTGGCCTGAGTTATTTTTTCCGCAGACGGATCACCACATCGACCGACGCGATCTCAACGCCCTCGGGCGCTTCGGGCAGGCGTTGAATCACCAATTGATCCGACGGCGCATCGCTCAGGCGGCTTTCGTCTTCCCAGAAAAAGTGCGGATGATCGTGGGTATTGGTATCGAAATAGCTTTTCGAACCATCAACCGTAATCTCCTGCAGAACTCCGGCATCACAAAACGCGCGCAGCGTGTTGTAGACCGTTGCCAGAGATACCGCGTCCCCATTCTTTTTGGCCGCCTCAAACAGGCTTTCGGCAGTGACGTGCCGATGGCGTCCATCGCCGACTAAAAGCTCGGCCAAAGCGACACGCTGGCGCGTTGGGCGCAGCCCCGCGTCAACCAACCAATCTGTAGCTCTGTTCTGGCTCTGAGGTGTCATCAATCCGAAACCCAATTGTTGCTGAACCATATATAGGTGCTGTGTTCGGGTAATTTCAAATGAAATTCATTCGCAAAGAATGCCGTCTGCACAACAGGATGTGACGTGCTGCTCTTGCAGGACCTTGCATACGGGTGCTAGACGAGGCCAGATATAACGAACGGACCCCTGGCAGGAGAGGCGGCAGAATGGCCCAATTCCCGAGCAGCTTTGACAAGGACGATCTGCTGAAATGCGCCCGTGGCGAACTATTCGGCCCCGGCAATGCGCAATTGCCTGCACCTCCGATGCTGATGATGGATCGGATCACCGACATCTCGGCCGATGGTGGCGCGCATGGCAAAGGCCATATTCTGGCTGAATTCGACATCACCCCTGACTTGTGGTTCTTTGATTGCCACTTCCCCGGCAACCCGATCATGCCCGGCTGTCTGGGGCTGGATGGCCTGTGGCAGCTGACCGGTTTCAACCTGGGCTGGCGTGGCTGGCAGGGACGCGGCATGGCCGTAGGCGTAGGCGAGGTCAAACTGACCGGCATGGTCCGCCCTGACCGCAAGATGCTGACCTACAAGATCGACTTCAAAAAAGCGATCCAGACCCGCCGCCTGACCATGGGTGTGGCGGATGGTATCGTCGAAGCGGACGGTGAAATGATTTACGATGTCAAAGACATGAAAGTCGTTCTGTCCGAAGCCTGAGCCTGACCGGCCCGAAATAAGGAGCACGCACATGCGTCGAGTAGTTGTCACCGGTTTGGGGGTCGTCTCCTCCATCGGGAACAATGCCCAGGAAGTAATGGCCTCTCTAAAGGCCGGAAAGTCCGGCATCGAGGCCAACGAGCAGATGGTCGAACACGGCTTTCGCAGCCAAATCGCCGGAACGCTTAAGATTGATCCGGCTGAGCATGTAGACAAGCGTACCCTTCGCTTCATGGGTCCCGGTGCAGCATACGCACATATCGCCATGAACCAGGCTATCGCCGACGCGGGCTTGACAGAAGACCAGGTCGTGAACCCGCGTACCGGTTTGGTTGCCGGTTCCGGTGGTCCGTCAACCAGCGCAATGCTGACAGCGCATCAGACAGTTCTGAAAACTGGTGCGACTAAGCGTATCGGCCCCTTCGCCGTGCCAAAATGCATGTGTTCGACGATCTCGGCCAACCTTGCGACCGCGTTCAAGATCAAGGGTATCAACTACTCGATCACCTCGGCTTGCTCGACCTCGCTGCATTGCATCGGCAACGCAGCCGAACAGATCATGCTCGGCAAACAGGACGTGATGTTCGCTGGCGGTGGAGAAGAGCTGGACTGGACACTGTCCTGCCTGTTCGACGCGATGGGCGCGATGTCGTCGAAATACAATGACACGCCGGACAAAGCCTCGCGTGCGTTTGACCAGGACCGTGATGGATTCGTCATCTCAGGCGGTGGCGGGATCGTCGTTCTAGAGGATCTGGAACACGCGTTGGCCCGCGGCGCAAAGATTTATGCCGAAGTGACCGGGTATGCGGCCACGTCTGATGGCCACGATATGGTGGCACCCTCCGGTGAAGGTGGCGAGCGCGCGATGCGTCTGGCTCTGTCGACCATGCCCGAAGGGCGCAAAGTCGGCTATATCAACGCCCACGGCACCTCGACCCCGGTCGGAGATGTAGGCGAAGTTGAAGCTGTGCGCCGCATCTTTGGCGAAGGCAATGTGCCCCCGATTTCATCGACCAAGTCGATGACCGGACACGCACAGGGCGCCGCAGGCGCGCTTGAGGCGATCTTCTGCCTGCTGATGCTGGAAAATGATTTTATTACGCCGTCGATCAATGTCGACACGCTTGCCGAAGGCATCTTGCCCGGTGAAATTGCAACTCAAGTAGTTGAAAACGCAGGATTGGACAGTGTGATGACCAACAGCTTCGGCTTTGGCGGCACCAACGGCTCCATGATTCTGTCGAAGTATAACGGGTGAATGTAATGTCGGATCTTCTAAAAGGTAAACGCGGCCTGATCATGGGCGTGGCCAATGACCGCTCGATCGCGTGGGGCATTGCCAAAGCCATGCATGAGGCCGGTGCTGAACTGGCATTCACCTATCAGGGCGAAGCCTTCGGAAAGCGTCTTGAACCGTTGGCGCAAAGCCTGGGCAGTGATTTCATGGTGGACGCGGACGTCACGGATGACGCCTCGCTGGATCGCGCATTCGAAGAGCTTGGCGCGCGCTGGCCCACCATTGACTTCGTGGTTCATGCGATCGCCTATTCGGATAAATCCGAACTGACGGGACGTTTTCTGAACACCACGCGTGCCAACTTCAAGCACTCGTTGGACGTGTCGGCGTATTCCTTCATCGAGGTCGCGCGCCGCGCCTATCCGCTGATGCAAGAGAATGGCGGCACACTGCTGACGCTGACGTATCAGGGATCGAACAAGGTTGTTCCGAACTATAACGTCATGGGTGTGGCCAAGGCCGCGCTGGAATCGGCGACCCGCTATCTGGCCAACGATCTGGGCCCGGAAGGCATTCGCGTCAATGCGATCTCGCCCGGCCCAATGAAGACGCTGGCAGGTGCTGCAATCGGCGGTGCCCGCAAGACCTACAAATTCTGCGATCAGAACGCGCCCATGCGCTCGAACGCAACGCTCGAGGCTGTTGGCGGCACGGCCGTTTACCTCACTTCAGATGCCGGAGCATGCACGTCGGGTGAGATCATCCGCGTTGATGGTGGCTTCCACGTTTTGGGTATGCCGCAGCCCGATCACATGTGACCCGATCTTTCCCTGCCGGTGCCAAGATTTCACCATCTTTCACGGGCAGGGATAGCGGCATGAGCAAAGCCGAACATATCCTTTCCAGCAACACTCGCAGCATCCGGTCGCGCCGCAGATCCGGATTTCTGGGCACGCGTGGCATTGTCGCGTTATTGGCCCTGACCACCCTATTGTTGTTTGTGTTTTTCACACAGCCGCAGATGCGGGAAACCGTCAAAGCTTGGATCAGCCTCATAACAGGCTGATCCAACTCGTTTCCTAGGTCAGTTGATCGAAACGACCTCGATATCAAATATCAGATCCTGACCGGCCAATGGATGGTTGGCATCCAGCGTGACGGTTGCTTCATCGACTTCTACCACCGTTACCGGAACGGCCTGTCCGTCCGGCGTTTGCATCTGCAATTGGGTGCCGGGATCCAGCGGAATATCATCCGGAATGCCTTCGCGCGGGATTTGCTGGCGTGCCGCGGGGTTGATCGGGCCATAGGCGTCCACGCAGGCGATCTCGACCCGCTTTTTGTCGCCAATGTTCAAACCCGGCATCGCCGAATCCAAACCCGGGATAATCTGGCCCGTACCAACGACAAATTCCAGCGGGTCACGTCCTTCGGAACTGTCAAAGACGTTTCCGTCCAACAGCGTTCCTGTGTAATGGATGCGAACCGTGTCGCCTTGTTTGATTTCGGTCATATTGGTCTCCGGCCTCTTTAGGGGTTTAGCGGCCAAGCCTAGGAGGTAACACGACATTGTAAACCCCACCCTCTTTCATGCCCGTTATTGTTGTGCAAACCTGCGCCGGACGATCAGGAGGGGACCGGATGCCAATCACAACCTGCGTTTTTGATGCCTATGGGACATTGTTCGACGTGGCCGCCGCCGCACGGCAGGCGGCCGATGAACCGGGCTTTGAGAAACTGCGACAGAAATGGCCCGAACTGGCCAATCATTGGCGCCTGAAACAGCTGCAGTACACCTGGCTGCGCGCGGTTACGGACGCCCATTCAGATTTCTGGGATGTTACCCAGGATGGTCTCGACTGGGCGCTCGAGGCGACTGAGTTACACGGCGACGCCAGCCTGCGGCAACGGCTGCTGGATCTCTACTGGGAATTGCAGGCCTATCCGGAAGTTCCGGAAATGCTGCGCGCATTGAAATCGGGTGGATTGCAAACAGCGATTTTGTCGAACGGCTCACCACCGATGCTGGATGGCGCTGTCCAGTCTGCGGGTATCGGAGACGTATTGGACGATGTGTTGTCGGTGGAAAGCGTCGGCGTGTTCAAACCGGACTCGCGTGTCTATGACCTTGTGCAAGAGCGTTTCCGCCGCGCCCGCGACGAGGTGCTGTTCGTCAGTTCAAACGGCTGGGACGCGGCTGGTGCCAGCGGGTATGGCTTTGTAACCGCCTGGGTCAATCGCGCCGGGGAGCCGATGGACCGCTTGCCATGGAAACCTGCGCATGTACTGTCCGACCTGACGACGATTCCGCAACTGGCTGGACTTTAATGGCATTTTTCACTTCGTCAGATGACAGGCGTCTTTTTTTCGAGGACACCGGCTCTGGTACACCTGTGCTTTGCCTTGCTGGGTTGACCCGCAACAGCAAGGATTTTTCGTTCCTCACGCCGCATCTGGGCGACATGCGAGTAATTGCGATGGATTACCGCGGTCGCGGACGATCGGACCATGACCCGGACTTCATGAACTACAACGTCCTTCGCGAATCTCAAGACGCGATCGAGTTGCTGGACCATCTTGGTTTGGACCGTGTGAATGTCATAGGCACCTCGCGTGGGGGACTGATTGCCATGGCGCTGGCCGCCAGCCATCCCGAACGGTTGTTGAGCATTGTTCTGAACGACGTCGGTCCGGTGCTGGAACAATCGGGTATCGCCAAGATCATGGAATTTGTCGGCAAGCAGCCCGTTTCCAAAACATATGATTTGGCGGCTCGGGCGTTGCAGCACGTTTTGGGACCCCAATTTCCCGGCGTGTCACTAGCGCGTTGGCGGCAGCAGGCGGAAGTCCAATTCGACGAAACGCCTGATGGCCTGACCCTCAGCTATGATCCTGCGCTGCGTACAGCGCTTCTGGAACAGGCCGCTGCAGGGCCCGCGCCTGATCTGTGGCCCCTCTTTGAAGCACTGCAGAGCATTCCAACCGGCGTCATTCGCGGCGCAAATTCGGATATTTTGGGCAAAGACACGCTGACTGAAATGCACAACCGCCACCCTGATCTTATATCGACAGAAATACCCAACCGTGGTCATCCCCCGTTTCTGGATGAACCGCAGTCGCTAGAACTCATTCGCAAGGTACTGATCACCGCATGAGCACACTTGAAATGATCGAGGCCGCCGCCGAGCGCCTCAGGGGGCATGTTCGCGAGACACCGATTCTAACCTCGCCGTTTCTGGACGAAATCGCGGGCCGCCGCGTGCTGGTGAAACCCGAGTGCCTGCAACACACCGGCAGCTTCAAGTTTCGCGGCGCTTGGTCGGCCATTTCGGCGCTCAGCGACGCGCAACGACAACGCGGTGTCATCGCCTATTCCTCGGGCAATCACGCGCAGGGCGTGGCCTATGCGGCCACACAGCATGGGATTTCATCGGTCATCGTCATGCCCTCTGACGCACCCCAGCTAAAGATCAACAACACCCGCGCGCTGGGGGGCGAGGTCGTTCTGTATGACCGCGCGAACGAAAGCCGCGAAGAAATTGGCGAGGCACTGGCGTCTCAACGTGGCCTAACACTGATCCGGCCTTACGACGAACCTTTGGTCATCGCAGGTCAAGGCACCGTCGGGCTGGAACTGGCGCGACAGACGGCCGATTTGGGTATCGAGAAGGCGGATGTTCTGGTGTGCTGCGGCGGCGGCGGGTTGACCTCGGGCATTGCGCTGGCGCTGGAAGGCCACGCGCCGGGGCTGCGCGCCCGCCCGTGCGAGCCCCAGGGGTTCGACGACGTCAAACGGTCTTTGGCAACCGGGCATATTCAAAGCAACAACGCCGCATCGGGCAATATCTGCGATGCAATCCTGACGCCGCAACCGGGCCAGATTACCTTTCCGATCCTGAACCGGCTGTGCGGCCCAGGCCTGTCGGTGTCCGAGGAAGACGCGCTTCGCGCCATGGCGCATGCGTTTTTGCGCCTCAAAATCGTTCTGGAACCGGGCGGAGCGGTGTCGCTTGCCTCGGTCCTGTACCGCGCGGACGAAATCGAAGGCGATGCAGTGATCGTGGTAGCATCGGGCGGCAACGCCGACCCCGAAGTCTTTGGAAAAGCGCTGGAATACCTGACCTGACAAGTCGTTTAGGCTGGGGCAACCTGACATTTGGGCGTATGACGCCAGGGGATTGAGTCGTGCAGATCGCAGACATTGGAAACGTTCAAATCCACTATCGGGTTGATGGTGATCCAGGCGGCGCGCCAATTGTGTTTGCCAATTCTCTGGGAACCGACCTGCGGCTGTGGGACGATTTGCTGCCGCACCTGCCTGCCGGGCTGCGCATCATCCGTTTTGATAAGCGAGGGCACGGCCTGTCCTCTCAACCCCCGGCGCCTTATTCGATGGGCGCCCTCGTGCGCGATACGGAAGATCTGCTTGATTTTCTGGAGGTGCGCGATTGCGTTTTTGTCGGCCTTTCGATCGGCGGACTGATCGGACAAGGGCTGGCCGTCAAACGTCTGGATCAGGTCCGCGCCTTGGTGCTGTCCAACACTGCAGCCAAGATCGGCATCCCTTCGATCTGGCAGGACCGCATGGACGCGGTACAAAAGGGCGGGATCGAGGCCCTGGCTGATGCAACCATGGAGCGCTGGTTTTCCAAGGCATTCCGCGCATCGCCCGAGCATCTGCTTTGGCGCAACATGATGGTGCGCCAGCCAGTGGATGGCTATCTGGGCTGCTGCGCGGCAATCTCTGGCACAGACTTCTACACCCCCACCAGTGGCCTACGCCTGCCGACCCTTGGCATCGCCGGCAGCGAGGACGGATCGACCCCACCGGATCTTGTGCGGGAAACCGTTGAACTGATCCCCGGCTCTCGGTTCGAGCTGATGCGACGCGCTGGGCACTTGCCTTGCGTGGAACAACCGGCAGAATACGCGGCATTGCTGCACAGCTTTCTGACCGAAATCGGACATGTTTGAAGGAGCCTTGGTTTGGCCGATCTTCTATTAGTCCATGGGTCCTGCCACGGTGCCTGGTGTTGGCGCGATCTTATCCCGGCGTTGGAAGCGCTGGGACACGAGGTCCGCGCCATTGATCTGCCCAGCCACGGCTCGGATCCGACGCCCGTTGCCGATGTGACGTTGGAAAGCTGTCGCGACACAATTTTGGATGCGACCTCGCGCAATACAATCATTGTCGGTCATTCCTGGGGTGGCTACCCGATCAGTGCCGCGGCTGAAGCCACGCCGGAGGCCATGCGCGCCCTTGTCTACCTCGCCGCCTACGTCCCGCAGGATGGCCTGTCGATGGTAGAAATGCGCAGGCGAGCACCCCGGCAGACAATCCATGATGCCGTCGAAAAATCAACCGACGGTCAGTCGTACATGTTTAAGCCGGACAAAATGCACGATCTGTTCTATCATGACTGCCCACCCAAAACGGTGCCGTACGCGTTTGCACGCTTGTGCCCTCAAGCCATCGCACCACAGGACACCCCCCTGTCCCTGAGCGACAAATTCGACCGGGTTCCTAAGGCTTATATTCGGACAACCAAGGACCGGACAATTCCGACTGAATACCAGGAACAGATGAGCCATAAAGCACCCGAAGCTATGCGGCATACGATTGCCACGTCGCATTCCCCGTTTTTTGCGCAACCCCAAAAACTCGCCGATTTGTTGGACAAAATCGCAAAAGACCTGCCAGGGTCACAAGTCTGAGCACATCCCTTTCAACCCGCATCGTCTGCGGATAAGGTCCGCCCAAATTATCATCCTTGCGGTTCAAATGCGCCTTCCGTTTTTCTTCGTCCTTCTCACGGTCATGATCGACGCCATGGGCATCGGCCTTGTCCTGCCTATCATGCCGGAACTGATCGTCGAAGTTCAGGGCGGCACATTGGCGACAGCTGCGATCTGGGGTGGCATCCTCAGCACCGCGTTTGCCGCCATGCAATTTGTGTTCGGACCGGTTCTGGGTAACCTTTCGGATGCTTACGGGCGACGGGTGGTATTGCTGGTCTCGCTGTTCGTCATGTCACTGGACTATGTTGTCATGGCGCTTGCGGGCAGCATCTGGTTGCTGTTGGCCGGACGCATCGTCGGAGGCATTACGGCCGCCACGCATGCAACGGCGGCGGCCTTCATGGCGGATGTGTCGAAACCCCACGAAAAGGCTGCAAACTTTGGTCTATTGGGCGCAGCATTTGGCGTCGGGTTTGTCTTTGGCCCAGTACTTGGTGGGCTGCTGAGCGAATATGGCACACGTGCACCATTTTGGGCTGCCGCAGGTTTGTCTGCCCTGGCCTTCGTCATCGGTGTATGTGTCATGCCCGAGACGGTCACCGACAAGACACGCCGGGCCTTCAGCCTGCGGCGGGCAAACCCAGTGAACTCGCTGCGCGCGATTGCTGCGTTGCCCGGTATCCGGCCGATGCTGTGGGTCTATCTCCTGTACTCCATCTCGATCTATGTCTACCCGGCAATTTGGGCGTATTTCACAACCGAGCGGTTTGGCTGGTCACCACAAATGATCGGCGTGTCACTGGGCGTCTACGGAATCGGCATGGCGGCCGTTCAGGGTGGCCTGATCCGGCCCGCAACCAAATACTTGGGTGAACGCGTCACAATCATCTACGGCATGGGGTTCGAGCTGTTTAGCTTTTTTCTTCTGGCCTTCCTGACCAATGGGATCATTGCCTTGATGCTGATCCCGATCACCGCCATCGGAGCGGTTGTGACACCTGCCCTGCAGGCCCTGATGTCGCGCAAGACGCCCGACTCGCAACAGGGTGAACTGCAGGGTGTACTGACATCCTTGCACGCTTTGTCGATGGTCATCGCACCGTTGCTCATGACCAGCGTGTTCGCTCAGTTCATCAAGCCCGACGCGGCGATCTACTTGCCAGGCGCACCATTCCTCTTGGCATTCGTCATGATGGTGATCTGTCTTCTTGTGTTTTCCCGTTCACGTGGGGTCATGGCATAACTACGACATCCCTTTGACGGATTCCGCCTTGCAGCGTCCCCATAAGCGCGCCACCGTAGCGCAAAGCGAGAGAGGGACAGCATGCAAACCATCAAAGCCGCCGTTTGCCGGGCGTTCGGTGAACCTCTGGTCATCGAAGATATTCAGATCGCGCCGCCCAAGTCAGATGAGGTCGAGGTGACACTGGATGCGGTGGCAATTTGCCATTCGGACATTTCATTTGCCGGTGGTGCGTGGGGCGGGCATCTTCCTGCCGTCTACGGGCACGAAGCTGCGGGCATTATCACTGCGGTCGGCGACTCGGCAGGTGTGTTTCAGGTTGGGGACCCGGTTGTCGTTACCCTGATCCGGGCATGTGGCTCGTGCCCCTCTTGCGCGGGGGGGAAACCAACTGTCTGCGAAACGCCTTATGATAAGGTCAACGGGCCGTTGCGCACAGCAGATGGCGGACCACTGGAGCAGGCAATGGCCTGCGGAGCATTTGCAGAAAAGGTTGTGGTCAGCCACCGGCAAATTGTCAAAATACCACAGTCGATGCCCAAAGACGTCGCCAGCCTGCTGTCCTGCGGAGTGATCACGGGCGTCGGCGCCGCCGTCAACGCCGCCGGGTTGCGGCCCGGACAGGATGTGGTGGTGATCGGCGCCGGAGGTGTCGGGCTGAACGCAATTCAGGGCGCCCGCATCGCCGGTGCACGCCGCATTGTGGCCGTGGACATGACCGAAGAGAAGCTAGCCATTGCCAAGGAATTCGGCGCGACTCACGGCGTTTTGGCCGATCAGAAAGCCCCCTGGAAGGCCGCCTACAAGGCGCTTGGGGGTCGCGGTGCAGATGCCGTTTTGATCACCGTCGGCGCGATTCCTGCCTACGATCAGGCCCCTCGTTATTTGGGTCCGGGTGGTAAGGCGGTAATGATCGGGATGCCGCACTCCGGGGATATGGCAAGCTACGAGCCGGTAGTTCTGGCCGCGCTGGGTCAGGGTTTGATCGGATCAAAAATGGGCGATGTTGTCATCCAGCGGGATATTCCGTGGATGATCGACCTTTATGATCAGGGACGCCTGAAACTGGATGAGCTGATTTCGGGCCGGTGGTCGCTGTCGCAGATCAACGAAGCGATCGAGGACACCAAAACCGGATCCGCCAAGCGTAACGTGATCGTTTTCGACAGGGATTAACCCGGCAGGGCAGGAGACCACCTGATGAAGCTGCAAGACCTCGATATCATTGTCACCGCCCCTCCTGCGCCCGGATGGGGCGGGCGATATTGGATACTGGTCAAAGTCACGACCGATACTGGGATTACGGGCTGGGGGGAATGCTATGCATCCTCGGTTGGCCCCGAGGCGATGCGCCATGTCATTCGGGACGTGTTCGAACGGCACATGCAGGGCGAGAACCCCGAAAACATCGAGCTGATGTTCCGCCGAGCATACTCCAGCGGGTTTACACAGCGCCCCGATCTGACGGTCATGGGGGCTTTTTCCGGATTGGAAATCGCGTGTTGGGATATTCTGGGCAAAGATCGCGATCGCCCGGTCTACGCCTTGCTGGGCGGATTGGTGAACGAACGCATAAGGGCCTACACCTATCTGTATCCCCTGCCCCAACATAATCTGAACGATTTCTGGACGTCGCCTGAACAAGCGGGCGAATGTGCCGCCGAAATGGTCCGGCGCGGGTTCACAGCCGTCAAGTTCGACCCCGCCGGGCCTTACACTGTTCGGGGCGGGCACATGCCTGCGATGTCCGATATCTCGATGTCTGTTGCGTTCTGCAAAGCAATCCGAGAGGCCGTGGGCGACAAAGCCGATCTGCTGTTCGGCACCCACGGGCAATTCAACACCGCGGGCGCAATCCGGTTGGGTCAGGCGCTTGAACCCTATTCACCGCTTTGGTTCGAAGAACCGACACCTCCGGACATGATTGAAGATATGGCTCGTGTCGCGCGGAACGTTCGGATCCCGGTCGCAACCGGTGAACGCATGACGACCAAGGCCGAATTCTCTGCCGTTTTGCGGGCTGGGGCGGCGGAGATCCTGCAACCCGCGCTGGGGCGTGCCGGCGGAATTTGGGAGATGAAGAAAGTCGCGGCCATCGCCGAAGTGTTCAACGCCCAGATGGCCCCACACCTATACGCCGGCCCGATTGAATGGGCCGCGAATATCCATCTGGCCGCGTCCATCCCCAACCTGCTGCTGCTTGAGACCATAGACACGCCGTTTCACGATCAACTCATCAACGGCTCATTGCAGGTTGAGGCCGGATTTGTCCCCGCGCCGACCGCACCGGGCCTTGGCATCGAGGTGAACGAAGACCTTGCACGGGCGCACCCTTTTAACGGTGATGGCCTGCATCTGCAGATGCAGGAAGAGCCCTGTGATTACGTGAACGGAAACGCCTTTCAAGGTGGTGCCCCTGCAACCGAGGGGTGACAACCCAATAGGTCTTGGGGCACATTGACCCAACCCATAGGTGTTAAACAGGCCACGCGTGACACTCGAAGACGACCAAACCGAACAAACCGAAGCTGCGCTATCTGAAATGAAAGAAAGCGCGGCTCGGGCCTCTGCGTTTCTAAAAACGCTCGCGCATGAGGGTCGGTTGATGATTTTGTGCCATCTGGCCGACGGCGAAAAATCCGTGGGTGAATTGGAGGCCTTGTTGCGTATCCGTCAGGCTGCGGTCAGTCAGATGCTGGCGCGCCTGCGCGCTGAAAACATTGTTGCAACGCGCAGGGACGGAAAATCCATCTATTACTCGCTGAACAACGACGGCGCGGCGCAGGTGATCGCTGTACTTTACGACATGTTCTGCAGCCCCGAAAGCGAATAACCCTTAGTTCGATACATAGCCCGCGATCACCTGCAACAGTTTGAACGCGGTTGCGGCGTCGTTTTCGACCACGGCCAGGAATTCCTCTTCACCAATACGCAGGCACGACAGTTCCGTCTCGGCGATCATGCTCAGCGCTCGAGGTTCCTTGCGGATCAGGCCCAACTCTCCGACCAGGGCACCGGGGCCGACCGTGGCAATCAACTGATCCACTCCGTCAGTTTGCGGAAGGTACAACCCGGCCTCCCCGTCCAGCACCACATAGGCACCGTCGGTTGGCTGATCGTCTTTAAGGAAAACAACCTCTCCTGCTTTGGCATCGAACCAGCGCGCGCCAAAGGCCAGCAGGCGCAGCTGTCGGCGGTCCAGCCCGGAAAACAGCGGTGTCTGTTCCAGCGCGCGCAGCTTGCGCGAGAGGTCAGCCGAGGCGGCACTGTCTTCTTCCACGTCCGCAGGTCCTTCATCCGAGACGACCCGACCTTGCCTGATTTCCACATACATGTCGAACACGCTCGGGTTTTCGAACTGGTCGTTCAGGTAGATCACCGTGGTATCCGGCAGCAGAGCGCGTAGATTTTTGTACACGGCCACTTTCGAGGCCATGTCATAACTGGCCAACGCGTCCTCAAGAATCAGAATATCCGGTTTCTTGATCGTCGCGCGCGTAAAAGACAGAGGTTCAGCAAAGACCGCTGGCAGGTTTTGACCACCCAGCGCCACCGGCACGTCATAGATCAGCTCAACCACCAACGGGCGCGCACCGTTTTCGCTCAATACATCCACGATCAGTTTGCGCGCCTCGTCCGAACGGGCGCCGCCGATCTGACTGACCTTTCCAAACAGGGCGTTCTCAAGAACTGTCAATCCGGGCGCGAATTTTGATTTGTCCAAGGGCACAAATACATCCAGCAACCGCTCCAGCAGCTTTTCGGAATGGCTATGTCGCAGCTCAAGGATGCGGTCCTTGAGGTCGTCGGTGAAGGCTGGTCCGATCTGTTCCGCCGAAATCACAAACGGAACGGCCAGCAGGTTTGCCAACTGTTCATCATTCAGCCCCGATACGCCCTCGTTCCGGGTCTTTTCGACAAGCTCGACCGCAGCCTCGTACGTTTGCGCCTCTAGTCCCAGTTTGCGAAACAGCGGGTGATCGGTGCCGTCCAGGCCGAAAATCTGGCGCAGCATCTCAATCACATCGCGTGTCAGGCTCACCAGTGTCTCGTCCAAACCAAATTCGCGCAACTGCTCAAGGAACACGGTCTGCTGCGCCAAAAGCTCTTGTGTGACGGGGACTTTGGGGGTGGCGAACAACAAGTTCTCCGCAACCGGCAAGGCAGGGTTATAGCGATTGCGGTCAAAGATCAGGGCCTGTTGCTCTAGCCCTGTTGCTTTCACCGCATCCTGAACCAAAGGTCGCAGTTCGACCAGTTTGTCGGCCAGCTCGGGATGCTCGGCGGCATCGAAGACCTGTTCGGCCCCGCGCAAAAACAGCGCCGCGCCGGAACCCATCCCGTCAATCAGTTTCAACCACCAGTCGCGCACCTCTTCAGCGCTGTCTAATCCCGCAGTCGTCGGGTCCAGCCAGTTTGCCTTGAAGGGGTCCGGGCTATTGCCGGCCCGCAACGTCTCATCATATCCGGGGTCGTTTGTTTCGGATGTCTGTGGCTTGAACCGCATCGGCATCATGACGTTGTCGCCCAGCGTACCCTGGAACATTACGGGTCGTGACGAAGCATACCCAATACGGGCGGCCACAACGCTTTGATGCAGCTCTGACAAACGGATATCACCGATCCGCACCCGGCCCGAGCTGGGCAGAATTTCCCGCGTCAGCAACTCGGCCATCGCACGGCGATCTTCTTCGCTGGGGGCCGCGATCCCGATGATTTTCCCGCTGGGAAAGGACAGGTCCAAATCATCCAGAACCTGGTTACCGTCCATATCGCGGACCGAAACATGGTCGAGCACGATGTCACCGTTCAGCCTTGGCGTGGCCTCGGGTTCGCCATCGAACAGTTTTTCGTCATGCATTCCGGAAGGTGCAAACCGTTCCGTCACCACGTCCCAGCGCAGCGACATGTCCTGTGTCTGGTTATAATAGGTCAGCAGTTCCTTCCACGGTGAGCTGAGATCCTTATACGCAGCCAGGGCCGCAACCAGCGCACCAAGCGAAACCGAACCCTGCAGGACCAGAAGACCGCCAACCAAATAGAACAGGAACGGTGTCATCTGCGAGATGAAGTTGTTTATGAATTTCATAAAGAACTTCTTCTGGTAGATCTCGAACCGGATACCAAAAAGGCGCCCCAGCTGCTCGGACACCATCGCCCGGCGGTATCGCCACCCGCCATTGGCCCGCAATGTGGATGCGCCCGCCGCGTTCTCGCCAATCTGGGCAGCCAGCAGCCGAACCTCCTGAATGCGTTTTTTATTCAGAAGGTTGATCTGACGCTGCAGTTTCGGAATCAGCCAGGCTTGCAGAGGGATCAGCGCGACTGCCGCCAGCCCAAACCAGAAGCTTTGCAGAAAAAGGAAGGACAGGATGGTGATCATCTGACCCGCCTGCAAAACCGGTTGGCTGATCGCGTCCCCCATGAGCCCGCCCATCGGCTCGCTTTCGGCGGTGACCATCGATGCCAGCTCACCTTGGCTGACGCGTTCGAAATAGGGTTGAGGGAAACGCAACGCGCGGCTGATCAGCACGTACCGGAACCGGCGCAACATACGCTCGCTCAGCACGCCTTTCATTGTGTTGATGCGCATTTTCATCAGTCCATGCGCCAGCACCGCGATCAGAAACCCGATACACAGAATGATGAGGAATGTCGTCTGAGGCAGGCTATAACCCCAGACATCTACAACCGGGCTGGCCGCGCCAATCGCATCGTTGATGATGCGTTTGGGCAATTCGAGCGTCAAATAAAGTAGTGGAAACAACGTCGAGGTCACGGCCAGCAGAATCAACTGGTCGCGTTTCGAGTATTTCCAAATAAACTGGAAAATTGAACGTTCTATGGAACCTGCCCCTACTAAGGATCACCGAAACGATCTTGACGAAAGTGTCGTAAACCCAACACTCTGAATTTACCTTAGTCCAGCCAAAAGAGGCAAATAGTTTCCAATCTGATCAGTTAATTGCCGAGTGTGAACAAGTTCATTTGCGCAACCACAGATTAGTGCCTAGACTCTGTCTGGGACGATATCGGGAGGACTCATTTGACTGCCAGTATAGGCGCAGTGCTATTGATGCTCTGCTTGTTGCAGATCAAACATATGTTTGCGGATTTTTTTCTCCAGACTCCGAAAATGTTGGCAGGGCGCGGTGAGTATTTTCACGTGGGCCGTGCGCAGCATGCGGGCGTGCATGTCATCGGGTCAGTGATTGTCTTTTTGATTTTTGGCGCGCCGTGGTCGTTTATTTTGATCATTGCTGCACTGGAATGGGTTGTTCACTTCAATATTGATTTCGCCAAAGCTAGCTATTCGGACAAAAAACAACTGATGCCGACGCAAGCCGCGTTTTGGCGGGCTGCGGGTCTGGACCAGTGCCTGCACAACCTGACATACATCGCCATGGTTTGGGCCTGGGCTGAATTCGCGACCTGATCAGCGATTGCTTCAGGCGACGTTTTCCAGGGATTGCGGACAATACGCGTCCAGCCACATTCGATCCAATTGGTCGATTCTAGCGGCATCGAAACGTTCTTCTTCCTCCCAATAGCGACCAGACGAAACGAAGTAATTCAACTGTGCCTCTGCCTGCAGTGCCGCTTGCATACCCTTTGTCGAAAGCAGCCTGTCAGACATTAGGGTGTCAGTCGTCACCGAAGGAAAGACCAGCCGGCTTTCACCCTGCGACAGTCGAACCACGCGGCAGTTCTGCGCGGCACCGAACAAAGCCAACCGGGCGGATTTTGCCTCGAGCGATCGCAGCGTCACATCAGCGCGCAAAGGGTCGGCTGCTCCATTGCCGTAAAAATGGGTCTTGCCGTAATTCGGGTAAATCATGTCACAGCCAAAAAAGGCCAAGACGGCTGGCTGAAGCGCGGCCAAAGCCCAGTAACCAGCCGTAAACGCCATCGTGCCACCGGCATAAACAAATCCGCCAAACTTGTTTTGATGCGGAACGTATTCATCCGCCTCGACGATGCTTTGGCTGCGAACCAGCTCGTCCGGGCGATTGCAGATAGGGAAGTCCTCGGGATGGATGAGGAAATCCCAATCGTCGCGGATACGCCAGGCGTTGTTGATTGCAACGATGTGGGTAAACGGATCCCGCGACCACTCCCGAGCTGCAGCGGCGGCCGGTGCACTTCCAAGTATCAAAACGCGATGCATCGGTTCGACCATTCTGGGCCCTGCCCTTTTTAGTTCCCCGGAAGGATAGAGCGTTTTTTTTCCTTAACTACCCCAGTACAGAAAAACTGCTTTCTTCGTTGATCGGGCGCTTGCGGGAATAGAACCCCACATCAATGCTCCGCCCGATATAGGGAAGTTCGTATTGCAGCGGCTGCGCATCGTGATCCGCGCCCCCTTCACAATACGCGATCAGGGCCGTCATCATCTTGCCTGCGATCGGCGCGTTCTTGTACTGGTTCCCACTGGTCCCGCAGGCCATGTAGAACCCCGGCAGGTTGGATTTGTCATAGATCGGAATCCAGTCTGTGGATGCGTCATACAGGTCCACAACTCCGCGCGTTTTGGACGGGATGCCAAGACTTGGGACGCGCTGCGCGTATCGCATGGCCTGCGTTGTCCACTGGTCGGTGAAGTCGTGGTTGTAATCCACATCATCCTCGCACCACTGATGCGGGTCACATTCCGGATCTTCCGAGCCAACCAGAATGTGGTTGCCGTGCTCGGGTCGACAGTAGCAGGCAATATCGCTGTCCGAGACAATCGTTCCGTCGTTTTCGAAATCAAACCCCTCGGGTGCGGGGACGTGCACAACCTCTTGCCGCAACGGGCGGGTTTCGATCGTCATATCATCCAGGACACCCGCCATCTTGTTGATGATCGCTGAGCCGGGGCCCGCGACGTTCACAACGACTTTTGCGTGGATTTCTTCGCCCGAGGCAAGTTTAACACCCGAAACCCGACCGTCGCTGGACAATATCTCGACCACTTCGGCACCAGTGCGCACTTCTGCGCCATGCAGCTTAGCAGCATCCATCAAGTTCTGCGCGGACAAAGCCGGGTCCGTGACATATCCCGCCTGCGGCCAGAACACGCCGCCCTGCATCTTGCGCCCGTTCGGGTGCCCGAATTCCGGATCATCCATCCGGCGCGCCGGCGCGAAACTGTCCTGCGAGTAGATCGGCAGGCGCTCACTGACTTTATCTGATGACCATTCTTCGAACGGGCAATCCAGATCGGCGCTGTTCTTCATGTGCTTTTCAAGCAAACCATTGGCATCAGTCTTCATCACCAGACAGCCGGTCTCGCGGAATTGCGCCAGATTAACATCCTCGGGCAGGCCGAGGTAGTCCGCCCAATCGCGCCAATAGTGGTAACCTTCCCATGCAAACGCCGTTCCATCGAAGGTCGAATAATGCATCCGAATAATCGCACATGACCCCGCGGTCGAACCGTGGCCAACCTGACTGTTTCGGTCCAGCGACAGGGTTTTCCAGCCTGCTTTGGCCATTTCAAAGGCGATGGCCGCGCCGATCACACCTGTTCCGATGATGATTGCGTCAGGTTGACTCATGAGGCTTCTCCCTTCCAATAGCGCATTGAATAGGCGCTGAATTCTTCGACTTCTTCGAACTTGGGCTCAACCCCAGTGAAGACATAAAGGTAATGCGGAACCATTGCGATCCGCGTGGACATTGGCTCGTTCAGCTGCGCCAGATCATAACCGATCTGCATATAGTACAGCACGCGGGCACGCGTTTCGGCCTCGACCTCGGAATAGCCATAACGCGCGAACATGGCGTGAAGCGCTTCGAGCCTGCGCGCATCCGATTGATCAAGCGCCCGGCGTACTTTCCCCGATTTGCGCGCCCAATCCCGGACGGCAAAATCCAACGCGGTATCGAACAGTTCAGTATTCACCACGCAACGATGCACGTTGCAAACGGCTGCGGTTATCGTATCCGCCGGGGCATTGGCCTGCGCGACCAAAGCCGCCGTATTCGTCGCATGCCAGCGCGCTAGCAGGGCATCCAAAAGCTCTTGCCGGGATTTGAAGTACCAATAGAAGGACGACCGCGACACAGCCATTCGTTCAGCCAGGTTCAGGACCTTGATCTGATCTACACCGTCCGAGATCAGCACATCCATAGCCACGTTCAGCCAGTCGTCACGCGTGACCTTAATATTGCCGACCAAAGGCTCGGCTTCGGGGTCGTCCCTGTGCAGGATGGGCTTGGTACTCATTCAGCTCTCCGGTGGAGCGCCGCCCTCAGCGGTACCGCGCGCAATGAACTCATGCAAGGCACCCATGCGGTCGCTGTCACATGAAGGCGCTTTGAAGTCAGACAGAATACTCTTCCAAACCGCGGTTGCGCGATGATTGGCATCCATCGATCCGCGCTCTGTCCAGGTTCCGAAATTTGCATAATCGTGCAAATGCGGTTCATAGAATTCGGTGTTGTAGCGCTCCATCGTCTGGCTAGAGGCAAAGAAGTGCCCGCTGGGTTCGACTTCGCTCAGCGCGGTGTCGAAACCGATCTCAGCTTTGCCCGCCTGCGCCCCCGCGCTCAGTTCGGCGACCATGTTCAGGACCTCGGCGTCACAGATCATTTTCTCAAAAGAAACTGTCAAGCCACCCTCCAGCCAACCGGCCGAGTGAATGATTACCGTCGCCCCTGCCATCAGACAGCCCCAAAGACCAAATTGGTTTTCATTCGCCGCCTGTACATCGTTGATGTTCGACGCTGATCCGGCAGCTGACCGCCAAGGCAGACCAAGGTGCCGGGCCAATTGACCTGCGGCAAGCGAAGCCTGGAAATGTGAGGGTGTTCCAAATGCGGGCGCACCCGATTTCATATCCACGTTGCTGGTGAACGTGCCATAACACACCGGCGCACCCGGCTTGGTCAGCTGTGTCAGCGTCAGCGCCGCCAGCGCCTCGGCATGCGAAAGGGTGATAGCTCCGGCCACGGTGATCGGGGCCATTGCGCCCATCAGCGTAAACGGTGTGATGATCGACATCTGGCCGTTGCGGGCGAAATCAATCAGACCCTGCGCCATTGGAATATCCAGTGTGCGCGGGCTGTTCGTATTGATGATCGTGTAGCAGTGTGCGCCCGCCTGAAACTCATCGTCCGACAGCCCCCGCGCGATGGACAGCATTTCAAAGCAATCCATCACCTGCGGCGTCCCGCGTGAGAAAAAGAACGGGAACTTGTCGGTCAGCTCCATCTGCGCCTGCGTCGTGAAATAGTGGCGCAGATGGGTCGGCACGTCCTGCGGTTCGACCTGAGGCGAGATCATCTGGAACACATCAAAATGATGCGTAAGCTTTAGGAACTCCAGATAATCCTGCCCTGTGGCGGGACGGCGGCCGCGTTCAAGATCTGTCGCGTTCGGTGCCCCTGCCCCCGGTTGAAACACCAGACTACCTAGCTCAAGGGTGAAGTCTCTGTGTCGCGCGCCTGCATGGCACGCTATCGACTTTGGTGCTGATGCGACGGCGGCTTCAACAATGTCGCGGCCGATGAAGACCATCTCGGTATCTTCATCCACCCGCGCGCCCGCTTTCGCAAAGAGACGCCGGGCTTCCGGAAGCAGGCATTTGACGCCCAACTCCTGAAGTGTTCGCAAGGCCGTTTCGTGCATATCCGCAATCTGGTCAGCCGGGAACACCTCCATCAACGGGAAGGGATTCTTCAACTGGCGATAATTCACGTCCCGACTGGGCGCAGGGGCGGCCTCGGCGCTTCGCCCGCGCCGTCGTCGCCCGCGTTCGGATGTTTGTCCGATCATGCTTAGCCCCTCATCGCTTTGCCCTGCGGGTCGTAAGGTGAAGGCGCGACAACCCTCGCGGGCCTCTCGACACCAACCACATGGACCGAAAGCTCTGTTCCGGGCGCGGCCTTGTCGCGATTGACCAGGGCCATTGCCAAAGACTTGCCGGTGTAGTGACCGTATCCGCCGGATGTCACAAAGCCGACACGCTCACCGCCCGCCCAAACGGGTTCATAGCCACTTGCATCCGCATCATCGGCGTCCACTTCCAATGTCACCTGTATCTGCGCCGGACCGTTTCCGTCGCGCTCGGCCACAGCGGCCTCTTTGCCGACAAAATTCTTGTCCCAATCGATCCATCGATCCATGCCTGTCATTCCCGGCGTGTAAAGCTGCGTGAACTCTGCCGACCAGATGCCAAAACTCTTTTCTAGCCGCGTTGACAGCATCGCGTTGAAACCGCATTCGCGAATACCCTCATCCGCGCCAGCCTCCAACAGCATCCGCCGTAGTTTGATGTGATCGCCATAGCGGCAGTTGATCTCATACCCTTTCTCGCCGGTCACAGACATGCGGGCAACACGTGCGCGCACCAACCCGATGTCAAAATCTCCACAGCCCATGAATTTCAGACCCGAGATGTCCTGTTCAGCCAACTTTTCGACCACGGCTTGCGACTTGGGCCCAACCACCGCGAACCCGCAATATTCCTCGCCCAGATCCCGAACATTAACGCCGTCGATCATGTGATCGTCAAACCAGCGCATGTGCCACGCCCGCAAGTAGTAGCTGCCCATGATCCACCAGGTTCCGTCGCCCCAGTTGAGCACCGTAAGATCTCCTTTGAGCCGCCCGTTCTCACCCAGCATCGGCGCCAGCTTCGCCCGACCGGGCGCTGGCAGTTTTGAGGCCATGACTTTGTCCAGCCAAACCTCAGCATTCGGGCCACTGACCTCAAACCGGGAGAATCCCGAGATATCCATCAAGCCGACGCCTTCGCGGATTACCTTGCATTCGTCAGCTACGATATCGTGCGCATTCGACCGCTTGAGCGTCGGTGTTTCCTCGAACCCTTTCGGTGCAAAATACAGCGGCACTTCAAGATCCCAGCTGATGCCCCATTTACAACCCGCATCCGTCATCGCGTCATGCGCTGGGGCCATTTTTAGCGGCCGCCCCGCGGGCAGTTGCTCGTTCGGGTAGGTCATTACAAAGCGGCGGGAATAAAACTGGCCCGTGGTTTCACGGATATACCGCTTGTTCTGCGCAAAATCGCCAAAGCGCGCCACGTCCATCGGCCAAGCATCCGCCTCGGGCTCGCCATGGATCATCCATTCAGCCAGCGTCTTGCCGACGCCTCCGCCCTGCAGGAAACCTGCCATAACCGCGCAGGCCGACCAATAGCCGCGCTTGCCGGGAACCGGGCCGACCAACGGGTTTCCGTCGGGCGCAAAGGTGAAAGCACCGTTTACCCATGTCTTGATGCCTACGTTCTGGATCGACGGATAGCGTTCAAAGCCAAGCGTCAGCTCATTCTCGATCCGGTCGAGCTGTTCCTGAAACAGCTCCTCACCATAATTCCAAGGCGCACCGTCCATGGCCCAGTGTTCGTGATCGACCTCATAAATGCCAACCAGAACGCCTTTCTGATCCTGCCGCATATAGGTGAACCCTTCGAGGTCGACGGTCATCGGCATTTCGAATTCGGCTTCAGCGACCTCGGGGACTGTGTCGGTGATCAGGTAGTGGTGTTTCAGAGGAGACACCGGCAACTCCACCCCCGCCATACGCCCTACTTGCTTGGCCCAAAGGCCAGCAGCGTTAACCACGTGTTCACAAGTGATCGTGCCCTTGTCAGTGATGACCTGCCAGCCATCGTCGGTTTGGATCAGTTCTTCGACCTTGGTTTCTTCGTAATACTCTGCGCCCCTCTTTTTTGCCGCTGTCGCATAGGCCTGAACCGTGCCAGTCGTGTCGATATAGCCCTCGCGGTCCGCCCACATGGCCCCCAAAACGCCGTCGGTGGACATGATTGGGCAACGCCTTTGCGCCTCCTCCGGGCTCAGCAATTCGCAGTCATCAATGCCGATAGACTGGAAGATGCGGTAATTCGCCTGCAGCCATTCCCACCGTTCGGGCGTTCCGGCCAACGTCAGGCCACCGGTCATGTGCAAGCCGATATTCTGACCCGATTCCTTTTCGATCTCGCTGAGCAGGTCGATTGTATACGCCTGCAAGGACGCCATGTTTGGGTCCGCATTCAGAGCGTGAATGCCGCCAGCCGCATGCCAGGACGAGCCGGACGCCAGCCGCCGCCGTTCCAGCATAACCACATCTGTCCAACCAAACTTGGCCAGATGATACAGAACCGAGGCGCCCACGACGCCGCCCCCGATGACCACAACGCGATACTGAGAATTCATCCTGCGCTCCCCTGCATGTCTCACGAGGGACGCTAGAGGCACTGTTCACATCTGTCTAGACATTTCTGTACAGTTCTGCGCCTACCAAGAAACCGCCTTGGTGCGGCAGTTTTCAAAGTTGTGCGCTGGGACGGGAAGCGATCTTATCAAACCACGCTAAAGTGGCTGTGTTTTCTTGCGGAATTCGCTTTTTGATCACGCGGGCAAAGTCAACGAAGACAAAGGTGGAAATGTCAGCCAGAGTGAAATCTGAACCTGCGATAAACGCGCTTTCGCTCAGTCGCTGTTCCAGAAGCGAAAAGAAATGGTCAACGCGAGTTGAACCGCGCTGCGCCAGTTCCGGGATTTGCGCGTGATTCACCGGACCCGGAATTGCCCTGTCAGCAAAGGCTGGATGTGTATTCCGCAACGCCTCGGCTACAGGCGCGCCGCCCTGCTGTTCGACAATGCTATTCCACATCAGAACCTGCCCCTTTTCATCCGGAGTTCGGCCCATCAAAGGTGGCTCAGGAAACCGCGCCTCAAGATAGGCGGCGATCCCTAGATTCTCAGTTAGCGTGCTGCCCTCATCCGTCACCAGCACCGGAACCGTTGCATTGGGGTTCACCGCGCGAAAGTCGTCACTGAGTTGTTCACCTTTGCCGATCGAGATTTCTCGGGTTTCGATATCCAAACCCTTTTCGGCAATGAACATGCGCGCGCGCCGTGGGTTGGGGGCCGTGGAACAATCATAAAAAAGCATCAGGTTCTCCCACCCTGTCAGCGGCGATAAATGAAACAGCGCCCCTCGACGGCCCCTTCAGGAAGGGACACTTCGGTCAAGGTATCGAAATACATCCGGTCGCTGGACACCATCAAACCACCCTCGGCTAATAGCGGCTCGATCAATGGTGAGACAAATCTGGCGAAGTCGTCGTTCTTTTTGCGGTTGTGGCCGCCCAGATCCGCGTGGATCAGACTGGCTGTGGCTCCGAACCGATCCACCGAGGCCGGTAGTGTTTCCCGAACGTCTCCCAAAATCACCCGATCTTCTGGCGGCGTGGAATCCGGGTGCGACGCCACGGCGCGCTCGAAAACATAAACAGGTCGACCTGAAATATACTGCACCATGTGATGATAGGTGCGCCCATTGCCCAACCCCAGTTCGAACACTGGCCCAGGCATTCCTTTGGTTTCAGAGATGGCGAAATCCAGACAGGCCCGTTGGGACACCATACGGTCGATGAACAGATCCAGGCGGCTTTGGTTGTCGGGCACGGGGAAATCTCTCCTTGATATCAGTCAGCTCATGATTTGGGGCCGACACCGCATGTGATGACAAATCCTCAAGGATTTGTGTAGGTAAATTGGCCTAAGTTTCACATTTTCGCGACAATTCGGCCCAAGAACGGGTTTGACTACACAGGCACAACCGCGCGAGACTAAGTCAAAAAACACAGGGAGTTGAATACGCCGATGTCGAACCACGGACGAACGGGTGGAAAACCCGCATGACTGCGTTGTTGTCCGTCAGAGACCTCAGCATCGGTTTTGGTGCGGGCGACTCAGTTGTCAAAGGAGTCAACTTTGATGTCGAGGCCGGGCAGACATTGGCTCTGGTCGGTGAATCCGGATCGGGAAAAACCATCTCGTGCCGTGCAGCCTTGCGTATTCTGCCACGTGCCGCGCAAATCCGCAGTGGCACGATAACCCTGAACGATTCGAAAGGCTTCGAGGATCTGACCAAGATCAGCGAACGCCAGATGCGCGACATTCGCGGCAATCGGGTTTCGATGATTTTTCAAGAACCGATGCGGTCACTATCCCCGTTGCACAAGATCGGCAATCAGGTCAGCGAGGTCTTGTGGCTGCATCGAAGCGCGTCCGAGGCGCAAGCCCGCAAAGAGGTCCTGACCCAGTTCGAACGCGTGGGCTTTCCTGATCCGCAACGTGCGTATGATTCTTACCCGTTCGAGTTGTCGGGCGGCATGCGCCAGCGCGCCATGATTGCGATGGCAATGGTTTCCAAGCCGGAACTGCTGATCGCGGATGAGCCGACGACCGCGCTGGACGTAACGACACAAGCGCAAGTGCTTGGTCTGATCAAAGAACTACAGCGCGAGACAGGAATGGCTCTGATCCTTGTGACGCACGATCTTGGTGTGGTTGCCAATATGGCAGAACAGGTCGTTGTCATGCACAAGGGTCGCGTGATGGAGGCAGGGGCAGCCGCCCCGATCCTAAGCGCCCCGGCGCACCCCTACACACAACAATTGTTCAACGCGGCCCCTGCAATTCCCGACGAAGATTCGGTCGGGCTGCCTATGCCGGATGATGACCTCATTCTACAGATGAAGGGGGTGTCCAAGACCTACACTATGCGGTCCAGCAGGGGCTGGCAGGGGGACAAACTGATCCATGCCTGCCGAGGTGTGGATCTGAAATTAGCCCGCGGCAAAACACTGGCAATCGTCGGCGAAAGTGGCTCGGGCAAAACAACGGCCGCGCGGATCGCCCTTGGCGCGGAACTGCCCGATCCGGGTGGCGAGGTTCTGTTTCGCACCTCGCCAGGCGAAGACCCGATCACCGTGCACCACATGAACCGCTCTCAGCGCACGGCCTTTCAACGCAAGGCGCAGATGGTGTTTCAGGACCCGTACAGCTCGCTCAGTCCGCGGATGCGCATTCAAGACGCGCTGACCGAGCCTTTGGAAATCCACTCCATTGGTTCGACCGCCGAACAGCGGGACAAAGCGGTCGAGATGCTGCAGCGTGTGGGACTGAATGGTGATATGCTCAAACGCTATCCACACGCCTTTTCCGGCGGACAACGGCAACGCCTGTCGATTGCGCGGGCGATGATGCTGGACCCGCAACTGATTGTCTGTGACGAACCGACATCGGCACTGGATGTATCGGTTCAGGAACAGATCCTGACCTTGCTGGAAAACCTGCAGGACCGGTTGAACCTGTCCTACCTGTTCATCTCGCACGACCTTGCAGTTGTGGCGCGCATTGCCGACGAAGTGGCCGTGATGCGCCGGGGTCTTGTCGTCGAACAGGCCCCGCCCGAGACGCTGTTTTATAACCCCCGACACCCTTACACCAAGGCGCTGATTGCCGCCCAACCAGAGCCCGACATCAACCGGCCCATCGACCTTAAACTGGTTGCGTTGGGCGCTGGTTCACCAGACAGTTGGGATGACACCTTCCGATTTACGGACTCCGTGATACCCTCACTGGTAGAGATGGAGCCCGGCCATAAGGTACGATGCCATGTTTAAAACCACTCGCCCGCTCATTCTGGCTGCCACGTTGGCTGCCACTTTGGTCCTGCCCGCCACGGCAGGAACACCGACCCCTCAGGAAAGCGAATTCTGGCAAGCCGAGGTCAGCGCTGGGAACCTGCCGCCGGTCGCAGAGCGCCTGCCAGCCGAACCTCTGATCGTGGATCTGGCAGCCAAAGGCCGCGAGTTTGGTGCCCCCGGTGGTACCCTGCGCACCATGGTGACCCGGTCAAAAGACATCCGCCAGATGGTCGTCTATGGGTATGCGCGATTGGTTGGGTTTGACGAAAACTACGAAATCGTCCCTGATCTGCTGGAGTCCTATGAAAACGAAGGTAATCGAAAGTTCACACTGCATCTGCGTGACGGGCACAAGTGGTCCGATGGATCGCCGTTTACATCCGAAGACTTTCGTTATTGGTGGGAAGACGTTGCCAACAATGAAATGCTCAGCCCTTCTGGCCCACCTGATTTCCTGATTGTTGAAGGTAAAACGCCAACCGTGACCTTCCCGGATGAGACAACTATTGTCTTTGAGTGGGAAAACCCAAATCCTGATTTTCTGCAGTCGCTGGCCCAAGCGCGCCCGCCATTCATCTACCGGCCGTCTGAATTCCTCAAACAGTATCACGAGAAGTTCGCAGATGCTGAAGACCTCGCCTTTCAGGTTGAAGACGCACGGGTCAAAAGCTGGGCGGCGCTGCACAACAAGCTGGACAACCTCTACAAGTTCGACAACCACGAACTCCCGACGCTGCAGCCTTGGCTGAATGCAAGTTCGGGCAAGAAGATCCGCCACAATTTCGTTCGCAACCCTTATTATCACCGCATCGATTCCAACGGCGTTCAGTTGCCCTATATCGACATCGTCGAGATGGAAATCGTCGCTGCTGGCTTGGTCGCGGCCAAGACCAATGCTGGCGAAACTGATCTGCAGGGGCGCGGTCTGGCGTTTCGCGATGCATCTATCCTGAAAAAGGGTGAAGCCGGCGGCGACTACAAAACTCTGCTGTGGAAGACCGGTGTCGCATCGCAAATCGCGATCTACCCGAACCTGAACTACTCGGATGAAGTTTGGCGCGACGTTCTGCGCGATGTTCGTGTTCGCCGGGCGCTGTCCCTGGCCATCGACCGCAAAACCATCAATCAAGCGCTCTATTTCAAACTGGCCCATCCCGGTGCGATGTCCGTTTTACCCGCGTCTCCGTTCTATGACGAGGAAAACGCAAAAGCCTGGGCGCAGTATGACGTTGAGATGGCCAACGCCCTCCTGGACGAAGCTGGCCTGGCCGAGCGCGATAAAAACGGCATTCGCCTGCTGCCGGATGGGCGCCCGATGGAACTGATCATCGAAACCGCAGGAGAGCGGCAAGAGGTTGAGAACGCGCTTCAGATCGTCACGGATACGTGGCGCGAAATTGGTGTGGACCTGATCATGCGCCCACTGGACCGGGACATTCTGCGCAACCGCGTTTTTGCAGGTAACACCATGGCCTCAGTTTGGTTTGGCTGGGATGACGGTATCCCGCAGGCGCACACTTCCCCTGCTTATTTGGCACCTACGGATCAGGTGTTTCTGGCCTGGCCCAAATGGGGACAATTTTACCAAACCGGCGGCGATGTTGGTGAAGCGCCTGATATGCCTGAGGCTGAACGTCTAATGCAGCTGGCCCATGATTGGGAGGTTGCTACCACCGACGAAGAGCGTTCGGCAGTCTGGTCAGAAATGCTGAACATCCACGCTGATCAGCTTTTCGCCATCGGAATTCTGAACGGCGCACCGCAGCCCATCGTAGTGTCCAACCGTCTGCGCAACGTGCCCGAGCAAGGCATGTGGGCGTGGGAGCCCGGCGCACATTTTGGCATTCACCGCCCCGACGAATTCTTTTTCGCCGACTAATCAGGAGCAGCTAAATGGTAATGCTGCGCTATGCGGTGTATCGCTTTTTCACGATGCTGCTGACTTTGCTGGTGGTGTCGGTTCTGATCTTCGTGATCATCAACCTGCCACCCGGCGATTATCTGAGCAATCAGATCGCGGAATTGCAGGCTTCGGGCCAATCTGCCGGGGTCGCCAAGGCTGAATTCCTGCGCGCGGAATACGCCCTGGATCGCCCCATATGGGAACAGTACCTGGTCTGGATGGGCTTCTGGCCCGGACCGCACGGGTTTGAGGGCCTTCTTCAGGGTAACTACGGCTGGTCTTTTGAATTCGACCGTCCTGTGGCCGAGATCGTTGGCGATACCCTATGGCTGACTGTTGTGGTCAACCTGGCCGCTATCCTGTTCGTTTACGCCGTTGCCCTACCGCTGGGCGTCCTCGCCGCAGCAAAATCGCGAACCTGGATTGACTATACGTCGGCCTTTGTTGGCTATCTTGGTTTGGCGACGCCCAACTTCCTGCTGGCACTGATCCTGTTCTATTACGGACACCGCTACTTCAACCTGCCCATCGGCGGCCTGATGGACCCATCCTTCGAAGGTCAGCCGATGAGCTGGGAAAAGCTGAAGTCCATTCTTGTCCACCTGATCGTGCCGACTTTCGTCATTGGCACATCTGGCGCCTCTGCCATGATGCAGCGCCTGCGTGCGAACATGCTGGATGAACTGGGCAAACCTTATGTGGAAACGGCCATTGCCAAGGGTATGGCACCATCGCGAATGCTGACAAAGTACCCGCTGCGCGTGGCGTTCAACCCATTTGTTGCAGATATCGGGAACTTGCTGCCGTCGATGGTATCCGGATCGGTACTGGTCTCAGTCGTGCTTGGTCTGCAAACCATCGGCCCGACCTTGCTGACCGCACTCAAGACCCAGGACCAATTTCTGTCTGCCTTCATTCTGATGTTCGTGGCCTTGCTGACCCTGATCGGCACCATGATCTCTGATATCTTGCTGGTCATGCTGGACCCGCGCATTCGGTACGAGGGGCGTGAAGCGTGACCAAACACACCGACGGTCGCTTTGTCGACGATGCACCTTTCGACGCAGATGCCGCCCTGCAACAGTTAGAGCGCGCAGATCTGGACGCACCCAACTGGGTTCTGGTCTGGCGCAAGTTCAAAACCCATAAGCTGGGTTTGATTTCAGGTGTCTTCCTGCTGTTCTGCTACCTGATGCTGCCCTTCGCTGGATTCATCGCCCCCTACGGCCCGAATGAACGAAACGGCGAACACCTTTACGCCCCACCACAAAGCATCAATTGGTTCCACGATGGCTCCTTCATTGGCCCGTATGTCTATCCGATCGTGGCCGAAGCTGATCTTGAAACCTTTCAATGGAAATTTGTGCCCGACACGGAAGACCCTCGCCCGATCCGCTTTTTCTGCGAGGGGACCGAGTACAGGCTTGCAGGTCTTGTGAAATCAGACACCCACCTGTTCTGCGCGCCAGAGGGCGCGACGCTGTTCCTTTGGGGATCCGATCGTCTGGGCCGCGATGTGTTCAGCCGCATTCTATATGGCGCGCAGCTGTCGCTGACTGTCGGCCTGATCGGCATTTCGGTATCGTTCACCCTTGGCATCTTTTTTGGATCAATCGCCGGGTATTTTGGCGGCAAGATCGATTGGGTCATCAACCGCGTGATCGAGGTCTTGCGCTCGCTACCTGAACTGCCGCTCTGGCTTGCTCTATCGGCGGCGGTGCCCTCAAATTGGAGCCCGGTTGCTGTTTTCTTCATCATCTCGATCATCCTCGGGATTCTCGATTGGCCCGGCCTCGCCCGTTCGGTACGCGCGAAATTCTTGTCCCTCAGGGAAGAAGAATACGTCCGCGCCGCCGAGATGATGGGCGCAAGCTCTGGCCGTGTGATCCGCAAGCACCTGCTGCCGAACTTCATGTCTCACCTGATCGCCTCGGCCACGTTGTCGATACCGGCCATGATCCTTGGGGAAACCGCGCTCAGCTTCCTGGGTCTTGGTCTGCGGGCCCCGGCCGTCAGTTGGGGTGTAATGCTGAACGACGCGCAGAACCTGGCCTCGATCGAGATCTACCCCTGGACGGCAATCCCGATGCTGCCGATCATTGTTATCGTGCTGGCATTCAATTTCCTGGGTGACGGGCTGCGTGACAGTCTGGATCCATACCAGCAATGAGCTTGATTTCAGCCCTTCCTGCAACCGACGGATACCGCAAAACGGGCACCGGGGCTTGGTCCAGCGTCTACGCGGTATCTGAACTGGCAACGGCAACCTTTGGCGCGGTGGGTCAGGAACTGGCTCGTCTGATGACGGCGCTGAACCTGCCGCCCAGTGCGCCGGATGTGTCTGTGGATCACCGGCTGGCTTCGCTTTGGTATCAATATTCCTTCAAGCCCAATGGTTGGGAGATGCCTAGTCTCTGGGATGCGGTCGCGGGCGACTACCAGACTGCAGATGGTTGGATCAGGCTGCACACCAACCTACCCCGCCACCGGGCGGCGGCACTAAAAGTTCTTGAAGTCAAAGCAGATCGGGACGCGGTCTCTCAGGCGGTGCGGCGATGGTCCGCCAGCGAGCTGGAATCGGCAATCGTGGCCCAAGGTGGCGTTTCCGCAGCCATGCGCAGCCGGGCAGTGTGGTTAGAGCATCCGCAAGGTCGGGCCGTGTCCCGCGATCCACTGATCGGTTGGCACAGCCCGCGACAGATCAAACTGCGAGATCGATCCGAGGCCACGGCTGAGCGCCCTTTGGCAGGGCTGCGCGTCCTCGACCTGACGCGCGTGCTGGCTGGGCCGGTTTCAACGCGAACCCTCGCCGGTTTTGGTGCTGACGTTCTGCGTGTCGACCCGCCCGGTTGGGACGAGCCCGGTGTCATACCAGACATCTCATTGGGCAAATCCTGCACTTACCTCGATCTGAAATCGCCCTCAGGTTTGGAAAAGCTGCAAGAGTTGCTGTCTCAGGCCGATGTGTTCGTCCACGGGTATCGCCCCGGTGCTTTAGACGCACTCGGCCTGACCAGGGCCAAGCGCGATGAATTGGCCCCAAACCGGGTCGAAGTCACATTGGACGCTTATGGCTGGCAAGGCCCATGGGCCGCGCGGCGCGGGTTCGACAGCCTCGTTCAGATGAGCGCGGGTATAGCGGATGCAGGCCGTGACTGGGCAAATGCGGATAAACCGACACCATTGCCGGTTCAGGCGCTGGATCATGCAACCGGCTATCTGATGGCCGCCGCTGTGCTATCCGCCTTGGCTGAGGCTGCCTCAGGGAACGCTATCATGCTGGGTCAGCTCTCTCTCGCACGCACGGCCGAGTTGTTGGCCATTCTCGGCAAGTCCGACACGAAAGAGGTCATTACCGGTGCCAACCCGTCAGACTACAGCCAAGCTCTCGAAGACTCTGGCTGGGGCTCCGGTCACCGCCTGAAACCTGCTCTGACCGTTGGCGACGCCAAGATGTTCTGGGACAAGCCTGCACCTAAACTAGGCACGTCGGCTCCGGTCTGGGCCACGGCCATCACCTGAGCCAACCGCCGCGCGGTACGCGCGGCCCGGCCCAACGCCTTGGGTCACGTCTCGCCAGAGACGTCACCCAAAGGGGCGGGAGACCCCCCTCAGCGATCGTCCCCACCCGGGCCGATATCGTCCAGATAATCCTCGTCAATCGCCGCCTGCACCGCACCCGTCACAGCTTCGCGCTGCTTGGGTGTCAGATCCTCGGGGTCCTTGCCTTCGGCCAGGCGCACGGTGACCTCACGGTGTGCGAACTTGATACCTTCGCGAGCGAACAATTCGCGGATATCCTGATAGACTTTCTTGCGCACCAGCCATTGATCGCCCGGCTTGGTCATGAACTTGACCCGAATGATCATCGCAGAGTCCTGCATTTCGATCACGCCTTGCGACTTCAGCGGTTGGATAAAGTTGTCGCCGATCACCGGGTCACTCAACAACTCTTGACCCAACTTCTTGATCAGCTTGCGCACCTTCTCGACATCGGTGTCATACGTCACCCGTAACGGCAGTTTCATGATCACCCAGTCGCGGGAATAGTTGGTCAGAACCTTGATCTCACCAAAGGGGATGGTGTTCAGCGCGCCCAGATGGTGACGCAGCTGGAACGACCGAACCGAGATCTTTTCGACCGTTCCCTTCACGTCACCGATGTCGATGTATTCACCCTTGCGGAACGCGTCATCCATCAGGAAGAACGCCCCCGAAAAGATATCGCGGACCAATGTCTGCGATCCAAAGCCTACGGCCAGACCCACGACACCAGCACCCGCGAATAGCGGACTGACATTGATACCCAATTCCATCAGGGCAATCAGCGCTATGGTCACAACAACTACGGCCAGAATGGCCCCGCGGAACAAAGGCAACAATGTTGCAAGGCGGCTTTGCCCACCTTCTCCGCCTTCATCGCCCAGCTCAGCCTCACCACCGCCGTCGTCAATCTCCTGCGCGATCTTCGAGTCGATCCCAATGCGGAAGAAATGGAACAGGATGTAACCCATGAAGAGGATCACCATCACGTCCAGCGCCCGCTCGATCGGCAGGTCCTCGCTCCAGCTGGCATCCGGATTCCAGATGACAACCAACGCATACAGACCGACGACAAAAGCCAGAATACCGGCAACCCGCCGCGCCAGATCTTCGTAGGTCAGGATCGAGTGCTTGCGCATCTCGGCCTGCGGCGTTTCGATCGCTTCAACCTCGGCATCCGCCTCATCAGCATCGGCATTCATCGCGTCCAGCTGGTTGTTGCGATTGAAATACCGTTCCAGAAGATAGTTCATGGCCCCATAGGCAACTACGACCGACATGAAGATGGCATAGCTGCTGGCCACGATCGGGATCGAGTTTTGATTTTCCAGCACCAGATCGACGGCCAGTTTGAACCAGCTGAACACCATGTACAGGATCAGCACCGGCGCCCATGCGAATGAGATCAGGCGCAGAATCCACGACACCTGATCCGGTGACCGCCCGCCGCGAATAGCGTTCGAAATGGCGCGGGCATTGAACAGGATCATCAGGACATTGCCGATCGCACCAAACATGGTCAGACCGCCATAGACCAAGGCGTAGACGTTATAGTTCAGCCCAAAATCAGCTACCCAAGTGGCAAATAGCACCACAGTAATGTCGTAGGTCGCCAGCGCCGAAGCCCAGACATACAGGCGTTTTGCGTCACGATCCGAGAAAGGCGGCAAGCGATATTGGCTCAGATATGGCGATAGCACCATGCGCCACAGATCAGACACCGTACGCGACAGGAAGAAGGCGGTAAAAATTGCTGTGACCGTGAACTGGATCGAGATGTCCTCAGCCTCGCCGAAAAACACGAAACCGACGATAAGCGCCATCACCATGGCAAAAATCGTGGCGCCTATCCCCATCAGGAACCGGAACACCAAAAACGGCATCTTCTCGCGATAACCTTGTGGATCTTCCTTGGATCGCGCGACGACGATTCGTTTTGCGATACGCTTGCCGTAGATTTCAATCGACAACCATCGTCCGATCAAAAGGAAGAGAACGTTCCAGAACAGGACCTCGACATAGGTCTGTATTCGGCCATCCGGGCTGGTCTGACGCAGGATGTATTGCACCTCGAAGATCGAATAAGGCAGCGCCTGAAGCCGTGAATTCATCGAGTCACGAAATCTCGAAAACCGCTCCTGCGCTTTCATAAGCTGCGAACCGTCGCCCATCGGATCCCCGGGTACAGCCTCGGGGGTGACACTGTTTTGCTGGCCGGAAGACACGATTTGCCCGGCGCTGTCGATGACGATCACACTGGCCCCGGCTTCGGTGGCGGAACGGATCGCCGTAGCCAGATCGCTTTCGCTGGCTGTGTCCGAGCTGCTGCCCCCGGCTGAGGGATACCCCGGTATCAGAGAGGTCTGCGCAACTGCACCGGTGACCAGCGCCAGAGTAAGGGACCAGATTACAAACGTTAATCCAGCCAGCAATGTTCGTGTCATCGGATATTTTTCCAGTTCGCCATTCGTAACACAGGTTATCGAAGCCCGGTGGCGGGTTCAAATATTCAACCCCCGCAGCCTCAACATCTTATCAAGCCGTGTTCCCCGCACCATGCTGTGAACAGAAGTGTTTGCAACCCGGAAAAAACTGAATATGACCAACCTGACGCTGCCATCATGACGGATGGGCAGGAAATTTGATATAGAACAGGGCGCAGATGCGAAACCCACGGCTAAAATCGAAACAAGCCGGTAACGACTGGTAGGATCAGTGATTTTGCACGCGGCTAAAAAAAATATATACGATACGGGTGCAAGCGCGCGGAGTTGCACCAGAACACTGAATTGGGCAAAGGCATGAGCCTAGGAAGACAAAACGATACAACCGGCCGTGCGCCGCGCATCTTGTTCTACAGCCACGATACGTTCGGGTTGGGTCACTTGCGCCGATCCCGTGCACTGGCTGGTGCGATGACGCAGGCTGACCCATCGGCATCAGCGCTGATCCTGACCGGGTCACCCGTGGCCGGGCGGTTCACCTTTCCGCGTCGCGTCGACCACGTGCGTTTGCCAGGAGTGACCAAACGTTCCGATGGATCTTATGCATCCCAGACAATTGGAATGGGCATCGAGGAAGTGACTGAGCTGCGGGCGGGTCTGATCCAGACGGCGGTTCAGCAATTCGATCCTGACGTCCTTATCGTTGACAAGGAACCAACCGGTTTCCGCAGCGAGCTGTTGCCCACCTTGGAAAATTTGCTGCGGTCCCGCCGCACCAAAATGGTCCTGGGCCTGCGTGACGTTTTGGATGAACCCGAAGTGTTGGCCGCCGAGTGGGAGCGGAAAGAAGCCATTGCAGCAACCGAAAGGTTCTACGACGAAATCTGGGTGTACGGACTACGCTCGATCTATGATCCGACCGAGGGCCTGCCGCTCAGCCCTGCCACGCAGTCGCGTATCCATTGGACTGGTTATTTGCGCCGTGATCTTGGGCCGATAGGCGATCCGCCGGAACAACCTTACATCCTGATTACGCCGGGCGGCGGCGGTGACGGCAAAGCCATGGTGAACCAGGTTTTGTGCGCCTATGAAAAAGATCCCAACCTGTCACCGCGCGCTGTCCTTGTCTACGGCCCCTTCCTGTCGGGCGAGCTGCGCGACGATTTCGAAACCCGCGTTGCTGCGCTGAATGGTCGGGTCTCGGCTGTTGGCTTTGAATCGCAGATCGAAACGCTGTTTGCCGGCGCTGCGGGTGTGGTCTGCATGGGCGGCTACAATACGTTCTGCGAGGTGCTCTCGTTCGACAAACGCGCCGTCATCGTCCCACGCACGACACCTCGGCTGGAACAGTGGATCCGCGCCTCACGCGCCGAGGGTCTGGGACTTGTCAGAATGCTGGACGAAAACCGTGACGGGTTGACGGCGGACACGATGATTAAGGCTATTCGCAATCTGCCCGATCAGCCATTGCCTTCTCAGGCAATCCGCGACGGCCTGCTGGATGGTCTGGACTATGTCACAAGCCGCGTCGACACGCTGCTTGGTGGGGAACGGGAACGAGCCACCGGATGACGTCAGGAAAACCCAAGCTCGCGGTGCTGGTCAAAGGATGGCCGCGCCTTTCAGAGACGTTTATCGCACAGGAACTGGTCGCCTTGCAGGACGCGGGCCACAGCTTTGACATCTGGTCATTGCGCCACCCGACCGACATCAAACGCCATCCACTGCATGATCGGTTCAAGGGACAGGTCCACTACCTGCCCGAGTACCTGTACGAAGAACCTGATCGCGTCTGGGCCGCGCGCCACATCGCGCAGACCCTGCCCGGCTATACCGAGGCTTATAAGGTCTGGCGCTCTGATCTGCGGCGCGACCCGACACATAACCGCATCCGGCGTTTCGGGCAGGCCTGTGTTCTGGCCGCCGAGTTGCCCGAGGAAACGCAGGTGATGTATGCGCATTTCATGCACACGCCGTCGTCGGTCGCACGCTATGCCGCCATCATGCGCGGCCTGCCCTGGAGCTTTTCGGCACACGCCAAAGACATCTGGACGTCACCCGACTGGGAGAAAGCCGAAAAATTGCAGGCCAGCACGCATGGGGCCGCTTTTGGCGCAACCTGTACTGCAATCGGGGCCGAACACTTGCGCAGTTTGGCCGATGATCCGTCGCGGGTCGATCTGATCTATCACGGCTTGGACCTGAACCGTTTTCCCGACCCGCCGACCCGCGCAGCTCGGGCACCGGACGGGCCGTTTCACATGCTCTCAGTCGGCCGTCTGGTCGAGAAAAAGGGCTTTGATCGCCTGATCGATGCGTTCGCCATGCTACGCAATTCGCTGGATTGGCACTGGACGCATATTGGTGGCGGTGCGCTTGGTGATGCGCTGCGCGAACGGGCTGAGGCCCAGGGTATCGCAGACCGGATCACCTGGAAGGGGGCCTGTGACCAGCCCGAAGTGATCGAGGCGATGCGCGGCTCTGATCTGTTCGTGCTGCCCAGCCGGATCGCGGCTGACGGAGATCGCGACGGGTTGCCAAATGTCCTGATGGAGGCTGCGTCGCAGCTGTTGCCGATCCTGTCAACACCGGTTTCTGCCATTCCGGAATTCATAGAAACCGGGACGCATGGCGTTTTGTCCGACGACAACCCGGCCGCACTTGCCAGCGCGATCACCGAAATCGCCGCTGCTCCAGAGCGAACTGCATCTATGGCCAACGCTGCCTATTCCCGCCTGGTTGCCGAATTCCGCATGGACCCCGGCATTGCCCTGTTGTCCAAACGACTCAGCGCATTGGGCGCGGGCAAAGACTGATGGCCCGCGTCGCCTTTTTCTCACCGATGAAATCTCCGGACAGCCCGGTGCCGTCGGGAGACAGGGAAATGGCGCGCAATCTGATCAGGGCGATCGGGGCGCAGGGCGATGAGGTCAATCTCGTCTCGGAATTGCGCATTTATGACAAAACGGGCGATCCGGCGGTTCAACAACGTCTCTGCTCTGACGCCGATGCCGAATCCCGGCGACTGATCGCGGACATGATCCACGACACGGATTTGTGGGTGACCTATCACAACTACTATAAGGCCCCCGATCTGCTGGGCCCTAAAGTATGCGCCGCTCGGGGCATCCCTTACGCGCAATTGGAAAGCACCCGTGCGACCAGCAGATTGCGCGGCCCTTGGTCCGGCTTTGCGAAAGCCGCACATGATGCCTGCGACGCAGCGGACGTCATTTTCTACCACACGGCCAACGATCTGATCACGCTGGAGCGTGAAAAATTCGAAAATCAGCGTCTGGTCGAATTGCCGCCCTTTTTGCCAATCTCGAGCCTGCCGCCCGTTTCCTCATGTGACGGGCCGATGCTGACAGTGGGAATGATGCGGCATGGCGACAAACTGGCGTCGTACCAGCTGCTGGCGCAGGCCCTGTCGCATTTGAACGGGGATTGGGCTTTGGATATTGCAGGGGATGGACCAGCGCGGGTTGAGATCGAAGACCTTATGACACCGTTTGGCTCGAAGGTCCGGTTTCTTGGGCAGCTGGATCGTGACGCCCTGCAAAACTTATACGCAAATGCGTCCATCTTAGTGTGGCCCGGCGTGAATGAGGCATATGGCATGATTTACCTTGAAGCGCAGGCCAGCGGAGTTCCGGTTGTTGCGCAGAACAGGCCCGGTGTCCGCGATGTTCTGGCGCCGGCCAACTACCCCGAGGTCGAAGCAGGACCCGAAGCGCTTGCCATTAGGCTACAGACGCTGATTGGCGACCCTGCCCTGCGCCGTTCGCTTGGTACGACAGCCCGGGAATACGTGTCCAACCGCCACCTGATGCCCGCAGCAACCGAACGGTTCTGGCAGGCTGCGCGGCCTTTGATCGGAGGCACCGCATGAGCCAACTTGCTCTTTTGCGCCACGGCCACACCCATTGGAACCGCGCTGGCCGTATTCAGGGCCGCAGTAACATTCCGCTGGACGATGACGCGCGCACCGAACTGGCCGGATATGAATTGCCCGAGTTGTGGAACAAGGCAGCGCTCTGGTCCAGCCCCCTGCAGCGCGCCAGCGAAACCGCCGCATTGGTCGCGGGGCGAGAGCCTATGTTGTCCGAAGCCCTAACCGAGATGAACTGGGGCGATTGGGAAGGCAAGCGCGGCGTTGACCTGATTGCAGACGCAGACAGCGGATATCGCCATATCGAGGATTGGGGCTGGGACTATTGCCCGCCGAACGGCGAAAGTCCGGCGGAAGTGCGGGCGCGATTGCAACCCTGGCTGGGCGGTTTGCAGGGCGACACTGTCGCCGTGTGTCACATTGGGATCATGCGCGTCATTCTGGCCTCGGCCTGGGGATGGAACTTTGACGGCTCTGCCCCGTTCAAGATCAAGCGCAACCGACTTTATGTCATTGATCTGGATGGTTTTCAGCCGCAACCCGAACCGGTTCGACTGCTGCGACAAGGCCCCCGCGAATGAAAGTCATGATTGTTGTCACCCACCTGTTGGGCACCGGGCACCTGAGCCGCGCGTTGACGCTGGGCCGTGCCTTTGTCGCGGATGGGCATGATACCTTCGTGGTCTCTGGTGGGATGCCCGCTCCTCAGTTGGACACGACCGGAATGACGCTGTTGGGACTGCCCCCCTTGCGCTCGGATGGCACTGATTTCACCCGTCTTTTGACACAAGCCGGAACGGTAGCGGATGTGGGGTTTTTCGCGGCGCGCAAAACTGCTCTGGTTGAAGCAATTCGCAGCTTTGCACCGGATGTTTTGATCACCGAGCTTTATCCGTTTGGCCGCCGATCCCTGACAGGTGAATTTTCGGCTGCGCTAGAGGCGGCCCGTGATATGCACCCGCGCCCGATAATTCTGGGATCGATCCGGGACATTCTGGCGCCGCCCTCAAAACCCTCAAAGGCCGAGCGGGCAGAGCAGATTGTCGCAGAGCATTACGACGGCATCCTTGTCCATTCGGATCAGAACGTTGTGCCCTTGAACGTCAGTTGGCCTGTGTCTGAGCTGCTGGAGGGCCGCCTGTTTTACACGGGTTTCGTGGCTCCACTGGCCCCAATACCGCACAAGGATGCAATCGGCAAAGGCGAAGTGCTTGTCAGCGCAGGCGGCGGTTCGGTTGGGCAACCGATCTTTCGCGCGGCCATCGAGGCCGCCCGAAAGATGCCGAACAGGCGCTGGCGCCTGTTGGTTGGCGGGCAAGACGCAAAGGCGCGCATTGCAGAATTGCGGAAGCATGTGGAGGGCGCCCCTGTCACTCTGGAAGCGGTGCGGCCCGATTTTCGCCAGATGCTGCCCCACGCGGCGGCTTCGGTCAGCATGTGTGGCTACAATACAGCATTGGATATTCTGCAAGCAGGAACCCCTGCCGTGTTCATTCCATTTGATGATGGCAATGAGGTCGAGCAGAGCCTGCGCGCCCGCACCCTTGCGGAAATGCCAGCCATAGATGTCATCCCAAGCAAAGATTTGAACGGAAATCTGCTGGCCCATGCCGTGGGCCGTGTGATTTCATCGGAACCTCGTCCGGTCTCAGATCAGGGGTTCGACGGCGCTGCGCAATCCGTACGAATCGCCAAAGAACTTTTGGAGCGCCGCGGATGAGTGTGGACTGGCGCAGTTTGACGGATGAGCTGGAACTCTGGCGTCAACAAGGACTGGCGCTGCCTTTGTGGTGGCGCGACGATGATGCGGTTTCCACAACGCCGCAGCTTGATCGCTTGACCGCGATGTCAGACCACCTTGGGGTGCCCGTTCATCTGGCCATCATCCCCCGCAATGCCGAGGACGTACTGGTCGAATTTGTAACTGCCCGGCCAAACCTGATCCCAGTCGTGCACGGATGGGCTCATCAGAACCACGCACCACCCGATGAAAAGAAATCCGAATTCCGCCTGCACCGGCCCATGGACGATATCACTGGGGAGATCGGCATTGGGATATCGCGGCTGCGCACCCTGTTTGCAGATCGATTGTGCCCGATGTTCGTGCCGCCATGGAACCGCATAGCGCCAGAGGTGGTGCAGGAATTGCCCGCAGCGGGGTATCGCATCTTATCGACCGCCACGCCACGGTCCAGCCCTCAGGCAGCGCCTGGATTGGCCCAGATCAACACGCATCTGGATCCAATCGACTGGCGCGGATCACGCGGGCTGGCCGACCCGGACATGTTGATCGCCAAAACCACTCAGCTGCTGCAGGATCGCCGCGAGGGTCGCGCAGATAACGCCGAACCCTTTGGCATCTTGACCCACCATCTGGTTCATGATGAGGACATCTGGACCTATACCCACGACCTGCTGAACCGGCTGCTGGACGGGCCGGGCTTTGTCTGGTCCGCCCCCCAAGCCGACTGAAAACGGAGATCTGAATGAGCCGACTGGATTCCATGCTGCGCCGCCTGACCGCACAACGCGACGGTTTGAATTGGGCGGTCGACCAAGTCTCGGACATGGCGGGCGACGTTCTGGATATGGGTCTTGGAAACGGGCGCACTTATGATCACCTGCGGGAAATTCTACCGGATCGGAGAATTTGGGTCATGGACCGCGTGCTTCAGTGCCATCCGTCCAGCACACCGCCAGCAGAGGATTTTTTGCAGGGTGAGGCCGAGCCGATGCTGCAGAAGCTGGCAGAAGGTGGACCTAGGATCGCTTTCGGTCACTACGATTTCGGGCGCGGCGTTAAGGAAGAGGACGTGGCCGAAGCGGCGCGTCTCAGCCCCTTTATCGCGCAGGTGATGTTGCCCGGCGGACTGTTGATCTCGGGCCAACCGCTTGTCGGCTTTCAGCAGATCAGCGGACCGGACACCATCGCGCCGGACCGTTACTTGTTCTACAGGGCCTGATCAGGCCACGCGCCGTCCGCGCGACCAAACACCATTCAACGCAGGGGTGCCTTCGCGCATCCGGAACCGGATGACGTCGGCACGTGCACCCGCCCGCAGCTCACCACGATCATCCAGCCCAACGACCTCTGCCGGTGTCTTTGTCACGGTTTTCAATCCGCGGGCGAAATCACCCCACATCTCGCCCAGTTTCACAGCAGACAGCAACAATGCGGATGGCACATAATCCGAGGACAGAATGTCGAGATGACCCAGCTGCGCCAATTCATGCGCAGCGACATTGCCGGAATGCGACCCGCCCCGGATCACGTTGGGTGCGCCCATCATCACCTTGATACCGTAGTCTTGGCAGGACTGCGCGGCCTCGACCGTTGTCGGGAACTCGGCAAGGGTGATCCCGTGACCGGCCGATACGCGCACCTGTTCGTCCGTCGTGTCATCATGGCTGGCCAGCATTGCACCAAACCGTTTGGCTGCTTTTACCGTCTCAACCTCGTGCAGATCACCATAGCGGTCGCGCATTGCCTTAAGGTCGGCCACGTGTTGCAGAAATCCATCTCCCTCAAGCCCCAGTTTGCCTTTCAAATAAGCTTCCAGTTTCGACAAATCGCGGAACTGCCGTTGTCCAGGCGTGTGGTCCATCAGTGAGACCAGACCAACACGGTCTTCGGGCCCAAATTCGTTTAGTTCTTCGGCCAGGGTTTCCGAGCAGACCTCGGCCCGCAAATGCAGAAAATGGCTGATCTTCAATGCATCCTGTTCCCGCAACTGCCACAGCTCACGTGACAGACCGCGCGCGTATTTGACATAGCGTTGCCCGGATGGGATCGAGCCTATCCGCATCGCGTCGAATACGGTCGTGATCCCGGTACTGGCCAGTTCGGCATCATGGGCCAGAATTGCGGCGGCATGAGGCCAGTCAACCTTGGGACGTGGCTGAATGTGACGCTCAAGGCTGTCGGTGTGAAGTTCGACCAGACCAGGGCAGACATAATCCCCTTCGCAGTCAATTGCACCAGCGGGAACAGTTGCGCCGGTCGCGACCTCGGCAATCGTATCCCCCACAATCCGAAGGCTGCCCACGACCGTCTCATCGGGAAGAACAAGCGTGGCATTGGCAAGTATCATTTCTTCTGTCATCTGAACTTCACAAGGTTTGAGCTATTGGGAAGGCCACGCATAGGAGGCCAATGTGACATTCACGCGATACGCGATCTATTTTGCGCCACCGGCTCAGGCCGAATGGACAATCTTTGCGACCCAATGGTTGGGCTGGGACATGGAAGCCGGAACTGAAGTTGCGCATCCTGTCATTGACGGCGTGGACGTCGCAGCCTCGACCGATGTTCCGCGCAAATACGGTCTTCACGCGACGTTGAAGCCGCCGTTTCGCCTGAACAAGGGACAATCTCTGATCGACTTGCAAGACGCCTGTGAACGGTTGGCCGGAACACAACCGCCCGTCACGCTGGACGGGTTCGAGATCGCCCGGCTGGGTCGTTTTCTGGCCCTGCGGCCGGTAGGTAATACCGACTCGCTGAACGCGCTTGCAGCGGCTTGCGTCCGCGAACTTGACAGCTTTCGCGCCCCCGCGTCCGCCGCAGAACTGGACCGCCGACGTGCCTCGGGCCTGACGCCGGAACAGGACGCCAACTTGCTGCGTTGGGGTTACCCTTACGTGATGGACACGTTCCGCTTTCACATCACCCTCAGCGGAAAACTGGACAAACCCACGCTGAAAACCGTTCAGGCCGCATTGGAGGACCATCTGGTCCCCCTGCTGCCCGCCCCCTGTCAGATCAAGGATCTGGCTCTTATGGGCGAAGCCGAGGATGGGAAGTTTCATCTGATCCATCGCTACGCCCTTTCCGGTTGAAGCCCGGCAAGGATCGCATCAATCGTAACTTCCAACGGCCCGGAGTTATCAATTTCGATCACGCGGTTCAGCCCGTCGGGCAAGGGCATACCAGCCCGTCCCAAACGACGCGCCTGATCAGAGGCGCTTTCCCGCCCGCGTACAGAGAGGCGCTGCGCCAGCACCTCAGGGTCCGCTGTCAGCGAAATCACGATCAGGTCGCCAAAAACCACCTGCGCGTTCAACAAAACCGAACGGGACAGATTGACCAACAGCGCATTCGCCGTTTGCCGTTGGGCTGCAATCTCAATCGGGATGCCATAGTGCAGCCCATGCGCGCTCCAGTGCAACGCAAAGGCTCCATCCAGCACCATCTGCTCGAAGATTTCAATCGACACCCGGTCGAAATCTTCGCCTTCTTCGCCTTCGGGTCGGGTAATCACCCGGCGAACCCGCAGAATACCTGGCGACCGCGCGACCAACGCCTTCATGACGCTGTCTTTGCCGACACCTGACGGACCAACAACGGCTATGACCGGCGCAAGGCTCACGCGACCATCCCCGGGGTGAATTCAGACACGTTGATCTCGCGATCACAGACCCGGCTGCGTGCTTCGATATCGTGGAAAATGCCAACAATCGCCGCGCCGCGTTCTTTGGCCTCTTCGATCAAAGACAGCACCGTTTCGCGATTTTGCGCATCCAGTGAGGCAGTCGGTTCGTCCAACAGCATCGCAGGGTAATCATGCGCAAACCCACGTGCGATGTTCACCCGCTGCTGCTCACCGCCCGAAAAAGTGGTCGGGCTCAGGCTCCATAGTCTTTCGGGAATGTTCAACCGCCGCAACAAACCCGCCGCCTTGTCCAGCGCCGCTTGCTTGTCGCAGCCAACGGCCAACAGCGGCTCGGCCACCACCTCAAGCGTCGGCACTCTGGGGACCACACGCAAGAACTGACTGACATAGCCGAGCGTCTCGCGCCGCAAAGCCAGAATTTCGCGCGGTTCGGCCTTGGCGACGTCCAGACCACCGACAAGGACCCGGCCTGATGCGGCCAGATAATTTCCATAGACCACCCGCATCAGTGTTGATTTCCCTGCGCCTGAAGCCCCGGTCAGGGCGACGCATTCACCTGCGGCGACATTCAGAGATGCACCCTGCATCACCGGAATTACGGCACTACCCTGATTGTGCAGGGTAAAGCTCTTGCTGACATTGATAAGCTCAATCATAGCACTTCATCTTTTTCCAAATACTCAAACCTGCAGAACGCTGGACACGAGCAACTGCGTGTAGGCATGTTGCGGATCGTCCAGAACCTGATCGGTCAACCCGGCCTCAACCACTTGACCGCTTTTCATCACCATCAGTCGATCCGCCAGCAGGCGTACGACGGCGAGGTCATGGGTGACGATGATCGCGCTCAACCCCATCTCACGCACCAACCCGCGCAGCAGATCCAGCAGACGCGCCTGAACGGAAACATCCAGCCCGCCCGTTGGTTCATCCATGAACACGAGGCGCGGCCCTGTGACCAGATTGCGGGCAATCTGCAATCGCTGCTGCATCCCGCCAGAGAAGGCGGACGGACGGTCATCCACACGAGATTCCTCAATCTCAACCCGGCCCAGCCAGTCGATCGCACGGTCCCGGATGTCGCCATAGTGGCGATCCCCCACCGCCATCAGACGCTCACCAATATTGCCGCCAGCACTGACCGACATCCGCAGGCCATCGCGCGCATGCTGATGTACAAAGGCCCAGTCCGTACGGCTTAGCATCCGACGTTCCGGTTCGGACATGGTGACCGTATCCACTGGACCATCAGCGCGTGTGTCAAAAATCACCTGCCCCGCATCGGGTTCCAGATGACCGGCCATGCAATTCAACAGCGTCGACTTGCCCGATCCGCTTTCACCCACGATCCCCATTACTTCTCCAGGGAAGAGATCAAAACTCACATCCGAGCACCCGATCCGCGCGCCATAGCGCTTTTCGATGCCTTTGACCTGCAATAAGGGGGTCATGCCGCATTCTCCTCGGCCAGTTGGCCAACATGGCCCGCCTCGCGGCGTGACCGGCAATAATCGGTGTCGGAACAGACGAACATCCGGTTGCCTGCATCATCCATGATCACTTCGTCGAGATAGCTATCCTCTGCCCCACAAAGATCGCATGGGTGATCGGCCTTGGTGGCCTCAAACGGGTAATCCTCGAAATCCAGACTGACGACCTTGGTATGCGGCGGAACCGCGTAAATCCGCTGTTCACGTCCCGCACCAAACAGCTGGATCGCGTCCATCTCAAGTTTTGGATTGTCGAATTTCGGGATCGGCGACGGATCCATCACGTAGCGGTCCGACACTTTCACCGGATAGGCATATGCGGTCGAAATCGCCCCGTGCTGGCTGATGTCCTCGTACAGCTTCACATGCATCAGCCCATATTCTTCGAGGCTGTGCATCTTGCGGGTCTCGGTCTCACGCGGTTCCAGAAAGCGCAGAGGTTCCGGGATCGGCACCTGATAAACGATGATCTGGTCCTTGCGCAGCTTCGCCTCGGGGATGCGGTGGCGGGTCTGGATGACTGTGGCCTTTTCGGTTTCCTCGGTCGTTTCCACACCTGCCGTGTTCTCAAAAAACTTGCGGATCGACACGGCGTTGGTGGTGTCATCGGCACCCTGATCGATCACTTTAAACGTGTCCTCGGGCATCAATGTAGCGGCTGAAACCTGCACGCCACCGGTGCCCCAGCCATATGGCATCGGCATTTCACGGCTGGCGAATGGCACCTGATAACCGGGCACAGCCAGACCTTTCAGAATGGCGCGCCGGATCATTCGCTTGGTTTGTTCGTCCAAATATGCGAAGTTATACTCATTCATTTTGATGTATCACTTTGTTTTTGGTGTTTTTGTGGACGTATTTCTGTTGGGCGCATTGTTATTGGCGCTATTGGTGTATCTTTTCTTTCACTCTCGTCATGCGAAGCGACGACGTCGTGCGCAAAAGAGGGATCCAAATGGCGAATGGAGTTCGGTTGGCGCGCGCACGGACTCGCCACCCGGTAGAAACCTGCGACGCCAATAAGGCAGGTTGGTAAAATCCCCAGCTTGGCTTGCCGCCGCGCATATGCGGGCGCTATCCAGTTCATTGATGCCCCCTTTCCTTTGGCTCGACCTTCATTCTGCAGCCTCTTTCGGCTGCATCCGTTCTTCGGCTTCGCGTCGTAGTTTGCGAACCAGTTCCAGCTCGGACTGGAAATCCACGTAGTGCGGCAGCTTGATATGCTCGAGGAAACCCGTCGCCTGAATGTTGTCCGCGTGGCTGAGCACGAATTCCTCGTCCTGCGCGGGTGCGCCCAGATTGTCTTCGCCCAACTCTTCCCAACGCAGGGCGCGATCCACCAAAGCCATCGCGATGGATTTCCGTTCAGACTGACCAAACACCAAACCATAGCCACGGGTGAATTGCGGGGGTTCCGTCTTGGAACCTTTGAACTGGTTCACCGTCTCGCATTCGGTCAATTCGATTTCGCCGATGTCGATGGCGAAACCCAGTTCCGGGATGTCCATTTCCACTGCGACCTTACCGATCCGCAACTCACCGACGAATGCGTGGTTACGGGCGTAACCGCGTTGCGTTGAATAGGCCATGCCCAGTACAAACCCCTCATCCCCGCGGGTCAGGGATTGCAGACGCAGGGGGCGGTTCGACGGAAACTCCATCGGTTCGCGGGTCAGATCACCCGGGGTGGTGTCACTGGCGGGTTCATCCTGAATGATGTCCTCGCCCTTCAGGAACTCAGTGATATGCGGCGTCGCCTCGGTGCGGGGTTGCGCCGTAGGCGCAGCCGGAACCTCACCTTCTGCGGCCAGTTTGAAGTCCAGCAAGCGGTGTGTGTAATCAAAGGTTGGCCCCAGCACCTGCCCGCCCGGCGCATCCTTGAACGTGGCCGAAATCCGGCGATCACACGCCATCTCATCAGTCTTGACGGGGTTCGAATAGCCAAATCGCGGCAATGTCGTCCGGTAGGCTCGGATCAGAAAGATCGCTTCGATCAGATCACCGCGCGACTGCTTGATAGCCAGGGCCGCCAAATCGGGGTCGTACAACGACCCCTCGGCCATCACCCGATTGACCGCCAAACCCAGCTGTTCGCGGATCTGGACGATGCTCAGTTCATCAATGTCGGTTGCGCCGCGTCTTTCTTCCGCCAACCAGGCATGTGCGTTTTCGATAGCCGTCTCGCCACCCTTGACTGCAACATACATTGCCTAGGCCTCCACACTGATTTGGGAACTGCGAGGCAGGGCCGCCACCCGGTCGCCGCAGGTAAAAAAGAAGTCACATCCAAGCGGGTACAAAGCCGAGTTGGCCTGCAATGCCAGGGCATTCGGCAAGGATAGCCGCGCAGTGTCTTTGATCCCCGGACCACTTAGAATGGCACCTGCTTGTTGCAGCGCGTCACATTCAACAATCAAGGTGGCCGAGCGATCTGGGTATTCTGCGGTACCGATACGAAATGATCCCAGTGGGCTGAGCTCGGCCCAAGTCCCTACGGCGAAATCTGCTACAGCAGCCTGTGAAATGGGCGCACCTGTGTGAAAGGTCAGCCACTCGCGCACCCCATAGTTGTTGAACGCGCCCGCCAGATGGACCTTTGTCTCGGGGTCACACAAAGTCAGCAGCAAGGTTCCCGCTGCGATCGACAGGGGCTTTGGCGGTTGCGCACCCTTCAGATCACGGATTTCTCCGGGCTGGGCCATTACGGTCATGGCGGCGCGGAATGCATGCGCGGCCTGGACCGGTGCATTCTGAAAACCCCCGGAAAATTGGGTCTGCGCCGTCATGTGTCCTCTCCCCTTACCATGGTGAAAAACTCGACCTTCGTCGCTGCGGCTTTGGAGGCGCGATCTGTTCTGGCGGACTGCATCTGACCCTTGAGCGGCGCGATCACTTGGTCATGAACCGCACCCGCAGCCGAGGTCTGCATCAAGGCATCAATCAACGCGGCCGCCTGGGCCTTGGGCTTGGACCGGCCCTGCACGTATCCATGCCCAACCGTTCCATCCTGCAGCACCAGAGAACACCGCGTGACGGTCATTTCGCCAAGGTTGAACCGAGCGCCAGTGCCACCAGTGCGCCCGCGCACCATGACGCCGCCCACTTCGGGGCTGCGCAGCCATTCAAAGTGCGGGCATCCTTCGTACTTATCCCAGAGGGGCATCAGCGCGCTTTCAGGCGCACGCGCCAGCAGGCCCATCCAGTCCTGCCGCGTCGCCTTAGAATTATTTGTTTGATCGGTCATCAAAGCCTCTTGGCCGGGTTGTCTACATGATCTATACAACTAGACAAATACTACATCCCGATGCCTGGGCTGGCAATCCGCAACCTTGTGAAGATTTAATGACATGAGAAAAACACCCGTCTGGAAAAGCATCGCCCTGAACCTGACATCCGACATTGCAGAAGGTCGGTACAACACCGGCGACCGCCTGCCGACCGAGGCGCAATTGGCGGCAAAACACGGGGTCAACCGCCATACGGTACGGCGCGCGTTGTCGGATCTGGCGGACCAAGGTCTGGTGCATGCCCGTCGCGGCGCCGGTGTCTTTGTCGCGGCCCGTCCGACCGATTATGCCATCGGCAAGCGCGTCCGATACCACAAGAGCATCTCGGCCAGCGGTAAGATTCCCGGCAAAAAGATACTTACGCTCACAACGCGCGCCGCAGATGAAACAGAAGCAGAGGCCCTGGAGATCGCTTCAGGCGACCAGGTACACGTATATGACGGACTGTCTCTGGCGGATGGGCAGCCAATCGGGCTGTTCCAAAGTGTCTTTCCCGCGGACCGCTTGCCCGGCATTCTTGAGGCGCTATCCGAGACAGAATCGGTAACGAAGGCTTTGCAGCACTGCGGTGTTAAGGATTACACCCGCATCTCAACCCGCCTGAATGCGCGCGCGGCGACGGCAACACAGGCCCTGCACCTGCGACTGACCGAAGGTGCGCCTGTTCTGTATTCCGTCGGCATAAACGCAGATCCCAATGGTCTGCCGGTTGAATTCGGGCGAACCGTATTTGCCGGAGATCGGGTCACCCTGACCCTGAACGAGGACTAATCCGTAACGACCCTCCCGCCCGTCTCGACCTCCTGACTGAGGTCTCATCCCGTTGGTCATAGACGATGCGGGTGCGGGCACAGAAGGTTTCGGTTCTTGCCTATTCAAGTTGGCTCGTATTTTTCCAAGAATGCCTCGGCGCCCAATGTTCGGAAATCCGGCAGGGCCGCACGTAGACGGGAATTGTCCCAATCCCACCAGGCCAGGTCCATCATGCGCTCGGCCACGCCAACCGGATACCGGGTACGGATCGGTTTGGCGGTCACGCCGCCTACAATTGTATAGGGCGCTACATCCTTAGTGACGACAGACCCCGAAGCAACCACCGCGCCGTGCCCGATGGTCACTTCAGGTTTGATAATTGCCGCATGCCCAATCCAAGTATCATGGCCGATCCGGGCGACGCGACTGGCGCGATGTTTGAACCAATCCGCGTCATCCTCGGCATCATCCCAGTAATCTGCCGAACGATACAGGAAGTGATGCAATGACGCCTTCTCCATCGGATGATCTGTCGCGCCGATCCGAGTGAAACTGGCGATATTGGCGAACTTCCCGATCTCGGCATTCGCAATGTCACAGGTCCGGTCGCAATACGAATAGTCGCCGAAAGCAGAATTCACAACGCGGCTTCCCGCACCAATTTCGACAAATTCGCCGAAGGAACTACTCGAGATTTGGCAATCAGGATGGATAAACGGTTGGTCGGAACGCAGTCGTGCCATTGTTTTGTAGTCCTTAGTCATGAGTCACGGCAAAAAGAACGACTTTGCCTTTGTGTCCCTGGCTTTGCGTATCTTGCCTGTCTCACCATGGATAAGCCGGCGGCGCAGCCAGCCCGAGAACCAGTCCATCAGCATCACCATCAGAATAATCAGAACGATGTAATAGGCGACCTCTTCCCAATCCTTCTGGGTGATGATCGCTTGCGTCAGCAACAGGCCGATGCCACCGCCGGTGATCGCACCGATCACCGTGGCGCTGCGGGTGTTGGATTCAAGAAAGTAGAGCAACTGACTTAGCAGCACCGGCGTCACCTGTGGGATCACACCATAGCGATAGCGTTGCGGTGCATTCGCCCCGGTGGATTGCACACCTTCGATCTGCTTTTCGTCGACGTTTTCCAGCGCTTCCGAGAAGATCTTGCCGAACGTGCCGGTATCGGTCACCAGAATGGCCAGTGCTCCCGTCAGCGGGCCGGGTCCAAAAGCGCGGGCCAGAACAACCGTCCAGATCAGCGCGTCTACACCGCGCACAAAGTCAAACACACGCCGCGTCAGAAACCGGACGGATTTGAGCGGGTTGAAATTTCGCGTGGCGAGAAACGCCAAAGGCAATGCGATCATACCCGCGCCTAACGTGCCGAGAAATGCCATCAGGATGGTTTCAAAAATGGCCCAGACAACATCCTGATGCCGCCACATCTTGTTGGTCCAGAAGTCATTCAAGATCGCTCTGGCCTCGCCTTGCGCAGCCAGACCGGCCAATTCAGGGAACGACTTACCATAGTAAGGGCTATCAAGCGTGAACCAGAACAGCTCCCACCCATTGAAATAGCGGAAGACCTCGGACCGGTTGCGGGTCACGGTCAGGCGCCCCGCATCCGTTGTAATCGCCATGCGGTTTTTTGAGACGTTGATCCAATCCGGCACCTCGCCCGCGGGCAGTTCAGCCTGAACACCAGCAGAGCGGGTCGGTGTCGCGCGGACAATGCCATAGCCGGGGATATCGTATTCCACTGTCTCGGGGCCAAAGCGGACGATGTGGCCGTCTTCCAGATCAATGACCGTAGTTTCGCCTAAACTCACCCAGCCCGGAGCCTCACCGTCGGGGTAGCGGCCCTTGCGTTCACCTTCGATGGCGGTTGAAACCTCACCAGTGCGATTGTCACGCGAAACATGCGTTTTGTAGCTGTAGCTGTCTGCTATCAGCGTTTTGCCGTTCTCCCAGTTCGCGCGCTCGGCCATTCCAGACACGTCGAAAGCAAAGAACACGTAAATCAGATAGACAAAAACAAGCGCGGGCAATCCAAAGTTGGTCAGCCGTTTGCGGTTGAACAGACGGTCAGCTTCGGCTTTCAACTCGTTGATGGTTAGGTCAGTGGCGAAGGTGCTCATGCCAGCGCTCCTTTCTGGGAACCATGAGTAAGGCGCGCGCGCAGCAGACCCGATATCTGATCGACAACAACAATCGTGACGAACAGCAGAAGGAAAATGGCTGCAGCTTCGTCATAACGCCCCTGCCCCCAGGACATCGCGTTGCGCAGCTCGTATCCCAGCCCGCCCGCACCAACAAAACCCAGAATGGCCGAGGCGCGAATGTTGATTTCGAACCGCAGCAGCGCATAACTGACATAGTTCGGTCCAACCTGCGGGATCACGCCCAGATACATCCGCTGAGACCAGTTTGCGCCAACCGAATGAAGCCCCTCGACCGGTTTCAGAGAGGCATTCTCGTTCACTTCCGAGAACAGCTTGCCCAGCGCACCCGCCGTATGAATGGCTATGGCAATCATTGCGGGCACCGGACCACCGCCCAGCACAAAGATCAAAACCAAAGCGATAACGATCTCGGGGACCGCGCGAAAGATATCAGCGATGCGACGAAACAGCGGGATAAGCGAGGGCCACAATGCCATGCCACGCGTGGACATCAGCGCCAGAAACGTCCCGGCGATGGCCCCTATCAACGTCGAAGCCGCAGCGATATTGAGTGTCTCGACCAGAGCCGGGAAAAACTTCACAAGGTTCTCCGGCATCGCGCCGATCTTTTCCCATGCTTCCGACAGAACCTCGGTCGGGTAGTCGAGGATACGGTGCCAGCCGTCGACAAAGCTGCCGGCATTACGGTCGTCGGCAGTGCGGAAACCCGCAGCCATCATGGCCACGAATACGATCAGAAGGATACCACCATAGACCCGCTTGCGTCGTGTCATCTCGGAATAGTCGGCCCGGATCTGGTCGACGCTGGGGGACCCTACGGTCAGGTCTGTCATGGAATGCTCCTGAGTGGAAAAACGGGGTCCGGTTGTGCGCCGGACCCCGATCATTGTGCTTACGGACTTAGTTGGACTTCAGCTTGCGCGCTTCGATAATGATTTCGTAGGCGTCGTGGGTGATCGGCATAAGGCCTTTGGATTCACCGCCCAGAACGTTGTACATGCAGTCCGGATCAATCGAATTCATCGAGGCCAGCATACCGGTCATCTTGATTTTGACATCCTCGGGCAGTTCGGTGCGCAGAACAAACGGGCCTTCAGGGATCGGAGCGGATTTCCAAATCTCGACCAGATCGTTCATGTCGACCAGACCGGCATCCACGGCACGGCGCAGTGCGCCGGACTGATAGCCATCTTCCCAGTCCCCAAGACCGTCGGCCCATGTCACGCCACCGTCGACGTCACCGTTGTTTACGGCCACAATAGTCTGCTCATGACCACCGGTGAATTTGACTTCACCAAAATAATCACCCGAGGTCATGGTTGCACCGGTGGCCTGCGGAATTTCGATTGACGGGATAAGGAAGCCCGAGGTCGAATTGGGGTCGCCAAAGCCGAAGGTTTTGTCCTTCATGTCTTCCAACGAGGCAATGCCACTGTCCTTGCGGGCAAATCCGATCGAATAGTAGCCATAGCTGCCATCGGTGTTGACCTTGACCAGAACAGGCTCAACCGCTTCGGGATCACTCAGGTAGGTTTTGGCGTAGCCGGATGCACCCAGCCAAGCCATGTCGATGGTGCCGCCAAGCAGCCCTTGAATGACACCATTGTAATCGGCGGGCGCGAACAGCTTGGTCTCGACACCCAGCAGGTCCTCAGTCTGCTCGCGCAAGCATTCCTGCTTGCTCAGACGGTCCTGTGCGTTTTCTCCGCCCAGAATACCAATGCGGAATTCGGAAATCTCTTGCGCCATGGCTGGCGCGGCTATTGCAGTTGTGGCCACCAGGGCGGCAATCAGTTTTTTCATCTGTCTCTCTCCGGTTTGATGCGCCGGCCTTTCATCGGCCGGTCGATGAAAGGGGTGAATTGGGCCTAGATGGTCGCTTCGGCTTCCATCAACGCTTTTGAGGTCGCGTCGAGTGTTTCAATCTGGGTCGAAGTTGCCTCTTCCGAGAAGCTGGCGTCGGCGCCGTAAATTTCGCGGGCCACGCCAGTTGTCAGTTGCTCGGGCAACCCGTCGAAAACGATACGTCCGTCGCGCATACCGACGACGCGGTCACAATAGCGGCGGGCGGTATCCAACGTGTGCAGGTTGGCGATGACGGTTCGGCCGTCTTCTTCGTGGATGCGGCGCAGCGCCTGCATCACCACCTGCGCGTTCATCGGGTCCAGCGAGGCGATGGGTTCATCCGCCAGAATGATCTTAGGGTCCTGCATCAGGGCGCGCGCGATGGCGACGCGCTGTTGCTGACCACCCGACAGCGCTTCGGCGCGTTTGGGCGCGTGCGCGGCGATGCCAAGGCGATCCAGAATATCAATCGCACGGTGGATATCTTCCATCGGGAACAGGTTAAACATGGTCGCCAGTGTCGAGTGGCGGTTCAACGTGCCATGCAGCACGTTCGACACCACATCCATGCGCGGCACCAGATTGAACTGCTGAAAGATCATCGCGCAATCAGCCTGCCATGCGCGTTTATCACGGCCTTTCAGCTTGGTGATATCACGACCTTGAAACAGGATCTCGCCGTCGCTTGCATCCGTCAGACGATTGATCATCCGCAACAACGTCGACTTGCCCGCGCCGGACCGCCCGATGATGCCAATCATGCATGGCTTGTCTACATCCAGCGTCGCTGCATCAACGGCCACGTTGTCGCCAAAGCGCTTGGTCAGTTTTTCTATCCGCAGCACGTGCCACCCCCAATTCGTGTTGGCGACCAGCTACAGGCGGGATTCAACGGCTTTGTGTCGGCACAGTGAAAGTTTTGTAAACACCCCTGCGCACCGAGGGCCTACCCATTGGCGCATATCGCCGCTATACGCTGTGCCAACACGCTATCCATATGAGGCCATTCATGAGCTTTGACCGCAGCATCAAGATCGCCCCGTCGATCCTGTCCGCAGATTTCGCCAATTTCGGTGCCGAGATTCAGGCCATCGAAGCCCAGGGGGCGGATTGGGTCCATATCGACGTCATGGACGGCCATTTCGTGCCCAACCTGACCTTTGGCCCGCCCGCCGTCAAAGCGTTCCGCCCTCATGTCAAAACGGTCATGGACGTGCATCTGATGATCGCGCCGGTTGATCCCTACATTCAGGCCTACGCGGATGCAGGCGCCGATATCCTGACTGCACATGTCGAGGCCGGGGCCCATACCCACCGTACTTTGCAGGCGATTCGCGCCGCTGGCATGAAGGCGGGCGTTGCGTTGAACCCCGGCACCCCGGCCGACGCGGTTGAACACTTGCTGGACCTGACCGATCTGGTTTGCGTCATGACAGTGAACCCCGGTTTTGGCGGCCAGAAATTCATCGACATGACCAACAAGATTCGCAAACTGCGGTCGATGATCGGAGACCGTCCGATCCATATCGAGATTGACGGTGGCGTCGACCCCAAGACGGCCCCGCTGGTGGCCGCAGCTGGTGCGGATGTGCTGGTCGCAGGTTCAGCCGTATTCAAGGGCGGTTCGGTCGATAACCCGGACGTCTACGGCGCAAACATCAAAGCGGTGCGTAGCGCGGCGGAATCGGCGACCTCGTAAACATCACTGCATCCAAAGTGACGCGCTAGTTGGAACGTTGCTCGTCACTTGTCGCATCCGGTTGGCGGTTCTTGTACCGAGCACGCATCTTGATCGCTTGCATGAACCGCCCCTCGGCCACCAAAGCGGCCAGAAAGTCGCCAAGATAGTCCTGGTGCAGGCCTGCGGCGGTGGCAGAATCGAACATGCTTTCTGCTGCATCGAACCTGTCCTCGGCCAGCAGCACCAGCGCATTCGTATACTGCTCAAACTCTCCATCGGGGTAGAGACCAAGCGCCTGATCAATGGCATCACGGGCTTCATCCGTGTACCCCAGCCCTAACGCGATATCCGCATGCAGGCGGTGGTCAAAGCGGTCGGCACCCTCAAGCGCGACACTGCGTCGAATGTGGAAAAGAGCGGCTTCATACTCGAGGTCGTCCGCCAACAGGCTGGCCCGCCAATAAAGCAGATAACTACCCGGTCCCACCCGGCTTTCCGCCAGCTCCAACACCTCATGCGCCTGTGATCTTTGGCCTAAGTCTGACAGCGCCCGCGCCTTTCGCACGTAGCCGTCCGTGTCATCAGGTTCGGCCTCAATCACCGCTTCGGCATCTTTCAATGCCTGTTTGGGCCGATCCAGCATCAGCAAGATAAGGGACCGGCGCGATAATGCGGTCACGAAATCCGGCTTCAGTTCCAATGCCCGACTTACGTGGTCAAACGCAGCTTCCCAATCGTTCTGCTCGGACAACAGAAAGGCGACACCGTATTCCGCATATGGATCATATGGATCCAGTTCGCTGGCGGTTCTGAACAGGCTCAGCGCTTCGCCCTGCCGGTTACGATCCACCAATTTCCAGGCAAGCTACCGCATCGCCCAAGTGTATTCAGGGTTCAGGGCCAGAGCGGTTTGCATCATCTCTTCGAATTCGGCAAAATCCATCTCTCCGGCCCGGCGCGCGCTGGCGGCCAGACCAGCCATGTTGCTTGCATTGGGCTTGCGCGATATGGCTTGCCTAAACAACGCGGTCGCAGCCGCATAATCATCGCGATTGTAATACACCCACGCCCGCCCCTGCAGCCCAAGCTCGGTATCGGGATTCAAGGCCAGAATTTCGGCAAATGCGTCATCGGCCTGATCCATATCGTCGAGATCATAATAGGCCCATGCAAGCTTATCCAACATCTCACTACGCTACCGATCAGACGCGCCGACATCACCCAGCCCGTGCTGGCAGATTTCGATGATTCGCTCTGGCGTGTCACTCTGATCCAGGCAGGCGGAAACATAGGTTTCCTGAGAGTTCGTAAGCAGCGGCTTAGCCTGCTCTACGCCAGCAACCGAGATCATTGCTGTCAGGGGAAACCCGGTGAATTTATTTAACGATTTGATAATGTTGCCGAAAATCTGAATGTCTGCCGCCAGAATACTGACAATTCTGAAAAGAAAAAAGCCGGCCCGGGTGACGCGGCCAAATAATTCGCCTGTGTGCCAGAAGAAACCCCGCCGCAGATCTTTCAGAGATTTTACGGAAGGGCTGAGGGATTGGCGGTGGCAGTTTTGTTGTAGGTATCAACGGCCTTTACTATCCACGCCGAGGCCACTCAGCGCCGGGATGAAAAAGCCCGTTCGCGTTTGGACGGAAGAAAGCAAAAACAAGCAATCGAGGCAGCACGAATGCGTGATAGATCCACGCGCTTTCAGATCACGTTTGTTTCCTGTGTATTAAATTTCTCTGAAACGCACTCAAACGGTTTCCGTTTGCCATACTGGTGGATTGTGACCATGAACGAACGTATCCGACACCAAAAAACGAGAATACCCCCATGATTGAACGCATAGATACCGGCGAACGGTCCTCAAAAATTGTAAAACACAACGGCGTGGCCTATCTGACCGGGCAAGTCGCCGAGGGCGAGACAATTCAGGAACAGGTCCGGATTTGCCTCGAGAAGATTGACGCCCTTCTCGAACAGGCTGGCTCATCGCGCGAAAAGATGCTTCGCGTGACGATTTGGCTGGCCGACATGAAGGATTTTGCAGGTTTGAACGAGGTCTGGAATGCCTGGGTTCCAAAGGGCCATGCCCCAGCGCGGGCTTGCGGCGAAGCCAAATTGGCGCGCGCCGAGCTGAAGGTGGAATTCATCGTCGACGCGGCCTACGACTAATTCCTGTCCGCGCAACGCGTGCTGACCATAGCAGGAATGCAAACAAAAAAGGGCGTCCCCAGGGACGCCCTTTTCGTTTGATATCTCGAGAGCGATTACTCGACGATTTTCGACACGACGCCGGCGCCGACGGTGCGGCCGCCTTCGCGGATGGCGAAACGCAGGCCGTTTT